>JBDOIF010000122.1:0-1495 GCA_041082215.1 Anaerolineae bacterium
CGCGGCACCGGCGGCAACATCCGCCTGGCCCAGGAGCTGGCCCGCCACCGGTCCATCACCACCACGCAGCGGTACACCCACCTGAGCGATGACGAGCTGGACCGGGGGTATGAGGAGGTGTTCAACAGCGGTGATGGCACATCGCGAATGGCACAGATGGGAGCAGATGATGTGAATGGGTTTGACAACCCTCCCTCCATATGATATAACAATAGCTGCGCTTAATCGGTGGAACCGACCGGTAAGGAGAACCGGAGGAGGCATCGGATATGCCTGTACGGAAAATGCCCAATCCGTCGGAGGAGATGCTTTCTGAAACCGCTCAGGCCCTCTCTGAGATCGCCAGAAAGCTGGCCACCCACTCCACGGACAACGACGCCGAAGCGAGGAGCCTGGAAGAATCCCGCGAAGCGCTCCTGCGCCTCTCCCAGAAGCTGGAAAACTGGCGGGCTCAGGAAGAGAAATCCGCAACGGAGACCGTTCGCCTGCGGCAAAAGATACTGGATGCGCTGGCGCGAGGAGGACCGGCCCTGCCGATCGAACTGGCTGCGGCCACCCTTTCTCTGCCGGAAGAGGTCCAGCCTGTCCTGGAGGAGCTGGAGAGGGACGACCTCATCCAGATTCGGGGAGTGAAGGGCGGGCAACTGGTCTCCCTCACCGCCAGGGGCCGGATGGAAGTACGCCACTGAGGGACCCCCGCCGATGAGCCTGGTGACCGTCCTGGGCCCTTACCTTCTCGTCGCCGGGCTGGCCGCCGCCTGGGCCCTGGCCGAGATCGTACAGACCTTCCACAGTGACATCCGTCGTGCCCTGAAGACTGGATGGAGCAACCTGTTCATCGGTGTCAATCTCGCCTTTGCCCTCCTCATTTACTTCCTGGTGCGGTCCCTGGCCCCCCCATCGGCTAACCCGTGGCTCCTGGCCCTGGCAGCGGGGGCAGGATGGCAGGCCCTCCTCCGCTCCCGCGTCAACCTGCTCCAGCCCCTGAACCCCGACGCGGGGGGGACTGTTTCCCTCTCTCTGGCCGACCTTTACGGCCGCCTGCAGGAATTCTGCCGGGACCAGATTGACCGGAGCCTGGCCGCCGAACGTATCCGCCTCCTGGAACGAGCCTCGCGCGTCCCGCTGGAGGAGCTGGAGCGCCAACTGCGGTTGCACGCCCACGCTTCCGTCCTCCACCCCCCGGAAGAAGTGGAGTCCTACATTGAACGGCTCAGGCAGTATGACCCGGAACGACGGGCCTTGCTGCTGGCTTCCTGCCTCCTCCGTTTATATGGCTATGCCCTCCTTCAAGAGCGTTTGAAAGCTATGGAGAAACACGGTGAACGGCCAAGATTGTCCCCACGTGCTCCTCTTGCTCAGCAACCCGCTGATCGCGACCAGCCCGGTGGCAGTGGATCTGGCCCTGGAGAGGCTGGGTAACGGCCTGCAGGACATCAACGCCCCGGCCACCTTCGTCGTCCGTGTGGCCGAACCAGACAGGCTCGGTTCCTAC
>JBDOIF010000002.1:0-2594 GCA_041082215.1 Anaerolineae bacterium
CGAACTGCCGGCCACAACCGGCTCCGCACCTTAACCGCACCCCCCGACCACCTGCCCCTTCTTGCCGATGGATGCTTCCTTCCGCTCCCCACTCCTCTACCTTCCCACTGCTCGCCCCAGCACCCCACCGACCCACCCGACCGAAAACGGCCACTCCAGCCTCATCGGCCCGCCGACCACCTCGCCGTTACGACCTTACCGGCCCGCCACCGCGCCGCATACCTATCGCCTCCTGCCACACCCCAGGCGTGGCTTCCCTACCACGCCAACTCTGCCCTGGACTCGACTGCAAAGCCTCACCGCTGCCTCCGACCTCGACGCCCCTCTACCCCCAGCTACCAGCGACGTTCCTCCCCCAACCGGCCTCCCCTCGCCCTAGCGGACGCGTCCGCTCCTATCGCCGCAACCCTATCATCGCGCCGCACGGCTCTCGCGTATCCCCTTACCACCCCTCCGGCCTTCAAAACCGCGCCTTCTGCGCCCAACTATTGAGTATATGGAAATTCCTCCACCTATTCCGCACGATTGTTACTCCTGAAGCTTGTCCATCTAATTCCCCGAAATCTCCTCCTCTCAAAGACCGCTTTCCGTCAAATACCTTCACCTATTCGCAGGATCGCGCTTATCAGTCGATCAGGACCTGACACCAACCAAAAAGCCACTGCTACCCCATACCTCCAGCAGTGGCTTGCATTCTCTGTCCTCCCTCCCTTGCGCTTAGCCGCGTTTCGCTTATAATACGCACTGAGCACTCGAGGAAAGCTACCTCCTTACGCCGTTTATCAGTATAAGCAAAAAAATACCACTTGTCAATAGGCAGCCAAACAATGATGACTTCAACGCCCCAGCCACCTGCCAGACTCCTCGATCAGGTCCGCAATGCAATCCGCCGTAAGCACTACTCCATCCGCACCGAACAGGCCTATCTCTCCTGGATCAAACGCTTCATCCTCTTCCACAATAAACGCCACCCCCGCGAAATGGGTGCCCCAGAAATCGAAGCCTTCCTTACCTACCTCGCTGTCCAACGACGCGTCGCCGCCTCCACCCAGAACCAGGCCCTCGCCGCTATTCTCTTCCTCTACCGCGAGGTGCTCGGCATCGAATGCGACTTCCCCCTCAACGCCGTCCGCGCCAAACGCCCCATCCGCCTCCCAACTGTCCTCACCAGAGAAGAAACCCTCCGCGTCATCGCCGCCCTCTCCGGCACCCACCAGCTCATGGCCAAGCTCCTCTACGGCTCCGGCCTCCGCCTCATGGAATGCGTCCGCCTCCGCGTAAAGGACCTCGACTTCGAACAACACCTCATCGTCGTCCGCGACGGCAAGGGAATGAAGGACCGCATCACAATCCTGCCAGATGGCCTGATCCAACCCCTCCAGGAACACCTTCAGCGGGTCAAAATGATCCACTTGCAGGACCTGGCCGAAGGCTATGGCGCCGTCCACCTCCCCTACGCCCTCGCCAGTAAATACCCCAGCGCCCCGAAAGAGTGGATCTGGCAATATGTCTTCCCCTCCGACCAACTGTCCACCGACCCGCGAACCGGCATCACCCGCCGCCACCATATTGACCCAAGCACACTCCAAAAGGCGGTCCGTAAGGCCGCCCGCCTGGCCGGCATCAATAAGCACATCACCTGCCATACCTTCCGCCACTCGTTCGCAACCCACCTGCTCGAAGCAAGATAGCCCAAGTCGCCGAATCATCTTCTCATCGCTGCTCCCCCTGGACTGGCAAAGGGGCTTCGTTCCCCCTCCCCTAGTGCCGGTCACCACCCCGGAGAGAACGACCAACGACCTCTAGCGTGGTGACTGCTGGCACACAAGGAAGCCACCTGACCTGGCCGGCGCTCCACACAGTCCAGCACAGGGTGCTGGTGCGGAACCTCGATGGTGCTCCCCGTCGCGGTCGGCAGAAGGCCACCTCACAAGATAGCCCCAGACCCTCACAACATAAAGGACCACCCCTATGAAGTCAGGAACAGTAACGATTGCAGTTGCCAATCAGAAGGGCGGCACAGGGAAGACAACCACCGCCGTCACGCTGGCCCACGGGCTGGCACTGGACAGACACCGGGTGCTCCTGGTGGATACCGACGTGCAGGGCCACGTAGCCACTGCCCTGGGACTGGAGAAGGCCCCGGGCGTCTACCGTATGGTCCAGTGGTTCCAGGGAATGGGCGACTTGCTGGTGGCGAACGCCCGGCCCAACCTGGACATTCTCCCCAGCGATAAGTCCACCGAGCCGGCCAAGCGCATCCTGGCTTCGGTGGATTTCCGGGAGCGCATCCTGGCCGAGGCGCTGGCGGAACTGGGCGGATACGATCTGGCAATCATTGACTGCGCTCCGTCGGTGGATGTGCTCCATATCGCTGCACTGGTCGCCGCTGACTGGCTGATCGTTCCCACCAGGCTGGACTACCTGGCCGTGGATGGTGTGAACGAGGTGCTGGGGTCGCTTGTGGAGATCAAGCGCCGGTCGAGAGCCCCGGAACTCTTCGGCATCCTCCCCACCTTTTTCGACCGACAGACGAATGAGACGCTCACTCAGCTCCGTGTGCTCATTGATACCTTCGGCAATCTGGTTCTCCC
>JBDOIF010000021.1:0-1528 GCA_041082215.1 Anaerolineae bacterium
AGAGGATAAAACCTCCCAGCCAGAAGACCATACCAGGCAGAAGGTAGGCCAGACCGACGGCGGTCGCGCGCAGGCCGTCCACAAAGAGCCGGCTCCAATCACCCCAGGGAGGGAGTTCCGGCTCCTCCCCTCGGATGACCCGGCGCATCACCTCTACAGCGTAGCCATAGACAAAGAGCGCTGGCACAATTGGGACCACCCAGCAGGCAAAGAGCAACGCGCAGCCAATAATGAACCGGTCGGCCCAATCCGGCCCCTGGAAGGGGAAGCGGAGCAGCGATTTCAGTTCGGAGAGGACATTTCGGTCCATGGCCAGTCTCCTTGATTTTGGCTCACACAAAGCGAGAACGATCACGCCCGCCCATCCGCCTCCTGGAGGAGGGCCAGGAGACGGTCTTCTTCATCCTCCGACAGTCCCGGTGGTTCGTGGTGGCGGCGGATGAGGGCGACGGTGAGCGGAGAACAACCTGCCTGCGCCGCCCACTCCGCCCCGATTTCGGCGTGCCGTTGATAAACCGCGAAGGGCCGCCGCCAGCCCCGAGGGTCGCCCTTACTGAGATGGTCCAGCCAGCGGGGAGCCCAGCGCTCCAGCAGGACCACCGCCACCCGCACCCAGAGGGGCGGGGGCCCGGCGGCCTTCCCCACGTCGTGCAGGAGTGCCGCCACCAGCAGGTCCGGCATCTGGGGCTCCCGCGCCGCCAGCGCCTGGTAGACCCTCAGCGCATGCCAACGGTCCGGGGCCGACATCCGGCGGAAGAGGGCCTGCTGGGCCGGAGTGAGCACCTGTGCGACGACGTCGGCATCCTCCCGGACCAGCGGGGCCGTCAGCGCGGCAAGGAACTGGCGCACCCGATAGACGGCCTGCCCCATCACAGCCAGAACAGGAGCATCTGGAGCGGGAATTTCACCAGTCCGATCAGCATGCCAACGAGGTCCAGCCCCAGATAGGGGAGCAGGAAGAGCAGTCCCAGCAGGACATAGGGGCTATACGGGCGGAAGGAGAGGAGCGCGTCCCCCCAGCGGGGCGGCAGAACCCCCACCAGTACCTTCTCCCCGTCCAGCGGGAAGAAGGGGAGCAGGTTGAAGAGAGCCAGGTTCAGGCTGACATCGGCGATAAGGAACAGAAGCGTCGCCAGATTCAGGCGCGCAGCAATCACATCCCCCACCGAAAGCCAGCCCAGCCGGAACGGCAGCGCGCAGAGCATGGCCAGCACCAGATTAGAAGCTGGCCCGGCGAAGGCGGAAAGGGCCATGCCCGCCCGGGGCGAGGTCCGCATCCGGTAGGGGTTGACCGGCACCGGTTTGGCCCAGCCGAAGCCTGTCAGCAGAATCAGGATGGCCCCCAGGATGTCCAGATGGGCCAGAGGGTTCAAACTCAGCCGGCCTTCCCAGCGGGGGGTATCATCCCCCAGTTCGTTGGCCGACCAGGCGTGGGCCCACTCGTGGAGCGGCATCCCCACCAGCAGGACAATCAGCCTCGCCAGAAACGTCACGGGTGAGATTCCCAGCATCCCGCTCCTTTAGACCA
>JBDOIF010000074.1:0-1805 GCA_041082215.1 Anaerolineae bacterium
CGGCGTGTCCAGCGTGGTGACGATGATGCCCGCATCCGCTGCCTTCTTCATCACCGGCTCCAGCGCGTTGGGGTCGGAGGGCGCGACAGCGATGCCGGTCACCCCCTGGGCAATGTACATCTCCATCGTCTCAATCTGCTTGGCGACATCCTCGGTCGGGGGGACGAAGAAGATGGCCTGGTCATCCTTCAGCCCCAGGTCCCGGGCAGCCGCCCGCACACCCAGTTCCACGTTGCTCCAGTAGGGGTGCACGGACTTGCCGATGACCACCACCCGGAACCCCGAGGGAGCAGCCCCTTCGCTGGGTGGCGTCCAGTCTTTGGTGTTCCACTCGTGGGGGATGCCCCGGGCATCCAGCGAGGCCTCGTAGTCCTTCAGCGTCTTCGCAGTGATGACGTCCACGCCGGTGTCAATCACCCCGTTCTTCACCCCCATCTCGGCGAAGGCCGCATCCTTCCCCTTCGTCGCAATGAGGTAGATGAGTTGCACCGACTTGTAGCCCATGTCGTACTCCCGCTGGGCGATCGTGGCGTCAATCACCCCCTCCTTGATGCCATTGATGATGTCCGTCGTGGCATCAAAGCAGACCAGCTTGATCTTCCCCGCCTTCCCGGCCTCCTTGATCGCCGTCGCCCACGCCGGACCATTGTAGGCATACACCCCAAACGCCCCGGCCAGGTCCGGATTCGCCGAGAGCACCGAGTTCGCCAACTCCAGCGCCCGCGCCGCATCCTCCTTGTCGTTCACCGGCTCCAGCGCCTGAATCTTGGTCCCCGCAATCGCATCCAGGAAGCCCTGGGTCCGCTGCAGAGCGTTCAGCGCCGTGTCGGAACCCCGGCCGATGCCGACCTTGCCGCCATCGGGCAGCAGTTGCTTCATCACCTCACCCGCCATCTTGCCAGCGGAGTAGTTGTCCGTCCCGATGTACACCAGCGAGACGGAGTTCTCCACCGGCGGCGTGTCCAGCGTGGTGACGATGATACCCGCATCCGCCGCCTTCTTCATCACCGGCTCCAGAGCGGCGGGGTCGGAGGGCGCAACGGCGATGCCGGTCACCCCCTGGGCGATGTACATCTCCATCGTCTCAATCTGCTTGGCGACATCCTCGGTCGGGGGGACGAAGAAGATGGCCTGGTCTTCCTTCAGCCCCAGGTCCCGGGCGGCCGCCTTCACGCCCAGTTCCACGTTGCTCCAGTAGGGGTGCACGGATTTGCCGATAACCACTACCCGGAACTCCTTAGCAGCAGGCGGAGGAGTAGTGGGCGTTGCCTTGGGGCCGCACGATGCCAGCAGAGCGGCCACCAGAATGGCGATCAGCAACAGGTTCAGCCGCTTCATGGTGTCCTTCCTCCTTCTTTTTGTGACAATGGAATGGATTGATAAGGTGGATAAGAGTATCCCGGAACGCTCTTTTGCTGCCACTTTCCCCTCACATCACCTCCCTTCTGAATAGCGGACCTATCACGAAGTCGCAGGGTAACTACCTGCCCGTAACCCATAACAGGTGTTTTCTTCCTGTCATTGCGAGGCGGCGCAGCCGCCGAAGCAATCTCTTTCCGGGGTGAGGAGACTGCTTCGCCTCGGCGCGAGGCGCCTCGCTCGCAGTGACATGGCAGGTAGTTACGTCGCGGGGTGAGAGACCACGGAGATTTCCTGGCCTTCCACCTTTTCGCCGCTGGCATACGCCATGATCAGTTCCTGGGTGGCTTCCTCCCGGTCCAGGATTGCCGCCACCCGCCCCTCGGACATGACCAGGATACGGTCGCTCATTCCCAGAATTTCCGGCAGTTCGGAGGAAACCATGA
>JBDOIF010000095.1:0-44094 GCA_041082215.1 Anaerolineae bacterium
GCCGGTCGCCCCCGCCGGTCGCCCCTGCCGGTCGCCCCTGCCGGTCGCCCCTACCTGCCGGTCGCCCCCGCCGGTCGCCCCTGCCGGTCGCCCCTGCCGGTCGCCCCCGCCGGTCGCCCCCGCCGGTCGCCTCTGCCGGTCGCCTACCCGCGGTCGCCCATTCCTCTATCGCCCCACCAATCCGGCGAGTTTCCGGCGCAGCTCGCCGGGGGTGTCCGCCTCCAGTGGGACATATCGGGTGCGGGGGTAGTATTGCTGGAAGAAGGCCCGCAGGTCGGAGGGCCAGCGGCCCGGGTTAATGGCGATGACCGTCTTATCCTCCAGCGCCCCGATCCCCGCATCGTCGGCGCTGCTCCCGATAGTCCATCGCTTCGCCTCCCAGGCGCCGCTATCCAGGATAGCCTGCACCCATTCCCGACCCGCCCCTGGCGGCAGCAGCACATAGGTCCGTGAGTACTGCTCCCGCGGCAGCCCCCACACCTCAACTGGCCTGGGCCGGGCGGTCAGCGACCGCTCCAGCAGGGGGCGGGCCTCCTCTCCGGCAACGAAAGCGACGCGGTAGGTGCCCGGGAGGGCCGGGGTAAAGGTCCAGCGCCAGGCCGCTCCTTCGGGCGGCTGGGCCGCGGCCGCCACCGCCGCCTGCATCATCCCCCCCTCCGGATCGGTCACCCGCAGGGCTCCGTTCGGAAGGGCCTGGTCCGAGGTCACCATCACCTCGACCGACTCGCCCACCTGCGGCTCTTCCGGCTCAAAACGCATCTCGATCTGGGGCGGGGCTGCCACCACCTCCAGCATCGCATCGTCCCAGTAGGCGTCGTTGTGCTTGAAGGGCCAGAGGGTACGGGAACGGAGGAAGACCGTCACCTTTTCCCCCTGAGCCTCGGCCTCGACCGGTGGCACCGGCCGGTAGCCGTTATAGATATGGGCTCCCCGACCCCAGACGACAGTATTGGCATAAGGGTTCGTTCCACCTGTGGGGTCAATGCCGACCCAAAAAGTGAAATTTCGCGCCGCATCCTCCCGGACCTGACCCTCCAGGGCAAAGAAGTGGCTGCGGCCAACCCCCTCCCCGTCGCTCCAGCGGGGATCGTCCTGATGCGGGGTGCCCTGAGCGTTCGACCAGGCGTGGGCCCAGGCGGATAACCTGAGCTTGCTCCCTGGCATAACCTTCACCTGTTGCAGGAAACCGCCGTCGTGGATGCGGAAGAAGGTGAAGAAAAGGATCGCCTTCTGTCCGGAGTGGACCCGCGCCGCGTCGCCGGTGATCCAGGCGTCCCGCACCTCCGGCTGGGCCCAGCCGTCCCGGTTCTGTGGATCGTGCTCCACCGGCATCCCGTGCCGAAACCAGACGGTCCACCCCGGCGGGGTGAAGATATTGCCCCGCTCCGCTTCCTCTACCCGCCCATCGGTGTAGAAGATAAGACAACGGTGGGATTTTTCCTCCGCCCAATCGGCTTCAAAACCGCCGTTACGCAAAAGGTTACCGGGCATAGTTTTCCTCCTTTCCCCTTCCCCTCGCCGCTCGATCAACCTTCACCATAGAGGCACAGAGGGCCCAGAGTTTCGCGGAGCCTTTCCGGAAAGGGTCAGCTTTCCGCCGTGTCCTCCGTGACTCCGTGGTTTCCCGTCACCCGATGCTGAGTTTAGCATAAAAGGTTGATAAAGCAAGAAGTTATCTGAGCGTTCGACCTCCTGCGTCTCCTCCCCCATTCGAACATTCGTGCTCCATTCGAGAACACCCTTGCGCTGGCCTCCCGGTGTGATATAATCCCCCGCGTGATCACAAAGCGACAGTTAGGGGCCTTTATTTTGCTGGTCGGGCTGGCTATCGGCGGCGGCGTCTTCGCCGCGGACTGGGTGGGCGCGGGAAGGTGGGGAGGCTTCGGCCCGCTCCAGCGGATCGGGCTGGCGGCCGGGCTTTTCCTCCTTCTCATCGGCGCCCTCCTCTTTCGCCTCGGGGACCGCCCGGCCTGAATCCAGAAAGTAAATGATGAAGACGGCTTTTCCCCGGACCATCAACTCCCTCACCCTTTTCCTGACCCTCCTGGCCCTGCTGGCGTTTCTTGGCTATCTGGCGGTCTACCTGGTCTACGCCGGGGCGCTCCTCCGCTGGCCCTACGACTACGACCAGGGGGAAGGGTTCGAGCTTTACGATGCGATCCTTTACAGCCAGGGGGAGTGGCCGTACCGGGATAACGAGGCCTTTCCCTTCTACGCCTCCAACTACCCGCCCCTCTTTCACCTGCTCATCGTCCCCCTGCTGCCGCTCTTCGGGCCGAGCCTGACTGCTGGCCGGCTGGTCTCCTTCGCTGCCACGCTGGTCACCGCCGCCGCCATTGGCTATGTGGTGCGAAGAGAGGCGGGGGAGCTGGAGGGACCCATATACCGATGGGCGCTCCCTGTCCTCTCCGGCCTGGCCTTCCTCTCCTCCAACATTGTCTATCAGATCGGCCCCCTCTGCAGGCTCCACACCACTATGGTGATGTTCGAGACGCTGGCGGTGGCGGTCCTGGCGGGCTTCCAGCACCCCCGCTGGGGGACCCGCAACCTGCTCCTGGGGCTGCTGCTCCTCCTCTGCGCAGGATACACCAAGCAACTGGCCGTCTTCACCGTGGCGGCCGCCATCGGCTTCATCTTCCTGCGGGATGTGCGAAAGGGGATCGTGGCAGGGGTGGGGCTGGCGACAGTGGCCGGTCTGCTCTTCCTGCTGCTCAACCGGGCCACCGACGGACAGTGGACGCTGAACGTTATCCACGCCAACGTCAACGAGTTCGACTACCGCCAGACCCTGGTCCTTCTGCGTCAGTGGCTTCGGCTGCACCCCGTGCTCATCCTGCTGGCGACGGCCTTGCTGGCCTATGAGCTGTTCTGGGATCGGCTCTCGATTTACGCGCTCTGGTTGGTCTTCGGCGTGGGGATGGGGCTTCTGAGCGGCAAGTGGGGGGCGGGACCGGCCTACTTCACCACCTCCATCGCCGCCGCCTGTGTGATGGCAGGCCGGGCGCTCGTCCGGCTGGCGAAGGCCCGTGGTGGAGCCTGGGCCAACGGGGTCCGGCCAGCGGTAGCCCTCCTCTTCCTCATCCAGGCCACCTTCACCCTCCACCTGCCCACCGGGGGACCGGTCTTCGGGCCGGTGGCCCGGCTGCTGGGGGTGGCGGACCGGCCAGTGCAGGGAGACTGCACCACCTTCTTTTATTACGACAGCGGCGGCTATACCCAGTTGGGCCATCTCCTCACCGAAGAGGACTACCGGGCCGGAGCGCGTATCCTGGCCTACGTGCGGGCTTCGGACGGGCCGCCCTTCAGCGAGGAGGCCAGCTTCAGCCTGCTGGCCGGCCGGCCAGTGGTGACCAACCCGACCCAGTTGCTCAACCTCTACAAAAACAACCTGCTGGATACCTCGGAGATCGTCCAGTGGATCGAGGCGGAGCGGTTCGGCGTGGTGGTCTTCCGGGCCCAGTTCTACCCCCAGCCGGTGCTGGAGGCCATCGGGCAGCATTACCGGCCTGTGGAGCACATCTGTATGAACGGCTTCTACTACCATATCCTGCTGCCGGACCGACGGCTGGGGAATCGGGAGAAATGAAGGATGGAGGCAACCGATTTCCGTTGTCCTACCTGTGGAAGCAGGGCGCTGACCCCCAATCCGGATGGAAGCCTCACCTGCGCCCGCTGCGGGGGGGTGTGCGAGCCAGCCAGCCGGGTATGCCCGGACTGCGGGGCGGCTAACCCGCCGGAGGTGGAACGGTGTATTGCCTGCGGCTGCCTGCTCAATCTGGTGGATTTGATCCTGGAGGCCCGCCTTGTTCCTCCCGGCAGGCGTCTGGAGCAGGCGAAGCTGCAGGCCGAAACGGTGAAGGAGGAACTGGAAGCAGCATCACAGGAACGGCTGCAGAGATGGTGGGAAGAGGAGGCGGAGCGCCGCCGGGCGATGGCGCGGGCTCAGATGGAACGGGACCGGCAGGAACGACAGCTCATCCTGGGAGCTGTCATCTTCGCTGTGCTGGTCATGGCGGCTATCCTCATCTACGTGGCGGTGACCGCTACCGGCCCCGGCACCCCCACGCCCACCCCAGTCCCCCTGTAGCAGGACCGGAGCTATTCAATCCTTTCTCACCACTGTCGCAAGTGCGTGATTCCTGATAGAGTGGTTAAGGAGGAGGGTATGGTCGGTGTGCTGACGGATACGACGGCCAGCATCCCCAGCTCACTGGTGGAGAAGCTGAAGATCGAGCTGGTGCCCTACTATGTCCATCGGGGCCTGGAGACGCTGCGAGATATGATAGATGTGGGGCCGGAGGAGTTCGCCCACTACCTGGAGACCGCCTCCCAGCTCCCCACCACCTCCAACCCCGGTCCGGGGGATTATCTGAATGGGTTGCAGCGGCTGGCGGAGCGGACACAGGAGGCAGTGGTGCTGACGATGACCTCAAAGGGGAGCGGCGCCTACCAGTCCTGCCGGGCGGCAGTGGAGATCCTGCGGGAGCGGCTGCCACAGATGCGGGTGGAGATCGTGGACACCCTTCAGGTCGCCATGTCCCAGGGATGGGCAGCCATCGAGGCGGCACGGGCGGCGCTGGCGGGGCTGAGCCTGGGAGAGGTCGTGGCGCGGGCCAGAGAGGTCGCCGGTAAGGTGATGATGATTCAGACCGCCGACACGCTCCGTTACCTCTATATGGGGGGGCGCATCGGACGGGCTCAGCACCTGATGGGCTCGCTGCTCAACATCAAGCCGCTCATCGGCATGGAGGATGGGGTGATCGTGGCACTGGGCACCGCCCGCAGCCGGGCGAAGGCGTATGCCCGGATGGTGGAACTGATGTGCCAGCGGGTGGGGGAAGGAGCGCGCATCAAAGTAGCCTTCACCCATGTGGCGGCGATGGATCAACTGGAGCGGCTGCGAGAGCGGGTGCTGGCCCACTTCGAGTGCGTCGAAGTCCTTATCTCCGCCCTCTCCCCCGCCCTGGCCGTCCACTCCGGCCCGGGAACGGTGGGGTTGAGCTTTTTCCCGATCTGAAGACCTCTGACCCCAGAGACGCAAAGGACACGGAGCATCTCGACCTCTCTCCGTGTCCCAGCGTCCCCATATCTCCGCGTCTCTGCGTTCCCGCGTCCCCGCGTCCAATCCTACCGCGTCTGCAGGCTGGACTCCGGCATATGGACCGTCTGTCCTGCCTCCAGCGGCTCCATCCGGGAGAAGACCACCCCCTCCTCGCCGACGTCCACCAGCACCCGGTCGCCGCTCCTGAACTCGCCCCGGAGCAGCCGGACGCTGAGCGGGCTTTCCACGTGCCGCTGGAGGGCACGCCGCAGGGGACGGGCGCCGAATTGAGGGTCGTACCCCTCGCGGGCCAGCCACTTGCGGGCCGCTTCGGTCAGCTCCACCTCCAGCCCCTGCTCCGCCAGCCGGGCCGAAATCTCCCGCATCTGCAGGTCCACGATCCGCTCCACCTGCTCCAGCGTCAGCCGGTTGAAGATGATGATCTCATCCACCCGGTTGATGAACTCCGGCCGGAAGACCTCTTTCAGCGCCCTTTCGATCCGGCGGCGGGCTTCTTCTTCCTCTCTGCTCTCCTCGCCAGCCCGCAGGAACCCCAGCGTGCCACCCTTCTCCGCAAACTCCGTCCCCACGTTAGAGGTCATAATGATGACCGTGTTGCGAAAGTCCACCGTGCGGCCCTGACCATCGGTGAGCCGGCCGTCGTCCAGGATCTGGAGGAGGGAATGGAGCACCTCGGGGTGAGCCTTCTCGATCTCGTCGAAGAGGATCACCTGGTAGGGACGGCGACGGACCGCCTCGGTGAGCTGTCCGCCCTCTTCGTAGCCGACATAGCCAGGTGGAGCGCCGAAGAGGCGGGAGACGGTGTGGTGCTCGTGATATTCGCTCATATCAATACGCAGCAGGGCATCGTCGTCGTCGAAGAGGAACCAGGCCAGCGCTTTGGCCATTTCCGTCTTGCCCACCCCCGACGATCCGAGAAAGATGAAGGAGCCGATGGGACGGCGGGGGTCCTTCAGGCCGGAGCGGCCCCGCCGGATGGCGTCGGCGACGGCAGCCACGGCCTCGTCCTGGCCGACGATCCGCTCATGAAGCGCCTCCTCCATCCGCAGCAGCTTCTCCGCCTCCGTTTCCATCATACGGGCTACCGGGATGCCGGTCCAGGAGGCCACCACTTCGGCGATATCCTCTTCGCTCACCGTCTCATCCAGTTGGTGCTCCTTCTGCCACCGCTCCCGCTTCGCCCCGAACTCCTCCTCCAGGGCCAGCCGCTGGCTTCTCAACATCATCGCTCGCTGGTAGTCCCGCTCGCTGTGGGCAGCCTCCTCCTCCATCTGCAGCCGGTTGATCTCCCCCTGCATCTGCTTCAGGTCGGGCGGTAGGGTGTACAGGGCCACACGCAGCTTGGCCGCTGCCTCGTCTACCAGGTCTATGGCCTTGTCGGGCAGCCGCCGGTCGGTGACATATCGGTGGGAAAGCCGGGCTGCGGCGATCAGCGCCTCATCGGAGATGTGGACCCGGTGGTGGGCCTCGTACCGATCCCGCAAACCGCGCAGCATCTCGATGGTCTCCTCGACGGTCGGTTCGTCCACGAAGACCGGGGCAAAGCGGCGCTCCAGCGCGCCGTCCTTCTCGATATATTGACGGTACTCATCCAGCGTGGTGGCTCCGATGCACTGAAGCTCCCCACGGGCCAGGGCTGGCTTCATCATGCTGGAGGCATCCAGCGCACCAGATGCTGCTCCTGCCCCGACAACGGTGTGAAGCTCGTCAATGAAGAGGATGATCTCCCCCTGCGCCCGCTGAACCTCCTCGATGGCGGTCTTCAGCCGCTCTTCGAACTCCCCCCTGAACCGGGTACCGGCCACCATCGCTGCCAGGTCGAGCTGGACCACCCGCCGGCCCTTGAGGATCTCCGGCACATCGTCGGAGACGATCTTCTGGGCCAGCCCTTCGACGATGGCCGTCTTCCCTACCCCCGGCTCGCCGATGAGGACCGGGTTGTTTTTGGTGCGGCGGACCAGTATCTGGATCACCCGCAGGATCTCCGCGTCCCGCCCGATCACAGGGTCGAGCTTTCCCTCGCGGGCCATCTGGGTCAGGTCGCGGCTGAACTTTTCCAGGGTGCGGTAGCGGGTCTCGGCCCGGGGGTCCGTGACCCGCTGGCCGCCCCGCACCTCCTGGATTGCCTCATAGATGCGGGCTTTGATGACCCCCGCCTCGGCCAGAATGCGGGCCACATCGCCGGTCCGGTCGCTGACGATGGCGAGAAAGATGTGCTCGGTAGAGATGTATTCGTCCTTGAGGCGGTTTGCTTCGTCGTTGGCCATATCCAGCACCCGCTTCACCCGGGGCGTGATAAAGACCTGCCCCAGATTCCCCCGGCCGTAGATACCCGCCTTGGGGCTGGAACGCAGGACCTCATCCAGCCGGCTTTTGATAAGCTCCACATCCGCCCCCAGGATTTCCAGGAGCTGAGGGACCACGCCTTCCGGCTGTTCCAGCAGGGCCAGCAGGATGTGTTCGGTATCAACCTGTGTATGGCCGTAGCGGTTCATGATCTCCACAGCCCGCTGGGCCGCGTCCTGAGCCCGCTCGGTGAAACGGTCCATTCGCATCATTTTTATCTACTCCTTCCCCTTCCCATTATACCACACTGTGGGCCAGGGTAAAGCGTTTCCGTCTGAAGCTCGGACGTAAATTCGGACATAAACGCTCATCGGCCGCTCCTGACCTCACCCCATCCCCCTCACCCCTCCCCTCTCCTGCCGCGCGGGAGAGGGGAGGGGGTAGGGGGGTGGAATGAGGGTCGCTCTCCCACCCTGCCCAAACGCTTGTCCGAACCCTGGTTTCCTTCTTTCTTTACACCACTACCTCGGCCTGCACAGCAGCTGGGGCGGGGGCTTTCTCGAACAGGACCCGCCCGTCCCGCACATCCACCTGCACCACATCCCCCTCGACGAACTCGCCGCGCAGGATGG
The DNA here is from genome assembly GCA_041082215.1 of Anaerolineae bacterium. GTDB lineage: Bacteria > Chloroflexota > Anaerolineae > B4-G1 > DUEL01 > JBDOIF01. The sequence goes on from JBDOIF010000095.1 coordinate 7,981, forward strand.
CCAGCGCCAGCGGGTCCTGCACCTCCCGCTGGATCACCCGCTTCAGCGGTCGGGCCCCGAAGACGGGGTCGTACCCTATCTCGGCCAGGTACTCCCGTGCCGCACCCGTCCACTCCAGGCCGATCCGTCGGGCCGCCAGCAGCCCCCGCAGCCGGCCCAACTGGATGTCCACGATCTGCACCAGGTCCTCCCGGGTCAGGTTGCGGAAGAGGATGACCTCGTCAATCCGGTTGAGGAACTCCGGCCGGAAGGTCCGGTCCAGCTCCTCCATCACCCGCTCCCTTGCCGTTTCGACCCCCAGCTCCTTGATCCACCGGCTGCCGATATTGCTGGTCATGATAATGATCGTATTGCGGAAATCTACCGTCCGTCCGTGGCCATCGGTCAGCCGCCCCTCGTCCAGGAGCTGCAGCAGGGTGTTGAAGACCTCCGGGTGGGCCTTTTCGATCTCGTCGAAGAGGACCACGGAGTAGGGCCGACGGCGGACCGCTTCGGTGAGCTGGCCGCCCTCTTCGTAACCCACGTAGCCCGGCGGCGCGCCGATGAGGCGGGAGACAGTGTGCCGTTCCTGGTACTCGCTCATATCAATGCGGACCATCGCCTCCTCGGTGTCGAAAAGGAATTCGGCCAGCGCCCGGGCCAGCTCCGTCTTGCCCACGCCGGTCGGTCCAAGGAAGATGAAGGAGCCGATGGGCCGGTTGGGGTCCTGCAGCCCGGCCCGTGCCCGACGGACAGCGTTGGAGACCGCCTGCACCGCCTCGTCCTGCCCCACCACCCGCCGGTGGAGCGCTTCCTCCATCCGCAGCAGCTTCTCCAGCTCCCCCTCCAGCAGCCGGGTGACCGGGATGCCGGTCCACTCCGCCACCACCTCGGCCACGTCCTCCGGGCCGACCTCTTCCTTGAGCAGCGGGCGGTCACCCTGCATCTGCCGGAGCTTCTCCTCCTGCTCCCGCAGCCGCTGTTCCAGCTCCGGCAGTGTCCCGTATTGAAGCTTGGAGGCCCGCTCATAGTCCAGCGCCCGCTGGGCCTGTTCGATCTCGTAGCGGACCTGTTCGATCCGCTCCTTTATGCCACGGATAGCCTGGATGACCCCTTTCTCCTCCTCCCAGCGGGTTCGGAGCGCCCCGCTCTGTTCCCGCAGGTCCGCCAGCTCTTTTTCCAGCTTCGCCAGCCGCTCCCTGCTGGCTTTGTCCTTCTCTTTCTTCAGCGCCTCCCGCTCGATCTCCAGCTGCATAATGCGCCGGTCCACCTCATCCAGCTCAGCCGGCTTGGAGTCAATCTCCATTCGCAGTCGGGAAGCGGCCTCATCAATCAGGTCAATGGCTTTATCCGGCAGGTGCCGGTCGGCGATGTAGCGGTGGCTGAGGGTCGCCGCCGCGATACAGGCCGCATCCTGGATGCGAACCCCGTGGTGGACCTCGTATCGCTCCTTCAGGCCGCGGAGGATGCTGATGCTCTCCTCCACCGACGGCTCGTCCACGTAGACCGGCTGGAACCGTCGCTCCAGAGCGGCGTCCTTTTCGATGTACTGCCGGTACTCGTCCAGCGTAGTGGCGCCAATGCAGTGAAGCTCGCCACGGGCCAGCATCGGCTTGAGGATGTTGGCCGCGTCCATCGGCGCCCCCTCGGCCCGTCCGGCGCCGACGACCTGATGGATCTCATCAATGAAAAGGACGATCTCCCCTTCGGCGTCGGTCACCTCTTTCAGGACCGCCTTCAGCCGTTCTTCGAACTCGCCCCGATACTTGGCCCCCGCCACCAGCGCCCCCAGGTCCAGGGCGACGATCCGCTTGTCCTTCAGCCCCTCCGGCACATCGCCGCGGACGATCCGCTGGGCCAGCCCCTCGACGATGGCGGTCTTGCCCACGCCCGCATCGCCCACCAGGACCGGGTTGTTTTTGGTGCGGCGGCTGAGGATCTGCATCACCCGGCGGATCTCCTCATCCCGTCCGATGACCGGGTCCAGCTTCCCCTGGCGAGCCAGCGCGGTCAGGTCCCGGCCGTACTTTTCCAGCGCCTGGTAGGTCGTCTCCGGGTTCTGGCTGGTGACCCGCTGGCTGCCGCGGATACCGGTGAGGGCTCGCAGGACGGCATCCTGGCTGACGCCGTGGGCCGAAAGGATCCGGGCCGCCTCCGCACCGTGGGGGCCGAGAAGGGCCAGCAACAGGTGCTCCGTACTGACATACTCATCCCGCATCCGCCCAGCGGTCCTCTCCGCTTCCTCCAGCACGCGGGCCAGGTCGCGGGAAAGGCCCAACTGGGCCGTGGGTCCATAAACTTTGGGCTTGCCGAGGAGCACCCGCTCCACCTCCCCGGTCAGCCCGGCCAGGTCCACGCCCAGTCTGTTCATAATCTGCGGCACGACCCCTTCCGGCTGGCGCAAAAGGGCAAGCAGTAAATGCTCCGGCTCGATCTGGCCGTGGCTGTGCTCACCGGCCAGCCGCTGGGCCTCCAGAACCGCCTGTTGCGCTTTCTCCGTAAACCGGTTCAGGTCCATACTTTTCCACCTCCACGCAAAACCGCAGAGAACGCAGAGGGCGCAGAGTCTCCCTGAGCGTCCTTTGCGGTGGATCAAAGCCCCATTGGAACCTGCTTATAGAATAGGCGATGAGCATTAGAAAAACGATGGCACAGTGTTAGAGTCTCATAAGTGCGAGACTGTGCCCAAAGGGAATCCAAGGATTGTGGACAGAAAGGGAGACTTGTAGTACAATCATCTGAAAAGTCATAGGGCAGGCTTTCTGGACTGCCTGGACAGCCTGGAAAGGCTGTCCTCCAACTATTTTCGGATAGGCCCTTAGCGCAGGCCTGTAAGAACCGAGGAGTATATTCAGGTGAAGCGGGCAGTCAGCATCAGTCTGGGCAGTTCAACCCGGGATAAGTGTGTAACACTTATCCTGATGGGGCAGGAGATCGCCATCGAGCGGATCGGCACCGACGGGGACATCCGGCGGGCCATCCAGCTCTATAACGAGCTGGACGGAAAGGTGGACGCTTTCGGCGTAGGCGGGATTGACCTCGGCTTCACCGTCGCCGGCCGATACTACCCCCTCCACAGCGCCACCAGGCTGACCGCCGGGGTCCGGCAGACGCCAGTGGTGGACGGCGGCGGGCTGAAGCACACCCTGGAGCGGCGGCTGGCCCAGTTCGTCGAACAGGAGATCGGTGACCAGGTCCACCCCAAGCGGGTGCTGATCCCCTCCGGTGTGGACCGGTACGGGCTGGTCCTCTCCTTCGCCGAGGCCGGGTACGAGCTTCTGATCGGCGACCTCGGTTTTGCCCTGGGGCTTCCTATCCCGATCCGCTCTGTCGTCGCCCTTCGCCGGCTTGCCCGACTTCTCCTGCCCGTCCTCAGCCATCTGCCCCTGAGCTGGCTCTACCCCACCGGGGAGAAGCAGGAAGAGATCGTCCCCAAGTTCACGGCCTGGTACAACTGGGCCACAGCGATCGCCGGTGACTGCCTCTACATCAAACGGCACATGCCCGAACGGCTCGACGGCAAGGTGATCGTCACCAATACCACCACCGAGCAGGATGTGGAGCTTTTCCGCCAGCGGGGGGTCCGCTACCTGGTCACCTCGACTCCCCGGCTGGAGGGGCGCTCCTTTGGGACCAATATGATGGAAGCCGCTCTGGTCGCTCTGGCAGGCAAAGGCCGGCCGCTGAGTTATGAAGAGCTGGAGGAGATGATGGATTGGCTGGGCCTGGGGCCCTCGATCCAGCAATTGAATTGACCAACCGGGTCTTTTCAGGAGAGCTGGATATGGACACAGAGAAAAGGACGCTGGCAGCGGTTGTTTTGTCCGGTTATTCGCCGCAGGAGGAGGACCCCCTGGCGGCCTTTTCCCTCGGCCGGCCTAAAGGACTGATCCCCATCGCCGGGCGGCCGATGCTGGCCTATGTGATAGAAGCGCTGATGGGCTCCCGTTACATCGGCCCTGTCATCGTCGTGGGGCTGCCCCCCAACGAGCGCCCACCGCTTCCCGCCTCTGTAATCCACCTGCCTGCCCAGGGCGACATTCTGGACAACGCCGAGGCAGGCCTGCACCACGCCCTCTCGCTCCACCCGGACCTGGAAGGCGTGCTGATCAGCAGCTCCGACCTTCCGCTATTGACCCCGGCCATCGTGGATCAGTTCATCGAGGATTGTCTGAAGACGGACCACGACCTCTATTATGGGGTTGTGGAGCGTTCGGTCATGGAAGGCCGTTTCCCCACCTCCCGCCGGACCTATGTTCGTTTCGCAGACGGCGAATTTGCGGGCGGAGACCTCCTGCTGGTGCGCTCCGGGGCGACCACGCTGGACCGGGAGCTGTGGCGGCGGCTGGCCCAGGCCCGTAAAAGCCCTCTGCGCCAGGCCCGGATGCTCGGCGGCCCCTGGGCTTTGTTCAAGCTCCTCACCGGGCGGATGTGTCTGGCGGAGGGGGAACGGCGCGCCAGTCAGGCGCTTCGCGTCCGCGGGCGAGCGGTCGTCTGCTCGTGCGCGGAGGTAGGGATGGACGTGGACAAGCCCTTCCAACTGGAGATCGTGCGCGCTGAACTGGAGGCTCGTTTCTATGCTTCGACTTCTTAATCAGGCCCACCTCGATCGAATCCTGCACACCGACGCCAACCTCTCGGCCCGTCTGGCCGTCCGCAAAGGCTCCCTGCGGAAACTGGCCCTCCTCGTCGCCCACAGCGGCGACAGCATCCTGTGGATCGCCGGGGCAGTGGCTGCTTTTCTCTGGGGGGAGGCGGCCTGGCCTTCCTTCGGTCTGCGGACGCTGGTGGGAACGGCCGCGAGCGGGGCGGTTTCCACCTCCCTGAAATGGCTTATCCGTCGCCACCGCCCCGGGGGTCCCTCCGCCGGCCTGTACGCCCGGATTGACCAGCATGCCTTCCCCTCAGGCCACGCCACCCGGGCTGGCTGCATAGCAGTTGTCCTGGCCCCTCTCCTGCCCGGCTGGGGGGCTGGCCTCCTGGCCATCTGGGCCGCTATGGTCGCCCTGGCCCGCGTCTCCCTGCGGGTCCACTACCTGCTGGATGTGACCGTCGGCCTGGTATTGGGGAGCCTGGTCGGTTTGACCCTGCTGCACGTGCTGTGATCATCCGGCCCGCTGACGGATCAACGCCACCACCAGCAACGCCAGTCCTCCCCCGAGGAGCACCACCGGCCCCAGTAGCCGATACCAGGGGCCGGCCAGGGGAGCAAGCGCCGCCAGGAGCACACAGACAAGCGCCGGCCAGAGGGCCCAGGAGCGTTCCCGTCGCAGGCCGGAAAGCAGGTAGACCAGCAGGAATGTCCCGCCCACCCCGCCGAAGAGGAGCGTGATCGGCGCCCACCCCGGCCATCCCGGGGCCACCAGCGGCACAAACCCCACCGTTGTCAGGATACCGGCAGGGATAAGGGCCCACCACTGCTCCCGCCTCACCAGGTAAACGATCCAGAAGGGGAAAGCAACCCCCCAGAGGATCAAAGCGCCGGTCCAGTTCTCCCCCAGCCAGGGCGCCAGCGCCGTCCCCGCAGCGATAAAGGTGAGGATGCCAGCCGGGATGGTCGCCCACCAGAAAGCGCGGCCTCCAAAGAAGAGGGCCAGCCAGAAGGGGAGGGCGATGCCGAAGAAGATGAATCCGCCGGCAGCCACGTCGTCGGGGAGCAGCCCGTTGGCGGTAACGTACAGAAGAGCAGAGAGGGAAAGGAAAAGACAGGCAGGCCAAACCGCCCACCTGTACCTCGCTCCTGCTGTAAGCAGCACCAGGAAGAGGATCCCCAACGCTCCGAAGACAAGGGTCCAGGCCAGAGCTTCCCGACCGGCCAGGTATCCGAGGCGGTCGGCCAGCATTGCCCCTCCTACCAGGATCAGAATCAACCCCAGCGCCACACTTGCCCGCCTCTTCATCTTTTCTTCCTCCTTCCCGTGTCTCTGCTTCCTGCTTCCTCACTTCCGGCCCCCAGCCGCCCTTCCCGAATCTGCCGGGCCAGAGCCTGGGTCTCCGGGGCTGGTTCGACCCCCAGCTCTCCTCTCAGCCGCGCCTGGCAGCGCCGGTAAACGGCCAGGGCCTCCTCCCGTTGCCCCTGCAATGCATAGGCCCGCATCATCTGACGATGGAAATCCTCTCGCAGCGGGTCCACTTCCAGCCCACGCCGCAGCACCTCCACGGCCCGATCGAACCGCTCCCGCTCGATGAACCACCGGGCAAGCCGGTCAGCCGCCTCCAGAAACTGCCGTTGAAGCTGATCCCGCCGTGCCACGCACCACTCGTCATAACAGTCGGTCAGGAAGTCGGCGGTATAAAGTTCCACGGCCCGGGAAAGATAACGGACCGCCTTGACGGGGGGAGCCCGCTTCGCCTTCTGGACCAGTTGCTCGAACTCTTCCACATCGAACCAGTAGTCGAGGTCGCCGGAGATGCGATAGCCCCTCTCCTCATAGGTGAAGGGAACTACCCCCAGGGCCCGCTGGACCCGGTACTTGGTGTTATGGAAGGTGCCGGGCAGCCGGTTGGGCCGGAGGTCCGGCCAGAGATCGGCACCGATCTGCTCACGGGTGGCGGGGGAGTGGGAGAGGAGGTAGAACAGGAGATGGCGGGCTTTGGCCGATTCCCACGCAGCGGACGGGATGAGGACCCCGTCCCGCTCCGCCCGCCCCACGCCGAAGCCGTAGAAGCGAAAGGAAGGCCGATGGGGAGGCTGAGGCGGTGTGCGCTGCCCCTGCACCTGTCGGGCCTTACGGGCCAGCCTGTGCGCCTCCGCCAGCAACCGCCCGAACCGCTCCCCATTCCCGCCCTGCTCCACCGCCCACTCCAGCAGGGGGACCAGCGCCGGGAACTGGAGCGGCAACAGCCGCTGCTGGTCCGTCCATTCCCCATCCCCGGGGACGGTCTGGAGGACCGCTTTCGCCTCCTCCACCCGCCCCGTCTCCCGGAGGGCCAGAGCGTAGAGAAGCCGGGCACGGACGGCCTCTTCTTTTGCATTAAGCTGCTCCAGCGCGTCACAGGCAGCCTTCAGCTCCTCCAGTCCCGCTTCTGTCAGCCCATCCTCTACCATCGCCAGCCCCAGGGTGGCCCGGAACCGTCCCTGCTGGAGGCCGAAGTGTTGCCGTTCGGCCATCGAGAGGGCGCTGCGGGCCAGCTCCGTCGCCTGGGTGGCATCTCCCAGCCGCAGGAAGGCCAGCGCCAGGGCCTCATAAGTCCAGGAGACCAGGAAAACGTTCCCGGCCACCTCTGCCAGCCGCCTTCCCTCATCCAGCAGCTCCACCGCCGCCTGAGGCTCCCCCATGTCCCGCAACAGCTCGCCGAGGCTCACCTGGGCATAGGCCTCGACGAGGGGATGGCCGATGGTGCGGGCGATGTGGAGGGCCTCCTCCAGACCCCGCCAGGCCTCGGCGTAGTCGCCGGACAGGTAGAGGTAGAACCCCAGGTCGTTGAGCGCCTCAGCCAGGAGGCCAGGGCTTCCCTGTTGTCGGGCGGCCTCCACCGCCGCCCGCTGGGTCTCAACCGCCCTCCTCAGCCGGCCCTGCCAGCGGAAGGAGTGGGCCAGCCCTTCCAGGATGAGGATCTCCCGTCGGTGAGAGCCGAGCGCCCGGCTTTCCCCCAGGGCGGCCTCGAGCTGGCGGGATGCTTCCTCGAAACGGCCCTGTCGGATCAGGACGACCCCCAGGATCCGGCGGGCCTCCACCCGGGCTTCCGTCGGCTCGGGGAGGTCTTCGGTCAGGGAGAGCGCCTCCCGGACCCGCTCTGCAGCCTGTTCGTTCTCGCCCCGGTTGAGGGCCAGCAGGGCCAGGCGGGAGAGGGTAAGGGCAAGGAGCGTCCGCTCTCCCTGCTGGCGGAACGTCTGCTCGGCGTAGGAGAGCCATTCGCGGGCCTGCTCCGTCTTCCCCGCCGCTGAAACGGCCATCGCAACCGAGAGGAGAAGGCGGGGGTAAGTGCGGAGCGCCTCTTCCGGCAGCCGCTCCGCCCACCAGGAGAGGGTGGTCAGACGGCCCTCGGCCAGCATTTCCCAGGCGACCCCATCCACCAGGCGGGCCGCTTCCAGGGTCTCCCCCGCCTCCAGGTAGTGTCGGATGGCGGCGTCCACCTTCCCCCGCGCTTCGAACCACGCCGCTGCCCGGCGATGGAGAGCGACATAGCGGGCCGGGTCCCCCTCCCGCAGACGGGCCTGGAGAAATTCCTGAAACAGGGCGTGGTAGCGGAAGCGGGGAGGCTCCACACCGGCTATACGGACGAGGAAGAGGTTTCGTTGTTCCAGTTGTTCCAGTATCTCCTCCGCCCGCTCCAGCCCCAGCGCTTCCCGGCAGAGGAGGGGGCTCATTTCCTGAAGGATGGAAGAGCTGAGGAGGAAAGCTCGCGTCGCCTCGTCCTGCTGCTCCAGCACTTCGCCGGCCAGATACTCGTAGAGGGGCTTGCCGGCCTTTCGGGCGCCGGTCAGGCCCTCCAGCAGCCCACCCCAGCGGACGTGCCGGGTGAGGATGATGCCGACAATCCAGCCTTCCGTTTCGGCCTCCAGGGCTGCCACCTCCTCCCGGCTCAGCCGGATCCCCTGGGTCTGGTTCAGGAAGGCCTGGATCTCCTCAGCCGTGAAGCGGAGGTCATCCTTCCCCAGGCCAGCCACCTGCCCCCTGGCGGCCAGGGAGATGAAGGGCAGGCCGCCGGGGATGGTGCGGGAAGCGATGATCAGGTGGCAGTGGTCGGGCAGGTACATCAGGAGCGTGGTGAGAAAGGAACAGACATCGTCCGAATCCTCCACCTCCTGGAAATCGTCGAGGATCACCACGAACCATTCCGGGATCTGCTCCACCATTTCGTTGACCAGCGTGCCGACCACCTCCTCGGCGCCGCCACCGAGGGGTGCACCGCTCCGCACGGCCCGCCGGGTCCGCTCCCCGAAGCCCGGATAGGCCCGTTCCAGGCTGGCCAGCAGATATTCGACGAAGACGCGGAGGTCTTTATCCGACGCCTCCAAGGAATACCAGCAACAGGTCAGATCGGTCTCGTGGACGAAATCCACCAGCAGCGTGGTCTTGCCATAGCCGGCGCCAGCGGAGATGAGGAGAAGTTTGCGATCAATATGCTCGTGGAGAAAGTCCAGCAGCCGTGCTCGATAGAGCACGTCGGTCCGCCGGGAGGGGGGCGTAATCTTGGTGACGACCGGAGCGAATGACATGCACCTTACTCAGCGATCCATCGCGCATTTGCAGAAAGGGCGCCGGGGAGCGGTGGAGGCTTCCGCGAGGCGCCGGAGAGCGTTCAGCCTGTTTTTCGCACAGATATCGCTTCGTGGCCTGAGGTGCGAGAGCCAGGTTAAGGGTATTGTAAAGGAGAGTGGAGAGATGTCAAGCTTTCAGCCGCCTCATCTGGCGTTCCAGCCGTTCCAGCCGGCGGAGCAGCTCGCACAGCACCCGGTCCCGCCGCTCTCCCTCCGGCCACTGGCGGGCCCGGGCCAGGGCCAGGCGGGTCCATCCTGCTGCCAGGAACGGGCGGCGGAAATACCACTCGAAGAGCTTGGCCAGTTCTACCGGAGCCAGGATTCCCTGCGGGTCCTCCACCGCCAGTTGCTGCCACCAGACCGTCGTCTCGGCGTATCGGCCCGACCGCTTGATGCACTGGGCCAGGTCCCGCAATGCCCGCAGCCGGAGAGGAAGGGGCAGCCCGGCCGCCAGCGCGGTCCGGAGCATCCCCTCCACGTCTCCACCGGCCTCCTCGTACCAGCGGGCCAGGCAGTATAGCTCAGCTCCGGTCACGTCGGGTTCCCTCAGCGGGTCGGTGAAGATGCGGGCCAGGCGGGCAACAAGGGTGACCATGCTGAGGATGTCCACCTGATTGTGGTAGAGGACCCGGACGATCTCCCGGGCATCGCCGGTGCGCAGGTAGTCGCGGTAGATCAGGGGGATCACCCCGCTGGGCACATCGGCCTGATCCCGCCGAACCCCCAGGACCTCCCGCTCCAGCACCCCCAACGCGCAGGAGGGGAGCCGTTCCCGCCACAGCCGCCGGGATAGGGACAGGAGGTCCAGATGGGGAACCCCGGCCAGTGGAAAGGGGAGCCGGGCGAGGAGAAAGCGGGTCTCCAGGATCGGCAAATCGAAACCGTGGCCGTTAAAGGTGATCAGCGCCTGGAAGCGGGAGAGTTGCTCCTGGAGGAAGTAGACCATCGGCAGCTCGTCGCCGGGATCGCGGAGGAAAGGCTGGAGGATATGGAAACGATCCCCCTCGAAGAAACCCATCCCCACCAGAAAGGCCATCGTCCCCGTCCCGCCGGAGAGGCCGGTGGTCTCTGTATCCAGGAAGAGCACGCGGTCCGATTCCACTTCGGCCAGAAGGGGATCCCCTCCCATAGCCGCAAGTGTCCGGGGCGGGATGGAAAAGAAAGCATCGAGAGGGAGAGTTCCATGAAGATGGTGCAGAGGAAACTCCAGATGGGCTACGAAGCAGCGGCCGTGGGGAGTTTCGTAGAAGTTCCCCTTTACCAGGCTCTCGATGGCGACAGCGCGGCGGGGGGATGGTGGAAGCTCCCGCACGCCGCGCACCATCCCCAGACGACGCAACCGATGACGAAGTTCCTCCCGTTGTTCCATAACGATCAAATCACAGAACAGGGTTGGGCTTCAGCTCGCCCTCGGCTTACAATTATCGCACAAGTCCTTTCAACGATCAATGGACATCAGGCACAGGGTGCATTTCAGTTTGGTGGCAAGTTACACCTTAATTTTGCCCATCAGCGAAGGGGCAAAGCAAACAGCGTTGTCCCCACGGCCAGGACTGCCAGGATCACCCCCCCGTATACCATCGTTTTCCGCATCGTGTCCCCCTCGTCGGCTCCGACCGGGGCACAGCCGACGATCACCTTGGCCGGGGCAAACATCCCCCCGATCGCCCCCCCTGCCGTCTGCGCCGCCAGCGCCCAGAGGGGGTCCATACCGACCAGTGTCGCCACCCGCTCCTGCAACGCCCCGAAGACAACGTTGGAGTTGGTGTTGGACCCGGTCATAAAAGCTCCCAGTGCGCCGATGAAGGGGGAGGCCAGAGGGAAAGCCGGTCCCACCACTTCGCTGATCCCCTCTGCAAGAAGGTGGGTCATCCCTGCGTGGTCCATCGTCACCGCCATACCCACCATCGCGAGGATGCCGACGCTGGAGGGGACCGCCTTACGGACCACGTCCCGCATGATGCGACGGGCAGCACCAGGCCGGTAGGCCCTGCGCCAGCGGAACAATCCGTAGGACAGCAGCGAGGCGTAGAGCAGGAGTGCCCCTGCATGGCCAAACAGGTCAATGGTCCGCGCCGTGCCCGCCGGCGTGATCCACCCCCGTCCGGTGACCAGCTCCGGCGTTTCCACCCGTATCACCACCTGTCCCAGGAACGCCTTTACCGCCGGGCTGAACTCCGCCAGCAGCACGATGGCCACCAGCAGACCGTAAGGGATCAGCGCCCATCCCAGCCCCATTCCTTTCTCTCCCCGCCCATCGGCCGCCTGGCGGGCCGGGGCCTGCCTGCTCTCCCTCCATCGCGCCCAGGCTACCCCAACCCCCAGCCCGGCCAGTCCGCCGCACATCCCGCCGATGGTCCAGAGGCCGTGAACGACCGCCAGGTACTGAGTCCCGGCCATCGCCAGGCCGATGACGGCCAGAGGAGCCAGGCCGTGCCGGAGCGTCTGTGGCCCGCCAGCTGCCCAGAGCACACCCGCCCCACACAGAAGGCAGGCCAGCCCCAACAACACTGCCGCCGGCGGGGCCAGCTCCGTCCCGGACCGCCCTGTGGCGGCCATCAGTGCGAAGAAGGAAGAGCCCAGGGAGCCGAAAGTAACCGCCCAGGAATGGCCCACCGAGGGGATGACGATGGCGGCTACCGGCGGGAAGCCCAATCCGACCAGCAGCGGGCCCAGCACGGCCACAGGCACCCCGAAGCCGCCTACCCCCTGCAGAAAAGCGCTGAAAGCCCATCCCAGGAGAAGCGCCTGAAGTGCCCGGTCGCCCGTCAACCGGGGCAGGCCTTCGCCGACGACGGCCACAGCTCCTGCCTCATCGGTCACCCGGTAGAAGAAAAGCGCTCCCCAGATAATGTAGAGCACAAAGAGGGCGAGGAAAAGCCCCTTGACCTGGGCCCAGAGCAGCACCTCCCAGCCAGCGCCGAAACGGAGGGCAGCGATCAGGACGGCGATCAGCCATCCCACCGGGCCGGCTTTGGTCCCCTGCCAGCGAAGCCCCAGCATCAGGATCAGGATAGTGAGGATGGGGGCGAAGGCGAGCAGCCAGTCGAGCAACATCTCCCGTTTCCCTCCAGATCGGATCGCGGAGCCAGCGCACGAACTTACATCTTACCAGCAGGTCGTATGAATGGCAAGTTCCCTTTCTCACCACGGAGAGGCCACAGAGTTCTGCAGAAGATTCCGAGGCCCCCGGTGTTTCTCTGTGCCCTCCATGCCTCTGTGGTCCTTCTCCTTCAGAATCCCCTGCTAGAGGCCTCTTGCCGTTCGACGGGATGCGGAGTACAATATTGCCCAGCAGGGGAACCCTCTCCCCTGTACTCCATGGTGAAAACATCTGGAACGGCGCCAATCCTGATCCCAATCTCTATCACCGGAGGAGGTATGCGGACGGAAAAGGAGCGTCATCTGGAACGGCGGCGGCGGCGGCAACGGAAGCTGCGCTATCTGCGCCAGCGGCTGGAACGAACGAGCGATCCGGCCGAGCGGAAGCGATTGATCGAAAAAATCCGCCGCATCAGTCCTGCCGCGCCGGTACCCGAAAAATGAGCGTCGAGATCACCTTTCAGCCCCTGGGGCGCAAAGGACAGTTCCCCAGGGGCATCACGTTGCTGGAGGCTGCCCGCCAGTTGGGAGTGGGGCTCAGCGCCATCTGCGGCGGCGCAGGGGTGTGTGGCACCTGCCGTGTGATAATCCCACCAGAGGGCCGGGGCGCCGTCTCTCCCCCCACCGCCAGCGAGCTGGAGGAGCTGGAGGAGACAGAGCGCACCGACGGCCTCCGCCTGGCCTGCCAGGCCAGAGCCCTGGCTGACCTCCACGTCTTCGTTCCACCCGAATCCCTCACCGCCAGCCAGCGTACCCAGGTGGAGGGGCGGCAGACCCCCGTCTCCCTCGATCCACCGGTCGTTGCCTGTGACCTGAAGCTTCCCCCTGCCCGCCTGGACGACCTGCGCTCCGATATGGCCCGACTGCGGGAAGCCCTGGGCCGCCCGGTCCGACCAGACCTGGCAGTGCTGCGAGCCGCCCCCCTGCAGATTCGAGAGTGGGGCTGGCAGACGCGGGCTGTCGTCCGCCGCGACGCAGTAGTAGCACTCCTGCCGCCCGGCTCCCCCCTCCTGGGCCTGGCAGTGGACCTGGGGACAACCAAGCTGGCCGGCTATCTGATGGACCTGGAGACGGGGGAGACGCTGGCCGCCGCCGGCGCGATGAACCCCCAACTGGCCTACGGCGAGGATGTGATGGCCCGCATCACCTACGCGCTCCAGGAGCCAGGGGGGGACCAGCGGCTCCAGGAGGCAGCAGCGAAGGGGATCGGCGAGCTCCTGTCCGGCCTCTGCGCCGAGGCAGGGGTCCGGCCAGACCAGGTGGTGGAGGCGGTGGTGGTGGGCAATACGGCCATGCACCACCTCTTCCTCGGCCTGCCCACCCGTCCGCTGGGGCTGGCTCCCTACGTGCCGGTGGAGAGCGATCCGCTGGAGGTGCGAGCACAGGATGTGGGGCTGGAGCTGGCCCCCGGGGCGATGGTCCACCTGCTGCCCAACGTGGCCGGATTTGTGGGCGCGGACCATGTGGCAGCACTCCTGGCGACGCGGATGGATGAGGTGGACGTCCCTACATTGCTTCTGGACATCGGCACAAACACAGAGATCTGCCTGGCGGCGAACGGGCGACTCCTTTCCTGCTCCACCGCCTCCGGTCCTGCCTTCGAAGGAGCTCACATCCGGTTCGGCATGCGGGCCGCGCCGGGGGCCATCGAACGGGTCCGGCTGATCGGAGGCGAGGTCTTCTGGGAAACAGTGGAAGGTGCACCGCCGGTCGGCATCTGCGGCTCCGGCATCCTGGATGTGGTAGCCGAGCTGCGGCGGGCTGGGGTGCTGAACGGACGGGGCAGCATGCAGGAAGGCCCCCGGGTCCAGAAAGGCTCCCAGGGACCGGAGTACATCCTGGTTCCGGCGGAAGCTTCGGGGCTGAAGCGGCCGATCACCGTAAACCGGAAGGACGTGGGCGAGATCCAACTGGCCAAAGCGGCCATCGCCACCGGCTGGAAGACGCTTCTGGAGGAGGCCGGCATAAGAGAAGCGGACCTTCGGCAGGTGTTCGTGGCCGGTGCCTTTGGCACCTACATAGACGTCGCTCAGGCGGTCTATATCGGGATGCTACCGGCAATCCCGCTCGACCGATTCGAGCAGGTGGGGAACGTGGCCGGCACCGGCGCGCGGATGGCGCTGGTCTCCTGCGCGGAGCGGGAGCGGGCCGCTCGCATCGCCCGCCGGGTGGAGTACATCGAGCTGACCGCCCACCCCGACTTCCAGAGTCGGTTCGCCCGAGAGCTTCACTTTGAGAACGATAGAGATGACCTGCCCACGTAGCGCAGGCCACCAGGCCTGTTTTTCGCAGGCTGACAGCCTGCGCTACGTACGACAGTTGAAGGTTGCTCCCTGAAGGCTCTCAGCCGATGTTCCGGGCTTAGATCACCCCCAGCTCCTTTCCAACCTTGCCAAACGCCTCCAGCACGAACGCCAGATGATCGTCCGTGTGGGTGGCCATATAGGAGGTACGCAGGAGCGCCTGCCCTTCAGGCACGGCAGGGGAGATGACCGGGTTGGTGTAGACCCCCGCATCGAAAAGCATACGCCAGGCTTTGAAGGTGGTCATATCCTCGCCGAAGATCACCGGCACAATGGGGGTCTGACTGTTCCCCACGTTAAAGCCCAGTGCCTGGAACCCTTTCCGCATCCGTTCGCCGATCTCCACCACCCGACGGGAGCGTTCCGGCTCCTCGATCATCACCTCCAGCGCGGCCAGGGCAGCAGCCGCATTGGCCGGCGGGATGCTGGCGCTGAAGATAAGGGAACGGGCGTGATGCTGGATGTAGTGGATCACATCGGCGTCGCCAGCGATGAAGCCGCCCAGACTGGCAAAGGACTTGCTGAAGGTGCCCATAATCAGGTCCACTCCCTCCGTCACGCCGAAGTGAGCCGCCGTTCCCCGCCCATCCCCCAGTACGCCGATGGAGTGGGCGTCGTCCACCATCAGCCGGGCACCGTGCTTCCGGCAGACCTCGATCAGCTCTGGCAGAGGGGCGATGTCGCCGCTCATGCTGAAGACCCCATCCACCACCACCAGCCTGCCCGCACCGTCCGGCAAAGCGGATAACACCTTATCCAGCGCCTGCACGTCATTGTGGGGGAACCGCCGCATCTGGCCAAAGGAAAGCCGACATCCGTCCAGGATGCTGGCATGGTCCTCCTTATCCGTCACTACGAAGTCCCCCCGCCCCACCAGCGCCGAGATCGTCCCCACGTTGGTCTGGTAGCCAGTGGAAAAGACCAGCGCCGCCTCCTTGCCCACGAACTCGGCCAGCCTTCGCTCCAGCTCCAGGTGAAGCTCCAGCGTGCCGTTGAGGAAGCGGGAGCCGGTGCAACTGGTCCCGTACCGCTGGATAGCCTCCAGGGCAGCCTGTCGGACCTTTGGATGGGTGGTGAGGCCCAGGTAGTTGTTCGAGCCGATCATGACCAGCCGGTGGTCCCCGACCCAGGCAACAGGCCCCTCACTGCCGGTCAGGGGGATGAAATACGGATAGAGACCGATGGCCTTCAGTTCCCGTGCTGCGGTAAAAGCCTGGCATTTCGCAAATAGGTCCATTTCACTCCTTTCCAGTTACAATAACACCGCAATCCCCATTAAGGTAGCACTTTCCGATTGCATAAGATAGATCTCGCGTTATATCTTCCTGATAGGGTTAATCCTGTAGGGCCGTAGTCGTCGTAGGGGCTGGGGATATGGGGATAGGCGGACAGATAGGGCCAGCTTACCCCAGGAGTGGGGGGGGAGGGACACGGGGGTGGAATATGTGGGGTTATAGCATCCACAGGGAGGTGTGGAAAAGTCGGGGATGCCCGGAGACGGCGGGAAGGGGGTAAACAAAGGATGCGGCGGAGAGAGGAGGAATGAGGGAGATTTTTCCACAGGAGCTGGCAGTTATCCACCGAAAGTGGGAAGTTATCCACAGCTCTGTTCCAGAGATCGGTCAGGTTTAGGGGGGAGGAAGGAGGAGGACCAGCAGATATGGGGTGGGGATTGCAGGGGGATAGATGGGGAACTGCCGGCATATCCCCCCAACTCTATCGGACAGGCTGAGGCACAGGGGTTTGACGGTAGAGCCGTTCCCGAATTGCCTGAATCTGGCGGCGGAAGGTCTCATCCTCCTCGACCAGGGCGGCGATCCGTTCGCAGGCGTGGAGGATGGTGGAATGGTCCCTTCCCCCCAGCAACTGGCCGATCTGGGAGAGGGAAGCGTCCGTTTCCTGGCGGATCAGGTAGCAGGCGACCTGGCGGGGGCGGGTGACCCGCTGGTTACGGCTGGAGCTGCAGAGTTCCTCGATGGACAGCCGGTAAAAGGCGGCGACGGCTTCCAGGATTGCCCGGGGTGTCGTTTCCAGTCGGGATGGAGAGACGAGGTCGGTCAGCGTCGCCTCGGCCAGGGAGAGGGTGAGGGGCTGATGGGTAAGGGTGGCAGCGGCCAGCACCCGGTTGAGGGCTCCCTCCAGCTCCCGGATGTTGCTCTGGATCCGCCCGGCGATCAAATAGAGAATCTCGTCCGGGATGGCTGCGGCCTGCTCTTCGGCCTTTCGCCGGAGGATGGCGATGCGGGTCTCCAGCTCTGGGGGCTGGATGTCAACGATCAGACCCCACTCGAAGCGAGAGCGAAGCCGCTCTTCCAGCGTGGCCATCGCCCGCGGGGGGCGGTCAGAGGAGATGACGATCTGAGCCCCGTTCCCGTGCAGTGTGTTGAAGGTGTGGAAGAACTCCTCCTGAGTGGACTCTTTGCCGGCGATGAACTGGATATCGTCAATCAGAAGGACGTCAACGGTCCGATAGGTTTCGCGGAAGGCATCGGTACTCTGGGTGCGGATGGCCTCGATCAGGTCGTTGGTGAAGGTCTCGGCGGAGACGTAGAGGACGCGCAGGTTGTTGGCTTTGCAGATGTGGCCGATGGCGTGCAGGAGATGGGTTTTGCCCAGTCCGACGCCCCCGTAGATAAAAAGAGGGTTGTAGGTGGTCGCCGGCCGTTCCGCCACCGCCTGGCAGGCGGCGTGGGCCAGCCGGTTGCCGGGGCCGACGACGAAAGAGTCGAAGGTATAGCGGCTGTTCAGCGGGTTTGAGGACCGCCCGTTCCCCCGCCCCGATGTCTCCTGGGGTTGCAGGAGGGGGGAAGGCTCCGCAGCACGGGGCGGTTCCCACACCACAAAACGGACATCCACCGTCCGGCCAGCAAGGCGGTTGAGGGTGCGCAGGATGACCGGGCGGAGACGTCCCTCCAGCCAGTCTTTGGCATAGGCATTGGCAACGCCGATGACGAAGGTTCCATCTTCATAGGCTACCAGCCTGGTGCCGCGCAGCCAGGTGTTGAAGGTTGCCCGAGTTGTCTCCAGTTGTAGCTCACCCAGCGCAGCCTGCCAGATCCTGTCGGCGTCCATAAAGGCTCCTGGTGGCGTGGTGGCACAAAAGTTCCCCCAAAATGTGTAAATCCGAAGGAACACGCGAGAGTAGAGAATCTGTGGAGCAGACGGCCCGGTAGGACGGTAATTACTGTGGTTACCCGGGGAGCTTGGCGGCAGGAGCTTATTCCCCCCTCTGCCCACCCTCGCGCGCCCCATATTCTACCAAAACAAAGGGCGGGAGGCAATCGCCCAGGGTGGGGGTTGCCTTAAAATGGGGGTGGGTTTAAGGTTCTTTATGCCGAGTCAATTCAGCCCCTCCGCGATGGTATTTGGAAAGGGCTGGTGATGGAAAAGAGGGTCGGGAGGGGGGATTCCTCCCGACCCGTCCCCCTATATGTGGGTTCGTCGTTGAGGAAAAGACCAAGATGTGGATAGGATGGGAGCCCTTGTCCTCAGCGATACCTCCCGGAGCGCCTATGCGGATTTGGAGAGGGCAGACAGGCCCCCTCCGAATTTGTCCAGGCACGGCATTTTGCCTGTGCCCCGTTTCTCGAAGTAGCGTCCTCTAACCGACGACCAGCTCCCCTCCGTCTACAGGGATCACTGCGCCGCTGATCCAGGTGATGGCCGGGTCGGCCAGTGCCACCAGGACCCGGGCCACATCTTCGGTGGTGGTGAGCCGGCCGCCGGGATTGCGCTTCAGCGCCTCCTCCACCCAGTACTCGTGGCCGGGTATGGCCCGCAGGGCAGGGGTGTCGGTCACGCCGGGCCGCAGGCAGTTGACGGCGATCCCCAGCGGCCCCAGCTCCAGCGCCAGTTGTCGCACGTGGCTTTCCAGCGCCGCCTTGGCCGCCGAAACCGCTCCGTACGGTACGACCACCCGCTCCGCACCGGCGCTGGAGAGGGCGTAGATACGGCTGCCCCGCGTCAAAAGCCCCCGCCGGACCAGGTCCTGCGTCCAGTAGACCAGGCTGTGAGCCATCACCCGCAGCGTCATATCCATCTGGGCTTCGGTGATCGCCTCCTCGGGCTTGTCGGCGATGAAGGGGAGTAGCGATCCGAACGCCAGCGAGTGGAGGACGAAGTGGATCGCCCGGTGTGTCTCCTCCGCCAGGACCGCTTCGATCTGATCCAGCACCCTGGCCCGCTTGCCGGCATCGGCGGCGTTGGTGTTGAAGAAGACCGCCCGCTGCCCCGCCGCCTCGACATCTGCCACCACCTGTCTGGCGCGGTCCAGCGTCGCTTTGGTGTCCAGATGGACGCCGAAGATGTTCATCCCTGCACCGGCCAGCGCGCGGGCAGTTGCCGCGCCAAACCCGCTGGAGGCCCCCAGGATCAACGCCCAGCGGTCTTTGAGTTCCTCTCTGCTCATCCTTCCTCCTTTATGGGACAGGCTGAAGCCTGTCCTACATCGTATGATAACACCGGACCGCGTCGGAGGGAACGTGCTCCATCGGCGATCAGGGATATGTTACCGGGCCTTCCCGTGGCTCCGGCAGCCCCGCCGCCAGCCTGTACACGATCAGGCAAAGCCCCAGGACGATGGCGAACAATCCGGCGAAGCCGAAGAGGTCCACCAGTAACCCTCCCAGTCCGGAGATGAGGAGGACGATCCCCGCCAGCGTGTTGGAAAGGCCCAGGTAGAGGGGACGCTCCGCTTCCGGAACCAGTTCGAGGAGAAAATTGCTGCCCACGAATACCTGAGCCGGGCGTATGGCGCCGTCCAGGATGAAGATCGGCAGGGCCAGGTAAGGAAGCCATCTTCCCTCCAGCTTCAGCCACTCCACCAACCCCACCAGCCCCAGCGCCAGGAGCGCCGTCAGGCCGCTGCCCAGGCTGAGAAGCTTCATCACCAATCGGTTCCCCCGCCGATCGCTCAGCCGCCCCCACGGCAGGTTGGAAAGAAGTTGAGCGGCCACCCGGGCCGTCACGTAAACTCCCACCATCCCCGCTGGAGCCCCCAGTACGTCCTTGGCGTAGATGCCGTAAAAGGGCAGGGCAATCCCCGTCAGCCCCAGCGTCAGTTGGGCTATTATGTAGCGCCGGTAGACGCGATCCGTCCGCAGGAGATGGCCGGCCCGCCGCATCTGCTTCCCTACCGTCACATGCTCCGCCACCACTGCCCCTGCTGGCTCCCGGATGGCGATGAAAGCCCCCAGTGCCGGGACCATCGCTGCGCAGTAGAGGGCGAAAAGGAGGGCGTGGCCCCGGGGAAAGGGGAAAGCCGGATGGTTGAGGACCAGCTTCACGATCCACCCAGCCCCCAGCCCCAGGACCCCTCCCAAAAACTGCCGCCAGGCGAAGAGGCTTCCTCGCTGTCGGGCCGGGACCGTCTTCGCCGTCACGTCGAAAAAGGCCAGCCCCCCCAGCCCCGCAGAGGTGCGGGCCAGGGCATATAGCATAAAGAAGACGGCCAGCAGGAAGCGAGGGTCGTCCACCAGCCAGACGGCTGCTGCCAGGATGATCCAGGAAACGGTCCGGATCGCCGCCGCCGCAACGTAGCTGGGCATCTTCCGTGCCATCCGCTGGATGCGGTTGGAGACGAAGATCTGGGGCAGGGACCAGCCTGCATCTGCCAGCGGGGCCACCAGCCCGATCAACAGGTTGGAATCGGTCAGGTGGCTCACAAACCAGGTGAGGACCAGCGGCGGGTCAATCAGCCGCTCGGCGAAGTTGAAGGCGGCGCCGTTGAAGACGTTCAGCGCGAAGCTGCGCCGGACCTCGCGCCTGGGGAGCGCGACTTCCAGGTTCATACCTTTCCTCTCTGGACCCCGATGATCTCGGCCAGGATGCTGACGGCGATCTCCCGCGGGGTCTCCGCTCCGATGTCCAGCCCGATAGGGGTGTGGACCCGTTCCAGGAATGCCTCCGGCACCCCTGCCTCCCGTGCCCGACGGAAGGTCTGCTCGGTGCGACGGCGGCTGCCGAGCAGTCCCACGTAGGCCACCGGCCGCTCTGCCAGCACTGCCAGCACCCGCTCGTCCGGCGTGTGATGGGGCGTGACGATCACCACGCAGGTCTGTTCGCCGATCGGAAGCTGCGCCACCCGCTCAGCCGGATCGCCCGCCAGCCGGACCGATGCCTGGGGAAACCGCTCCGGCCCCACCATCTCCGGCCGCTCGTCCACCACAGCGATCCGGTAACCCAGGAACGCCCCCAGCTCCGCCACTGCCTGTCCCACATGTCCACCGCCGATGATCAGCAGTGTGGGCCGGGGAGGAAGCACCTCGATGAAAAGATGCATCTCCTCGCCACAGATGTCAGCCTGGCCTGCTTCTCCCTCTGCTGGTCGGTGGGTTAGCTCCTGGCAGCGCCCCTCAGCGATGGCGGCCAGCGCCGTCTCGATCGCCCGCGCCTCCACCTCGCCGCCCCCGACTGTCCCTACTGTGCTGCCGTCGTCCAGCACCAGCATCTTGGCCCCCACCCCCCGGGGCGTGGAGCCGCCCACCTGTGTGACCGTGACCACGGCTGCTGGCCTTCCTTCCCTCAATGCTTCCAGAATCGCCTCGTAGACCCGCTCCAGCTCTTCTACCATTTCGCCTCCCGGACAGAGGAACCTTGTAGGACAAGCTTCAGCTTGTCCTACACCATAAAACCACAAAGACACAGAGAGCACGGAGGGGTTTTGTAGGGCAAGCTTTAACTTGCCCTGCAGCGTCCTCCGTGCCTTTGTGGTGAGATGACACCCATCCCGACCGTTTCTCACAACTGCCGATTATAACACAACCTGCCCGCGAGGGCACTTGCGTCCCTTTGCCTCTCCGTGTATCATCGGGCAATCGGGCAGGGCAGCGTCCGCCCCAGGGCCGAAGAGTATCTTTGAGGAGAAGCCAGTATGCATACACTGCACGTCGTCTCCCACACCCATTGGGATCGGGAATGGTACCTCACCTACCAGCAATTTCGCTTCCGCCTGGTCCAGCTCGTGGAGGAGCTGTTGGAGATATTGGAAAAAGACCCCGCCTACCGTCACTTCACGCTGGATGGACAGGCGGTGATCCTGGAGGACGTGGTGGATGTGCGGCCCGACCTGGCGGAGTCCCTTCGCCGTCACATCCGGAGCGGTCGGCTTCTCATCGGCCCCTGGTACGTCCTTCCCGACGAGTTTCTGGTGAGTCCGGAGGCGCTGGTACGCAATCTCCTCCTGGGCCGACGGGTCTGCCGTGCCTGGGGGGATGGAATGGAGATCGGCTACGTGCCGGATACCTTTGGCCATATCGGCCAGCTCCCCCAGCTCCTGCAAGGCTTCGACATCGAAGCGGCGGCCTTCGCCCGCGGCGCGGGGGACGCCCCCGCCCTCTTCCGCTGGGCCGCGCCCGATGGGACGGAGGTGCTGGCCTGCCATCTGCGGGACCACTACGACAATGCCGCCCGCCTGCCAGGAGACGGGGAGGGGGTCGCCCGCATGCTGGCGGCGGCGCGGGATAGCCTGGCCCCCCACTCCGCCTCCACCCACCTCCTCCTGATGCAGGGGACCGACCATATGCACCCCCGGGCCGACCTCCCCCGGCTGCTGGCCGAGGCGGACCGTCGGTTGCCGGATCGGGTGCTCCATTCCAGCCTTCCCGCCTATCTCGCAGGCGTGTGGGAGGAGCTGGGGGAAGAGGGGCTGGCCCGACTGGAGCTTCGTACTGGCGAGATGCGCAGCCCCGTCCGCTCGCCCATCCTCCCCGGCGTCCTCTCCACCCGGATGTGGATCAAGCAACGCAACCACGCCTGTCAGACACTGCTGGAGCGATGGGCCGAGCCGTTCGCCGCACTGGCGTCCATCGCGTCTCCGCGTCCTCCCCTCTCCGCGTCCTCCTACCTCCGCCTGGCCTGGCGCTATCTGCTCCAGAATCACCCCCACGACTCCATCTGCGGCTGCTCCATTGACCAGGTCCATCGGGAGATGGTAACCCGCTTTGATTGGTGCGAGCAGGTCGGAGAGGAGGTAGTGCGGACGGCGCTGGCGGCGCTGGCGGTGCAGGTGGATACCGGGGAGGGTGGGCTGCCGGCCCTGATCGTCTTTAACCCCTCCTCCACCACCCGCACCGACCGGGTGATCGCCCGCGTGGTGCCGCCTGTGGACCCCTCAGAGGTGGTGTTGCAGGCCCCTGATGGCACTCCCATTCCCTTTCGTGTGTTGCGCCACACCTTCCGTTCAGAGATGGAAATGTGCTTCGACCCGGAGACGATGGCCCAGATGGTAGCCCAGGCCGAGGCGAGCGGCGGCGTGGTCTGGGGGGAGTGGCGCATCGCCAGCCTCCAGGCCTGGGCCGCCGATGGCGTCGGGCACGTCGCCGTCGCTGTCACCCGGAACCCCCTCCCCACCGGCTCGCTCCCCCAGGAGCCAGCCCGACAGCTCCAGGCCCTCCTGGCAGAAGGGGCCGTCCGTGAATACCGGGTCCGTATCCGGGAGGAGGAGGCGCTGGAGGTGGCCTTCGTCGCCCGGGGTGTGCCGCCGTTGGGCTACGCCGTCTACCGCTTCCTGCCCGGCACCCCTGGTCCCCAGGCCTCGGTCCCCAGCTCTGCCATCGAAAACGAGTTCTACCGCGTCGAGGCGGACCCGGAGACAGGGCGGCTGACGGTGAGGGATAAAGGGACCGGCTGGGTGCTCCCCGACTGTCACCGGCTGGTGGATGGGGGAGACCGGGGGGACGAGTACAACTACTGCCCGCCGGAACGGGACGTGCTGGTCGAATCGCCGGTCGCTCCCCCGACGGTGCGGTGGGAGGCGGATGAGGTGGGCCAGCGCCTGATCCTCCGGATGACCTACCGCGTACCGGGGGGACTGGACCCGACCGACCGCTCCGCCCGCAGCCGGGAGACGGCTGACCTGCCTGTGACGGTGGCGGTGACCCTCATGCCGGGGGTGCGGCGGGTGGATTTCGAGACCACGGTGGAGAATACCGCCCGCGACCACCGGCTGCGAGTCCACTTTCCGATCCCTCTCTCCGGCTGGCGCGCATGGGCTGAGGGCCACTGGGACGTGGTGGAATGGCCGGCCGAGCCGTTCGGCTCTGTCGAAGGATGGGCCGAGCAACCCGCTCCTACCCGCCCCCAGCGGGGGTGGACCTGCGTGTCGGACGGGCGGAGGGGGGTGACGGTGGCCAACCGGGGGCTGCCGGAGGTAGAGGTGGTACGGACCGATACAGGGGCGGAGGTCGCGCTGACGCTGCTGCGGTGCGTAGGGTGGCTTTCCCGCGACGACCTCCCCTGCCGCCCCGGCCACGCCGGGCCGGGCCTGGAGGTGGAGGAGGCCCAGTGCATCGGTCGCCATACCTTCCGCTACGCCCTTATCCCCCATGCCGGGGACTGGCGGGCCGCTCTGCCTGAGGCCGAATCCTTCCAGAGCGACCTGCGAGCCGTCTCCACCCCAGCCCGTTCCGGCCCCCTCCCGCCTGTCCTCTCCTTTATCCGCGTGGAGCCGGAAAGCCTGCGGGTGAGCTGCCTGAAGTCACCGGAGGAGGGAGAAGGGCTGATCCTGCGGCTCTGGAACGCCGACCAGCAGCCAGTGGAGGGGCGGGTCCGGCTCTGGCGCCCCTTCGCCCGGGCAGTGCGGACAGATATGAAGGAGGAGGCTGCTGTGGAGCTGGCCCACGATGCCGACGAGGTCGCAATCATCGCCCGCGGGCGGGAAGTGATCACGCTCCAATTCACCTTTTAAGTCAGGACTTATGTGGAACGTCACTCCGCTGCACCTTTTGCGGTCAGGATGATGGCCTGATGCGGGACCCGGGGCGATTTTCCCTTGATAAGCTCTGCTGCTCTGTGCTTCCCCGCCTTGTCCTGTTCCTTCTGCTCCTCTGGCTCCTCCGTCCTTCTTCCCCTCGCACCTTCATCGGCCCGCCGCAGGAGGTGGTCACCACCAACCCCCTCGTCGGCGTCCACACCCGCCTCACCGACGAGGTGGAGGAGTGGAAGGTCCGGCGGACGCTCCAGATGGTGCGGGAGATGGGTGCGCCCTGGATTGTGGAGTTCTTCCCCTGGGCCTACTACGAACCGCAGCCGGGCCGCTTCGACTGGTCCCATGCCGATATGGTGATAGACCTGGCCCGTGCCCAGGGGCTGACGGTGATCGCCCGGCTCGGCTGGGTGCCGGGATGGGCCCGCCCCGACGAAACCACCTTCACCTACCTCGATTCCGACGGATACGACGACTTTGCCGCTTTCGTCGCCGCCTTCATCGCCCGCTACCGGGGGCAGGTGGAGCACGTGGTCATCTGGAACGAGCCGAACCTGAGCTTCGAGTGGGGGTACCGGCCGGTGGACCCCGCTGGCTATGTGGAGATGCTGCGGGTGGTCTATCCGGCGGCCCACGGGGCCAACCCGGACGTGGCGGTGCTGGCCGGTGCGCTGGCCCCCACGCTGGAGCCGGTCGGCAGCTCCGCCGGCCTGAACGACCTGGACTATCTGGAGGGGATGTACGCCGCCGGCGCCGCCCCCTATTTCGACGGCCTGGCCGTCCACGCCTACGGCCTGGGCTTTCCGCCGGAGGCCGGGCCTGCGCCGGACGTGATCAACTTCCGTCGCACCGAACTCCTGCGGGCGGTGATGGAGGCCCACGGCGACGGGGAGAAGCCCGTCTACATTACTGAGGCTGGCTGGAACGACCATCCCCGCTGGACCCGCGCCGTCCGCCCCGCCCAGCGGGTCGCCTACACTGTCGCTGCCTATGAGTGGGCCCGCCAGCACTGGCCCTGGTGCCGCGTGGTGGCGATGTGGGCCTTCCGCTACCCCGCCCCCCTCCACAACTACCAGGATTACTACACCTTCGTCACCGACGACTTCCGGCCCAAGCCCGTCTACCTGGCGGTGCAGGCGTATACCCGGGGGGAAATGAGCAATGACCAGTGAGTCAATGGCCAATGAATTCATAAACAAGAATAACAATCTTTTCTATTTTCTTGCCTTATTATTCATTTTTCATTTTTCATTTTTCATTGTCCTGATCGCCTGCCGTCCCTCATCCGACGCGCTGGACCGGGTGCTGGAGAGCAGGGTGTTGCGCGTGGGAATGGACGCCAGCTTCCCGCCGTTTGAGTACGTGGATGGGGAGGGGAACCTGGTGGGGTTCGATGTGGACCTGGCCCGGGAGCTGGCGGCACGGCTGGGGGTGGAGCCGCAGTTCGTGGCCAACCTCCCCTACGACGGCCTCTACGACGCCCTCACCGCTGGGCAGGTGGACGTGGTGATCTCCGCCCTCTATGCCGACCCCGCCCGGACTGCCGACTTCGCCTATTCCACCCCCTACTTCGACGCCGGTCAGGTGCTGGTGGTGCCTGGGGATGCCGAAGGGATCGGCGGGATGGAGGACCTGGCGGGGCGGACGCTGGCGGTGGAGTTCGGCAGCGCAGGGGACGTGGAGGCGCGGGCCTGGTCGCAGCGGCTGACGAACCTCTCCATCCTCCCGTGCGCGACCGCCGCAGAGGCACTGGCAAAAGTGGCAGCGGGGGAGGCGGACGCGGCGCTGGTGGACCATCTCTCTGCGTTGGCCTGGACAGGGGAGGGCCTGCGTGTGGTGGGGGAGCCGGTGACGGAGGAGCCTTACGCCGTCGCGGTCCGGCGGCAGGACCGGCATCTCCTGCGGGCCGTCAACGAGGCGCTGGAGGGGATGGGAGCGGACGGCACGCTGGACCGGCTGCAGGAGCGATGGTTCGGCCCCACCCGCTCATTTGTGTTCTCCGTCCCCTTGTGGTAGAAACGGCATAGATTCGGACAACAATTAGAGTCAGGGAGAAATGAACACACAATACTACATCGAACTGGAAGAGACTTTTGGCGCCCACAACTACAAACCGCTGGATGTGGTCATCACCCGGGCGGAGGGGGTCTGGGTGTGGGATGTGGAAGGGAGGCGGTATCTGGATTTCCTGAGCGCCTATTCGGCGGTCAATCAGGGCCACTGCCATCCCCGCATCCTGCGGGCGCTGGTGGAGCAGGCGCAGCGGGTTACCCTGACCTCCCGCGCCTTCCGCAACGACCAGCTCCCCCTGCTGGAAAAGGAGCTCTGCGAGCTGACGGGCTACGAGATGATGCTGCCGATGAACTCCGGTGCAGAGGTGGTGGAGACGGCGCTGAAGGCGGCTCGCAAGTGGGGGTACACCGTCCGGGGGGTCCCGGCCGACCGGGCGGAGATCATCGCCTGCGCTGGCAACTTCCACGGCCGGACCATAACGGTCATCAGCTTTTCCACCGAGCCGCAGTACCGGGAGGGCTTCGGGCCGTTCACGCCGGGCTTTGTCACCATCCCTTACGGTGACGCCGACGCGCTGGAAGCCGCCATCACCCCCCACACCGTTGCCTTCCTGGTGGAGCCAATCCAGGGGGAGGGGGGCGTCGTCATCCCGCCGCAGGGGTATTTGAAGCGTGTGCGGGAGACCTGCACCCGCCACAACGTCCTCCTCATCGCCGACGAAATCCAGACCGGCCTGGGGCGCACCGGCCGGCTTTTCGCCTGCGATTGGGAGGGGGTCCGACCGGATGTGGTGGCGGTCGGCAAGGCGCTCTCCGGCGGCTTCTACCCCGTCTCGGCGGTGCTGGCCTCCCGGGAGGTGCTGGGGGTCTTCCGTCCCGGTGACCACGGCTCCACCTTTGGCGGCAACCCTCTGGGCTGTGCGGTGGCCCGGGAGGCGCTCAGGGTGCTGGTGGAAGAGGGGCTGATCCAGCGGGCCGACGAAATGGGCCGATACCTTCTGGGCCGGCTGGCCCGCATCGAAAGCCCTTATGTGAAGGAAGTGCGGGGCAGAGGGCTGCTCATCGGCGTGGAGCTGGTGCCGGAGGCAGGAGGCGCCCGCCGTTTCTGCGAGGCGTTAAAGGAGCAGGGGCTTCTCTGCAAGGAGACCCACGACAACGTCATCCGCTTCGCGCCGCCGCTGGTGGTGACGCGGGAAGAGCTGGATTGGGCGCTGGAGCGGATCGAGCCGGTGCTGATGGGCCAGCGCTGGTAGGGGCCGACCTCGTGTCGGCCCCGTGTTGGCCCCGTGTGGCCCCTATGGGGTGGGCCGGTCCGGATACAGGTCTGCCACCGCCTCCGGTGCCAGGAAGGCGATAGCGGCGGCGCGGCCCCGGATCGCGTCCGGAACCAGCGTGACCCCCGCGACCCGTTCCACCTCCTGCTGGAGGGTCGCCGCCGGCACGGCCAGGCCGATCAGCCGCCGGTCCTCGCTCAGCCAGTAGCGGACCACAGCCGGCCCGTCCACGAACGCCCCCTGAGCGGGATCCCAGATGGAAAGGAACGGCGTGTATTGCCCTCCTTCCAGAGTGTAATACAGTCCCACCGCCGCTTCATCCCCCAGGTCGGTGTTGATGGGCCGTGTGCCGGGGGGGCGGCCGGTGGACGGGTTCCCATCCACATCCAGAATGAAAAGCCAGTCTATGTTCATCAGCGGGGCCTCCGGCAGAGGCTCGTAGAGGGCGATCCAGAGGACCGCTTCCCCTTCCTGTGCCCATTCGGCCAGCCCGGCGGGCAGCCCCTCTGCCAGCCCCAGCGTGATCCGCAGGTCCGGTGCGACGCTGGCGTTCTGGATATCCAGCCCTTGCGGTGGCTGTGCCACCGGTCCCCCGCTGGCGTAGAAGACCACATCCCCCTGGGGGTCGGCGGCGGGGATGGGGGTTGGCTCCGGCGTCGGCGTGGCGGTGGGGGTCGGCGTGGGGGAAGGGACCGGCGTGGGGGTGGGGGTGCAGGCAGCGATGTGGACCAGCGCCCGGCCCCGTGTCCCGTCCGGCCCTGCTGCCTGGACCTCGTAGTCGCCGGGGAGCGTGCCGGCGGTGTAGATACCCTCGGCGGAGATTTGCCCACCGGTAGCCGCCCACTCCACGTCGCTCACGTGCGGGTCGGTCGAAAAAGCGGCCTGTTCCCCCGGGCAGAGGTTCACGCCGGCCGGGAGAATGCTGAACGGGGGGCCGCTCTCGCCCGGTCGGACCACCAGGCCCAGCACCGCAGCCATCCCGCTCAGGACGACGACGACGACGACCGCGGCCGTTACCCAGAAGAGGACTTGTCGGACCTGTTCATTGAGCATGCTTGACCTCTTGGAATCGGAACCGGGCTATACGACGGGTGGCAGGGCCAATGCGTGCGGTCTCTGAGACCCGCCAGCCGCAGACCCAGGCGATCTCCTCTCCCCCCACCAGCAATGGCAGACGATCACGCCAGGCGCGGGGGACCCGGGCGTTGATCATCCAGTCGGTCAGGCGGGGGGCGTGGCCGCCCATCCCCTGTGGGCGGAACCGATCCCCGCTGCGGCGGGTGCGGAGGAGCAGGGGGGAAGCCAGTGCATCGGCGTCCAGGTAGGCGGTCCACCGGTCCGGATTGGCCTCCACCTCCTCCCGCGTCCATATCTCTGGCAGCGTTGCCTCCAGGACCCATCTCCCTTCCGGCAGAGGGGTGGTGCCGGGGAGGGTCACCTCCACCTCCCGGCCCGGGGGCAGGGTCGGCCCTTCCGGCGGCGGCTCGTACCCTTCCCCTGCCACTGTGAGCCGGTCATACCCCACCGTGAGCATCAGGCCTCCGGGCAGGGTCGCCTGGAGGCCGGCCTCCCCTTTCTGGGCCACGCGGACCGCGTTCTCCACGTGGACGAAATCCACATCGCGGAGGTGGGGCCGCAGCCGATAGGCCGCCTCCCGGATCAGCGCCCGCTGGAGGGAAAGGGGCTGGGTCTGCCAGGCAACCCGGTCAAATATGACGGCCTCCCCCGTCGCCTCCACCGTCACCTCTTCCCATGCCCAATCCCGCATCCTTTCCAGGAGATCGTAATCGGCAGCGACGACCTCAGCGGTGTGGCACAGCCGGTGGCGGATATGGGGGTTGTAGGTTTCCAGAAGTGGGAGCAGCTCGTATCGGAGACGATTGCGGAAGAAGGTGGTATCCAGGTTGGACCGGTCGAAGCGGGGCTGGAGCCCCTGTTCGGCGCAGTACTGCTCGATGGCGGCGCGGGGGGTTCCCAGAAGGGGACGGACGAGGAGGGGAAGAGAGGGGGGAAGGGCGAAGCCAGCAAGCCCTTCCAGCAGACGATAGGTGGAGAGGGGGGTGGCGGGGAGCATCCCCCGCAGCCCGGCGAGGCCGGCCCCCCGCAGGAAGTGCATCAGCACCGTCTCCGCCTGGTCGTCGGCGTTGTGGCCCACGGCGATTCTGGCAGCGCCCACCTCTCCGGCGACGTGGGCCAGAAAGGCGTACCGAACCCGGCGGGCGGCCTCCTCAAAGGCCAGTTTATGGCTTCGGGCGATCTCCGGCACATCCTGCCGGCTCACCGTAGCGGGGAGGCCCCATTGTCGGGCCAGGCTGGCCACAAAAGCGGCATCGGCGTCCGCCTCTTCCCCCCGTGCCCCGTGGTGGAGATGGGCCACGTGGAGCCGGAGCCGGTATGGCTCCCGCAGCCGCAGGAGCAGGTGGAGCAGGCAGAGGGAATCCGGCCCCCCGGAGACGCCGACCACCACCCCATCGCCGACGGCCAGCAGGCCGTGCCGTTCGATATAGGCGCGGACCCGATCCAGAATGTCCACTACGGCTCTTCCAGCACCCTGTAGACCCGATCCCCCACCCGGGCACGGTAGGCCACCCGGATACCGACCTCGTCGCCTGGGCCGGCCTTGCCCACGTTCTGGTGCCAGATTTGCATGGAGGTGACCTGCTGGGTGAAGTCGGTGGTGTGGCCACGCACACGGATGGTGTCGCCCACAGCCAGGTGGCCGGTGAGCGTCACCCCCATGACGCTGATTTTCTGATACCAGTGGGATACCCGTCCGACCAGCTCCTCCTTCATCTCCTCCCCTCCTTCAGGGCCTATCTGAAAAACCCCGTGGGGCGGCCTTCCAAGGCCGTCCGGGCAGGATGCAGGACAGGCTGAAAGCCTGTCCTACAGCCGTTTTCCAGAGCTTTGACCGACCGTTGCCCGCAGGTAGGCTTCCATAAAATCGTCCAGCCGCCCGTCCAGCACTGCCTGCGTGTTGCCGGTCTCATATCCCGTCCGGTGGTCCTTGACCATCTGGTAGGGGTGGAGGACGTAGGAGCGGATCTGGTTGCCCCATCCGGCGTCCACGTGCTCCCCTTTCAGCTCGGCCAGCTCCGCCTGCCGCTTCCGCTCCTCCAGCTCCATCAGCCGGGCGCGGAGGACCCGCATCGCCATCTCCCGGTTCTGGGTCTGGGAACGTTCGTTCTGGCAGGAGACGATGATGCCGGTGGGGATGTGGGTGATACGGACGGCGGTCTCGTTTTTCTGCATATGCTGGCCGCCAGCGCTGGAGGACCGGAAGACCTCGATTTTGAGGTCGTTGGGGTCAATCTGGACGGAGGCGAATTCAGGCAGGTCGGGCCAGAGTTCCACCAGGACGAAGGAAGTGTGGCGGCGGTGGGCGGCGTCGAAGGGGGAGAGGCGGACCAGCCGGTGGACCCCCCGCTCGGAGCGGAGGTAGCCGTAGGCGTAGGGGCCGGAGATGGAAAGGGTGGCCCGTTTGATACCCGCCTCCTCTCCGACGAGGCGGTCCACCACTTCTGCCTGATACCCCCGCGACTCGGCCCAGCGGAGGTACATTCGCAGCAGCATCTCGGCGAAGTCCTGAGCGTCGGTGCCGCCGGCTCCGGCGTGGAGGGCCAGGAAGGCGTCTCCCCGGTCGTAGGGGCCGGAGAGGAGGAGGTGGAACTCCATCTTTTCCAGTCGCTTTTCCAGCTCCTCCGCCTCGGCGGCCAGTTCCTCCACCAGCTCCTCATCCCCCAGCTCGGCCAGCTCCAGCGCGTCGGCCACCCGCTGTTCCAGTTCGATCCACGGCTCGATTTCCTCTCGGAGCAGGGCCAGCCGCTGCATCGTCTGCTGAGCCGTCTCCGGATCGTCCCAGAAGCCCGACCGGGCGGCCTCTCTTTCCAGACGGGCGATCTCGTTTTCTTTAGCTGTTAATTCAAAGACGCCTCCGAAATTCGGCAAGCTGAGCCTGCAGGCCCGAAAGACGGTTGTACAGTTCCTCCATAAACACTCCTTAACGCAGGGAGATTACCGCGCTTCCAGTTCCGATGTGCAGTGGGGACACCGCGTTGCTTTGAGAGGGATGGTCGAGAAGCAGTAGGGGCACTCCTTCGTATTCGGCTCGGGCGGCGGGGCCTCTTTTTTCAGCCGATTGATCTGACGGACAAACAGGAAGATGACAAAGGCCACGATCAGGAAGTCCAGCACGGTGTTGATGAACAGGCCGTAGTTGATCGTGACGGCGCCGGCCGCCTGCGCTTCAGCCAGGGTGGCGTACTGGCCGCCGGAAAGATTGATAAAGAAATCAGAAAAGTCCACCCCACCCAGGAGCAGGCCGATGGGCGGCATCAGGATGTCGTTGACAAAGGAGGAGATGATCTTGCCGAAGGCCGCGCCGATGATAATGCCGACGGCCATGTCAATCGCGTTGCCCCGCATCGCGAACTCTTTGAACTCTCTCCACATTGCCGGTTACCCCCTTTCTGTCTGGCGTTGCGACAGGCTCGTATGCTGATGATAACATAGAACCGGGATTTCGCCAATATGTAGGACAAGCTTAAGCTTGTCCTACAGGAAAGTATAGACGGTCAACTGAAGAAGGCCGTGCACCGCCGTGAAGAAGAAAAACGAGGTGAAAAGCAGGCTATCCCCTCTGCGGCGCGAGAAGCGGAAGGTGGCGATAGCCGCAATGCAGGCTGTGGCCGCGGGGATCACCCATCGCAGGACCGGCCAGGGCAGGTCTGTGCGTGGGGGAAAGACAAAAGTCAGCGCTATCTCCAGCGCCAGTGCTGCGCCCAGCATCAGCCTGGAGCGAAGCCTTTCCAGCCCCTCCTCCCCTGTCGCCAGGTGGTAAACCAGGAGCCCCATCAGCGGGAGGAGGGCCCACAGGACAAGCATCGGCACCACAGTCAGCACGACCGAGGAGAGCCGCAGGACGCCGCTGAATATGGCATCCGTCACGTCCCACAGTGTAAGGGCGTTATACGCATGCTTCACCTCCGGGGCCGTGCTGGCGTAGACGACCCGGTACTGCCCGAATCCCCCCGTCTCCAGCCAGGCCAGGTGAAGGTACAGATGCTCATCGGTGCAGATGGCCGGCTTGATGGAAGGTCGGGAGGAGGCAGAGACCAGATGCTCGCCCGGCAGCCTCAGGTCCAGGCCTTCCCATCCCAGGGACTGGCGCTCCTCTGCGCCTTTGGGGGCCGGGGCAAAGAGAGCGGATTGCCCTCCCTCCACCCGGGCCACCCCCCACACTTCATACTCCGGCGCCTGATCCCGTGCCAGCGCCAGCACAGCGACCTGAGGCCCCATCTGCCCCTCTTCCCCCCGCACCGTCTCGCTCAGGGCCACCAGCAGCACCGTCTCCTGCCCCTCCAGAGGCGACAACCCGGTAGGGCTTGCCCCGTACTCCAGGCGCACCGCCTTGACCCGCTTCTGACGGGGAAGGTCCAGAGGGAAGAAGGCATATCGGCCCTCCGAGGAGACCTCCCGGAGGTCCTGCACTGCCCACAGCACATAACCGGTCTCCAGGTCCAGCCCCACCTCCGGCCCTTCAACGACCTGGCCGGTGCGGAGGAAGACAAGGGTGATCTCCTCAGGAGTGCCCATTTCGCCTGTGGTGAGGTCGAGGGCAGCGTAGTAGATCCCCTGGGTGCTCCCTCCCACCCTTTGCTGCCAGGCCAGGTGGAGGCGTCCCTGTCCGTCGCACTGCGCTGCCGGCGAACGGGCTTCGGGGACCAGGAGGGTCGGTGGGCGGAGGACCTCCCCTTCCTGGCTCAGCACGGCCCATCGGATGCCGGACCTGTCCGCCCATATCGCGTGGAGCCGGCCCTGCTCATCGCGGACCCATCGCGGGCGGTCGAGCGCCTCCTGCTGGGGGTCGGAGAGCATCTGTGGCTCCCGTATCGGCTCCCCGTCCTCCCTCAGCAGGGCGTAGTAGATGGCTCCCCGGCCCTCCCCCTCCTCCCGCCACAGGAGGTGGAGCCGGCCGTCGTCGCCTACCCGCAACTGGGGATCGCGGGCCTCCTCCGTTTCCAGCGGGAGGGTCCGGTTGAGGAGCACCTTCCCGTTCGCGCCGATGTGGGCCATCTCCAGCCGCCCCTCCATATTGGGCCAGACCAGGTATACCCCTCCCCCGGGGGCTGGCTGGATGGCCACAGGGCGGCTTACCGGTGTCTGTCCGACCACCCGTCCCCGGCTCCATTCCTCTGACGCCCGGGGGGTCATTGGGGAGGTGTAGGAATAGGACCAGCCAAGCAGGGCAGCCAGGCCCAGCACCATCGCGCCGACAATCACCCAACGCATGTACCGTTTCATCCTGCTTCCTTTCCCCCCAGGGACGCACTCATAGCGAGCAATTGCCTGCTCAACCCCTTAACCCTCACCCTGCCCCCCCCCCGCCTGCGGCGGGCATCCCTTCCCCTCTCTCGCTCAGCGGGAGAGGGGAGCGGGTAGGGGGAGGGGTGAGGGTTGTCCAGCTATTAGAGAAAAAGGGGGCAGGACATCGGTCCATACCCCCATTAACCCCGGCCTGCCCATTGAGCCCAGGGCGGCCCTGCTGGTTCCTGTCCTCGGGCAGAGCGCCTTCAGCAGATCGGGTTACGCCTCGGCCGCCAACCTGCGGGCTGCCCGTCTTGCTCGCCGTTTCCTCCGCCGGGCGGCGCTGACAAGGGCCGTGCCCCTCATCGTCGGGTCCAGGGCATCCCGCAGGCCGTCGCCCAGGAAGTTGAAAGCCAGCATCGTCAGCGTGATGGCCAGGCCCGGAAAGATGGTCAAATGGGGGGTTGCGCGGAGTCCCCGCCAGCCCTCGGAGACCATCTGGCCCCAGCTCGGGATGGGGGGCGGCACGCCCAGGCCGATGAAGCTGAGGGTGGCCTCGGTGAGGATCAGGCCCGGGATGCCCAGCGTCAGAGAGACGATCGCCGGCCCCAGGCTGTTCGGCAGCAGGTGGCGGGAGATGATGCGGCCGTGGCCTGCGCCGACCATTCGCGCTGCCAGCACATATTCCTTCTCCCGCAGGGAGAGGAACTGCCCCCGGATCAGCCGGGCCATCCCCATCCAGCCCACCACGCCAATGGCGATGAAGATGTTGATCATGCCCTGGATGGCGTTTTCGGAGGGGAGGACCACCATGATCAGGATGATGAACAGGAGCGTGGGGAAGCCGTACATCACGTCCACGAAGCGCATCATCAGGTTATCCACCCGACCGCCGAGATAGCCGGAGATGGAGCCATAGGTGATGCCGATGATCAGGGATGTCAGCGAGCCGACGATGGCGACCGTCAGCGAGACCCGCGTGCCCCACCATACGCGGCTGAAGACATCCCGCCCCAGCTTATCCGTGCCGAAGATGTGGTCCGGCCAGCGGGGGCCGATCCGCACGTTCTGGTAGTCCGCCTCCCGGTAGCTGTACGGGGGGAGGAAATCCGCTGTCAGCGCGCAGAAGACGAGGAGGCCGACGAAAACCAGCCCAGCCACCGCCATCCGGTTGCGCAACAATCGGTGCCAGGCGTCCTGCCAGAGGCTCACACCCCGTTCGGCAAACTGGGCCTCTTCTTCCCGTCTGCGCCGTTCCGAAGCACTCAGATCCATAACTTGCTCCTTCCTCTCATTCCCCCATTAATCGAACCGGATACGGGGGTCAATAAAGCCATAGGCGATATCCACCAGCAGGTTGAACATCACCAGCGCCACCGAATAGATGAGGATGGTGCCCATGATCAGGGTGTAATCCCGGTCGGTGACAGCGCTGACGAAGAACTTGCCGATGCCGCCGATGGAGAAGACCCATTCGACCAGGAAGGAACCGGTGAGCCAGGCTGCCATCATCGGGCCGAGCACGGTGGTCACCGGGATCAGCGAGTTCTTCAGCGCGTGTCGAAGGACCACCACCCGCTCCGCCAGCCCCTTCGCGCGGGCGGTGCGAATGTAGTCGGCGCGGATGACCTCGAGCATCGAGGCGCGGGTGAGGCGGGCGATGAAGGCCATGCCGCCGGTGCCCAGCGTGATCGCTGGCATAATCACCTGCTTCCAGGATTCCCCCCAGCCGTAGGTGGGCAGCCACTCCAGCCAGAGGGCGAAGATCAGGATCAGCCCGATGCCGAGGATGAAGTTGGGGATCGAGACCCCCAGCATCGAGACGAACATGGCACTGTAGTCCACCCAGGTGTTCTGTTTCAGCGCCGATATGATGCCCAGCGGGATGCCGACGATCAGCGCTAATGTGATGGAAACCAGCCCCACCTGGGCCGAGACCATCACTGGCGCCAGTGTGAGGAACCGTTTGACGGCCTCGAAGCGATCATACCAGGTGATGCCGATGTAGCCGATCACCTCCCCGTTCGTCCTCACCACCAGCGCGCTGCGGTCGAAGAGGCCCGGCGATTCGGCAAAGGTCATCGAGCTGGCCTCTGTGCCAAAGGTGAGCGTCAGCCGTTCCCGCAGCACATCCACCAGGGGGTTGCCGCCGAAGAGCATCTGGTTGACCGTCCGGCCCGGGCGCCGCAGCGACGGCCCGAAGTCCAGATGGAGGATCAGCCGGCCCATG
>JBDOIF010000100.1:0-1449 GCA_041082215.1 Anaerolineae bacterium
CGGTTTTGAGCAGCGAAAATCGTTACGGAATCGCCATGTGATCTTGAAATCCGCAGCGCCACCAAAATTCGCCAGACTCCAGTCCATTATCATCCATGACTCCACTGCAAAAAGGGGGCGGCGTCCGATTTTGAACGTGCTCCTCAAAATGGGCCAGGTCTGCTATAATCCAGGCAACCCTGGCGGAGGAGAAGGCCTTGTTCCGAAAGAACACCCGGCACCTGCAAATCCCGTTGACCAGCCACGTAGATGAACTGCCCGAACCGCTGCGGCAGCGATTGCAGAACTCCTGGGCGGAGACCTTCTACCGGGAATTCTTCTGCCGTCTGGACGAAACCCCCTTCGCCGTCCTGTATGCGGACATCCCTTCCCGCCCCAACGTGCCGGTCAACGTGCTGGTCGCCCTGGAGTTCCTCAAGGCCGCCAACGGCTGGACGGACGAAGAGATGTACAACGAGTTCTGTTACAACGTCCAGGTGCGCTATGCCCTGGGCTATCGCCACCTGGGCGAAGGGTACTTTGACCTGCGCACCCTCTATTACTTCCGCGAGCGCCTGGCCCGCCATATGCAACAGACCGGCGAGAATCTGCTGGAGCAGGCCTTTGCGCAGGTGACCGATGAGCAACTGCAGGCCTTCTCCCTCAAGACCGGGAAACAGCGGATGGATAGCACCCTCCTGGCCTCCAACATCCGCCAGATGGGGCGCATCCAACTGCTGGTGACCGTCTTGCAGCGAGTCTACCGCATGCTCTCGGAAGAGGACCAGCAGCGGTATGCGGACCGCTTCGCCCCCTATCTGCAGGGGCACGCCGGACAGTATGTCTATCGGCTGAAGAAAGAAGACTTCCCCACCCACCTGCAGCGCATCGGGGAAGCGATGCGCCGTCTGTTGACGGAACTGGAGGCCGACTACGGCGACCAGCCCGTCTATCAGGTTCTGGCCCGGGTCTTCGCCGAGCACTTCCGCCTGGAGCCGGAGCGCCTGGAGGTCAAAGAGTCCAGCGAACTGAGCGCCAGCAGTCTCCAGTCGCCGGATGACCTGGAGGCGACCTATCGGGAGAAAGGCGGAAAGGGTTGCCGGGGCTACGTGGTCAACGTCACCGAGACCTGTGACCCGGAGAACCCGGTCCAGTTGATCACCCAGGTGCAGGTGGCGCCCAACACGACCGATGATAGCGTGCTGTTGGCCGAGGCGTTGCCGGACCTGAAAGCCCGCACCGGGGTGGAGACGCTCATCACCGATGGCGGTTATGGGAGTGCGGACAATGACCGGCTGCTGGCCGAGTATCAGGTCACCCTGATCCAGACCGCAATCCGGGGCCGGCCGCGTGACCTGGAGCAGTTCTATCTGGATGACTTCCAGGTCGGGACGGATGCGACGGGCACACCGGAGTGGGTCACCTGCCCGGTCGGAGTCACGGCGGCCGTGACCCTTTCCGGGTCGGGCC
>JBDOIF010000121.1:0-8779 GCA_041082215.1 Anaerolineae bacterium
GCGCATTTGTACGATTAGAGGTGTATCGTTTGCGCACGGATATATCCTGGTTTGAAGCCAAAGCCAGCATCATCCGAGAGGCGATTCGTGCCTATCTTGCTCATCCGTTTGTAACCCTTGAGGCAACTGCGTAAGTCCTAACAGGTATAATAATCCCGTGTCTGAAAAGTCCCGCGCCCAACAGAGGGGCCTGACGCCCCTCCTGGTCGGCTACATCACCTGGGCGGCTGTCGCCATGCTGGGGCTGATCGCCCTTGCTCAAAGCGGCGAGCGGTGGGTAGTTGCCGCCCTCTTGCTGGCAACCTTCGGCCTGTTGATGGCTTTTATCCCGGAAGCTTGGGCTGCCCCCTGGAAGCGGCACCTCTATATGCTGGTGCAGGCAGGGCTGGTTTCGGGGTTGCTCTTTCTCTATCCCCCCACCTGGTCCTTCTTCCCCATCCTCTACTTCATCCTCAGTGCCCAGGTCGTGTTCCTCTTCCCGTTGCTTGTAGCTGCGATCTGGATTGGCTTCTTCGTCCTGGCCACCGGTGGTGCGTTCGTCCGCGTTTCCGGCTGGGTTAACGGACTTCTCACGCTGCTCCCTTACCTGGGCGGCTACCTGTTCTTCGCCGCCTTCGCCCGCGCCCTGGCCCGTGCCGAAGCGGCTCACCGGGAGAGCCAGGCGTTGCTGGCCGAACTGCAGGAGGCCCACCGACGGTTGCAGGAATACGCCGCCCGCGTCGAGGAGCTGGCTGTCGTTGAGGAGCGGAACCGGATGGCGCGGGAGCTCCACGACACCCTGGGCCACCGACTGACCGTGGCGGCGGTCCAGTTGGAGGGCGCCCAGCGGCTGATCCCCCGCGACCCCGAGCGGGCGGCGGCGATGGTGGACACGGTGCGACAGCAGGTACGCCAGGCGCTCTCAGAGCTGCGCAGCGCCGTGGCTGCCCTGCGCAGCCCTCTGGAGGCTGACCTCCCTCTGCCGGAGGCGCTGGCCCGGCTGGCGGCCCGCTTTGAGGAGGCCACCGGCATCGAGGTCCACCGGGCGCTGCCGGAGGGGCTGCCCCCCATGCCGGAAGCTCACCGGCTGACCCTCTACCGGGCGGCTCAGGAGGCGCTCACCAACATCCAGCGGCACGCCGACGCCCACCGGGTGTGGCTGGTGGTGGGCGCGTCGGAGGGCCAGGTCACGCTCCTGGTGAGCGACGACGGGCGGGGATTCCCGCCGGAGGCGGAGGGCCAGGGCTTTGGATTGCGTGGGCTGCGGGAGCGGGTGGCCCGGCTCGGCGGCACGGTGGTGCTGGGCGAACGGCCGGGCGGTGGGGCCGAGCTTCACCTCTCCCTGCCCCTGCCGGAGGTGACCGATGGGTGAGCCGATCCGTATCCTTCTGGTGGACGACCAGCGGCTGATGCGGGAGGGGCTGCGGACCCTCCTGGAGCTGGAGCCGGACCTGGAGGTGGTGGGCGAAGCGGGGGACGGGGAGACTGCCCTGGAGGCCTGCGCTGCCCTCCAGCCCGACGTGGTGCTGATGGATATCCGTATGCCGGGGATGGATGGGGTGGAGGCGACCCGGCGGATGCGGGAGCGGTGGCCTGAGACACGGGTGATCATCCTCACCACCTTCGACGACGATGCCTATGTCTTCGAGGGGCTGCGGGCCGGAGCGCTGGGGTATCTGCTGAAAGACGTCTCCGGGGAAGAGCTGGCAGAGGCAGTGCGGACCGTGGCCGCAGGCGGCGCCCTCATCCAGCCCTCGGTAGCCCGCAAGGTGGTGGCGGAGTTCGCCCGGCTCGCCCCGCCTGCCCGACCGGCAGAGGAGGGGCTGCCGGAGCCGCTGTCGGAGCGGGAACGGGAGGTCCTGCGGCTGGTGGCTCAGGGGCTGACCAATCGGGAGATCGCAGCACGCCTGCACCTGACCGAAGGGACGGTGAAAAACTACGTCACATCGGTCCTGCAGAAAATGGGGGTTCGGGATCGGACCCAGGCGGTGCTCCGCGCTCAGGAACTGGGGCTAATCTGAGGTCGTTCCCAGCAGCTGCTCCACCTGTCTCCCCGCGTGGAAGGAACTGCGCACCAGCGGGCCACTTTCCACCCAGCGGAACCCCATCGCCAGTCCCTGCTCCCGGAACATCTCGAACTCCTCCGGAGTATAGTACCGCTCGATGGGCAGGTGACGGCGGGAGGGCTGGAGGTACTGGCCTATGGTCAGGATGTCCACATCCACCCGGCGCAGGTCCTCCATCACTGCCAGCACCTCTTCCACTGTTTCTCCCATCCCCACCATCAGCCCGCTCTTGGTGAGCACCTCTGGCTCCATTCGTTTGGCCTCCATCAGGATGCGGAGCGACCAGTCGTACCGGTTGCGGGGCTGGACGCGCCCGAAGAGGCGGGGGACCGTTTCCACGTTGTGGTTAAGGATGTCGGGCCGGGCTTCCATCACCATCCGCAGCGGCTCCAGCTCCCCCTGGAAGTCGGGGATCAGCACCTCGACGGTGCAGCCGGGCCGGAGGGCGCGGACCTGCCGGATCACCTCGGCGAAGAGGGAAGCGCCGCCGTCGGGGAGGTCGTCCCGGGTGACGGAGGTGATGACGGCATGACGAAGCCCCATCGCCTGTACCGCCTCCGCGACCCGACGGGGCTCTTCGGGATCGGGCGGGCCGGGCCGGCCGCTGCGGACGTTGCAGAAACGGCAGTTGCGGGTGCAGGTATCCCCCAGGATGAGGAAAGTGGCGGTGCGGTGGGACCAGCAGTCGCCGATGTTGGGGCAGTTGGCCTCCTCACAGACGGTGTGAAGCTGCCTGGCCCGCATCAGCCGCTTGAGTTCATGGTAACTCTCACCAGTCCGGGGCGGCACCCGCAGCCACTCCGGGCGGCGTTGGGGACGGAGAGGTGGCCTGTCCATTTCGGGGATATTGTAGCACAACTTCTCTCTTTTGCACGCCGCCCAATTTCCCGGTTGCATTTCAGTTTGGTGGCGAGTTACACCTTAATTTTGCCCACCTGGTGGTGGTTTGAACCCTCACCCCTCCGGGAGGGGGCCAGGGGGTGGGGTGAGGGCCAGGCAGAGCAATTAGCCTCCAATGCACCCAATTTCCCGATTTGCCTTGATGGTCACCTCTGTGTAAAATATCCGCCAATCGGGACCCGGCACGCCAAAAAGTCGTAGGGCAGGCTTTCCAGCCTGCCTGGACAGCACAGGCCGAATCTCAGGAGAAAATCGAATGTCAAAAACTTTGCTGATCGTCAACCCCGTCGCCGGCAGGGGGGCTGGCGAGCGGGCGATCCCGCAGGTGCAGGCGATGCTGAGCCAGGAAGGGCTCGACTTCGACCTGGTGCGAACAGAGCGGCCGTGGCATGCGGCCCAACTGGCGGAAGAGGCAGCCCGGGCCGGCTTCGACGTTGTGGTTGCCGTCGGCGGCGATGGGACCTCCAACGAAGTGCTCAACGGCCTGATGCGGGCCAGGCTCGCCGGCGTGGGGTCCTGTGCAATGGGGATGTTGAGCGTCGGGCGCGGCAACGATTTCGCCTACGGGATGGGGGTCCCTCACGACCTGGCGACGGCCTGCAGGGCGCTGGCCCAGGGACACCGCCGTTGGGTTGATGTGGGGCAGGCCTTTGGCGGCGATTACCCGGAAGGCCGCTACTTCGGCAACGGGGTGGGCATCGGTTTCGACGCCGTCGTCGGATTCGAGGCGGCGAAAATGAAGCGGCTGCACGGCTTCGCCTCCTATATCGTCGCCACGCTGAAGACGGTCTTCCTGTATTACAGAGCTCCTCTGATCACCATCGAATACGACGGGCATGCCTTTACCCAGCCTTCCCTGCTGGTATCGGTGATGAACGGGCAGCGGATGGGTGGGGGGTTTTGGATGGCTCCTGAGGGCAGGCCCGACGATGGGCTGTTCGATCTGTGCATCGCCCGGGAGGTGAGCCGGGGACGCATCTTCACCCTCATTCCTCATTTCCTGCGGGGCACGCAGGCCAGCCAGGAGCCGATCCGCACCGGGCGGGCGCGCCGTGTTGTCGTCACAGCGGTGGAGGGGGCGCTGCCCGCGCACGCCGACGGGGAAACGCTCTGTACAGAAGGGCAGCGACTGGAACTGGTGCTGCTGCCGCGTCAGATCGAAGTGATCTGCCAGATGCCGGAGGCAAGATGAGATTTACCTACTGGATCGTCACTTCGGCCATCAAGGGCCTGGGCCGCATTCTCTGCCGGGTGGATGACGCCCAGCTGGCGCGGGTGCCGGAGCGAGGGCCGTTGATCATCGTAGCCAATCACATCAACTTTCTGGAGGTCCCCCTCCTTTATACCCACCTGCAGCCGCGCCCGTTGACCGGGTTTGTGAAGTCGGAGACCTGGAATAACCCGCTTCTGGGCGCTCTATCCGATCTGTGGGGGGGAATCCCGTTGCGGCGGGGGGAGGCAGACCTCACGGCGCTGCGTCGGGCGCTTGGGGCGCTGGAGGCGGGGCATATCGTGGCCGTGGCTCCCGAGGGCACCCGGAGCGGCGACGGCCGCCTGCGGCAGGGCCACCCGGGTGTTGTCTTCCTGGCTCTCCATAGCGGCGCTCCCCTGCTGCCCGTGGTTTACTACGGAGGGGAAGCCTTCTGGAACAACCTGGGTCGCCTGCGCCGCACCGACTTTCGCTTTGTTGTGGGCTGGCCCTTCTACCTGGATGCCGGCGGGGCCAGGGTGACCCGCGCCGTGCGTCGGCGGATGACCGACGAGGTGATGTATCAGATCGCCGCGCTGTTGCCTCCGGCCTACCGCGGCATCTATTCCGACCTGACAAAGGCTACCGAAACCTACCTCCGCTTCTGCCCCGGAGGGAGAAGCAACCTGCTCGCCGCACAGGAAACCGGGATCAAGCCCCGGGCGGTGTCCTGATACGCATCGGTCCCTTCTTGAACATCTCCCCAACAGGTGTATTTCAGTTTTGGGGCGAGATGTCCCTGGTCCGGGCCGGACCTGGGGAAACACGAATGGCGCCAATGGAAACGAATACGGCGAATGGAGCAGGTATCCCTCCTGTTCGCCGTATTCGGGCCATTCGTGGGATTCGCGATCCACCGGCAGGCGAGAGGACCACTCGCCCCGAAATTGAAATACACCCCTCCCCAACAGGCCGGTTGCGCCCCCCGCCCCCCGGGGGTATAATTCTCTTAGACCCCACAAGGAGGTGAAGCGATGGAAGCGTTCCTCACAACGGCGGGTTGCGTGGTCGGAGTAATCGTTCTCTTCCTTATCGTGCTGGCCAGCGCCTCGATCAAGATCGTCCAGGAGTACGAGCGGGGGGTGATCTTCCGTCTGGGACGCCTGATCGGTGCGAAAGGGCCGGGCCTTTTCTTCATCATCCCCTTCATTGACCGGATGGTCAAAGTGGACCTGCGGGTCGTCACGCTGGACATCCCCGCGCAGGAATGCATCACCCACGACAACGTCACCGTCAAGGTCAATGCAGTGGCCTACTTCCGTGTTATCGAACCCACCGACGCCATTGTCCAGGTGGAGGATTTCCGCAGGGCCACCTGGCAGATCGCCCAGACCTCGCTGCGGAACGTCATCGGCCAGTCGGAGCTGGATGAGCTGCTGGCCCACCGGGAGAAGATCAACGCCCAGCTTCAGCACATCATTGACGAACAGACCGAGCCCTGGGGGGTGAAGGTCAGCATTGTGGAGATCAAGGATGTGGAGCTGCCCCAGACGATGCAGCGGGCGATGGCCCGACAGGCGGAGGCGGAGCGGGAGAAGCGGGCCAAGATCATCCACGCCGAGGGGGAGTACCAGGCAGCCCAAACCCTGGCCCAGGCGGCGGAGACCATCGGAAGGGTTCCCTCCGCCATACAGTTGCGCTACCTGCAGACCCTGACCGAGATCGCTGTGGAAAAGAACTCCACCATTATCTTCCCCGTTCCCATCGAGTTCCTGCGAGGGCTGGCGGATTTGCTGGGGGTTGGCCAGAAGGGCGAACAGTCCGGCTCGTAGATCGGCCGCGTGGACGGGCGGGGTGTATGCGGCTGAGCAAGCTGAATCTGAAGGAGGTCGCTGACCATCTGGATAAGCCATTCTCGATGGTGGATATGGCTGTCGTGGGCGACCTCACGGTGAGCCTGTACCTGTGTCAGGGGGTCCTGGCCTGGCATAAACACCTGGACCAGGATGAGTTGTTCTGGGTTCACCAGGGGACCATCCTGCTGGAAAGCGAGCGGGGCGAGGTGCAGTTGCGGGCAGGGGAGCTGGCGGTCATCCCCAAGGGGCTTTCCCACCGTTCCGGCTCTCCCATCCGTTCCACCGTGATCCTTATCCGGTGCACCATCGTTCCGGACCGGAAGAACGGCCGTCGGCGGCTGTACGGCACGCAGGAGCCAGGCCCGCGGCGGATCAGCCTGACGGCTGCTGCTGGGCAACTGGCGGAACCCTTCCGGCCGCAGACCGTCGCCCGGGTGGAGGACGCTCAGGTCCAGGTGATGCAGGGGGAAGGGGGCTTTTTCCTGCCAGAGGTGGCGGCCCACGATATTCTCCTGGTTGTCCTCAGCGGCACCGTCGTTCTGGAGACGGAGGAGAGCGTTCTGGCCCTTCGGCCGGACGACCTGACGGTCATCCCGCGGGGGATCCCCTACAGCCTCAACGCGGACGGGGCAGTCCTGGTGCGGGTGACGCGGGAGGAGCTGGCGTAACCCCTGTTCCTCACCACGGGGCACGGAGGACACAGAGTTTTACAGAAGGCTCTGAGATTTCTCGATATTTTTCCGTGCCCTCCGTGTCTCTGTGGTTTTCCACCTCTCGCAGGTGCGTAACTTCTTAGGAGATGAAAATGGCGCAGGCGCTGTATCGGAAGTGGCGGCCCCGCACCTTTGAAGAGGTGGTGGGCCAGGAGCACGTGGTGCGCACGCTGCGGAATGCCCTCACCTCCGGGCGCGTCCATCACGCCT
Organism: Anaerolineae bacterium; assembly: GCA_041082215.1. GTDB lineage: Bacteria > Chloroflexota > Anaerolineae > B4-G1 > DUEL01 > JBDOIF01. The sequence goes on from JBDOIF010000121.1 coordinate 6,914, forward strand.
ACCTCTTCACCGGCCCCCGGGGCACTGGAAAGACCACCACCGCCCGCCTTCTGGCCAAGGCGGTCAACTGCCTGGCCGAGAATCCGACGGACCGGCCGTGCAATGCCTGCTCCATCTGCCTGGCGGTCAACGAGGGGCGGCTGATGGACCTGATCGAGATTGACGCCGCCTCCAATACCGGCGTGGACGACGTGCGGGAGCTGCGGGAGCGGGTGGGCTACCGGCCCACAGAGGCCCGCTACAAGGTGTACGTTATAGACGAGGTCCATATGCTCTCCAACGCCGCTTTCAATGCCCTCCTCAAGACCCTCGAGGAGCCGCCCCCGCATGTCATCTTTGTCCTCGCCACCACCGAGCCGCACCGCATCCCCGCCACTGTCCTCTCCCGCTGCCAGCGGTTCGATTTCCGCCGCGTCCCGCTGACGGCCATCGTCCAGCGGCTGGAGCGCATCGCCCAGGAGGAGGGGTTCGTCGCCGACCGGGAGGCGCTCACCCTTATCGCCCGGCAGGCCACCGGCAGTGTGCGGGATGCGGAGAGCCTGCTGGATCAGCTTGCCGCCTATACCGACGGGGGGATCACCGTCGAGGTGGTGCGGGCGGCGCTGGGGACCGGGGCAGAGGAGGCGGTGGTCGCTCTGACCGATGCGCTGGCCTCCGGCGAGGTGGCAAAGGGGCTGGCGGTAATCAACCGGGCGGTGGATCAGGGGAGTGACCCCCGTCAGTTTGCCCGGCAGATGGTGGACCACCTGCGGGGGCTCCTGCTTCTCCGTCTGGGCTCCGACGAGGCTTTCCTGCAGTTGTCCGATGAGCAGCGGGAGGCGTCCAGGGCCCAGGCCACCCGTTTCCAGCCCCAACAACTGGCCCGGGCGGTCCGCCTCTTCAGCCAGGCGGCCACGGAGACCCGCGCGGCCTGGCAGCCCCAGTTGCCCCTGGAACTGGCCTTTGTGGAAGCCGCGCTGCCGGAGGGGGCGGAACGGCCTGCAGGAGGGGCCGCTGCGGCGCGCTCTGCCGCCCCTCGCGCCAGCGGAACGCCCACAGCCAGCGTGCGGGATGCCGCTCCAAAGGCTGCTGCTCCCCGTGCCGCCTCGGCCACCCCTCCCTCCGGTCCGGGCGACCCGCCACTGACCGGAGAAGCTGCCTCGCTGGAGGAGGTCCAGGGTCACTGGCAGGAGCTCCTGAGCGCCATTCGGCCGCGCAACCTCTCCCTGGAGGCCCTTCTCCGCTCCGGCAAGCCTGTCGGTGTGGAGGGAGGAATGGTCCTGATCGGCTTTGCCCACCAGTTTCATAAGGGCAAGGTCGAGGAGGAGGCCAACCGGCAGATCGTGGAGGAGACGCTGCGCCAGCTTCTCGGTCGGCCGGTTCGGGTGCGGTGTGTGCTGGTCTCGGTCGATAGCTCCCCCTCCCGCCCGACCAGCCGTCCGGTGAGCCAGGCGGGAACGCAGGCCCGGCGGCCACCTCCTCCTCCCCCTCCTCCCGCTCAACCGGACGACGGACTGGTCCGGGCGGCCGTAGAGAAACTGGGAGCGCGGGTGGCGAAGCCTGAAACCTGAAACCAGGAACCCGAAATGGACCGGGGAGGAAAAGAATGGCAAAGCGAATGGTCTCAAAGATGATGGGTCAGGCCGGGATGCTCCGGCAGTTACAGACGCTCCAGGAGGACCTGCTGAGGGCTCAGGAGGAGATCGCCGCTATGACCGTCACTGCCACGGCGGGCGGCGGCGCGGTGACGGCTGTTATCTCTGGGGACCGGCGGGTTCAGTCCCTCACCATCCAGCCGGAGGTGGTGGACCCCGGCGATGTGGAGATGTTGCAGGACCTGATCGTGGCCGCCGTCAATCAGGGGCTGGAGCAGTTGGAGAAGGAAGC
>JBDOIF010000133.1:0-9777 GCA_041082215.1 Anaerolineae bacterium
CGTCTGCATCCTGCTGGCAGGAGTCATCGCTGTTCCTATCGGCTACGTCATCACCCGGCCCATTGCCGAACTGGTGGAAGCCCACCGGCGGCTGGCCGCCGGAGATATGGCTGTCCGGGTGCGGACCTACGGCAACGGCGAACTGGCAACGCTGGGTCGCTCGTTCAACTATATGGCCGAGACGCTCCGCCGTACCCAGCAGGAGCTACTCCACAAAGAGAAGCTGGCCTCCATGGGGCAACTGGCAGCAGGGGTGGCTCACGAACTGAATAACCCCCTGGGCACCATCATGCTCTTCGCTGACGCCCTCCATCGGGAACTGTCGTCCGATGACCCCCACCGGAGCGACCTGCAGATGATTGTGAAGGAGGCCAACCGGGCCAAGAAGATCGTCGCTGACCTCCTGAACTTCGCCCGTCAGCAGGAAGTGCTGGCCCAGGACACCGACCTCCACGCCCTGCTGGACCAGTCGGTGGAGAGCGTCCGGCATCAGCCCGCGTTCGCAGAGGTGGAGATTATCCGCCACTACGATCCCCAGGTGCGCGTCATCCAGGCCGACCCTGCCCAGTTGCAGCAGGTCTTCGTCAACCTGCTCAACAACGCGGCGGAGGCGATCGAGGGACCGGGCACCATCACCATCACCACCCGCTCCATGAATGGTCAGGTGGAAATCTCCGTCGCCGACACTGGGTGCGGCATCCCGGAAGAGTACCTGGATAAACTCTTCACCCCCTTCTTCACCACCAAGCCGCCTGGAAAAGGGACAGGGCTGGGCCTTTCCATCGTCTACGGCATCGTCAAAATGCACCGGGGGCAGATTGCCGTCCAGAGTGAGGTGGGAAAGGGGACGACCTTCACCCTCACCCTGCCGGTGCGGTGGATGGGAGAGGTGGAACGTCCCACCCCGGTGCCCCAGGGCGAGGTCATCGGATAAGAACCATATGAACGAACCGCCGCGCATTCTGGTGATTGACGACGAAGAGGGCATCCGCGCTGGCTGCAAACGGACCCTGGAGCCGGAGGGATATGTTGTGGAGACGGCGGCCACAGGGAAGGAGGGGTTGCGCCGCTTCCTCGAGGAACCGTTCGACCTGGTGCTGCTGGATGTGGTCATGCCGGACGTGCGGGGTGTTGACCTCCTGGAGCCGATGCTGGAAAAGGACCCCGACGTCGTATGTGTGATCATCACTGGCTATGCCACCGTGGAGCTGGCAGTGCAGGCCATCCGGGCCGGCGCCTACGATTTCCTTTCCAAGCCCTTCACCGCCGATGTCCTGCGGATGACGGTGGCCCAGGGCCTGGAACGACGACAGCTCACCCTTGAGGCCAAACGTCTCCAAAAAATAGAAGAAGAGGCGCGGGAATTGGAGCGGCTCGACCGATTCAAGACAGCCTTCATGCTGACGGTGGCCCACGAATTGCGCGCACCTCTGACCGCCCTTCAAAGTTTCCTCCTGGCAATACTGAAGGGGTACATCCCGCCGGAGGAGCAGCAGGAGGTGCTGAGGCGGGCCGTCGAGCGGTCGCAGGAACTCCTGGAGCTGGTAGACGACCTGCTGAAACTGGCAGCGGCCAAGAGCGGGAAAGGGCTGGAGAAACGGGAGTCGGTCTCCCTGGCGGACGTTCTGGAAAAGGTTGCCCCGCTCTTCCAGAAGGAAGCGGAGGCCAAAGGAGTCGCCTGGGCAATGGAGGTCCGCGCCCACCCGGTGGTGCAGGCCGATCCCGACCAGATGACGCAGGTGTGGAGCAACCTCATCTCCAACGCGGTCAAGTACACCCCGGCGAGAGGGCGCGTACGGGTCGTACTGGAGGAACAGGACGGGTGGGCGGTCGGAACGGTGGAGGATACCGGCATCGGCATCCCGCCCCAGGATCGGGAGCGCATCTTTGAGGAGTTCTACCGCACCCCCCAGGCCAAGGAGGTCGCACCTCATGGGACCGGGCTGGGGCTTCCGCTTGTCAAGCAGATTGTGGAGGCGCATGGGGGGAGCATCACCGTGGAGTCCGAGGTGGGGCGGGGGAGCCGCTTTGTCTTCCGGCTGCCCGCTTCTCCAAGCACGTAGCACAGGCCACCAGGCCTGCTGCTTGCAGGCTGATAGTCTGCGCTACAAGAAAGCGCCAGGTCTCTAAACACCTGGCGCTCTCTGCGTCTACACGAACTGCCGCCGGGTCAGGTCTTCTTCAGCGCCTTCTCGACCCGCGCCAGCAGCCCGTCCGGGTCTATCGGCTTGTGGATCCACTCGTCCACCGGGATGTACTCGTCGGAGGGCAGCGTCATCTGCGCCCGCGCCCCGGTGAGCGACGTCACCATGATGACTGGCACATCCTTCAACTCCGGGTCCTGCGCCATCTCCCGGCTCACGTCCAGCCCGTCCAGAATGTAGGACATCATAATGTCCAAAAGCACCAGATCGGGCTTCTCCTTCCGCATCACCTGCAAGGCCTGCTGCCCGCTGGCCGCCGTCACTACTTCGTACCCCTTGCCGCGCAGGATCCGCCGCGTCAGGTTGACGAAATCCGGGTCGTCGTCTACCACCAGTATTTTCGCCATATTTGCCTCCTTTCCTCACTCCTCCCCCGGCGGCGAAGCCGCCGGGGGAGGGGTGAGGCCCTCCTAGTGCTGAGCGGCTTCCCGCTTCTTCGCCTCCCAGATCTCCATCGCCCGCTTGGGGCCATAGAACCACTTGGCGTGGTGCTCCGCCGCATACTCTGCCGACGTCACCCCGAAGCGCATGCTCACCAGCCCGGCCCACATCAACGGGTGCGCCACTGCCAGGTACAGGTGCACCAGGAACATGCAGACCGAGACGATCATCGCCAGGTCGTGGAACACCACCAGCCACCGGAAGAGCTCCGGCGGGATGGCCCCCTTGCCGAACCACATCGGCAGGCCCGTGATGCCGAAGACGAACCAGGCGATCATCATCACCAGCCCGTTCATCTTCTCTCCGGCGTTGAAGCGGCCCTGCGGCGGCATCGCCTCGTGCTTGCCCAGCAGGTAGTAGGCGGGCGCCCCCTTCAGCCAGCCGATATCCTCCTTGTTGGGGAGAAACTCCCGGATGTTCAGCAGCAGCCGGCGGGGCTGGAAGATGAAGTAAACGATGGGCAGGAGGCCAAAGATGACCGCCGCAACCCGGTGGATCAGCCGGAAGGTCTCCCCTGCTGCCCCCTGCGCCAGCGGCTGCAGGAAGGGGAAATAGAGGATCATCCCGGTGACCGCCAGGGGGACGAAGGTGGCGGTATGGAGCCAGTGGGACGCCCGCTCCAGCGTGGTGTACTTGGGGATCCACTGGATGGTGATCGCTTCTGCTCTGCCTTTCAGTTGGACGGTCATCTCACTTCCTCCATGCGGATCTTGCGGCGGGTGATGAAGAAGGCGCCGATGATCCCCAGGATGGCCGCCCCAAAGGCCACGTTGCCCAGGGGCTGCAGGACCTTCTGCCAGAAGTTCGCCAGCGCCGGGTACTGCGGGTTGGCCGGCAGGCCATAGGCTTCCGGTGGCTCGACAAGGACGTAGAGCCGTCCCAGGCCGCCCACCTGATCCACTCCGTACAGGTTGGCCCGCGAGAACCCCTGCGCTTTGAGCGCCTCCACCCGCTCCTGTCCTTTGGCGATCATCTCATCCCGGTCGCCGAAGTCCAGCGCCTTCGCCGGGCAGGTCTTGACGCAGGCCGGAAGCAGGCCGTTAGTCACCCGGTCCTGGCAGAAGACGCACTTGGAGGATTTCCCCTTCCCGGTGACCGGGTCGGTCTCCAGGCGGGGGATGTGGAAGGGGCAGAACTGGGAGCAGTAGCCGCAGCCGTTGCAGAGTTCCTCCTCGAAGGTGACCAGGCCGTTGGGCTGCTGCTTCAGCGCTCCGGTGGGACAGACGGCCACGCAGGCCGGGTCGCCGCAGTGCATGCACCCTTCCTTCAGGAAGAGCCAGCGGAACCCGTCCGGCCCCTCATACTCGGTGAAGCGGATGCGGGTCCAGGTCTGAGGGGAAAGGTCCGGCGGGTTCTCGTAGGTGCCCCGGTTGCGGGTGCGGGAGTAGAGCCACCCCTCCCGGTCGTTCCACTGTTTGCAGGCGACCTGGCAGCCGCGACAGGCGGTGCACTGAGATTCATCTATCAGCATCGCAAGTCTCGCCATGTTCCACCCCCTATGCCTTCTCCACATCCACCAGGAAGGCCTTGTACTCCGGGATCATCGTGTTGCCATCGCCGACGTGGGGGGTCAGGAAGTTGGCCGAACTCTGGACCAGGTCCGTGGCCCCCACATCGTAGGTCAGGCCCTTCCAGCCCCAGTGCCAGGGCATCCCCACTGTGTGGAGGGTCTTGCCATTGACCTGGAGCGGCTTGATGCGGGCCGTGACGATAGCGATGGCTTCGATCTCCCCGCGTGCGGAGCGGACCTTCACCTTATCCCCGCTCTTGATGCCCTTCTCGGCGGCCAGTTCCTGGCTCATCTCCACGAACATCTCCGGCTGTGCCTCCACCAGCCAGTCCAGCCAGCGGGACATGCCGCCCGCCTGCCAGTGCTCCACCAGCCGGTAGGTGGTGGCGATGATGGGGTACTGATCCGGCGTGCCCCAGTTGTCGCCGATGTCCTTCCCCTCGTCGGTCTTCCAGACCTTGACCACCGGGTTGATCTGCTGGCTGGAGAAGACATTCTGCACGGGCGACTCCACCGGCTCGTAGTGCTCCGGCAGCGGCCCTTCGTTCATCGCGGCGAAGAGGCCGCCCTTGCCGTCGGTGCGCATGATGAAGGGGTCGCGGCCGCCGGGGTCCATGGGGGCGCGGGTGACGACGAAGTCGGGCACGTCGTAGCCCACCCACTTCTTCTGGGCCTCGTCCCACCAGATGTACTTGCGGTCCTCCGACCAGGGCTTGCCGTCGGGGTCGGCGGAGCAGCGGTTGTAGACGATGCGGCGGTTGGCCGGCCAGGCCCAGCCCCAGTAGGGGTAGTTGCCCCAGCCGCCGGGGTCGTGGACAGAGTTGCGCCGCTTCGCCGCCGGGAGCATATTGCCGAACCCGTCCGGCTGCAGCGAGAAGTAGCCGGTGTAAATCCAGGCGCCGCAGGCAGTGGAGCCGTCGGCCTGCAGGTGGGCGAAGGTGCTCAGCGTCGCGCCCGCTTTGGCCAGGACATTTCCCTGAGCGTCCTTCACATCCTTCAGGGCATAGCCGTTGATCTCCCGGGCCACCTTCTCGATATCCAGTTCCTCCCCATAATCCCAGTTGAGATACAGGATCGGGTCGGGGAAGACGCCACCTTCAGCGTAGAGCTGCTTGAGCCTCAGGGCGATCAGGTTAAGGATCTGATGGTCGGGGAGAGCCTCGCCCGGGGCCTCGGCGACCTTATCCCGCCACTGGATGAGCCGCCCGCTGGTGACGATGCTGCCGGCCTTCTCCATCGCGTCGGCGGCGGGAAGGACAAAGACCTCGGTCTGGATCTGAGAGGGGTCCTCGCCCGGCGCGCGCCAGAAGGAGGTGGTCTCGGTGTCGAAGATCTCCTGCACCACCATCCAATCCAGTTTCTTCAGCGCCTCCCGCTCGAAGCGGGCGTTGGGGCCGCCGACGGCCGGGTTCTGGCCCATGATCCACAGCCCCTTAATGGTGCCGGCATATATGGCCTCAAAGAGGGCAATCCAGTAGTGATTGGCCGCGCTGTCTACCTTTGGCAGATAGTCATAAGCGAAGTCCTCACGCTCAACAACAGAAGGCCCCCACCAGGCCTTGAGCAGGCTGATGAGGAACTTGGGGCCGTTGGCCCAGTAACCGCCCGACCAGGCGCCGCCCGGCTTGGTCTTGTTCCCAATGTAGGTCCTGAGGTCCGGGTCCGCCACGGTGGGAACCGGCAGGTAGCCGGGCAGGACGTGGGCCAGGACGCCCATATCGGTGGAGCCCTGGACATTGGACTCGCCGCGCAGGGCGTTGACGCCGCCGCCGGGGATGCCGATGTTGCCCAGGAGCAACTGGACCATCGCCAGGATGCGCACGTTCTGGGAGCCCACCGTGTGCTGCGTCTGGCCCATCGCGTAGAGAATGGTGCCGGCCTTCCCCGGCTGGCCCGATTCGGCGTAGGTCCTGTAGATTTTCTCCAGCAGGTCCTTCGGGATGCCCGTCACGCCGGAGACGGTATCCAGGTCGTAGCGGGCGTAGTGGCGCTTCATGATCTGGAAGACGCAGTGGGGGTCCTGGAGCGTCTCGTCCCGTAGGGGCTTCCCGTCCGCGTCGGTCTGGTAGGACCAGGTGGAGCGGTCGTAGCGCCGTTTCTCCGGGTCGTAGCCGGAGAAGAGGCCGTCCAGTTCGTCCGGGCCCTTGTAGTCGGGGTTGATCAGGGTGGCGGCGTTAGTGTAGTGGACGACGTAGTCCTTGTGGTAGAGTTCGTTATCCAGGATGTACTTGATCATCCCGCCGAAGAAGGCGATGTCGGTGCCCGGGCGAATCTGGGCGTAGATGTCGGCCTGGGAGGCGGTGCGGGTGAAGCGAGGGTCCACGACGATGAGTTTGGCCCCGCGCTCCTGCTGGGCCTTGTGGATCCAGGTCATAGAAGCCGGGTGGTTCTCCGCGCAGTTGGAGCCGATGATGAGGATGTAGTCGGCGTTCTTGAGGTCCACCCAGTGGTTGGTCATCGCTCCGCGACCGTATGTGGGGGCCAGACCGGCCACCGTCGCGGAGTGTCATATCCGCGCCTGGTGTTCCAGATAGACGATGCCCAGGGCGCGGGCCAGTTTGGACGCCAGGTAGCCCTCTTCGGAGTTGTTGGCGGCGCCGCCCAGGAAGGCGATGGCCTGGGTGCGGTTGACGGTGACGGTCTTGTCGCCGACCTGGGCCGTGCGCTCAAAGGTGGCGTCCCGGGTGGCTTTGATCCGTTTGGCAATTTCGGTGATGGCCCAGTCCCACTCCACCTCCTGCCACTCGCTGGCGCCGGGGGCCCGGTAGAGGGGCTTCCGGAGGCGCAGCGGGCTCTGGGAGAGTTGCCGGACGGAGACGGACTTGGGGTCCAGGGCGCCCCGGTTGGTGATGTTATCGGGGTCGCCCTCGGAGTTAATGATGTGGCCGTCCGGTCCGGTGGCGATGATCAGGCCGCAGCCGCAGGAGCAGTAGGGGCAGATGGTCACCGCTTCCTTGACCTTTTTGTGGAGCGGGAAGATGGGCCCTTCGGTCGTCGCCAGGGCCGAAGAGGCCGGGACGAGCAAACTCCCGCTGGCCGCCGCCGTCAACTTGAGGAATTCTCTCCGCGTGATTTTCATGGACAAACCCTCCTGAAATCAAAGTCTCAGCGGTCCAGGGTTCGGTGGTCTGAAAGGGCGGTTTCTCTCCGATAGGCACCTCCTCGTGTTGCGTATTCCGTACTGCGTGTTGCGTAAATCCGTTTCACAGAGCCTGGTCCAGAAGGTCGGGGTGTTCCCGGAGCCACCGTTCCAGGGCTTCCAGGACCCGCTCTATGTCTGCCAGGCCCTGGGTACAAACCTGGTAGAGTTCTTCCACGGACACTTCGTGGTAGAAGTGGACCAGGCGGTTCCGGTATCCGGCCATCCGCAGGAGCAGGGTGGATTCCGGCGGATGGAGAACGCCTGTTTCCTCCAGTCCTCGTGCGACGTCCCGGTATTCTGCGACCGCGCGGCCCAGCCCTTTGGCCAGAATGTGCCGGCCCAGGTCCAGTAAAGCCTCCAGGCCGCGCCGCAGGTAGGACTCGGCGGCCGCCGGGGTGCGAGGGTCGGCGGTGAAGTCGGCCAGGGAGTCCCGGGGGAGGGACCGGATACCGGCCAGCATATTTCGCACCCAGGCGATGCGGTCCAGCACTACTGCGGCCCGGATGGGGGAGGGGACCATCAGTACGCTTCTCCAGCCAGAATCATCCGGCGGCGCTCCCGCTCAAAGGGAGCCAGGTCTCCCGCCCGGCGCAGGACGTAGAGTTGATACTCTGCCTCGGCGTCCGGGTCGGTGGCGCAGAGGAGTTGGCCCCGGACAATGTCCAGCGCCAGGAAGGGTGGGGCTTCCGGCAGGATGACCAGGTCCACCCGCACCACGCCCAGCAGGTCCTCCAGAGCCACGGCCAGGTCGGCCCGCTCGGCGGCGGTGAGGCGCCGCCCCGGGGCCGGGAGGACGCCGATGTCCACGTCGGAGGCCGGGTGGGTGGGCTCCACGGCGTGGCCTGCCACGCGCGCGGCCACCTCTTCGGCCCGGCTGCCGAAACTGTAGATGGCGATCAGGCCGTACTGCCGGGCCAGGTCATAGAGCCTGGCCGAAAGAGGGTACTCCACCTGTATATTCCGTACCACGTGTTGCGTATTGCGTACCGCGTGTCTTTTTGGCGGGGGCATCCGGCGGCGCGTATGCTCAAAGGGAGCGGGAGCCGCTGCCCGATGCGGGGCATTCCACCCGTTTCTCGGCGATTCCGGCCGCTCCGTTTTCGTCGGGCAGGTCGTATAGCGCTTCGGGCGCGAAATCCGCCTCGTTCGGCCATACTACGGTACCGATAACCGGGTCCAGCACGGCACGCGCAAAATAAGCCGGATCGCGCAGGGGTTCAAAGATCGGACCGTCCAATAGCGGCATCACATTGACCCGTTTCCGCACGCCGTTGCTGAAGGTCAATTCTAACATATACGGCCCACAGACTTTTGCTTCCAGGATGCGCAACACCATGTTCCCACTCCCTATTCCAGAGGGGGAATCCGCTGAAGCGGTTTCCCCTGACGGGCCAGTTCCCAGTTGTGTCGCAGTTCCGATTGATACATGGCCGCCCACTCAAAAACCAGCGACAGCGCTCGCCGGGGCAGGTGCCCCTCCAGAACCCGGATCGGGTCAATCCCGATGATCGCCTCATGCTCCGCGTAGATGGCGTGGAAATGGGGAGGAACGTGGTCCTTGTAAAACATGCTGATAACGATCCCGTAGAATTCGGAAATGCGGGGCATGCTCATTGCACCTGTAGCAGAGAAGTCCCGATCAATGCGCCTCTCCGGGCAGGGGCATCCGGCGAGATAATGGCCTGATGGCCTGCGTTTCACCTGCGCCGCGAAGTGCAGCGGAACGACGTCAGGTGCAAGCACTGGCTGGGCTGGCATTATCTCTACAAACGCCGATGCTATCCGGGTGCCCTTCACAATATAACAGAACCATATCCGGAATTATCCGGTCAGGAGACGCAGGACCGATAGCCCTTCTTTTAGAAATCTGTCAAATTCCTTTGCCGAAATAACCTTTTTCGGCCGATAAAAACGCAGTTTCTGACCAAATCCTTCAACTGCTAATCCTCGCGTATGGGCAAAAAAGTCCAGTTTTTCTTTGGTGAAAAAGGCGCGTATCTGCGACTCGTCAGGCCCTTGCAATACATAAGCCGAAGAAAAGCCAGGATGCTGATCAAAATCAATATCTTGCTGGCCGAGGGCATTGCGGATCTTTGCACCAAGCGTTTCAGGGCGGAGTGCAAACGCCGGCAGGTTCAACCGCTCTGATTCAAAAAGGAGCACAGTCTGAATATCTGACTTTGTCATTGTCTGCTTCCCTCTTCTGCCCGCCCAACTGTAGACCATATAGTCAAAAACAGTGACGAGGGCATCGTCCACCTGGAAGCGGAAACCCCGCCAGTCAATGACTCCCCGATCGCCAAGCCGGGAAATAGCGAACGGCTCCAGGTCCACGTCCACCTGGACATCGGTCACTACATATCCCATCTGCTCAAGCGCTGCCCTGATCTGTTTTCGTCGCCGATCATTCTTGAGGACAGCCACTACAGCGAGCGGAATCACAATGATGAGCACAACGGCAACGATAATCCAAACCCCGG
>JBDOIF010000158.1:0-4824 GCA_041082215.1 Anaerolineae bacterium
GCGTAGCGCCGGATTTATCCGGCGCCGGAGAGGAGGCGTGACATGGCTGACTACATCCTTTACCATGCCCGGGCAACCCTGCTCACCCCCCTCCACATCGGCAGCGGGCGGGACCTGCTCCTCTCCTACGACTACGCCGTCCACGGCGGGCGGACCTGGCGGCTCAACGAGGAGGCTGTCCTGGAGGCCCAGAATGTGGACGATCCGAAGGTACTGGATCGGCTGATAACAATGCCGCCTGCCGAACTGCTGAAGAAGCCGGAGGATTTCCGGGAGGGGAGCCCCCTCTTCCGCTACGTCATCCGGGGCGTCCCCCGCTCCCAGGAAAAGGGGGCCCAGTTGCGGGAGCAACTGAAGGACCCCCACGACCGCCTCTACCTTCCCGGCACCAGCCTCAAGGGGGCGCTGCGCACCGCCCTGGCCTGGCATGCGTGGGGAGAACTGGGCCTCCGCCCGGAGCGGACCCGCCTCAACCCTAACCCCCGCTTCGCCGCGCAGGGATATGAGCGAGCCATCTTTGGCCCCGACCCCAACCACGACCTCCTGCGCGCGCTCCACGTGGCCGACAGCGCCTCCGTCGGGCCGGAGCGGCTGATCCTGATCAACGCGCGGGTCCTCTATCCGAGCGGGAAGATAGGCTCGCCGATTGAACTGGAGGCCATCGCGCCGGAGACGGCTTTCCACTTCACCGTCAAACTGGACCTGGCCCTCTTCTCGGAATGGGCGCAGCGACACCGGTTGAAGATGCGGGGGGAGGAGTGGCTGCGGGCGCTTCCGAAGATCGTCAACCGGCACACCGTGCAGCGGCTGAAGGAGGAGCGGGCGTGGTTCAACAACGTCCCCGGCGCGGAGCGGGTGCGGGACTTTTACGGGGAGCTGGGCATCCCGGAGCAGGGCTTCCTCCTGCAGGTGGGGTGGGGGACCGGCTGGGACGACAAGACCTTCGGGAGCCGCCTGCGGGCCGACCAGAACTTCCTGGAGGGCATCCTGCGGCCCCCGAAACAGGGTGGCTACGGTCTTGCCCGGAGCCAGCGCCGCCCCGGCGACCCGTTTCCTAAGACCCGCCGGGTCGTCGTCTCCGTCCAGCGCGCCCCCGACGGCCGCACCCTGGAGCGGGCCGTCGCTCCCCTGGGATGGCTATGGGTGGAAATGGAGGAAGTCGGATGAAAGCCATCTCCTTCTTGGGAACCGGCGACTACAAGACGGCCACCTACGTCTATCAGGGCCGGGAATTCACCACCCGCCTCTTCCCGCAGGCCCTCTTCCACTTCTTCCCGGACCTGGAGACCCTATACCTCTTCGCCACCAAGGCTGTCCGGTGCCATTCCAACCTCCAGGAGCTGAAAGAACGGGTCCCCCCGGAGCGCCTGCAGGTCGTCCCCATCCCGGACGGCGGGTCCGAGGACGAACTCTGGGACATCTTCTCCGCGCTGACGGAAACAGTGGAGGAGGAAGAGACCGTCGTCTTTGATATCACCCACTCCTTCCGGTCCATCCCGTTCCTGACCTTTCTGGCGGCGGCCTACCTGCGGGCCGCTCGTCGGGTGCACATCCACGCTGTGGTTTACGGCGCGTTTGAGGCCCAGCCGAAGGACGACCCCGGCCCCCGGCCCGTCTTTGACCTGACCCCCTTTGTCTTTCTGCTGGACTGGCTGGCAGCGACCAACCAGTTCATCCACACAGGCGACGCCCAGTACCTGGCCCGCCTCCTGGTCCACGAGGGGGAAGCCCGCCGTTCCGGCGCCCTCAGGAATGCCGGAACGGACCTGGAGGGCTTCTCCCACGCTATCATGCTCTGCCGTCCCCTGGAGGTGATGGAGAAGGCGGGCCGGGTGAGCGCCGTCCTGAAGAAAGCGGGCGAGGACCTCTCCCGCTGGGCCCGTCCCTTTGAGGTGATGGCCGGGCGGATAGAGGAGGAGTACGGCCGCCGCGCCCTCCCCCAACCGACGGAGAACGTCCAGGAGAGCCTCCGGCAGCAACTGGACCTGATCCGCTGGTACGCCGACCACGGCCAGATCATCCAGGCCGTCACCCTGGCCCGGGAATGGGTGGTTACTGCCGTCGGCTGGCAGTTATACGGAACGTTCGTCCTGGCAACGGCCGAGCGGGGAAACATAGAATGGGGGCTTTCCGGCCTCTGCAAGGTCGCCCGGGGAGACCTGCCCCCCGACCGGTTGAACGAGGTGGGGCGGGAACTGGAGGGACAGCCGGAGGCGGGAGCCCTCCGGGACTTGTGGGATCGGCTGACCGATGTCCGCAATGACCTGGACCACGCCGGGATGCGTCCGGGCCCGATGAAAGCCGCCACGCTGAGCCGAAAGGCGCGGAAAGAGATTCTCCCCGCGCTGGAGGGACTGGCCCGGGAATGGGGACTGAGTGGAGAAACGGACCCAGCGACAGGGACTAATGGAGGAAACGGCGTGATCATCCTCAATTTCTCCCACCCCCTTACTGAAGAGCACCTCGCCCGGATAGAGGTGCTGGTCGGAGAGAAAGTGGATCGGGTCATAGAGATACCGACGCAGTTGGACCCTGGGGTGGACTTCGGCCCCCAGGTGACGGCCCTGGCCGACGCCTGCGGCCTCACCCCCGCCGAATGGCAGACCGTTCCCCTGCTGGTCGTCCCACCGGCCCTCAACTTCGCCGCTGTGCTGCTGCTGGCGGAACTCCACGGACGCATGGGCTACTTCCCCCCGTGCGTCCGGACAAGGCTGGTGGAGGGGGCCCTGCCCCCCCGCTACGAGGTGGCGGAGGTGCTGGACCTCCAGGGGCAACGGGACAGGGCCCGCACCCGCCGGTAGATGGTTCTGGATAAAGAAGGGGCAGAAGGCAAGGGGCGATGAGGTGTATTTCAGTCTGGGGACGGGATGTCCCTGGCCCGGGCCGGACCTGGGGAAACACGAATGGCGCGAATGGAAACGAATGCCGCGAATGGGGCAGGGATTCCTCCTGTTCGCTGTATTCGGGCCATTCGTGGGATTCGCGATCCACCGACGGGCGAGAGGACCACTCGCCCCAGGATTGAAATACACCCGGGGCGATGCCTCCTGTCCTGTTGTACCTTAACAACTGGAACAATAACCGAGACGGGGTTCAGATATGCCACCGCTTTATGTCACCGTTCAGGGCGCTACTCTCCGTTATCGCACCCGGCGGCTGATCGTCGAGAAGGACGGCGAGGAGGTGACGGCCGTGCCCGCCGCCCACGTTGACCAGGTGCTGATCCTCGGCAATGTCACCGTCACCACGCCGGCCCTCAGCTTTCTGCTGGAGGCGGGTGTGGACACCGTCTTCCTCACCCTGCAGGGGCAGTACAAGGGGCGGCTGGTGGGGCCGGTGGGGGGGAACGCGCAGTTGCGGCTATTTCAGTACAGGCGAGTGAGCGATCCAGCCTGGGCGCTGGAGACGGCGCGGGCCGTTGTCGTCGCCAAACTGCACAATATGCGTACCCTGCTGCGGCGGTATGCGCGGCGGGAGAAACCTCCCCCCTCCGCCAGCCCCGAGGGGGATGGGGATGGGGTGGGGGCCGACCCCTCTCCCCTCTCCGAGGCGGCCGACCGCCTGGATGAACTCATCGCCCGCGCTGGCCGCTGCGCCACCGTCAACTCCCTCAGCGGCGTTGAGGGGCAGGGCACGGCCGTCTACTTCTCCGTCTTCCGCCACCTGATCCGCGAGCCGGGGTGGAGCTTCGAGAAACGGACCCGCCGTCCTCCACGCGACCCCGTCAACGCCCTCCTGAGCTTCGGCTATACCCTGCTGGCCCACCAGGTGGAGTCGGCGGTGCGGGCGACGGGTCTGGACCCTTACCTGGGGTTTCTTCATCAGGTCGCCTACAATCGCCCCTCCCTGGCGCTGGACCTGGTGGAGGAGTTCCGGCCCATCGTCGTTGACAGCGTCGTCCTCCGTTGTCTGAACAACCGGATTGTCCTGCCCGTCCATTTCATCGTCAACCCGGAGGGGACCTATCCGGTGCTGTTGAGCGACGAGGGGCGGGCGCGGTTCATCCGGGAGTTCGAGGCGCGGTTGAATCTTTCGTTCAGACATCCAGACAGTCAGGAGCGGGTGACCTATCGGCGTTGCTTCGAGCTGCAGGCGCGCCGGATGGCCCGTGCCGTGCAGACGGGCGAGGTATACCGACCGTTCCAGGTCCGGTAAAGGAGGGGGATGAAGGAGCGGGCACGGTACGTCATTGCTTACGACATACCGGATGACAGGCGACGCAATCGGGTGGCCCGCGTGCTGGAAGGGTACGGTGAGCGGGTCCAGTACAGCGTTTTCGAATGCCAGTTGACGCCGGACCAGTTTCAGAAGCTATGGTCGGAGCTGAAGCGGAAGATCAGGGAGGCGGAGGACAGCGTGCGGGCCTATCGGCTCTGTCCCGTCTGTGCTGGCTGGGCACGGACGATGGGGCAGGCGGTGCAGGTGGAGGAGGTGCCGGAGGTCTATATCGTTTAACCTGCGAACACCCCCTTTCCGGCGGGCTTGCAGGGCCGGCTGGGAGGGGGGTGTTCGCAGAGAAGGCGCTGGGGGGTGTCCTGCACCCATATGTACCCGCTCCTGGACGAGCTATGGGCGGGTTTGTGGTTTGACAGGGGCAGAAAAATGGGTAAAATTGAATACAAAGACCAGGGGAGAAAGGGCGGTCTGAATCGCCCCAATGCCCGGAAGGGCATTAAGACTAAGCGGAATGGCTAGCCAAACGCTCTCCTGCAAGCTTTACGTCTGAATCGCCCCAATGCCCGGAAGGGCATTAAGACGGAAGCTGTTGCGACTCTGGAGCTGGGCCAAAGTGTGTCCGTCTGAATCGCCCCAATGCCCGGAAGG
>JBDOIF010000161.1:0-31645 GCA_041082215.1 Anaerolineae bacterium
GATTTGAGGGTAAAGGAGCCGAACTGGACGCAGCCAGCGTCGAATAGGTCGCCGATCAATTGCTCGATCTGACTCATCCCTTCGCCTCCCGCAGTTGGTTAATGCGTTCACGGAGCTGGAGCGCCTCGACACGGGCGGCCTCAGCGAAGTCGGGGCCGGAGGAGGCGTAGAGGATGGAACGGGAGACGTTGATAAGCGGGCCGATGGAGTCGGCGGCAGGGCCATAAGCCACCGACGCCTCCAGGCTCCCCCCCTGAGCGCCGACCCCCGGGATGAGGAACAGGAGGTCAGGGGCCAGCGACCGGAGGCGGGCCAGTTCCCCGGGATACGTCGCTCCCACAACCAGCCCGCAGGTGCCCGGAAGCTCCGCGTCCCACTGTACGCCCAGCCGTGCTACCTCTTCGTAAAGCGGCCGGCCCCCTACAGGCCGGTCCTGCAGGTCTGGCGCGGAGGGGTTGGAGGTGCGGGCCAGGAGAAAGACGCCCCGATCGGCCCGCTCCAGGAAGGGGCGCAGCGCATCCAGTCCCAGGTACGGATTGGCGGTGACCCCGTCCACCCCCAGGTAATCGAAGGCGAAGCGGGCGTAGGCGGCAGCGGTGTGGCCCACATCGCCGAACTTGCCGTCCAGAATGACCGGGGTCCCTTCGGGGATGGCCGCCAGCACCTTCTCCAGCGCGGCCAGCCCTTCTCTTCCCTCTGCCAGCCAGAAGGCCAGATTGGGTTTGTAGGCGCAGGCCAGGTCGGCGGTGGCTTCGACGACAGCACGGCAAAAGGCCACCAGCGGCTCCCCGGCCTGCCGGAGCGGTTCCGGCAGATGCTCTATCACAGGGTCAAGGCCGACGCAGAGCCAGGAACAGGCCCGCTCCTGGGCTTCCTTCAGGCGCTCCCGGAACGTTGGTGTTGAGGGAGTTTTCCTCATTCATCCCTCCATAAAAAAGACCTTTGGACACCGGTCCAAAGGTCTCAGCTCAGCGGGCCCTTCTGCCGGCCCGTCTACAGTGACGATCCCTGTATATAAGCGTCCGGCGGACATCGGATAAAAGTATACCTCGAACGAGGGGTCCTGTCAACTTCATCATCTGTAGAGGTGTATTTCAGTTTGGGGGCGAGATGTCCCTGGCCCGGGCCGGACCTGGGCAAACACGAATGACGCGAATGGGAACGAATATCGCGAATGGGGCAGGGATCCCTCCTGTTCGCTGTATTCGGGCCATTCGTGGGATTCGCAATCCACGGGCGAGCGAGAGGACCACTCGCCCCGAAATTGAAATACGCCCTTCGTCCGCTTTGGCTTTCCTCCCGGTTGTGCTAAAATATAGCCTGCCCGCAAATCGTCATCTGCCACCCTATACTGTGGAGGGAAGAGCCAATGAAAGTCCTAGCCTTCGACTCAGAGCGCTGTGTCGGTTGCCATATCTGCGAGGAGGTCTGCTCTGATACCTGGTTTAAAGCCACCGATGTAGAAAAATCCAGCATTCGCATTCTGGACGAGGGCACGGGCCTTCTGCAGGCTGTTTTCTGCGTTCAGTGCGGCGAGTGCATAGATGTCTGTCCCACCAAGGCCCTTTATCGGGACCGGAAGGGCATCGTCCGCCTGCGGAAGCAGTTGTGCGTGGGCTGCCTATCGTGTGTGGGCTTCTGCCCCTATGCGGCGATGTTCTACCACCCGGACCAGCTGGAGCCTTTCAAGTGCATCGCCTGTGGCCAGTGCGTGGAGGGGTGCCCTGCCAATGCCCTGGAGATTGTCGAGGAGCCGACACCGGCCCTGACTGTGACCGAGCAGTGGGAGGCGGTGGCGGGGTGAACGGAGTATACGTATTCCGTATTCCGTATTTCTAGACAAAGAAGGAGCGAGGAGAATGAACGCTCAAGGTTCCCGTCGTGTGCTGGCCGAGTTCGCCTATGAGGTCCCTCCAGTAGAGCGCGGCTATACCGGCCAGACCCTTTATGTCAATCTTTCCGATAACACCATTGCTGCCAGGCCGGTCACCGATGAGATGAAGGAGAAATTCACCGGCGGCCGGGGGTTCGGCCTGTGGCTTTTGTGGCACGGGGTGAGGGACAATACGAAATGGAACGACCCGGAGAACGAGATCGTCATCTCTTCCGGGCCATGCGGTGGTACCACCCAGTATCCCGGCTCCGGCAAGTCGCTGGTCGTCTCGATCTCTCCGCTGACCGATATCCCCATAGACTCCAACGTCGGCGGCCATTTCGGCCCGCTGTTGAAGTTCGCGGGCTGGGACGCATTGGAGCTCCAGGGGAAGGCGGAGAGGGACGTCATCGTCATTGTTGATGGGCAGAACGGCCGCATCACCGTTGAGGAAGCGCCCGACGTGCCGGTGGACACCCACCTGATCGGCCACTGGCTGATCGAGCAGATGGCGGAGAAGGAGGAGGACCGGTACTTTATGTCGGTGGTCTCATCGGGCCAGGGGGCCGAGCACACGCGCATTGGCTGTCTGAACTTCAGTTTTTACGATCGGCGGCGGAAGGCCCCCCGCTTCAAGCAGGCCGGTCGGGGAGGGATCGGAACGGTCCTGCGCGATAAACGGGTCAAGGCGATCGTGGTCAAGAGCCCGCCGGTCCGGGGCGACTCCAACCACCCGGCCGATCCGGAACGGATCGCCCGCGCTGGCATGCGTCTGCATAAGGAGATCCACGATTACGACGACCAGCAGAACCGAATGCGCAGGCGGGGCACCTCCTACCTGGTCGGTATTATGAACGACTACGATCTGCTGCCGGTCCATAACTTCCGCTACGGTTCCCATCCGGATGCGGTGAAGATAGATGGGGATGTATGGCAGAGCCGCTTCAGCCAGGGGTTGCCCGACGGCTGCTGGTATGGCTGCACGATGGCCTGTTCCCACGCAGTGGACGGCTATACCGTCCGCACCGGCCCCTACAAGGGCCAGAAGGTGATCGTGGATGGGCCGGAGTACGAGACCATCGCCGGGGTCGGTTCCAACTGCGGTATTTTCGATCCCGACGACATCCTGGAGATCAACTTTTACTGCGATACGTACGGGCTCGACACCATCTCCTTCGGCACTCTCACCGCCTTCGTGATGGAGTGTTATGAAGCGGGGGTCCTCGACAAAGAGAAGACCGGCGGGCTGGAGCTCCGGTTCGGCAACGCCGGGGCGGCGATCGAGATGCTCCACCAGATGGCGCGCGGGGAAGGGTTTGGCAGGATTGCCGGGCAGGGGATCCGCCGGATGAAGGAGCACTTTGTCCGGGAGTTCGGAGCCGATCCGCAGTTCTTGCAGGACATCGGGATGGAGGCCAAGGGGCTGGAGTACTCAGAGTACGTCTCCAAAGAATCGCTGGCCCAGCAGGGCGGCTATGGCCTGACCAACAAAGGCCCCCAGCACGACGAGGCCTGGCTCATCTTTATGGATATGGTGAGCAACCTCCTGCCCACCTTCGAGGACAAGGCGGAGGCGCTCCACTACTTCCCCATGTTCCGCACCTGGTTTGGCCTCTGCGGCTTCTGCAAGCTTCCCTGGAACGACATCGTCCCGCCGGACAACGCCTACACCGACGAGCCGGCTAAAATCCCCGAACACGTCCGCAACTACGTCGAGCTGTTCAGCGGGGTGACCGGTCGGGAGATCACCGCCGAAGACCTCATCACGATGTCGGAGCGGGTCTACAACTTCCAGCGGGTGTTCAACATCCGCCTCGGGAAAGGATTGCGGGAGCACGACGCGGTCCCCTATCGCTCTCAGGGGCCGGTGACGGTGGAGGAGTACCGGTCGCGGGCCGAGCGGTATGATAAGCAGCTCCGGGAGCTTCTGGGGCTTGATCCGGAGAAGATGACGACGGAGGAGAAGGTCGCCGCGCTGCGGAAGCATCGGGAAGCGCAGTACCAGAAGCTGATTGACGCGGTGTATGAGCGGCGCGGATGGACCCGGAACGGGGTCCCTACGCTGGAAACACTGAAACGGCTGGGGATTGACTATCCGGAGGTCGTCGCCGTCGTCCAGAAGCACCTGTAACAGGCGCTGAGTTCTTGTCGCGGAGGCACAGAGGGCACGGGGAGCTGATCCCTTCCCGAAGGCCCTCTGTGCCCTCCGCGTCCACGTGCTTTTGCAGTATGATCCGAATCAACAACCGTGACGAGATGGAATGGGAGGAAGGGCTGACCGTATCCGTCCTGCTGGAACGGATGCGTTTCTCCTTTCCCCATATCATCGTGACCATTGACGGGAAGGTGGTGCCCCGCGACGAATATGAAACCCATCTCATCCCCGACGGGGCAAATGTGCGTGTCATCCATCTGATCGCCGGAGGGTGATCGGCTGGGGCGGCGAGCTGGCGGATGTGGACAGGTGTATTTCAGTTTGGGGGCGAGATGTCCCTGGCCCGGGCCGGACCTGGGGAAACACGATTGGCGCAAATGGAAACGAATGCCACGAATCGCCCCGAAATTGAAATACGCCTGATGTGGAGGGGGCCTCAGGGGCCGGGGAGGATGAAGCCTGCCCCAGCCTGTGCTGCTGCCGCTGCCAGCCCCTGGGGGAAGATCCCCAGCCCGATCACTCCGATGAGGCCGATGATCAGGAGGACGGTCAGGAGTTTGGGCTCCGGCTCCGTCGGAGGTGGAGGCTCTTTCTCCCCTTCCTCTCCCCGGAGGCGCGGGGGGCGGCTGAGGAGTTCGTGGAGCAGGCGCAGCAACCCCACCACCACACCGGCAGAGGCTAAGAGAAGAAGCAGGGAGACCCACGGCCGGGTGCGGAAAAGGAGATAATAGATCCCCCAGCGGGGGGCAAACCCGGCGGTGGGGGGAAAACCGGCCAGCGAAAGCCCTCCTACAAGGAATGCAACCGTGCTCCACGGGGCCTTCCGTCCCATCCCCTCTGGCTTCCAGATCTCCCCTCCGCTCTGTTCCCGCAGCCCCATTAACCCGGCCGCCATCAGCACCACGCCCGGGGCACGGGCAAAAACGGCGGTGTTCCCCAGCGTCACCCCGGTGCGGGTGGCCTGTCCCAGCATCACCAGCAGGACGCCGCTGTCCACCATCACCGCGTAGCCCATCAGCGCCCCCGGCCCCCGTCGGGCGGTCGCCAGCAGCCCTCCCGTTACCGCCGTCACCACCCCGATGGTCATAAGAGTTGTCGTCCATCGGGCATAACCGGCAAGCCAGGGGTAGGTCTGAAGGTAGGCCATGAGCAGGAACCAGACCGCGCTGCTGGAGATAGAGAAAATGAAAGCCGATGCCAGCGGTTCACCATAGCGCCCCACGGCGGGGACCCAGGGGTGAAAAGGAACAGCTCCGAGAAGCAGCGCGAAAGAAAAGCCGATCAGCGCTGTCGCGGTGGAAAGGAGAGGAGGGTCTGGTGTGACCGCGTAGATGTCCAGAAGCCAGTGGGAGATCAGGAGCCCTGGCAGTGCAAGCGTGCAGAAGGTCAGATATCGTAGCCCGGCCTGTACGGGAGCCCGGGGGCTGGCCTGCAGCGGAAAGACGGAGAGGGTGGCGGCGATCTGGAGGAGCAGGGCCGAGTAGATCAGCGGTCGGGCCAGAAGGACGCCGCTCAGCAGCCCAAGGAGCGCCAGCCCCAGCGGGGCCAGAAGCCCCTCTGGTTCCAGCCGCCAGGCGAAGAGGAAAAGAAAACCGCCTGTCAGGAAAAGGAAGGCCAGCACGGGCTGCGCCTGCGGTCCAAGGGAGAGCGTCCGCCCCAGCAGCTCGGCCTCGCCGCCCAGCATGATCTCCCGCCCCAGCAGGGTGATGGGGCGATCCAGGGGGAGCAGGACCAGCGCCCCTCCCAGGGCAAAGGAGATCGCTGCTGCCAGGAGGGCGGGCAGGCCTCTCCAGCGACGGAGGGCGTAGGTTACCCCTCCGGCCAGGATCGGCAGGAGAAGGAGCAGGACCGCCCCGATCATACCCCCTTCTCCTCGACGGTGGCCTGGCTGATCGCCAGGAAGGTCATCGCCAGGGCGAGGAGGAAGTTGCCTGCCCCCAGGAGGCCGGTCACCACCAGGCTGGGCTCGAGCGCCCCGTAGAATAGGTCGAAGCCCGAGAGGAAGACCAGCAACCCTATCCCCACCCGCAGCGAGGATTCCGACATGCCCACCAGGAGCAGCCCTCCAACTGCCAGCAGGTAACAGGCCATCCCCAGGTCTCTCGGAATCTGGGGGAGCGGGAAGTAGACCGCGGCGGCATAGGCCAGGACCACGGTCACCAGCAACACCAGGCTCCGTAGCGGGCCGTCGGGGGGCAGAGGTGGGAGCCACCGGTATCTGGGCGCCACGCTCTTCACCGTCTCTTCTGCTTTCCTTGCGCCCTCTTTCCGGTGCTGGTCAATATACCGGCCCGTCACGTGCAGGGCCAGACAGATCAGCCAGCCCATCAGCGCCTTGACCAGAGCGACCTCGGGACGGATGACGCGGGTGTGAAGCAGGCCGACGAAGAAGTAGAGGACGATCAGGGCCAGGACGTGGACCTGCCAGCGCTCGGAGAGCAACAGCATCCCTAAAGCGACGAAGAGGCCGGCGATGGATGGCATCGCCGTAATGAAAGGATACTGTTCGATGAATGCCAGGATTGTGTCCATCAGAGCCCTGCTATCGCCAGGAGGATCAGGAAGAAAATGGATAGCGCCCAGAGGATAGCGCCTGGCCCTTCTGCTACGTCTGCCACCGCGCTCAGGAAAGCGGTAACCCGGTCCAGGCTTCTCAGGATCAGCCGGACCAGCCATTCCAGCCGCAGGATGTCGTGAAGGAGGCCGAGCGCCAGCTCCAGTCGCTTCCGAATCCTCTGTTCCTGCCAGGACAGGAAAGCGCCTGCCCCAACGCCGACCGTCCAGATCCCCCATCCTGCTACGCCTGGCCGGACGGGCGATTCTCCCGTGACATTGAGCAGGGTGGGGCGAACAGCCCCTGCAAGCAGGAGCAGGAGCGGGAGGGCGATACCCGCTATCCGTGCTGCGATGTAGAGCGGACCCGATTCGGCAGGGTCCGATCGGCCTTTCAACACCCGACGGGCGACAGATGCGGTCAGCAGTCCCTGACCGACCAGGAAGACCAGGATTCGCTGGGCCGAGGGGGAGGTGACGATCGCCCCAAGCAGCGAGGCTGAGGGGATCGCGCCAGGGGTAAGGGGCGCTCCTATGAGGCTCAGCCCGCCCATGACCGCCCCCACCGACCACCACGGCGCACTCCGGTCCAGCCCCCGGTCCAGATGGAGCAGGTTCACCCCCAGGGTCCAGGCCACGGCTCCGGCGGTCAATGTGGGGAGGATAGAGCGGCCAGCGTGGAGGCTGGCCCAGAGCACCCCACCGATGCTGGCCAGGCTTCCCCAGGGCCACCCTCCGCCCCGGTTGCTCTGCGACCAGGCAAGCATCCCGCCGGCGATGAACGTCGTTGCGGCGGCTCCTTCCAGCCACGGAGCCAGGGGCAGTTGGCCGCTGGCGGTGGCCAGGCGGACCAGGAGCCCCCAGCCAAGCAGGGGGCCTGAGAGCAGCGTCGCCGATTCGGGGAGGTTCCACCGACCGTCGCCTGGGAGCGCCAGATGGAAGGGGTACAGCCCGATTCGCAACAGCGCGGCCAGCAGCAACAGCTCACCCCCCGGCCCGTCCAGGCTGGCCAGCGACCAGGAGATGCTTCCCTGCCCGCTGACCGCCAGCGCGCCTGCCCAGAGGAGCGCCGTCGCCAGCCCGTTTGTGCTGGCTCCCAGCGCTACCCGGTGGGCCGGGAGGCCTGTCGCCGCGGCCCCCAGCCCCCACGCCAGGTCGAACCCGGCCCAGGCGGCCAGAACGGTCAGCAGGTTCTCTCCCCACAGCCCGCCGAGGCCGGTCGCCAGCATCCACAGGGTGGAAAGCTCCAGGACGAGGTTGGGCGGGGCCACGCGGCTCGATTGCACCAGCACAGCCGCCAGCGTCGCACAGGAGAGGGCCAGCGCCAGAGGCCATACTTCCTGCCCTGCCCGCAGTGAGGGGAAAATCCCCAGGAAGGCGGACGGTTGCCAGCGGGAGATCGGCACCGTCCGGGCAGGTTCCAGGGGGGCGAACAGCACCCCGATAAAGGCAAGGCCAACGGCGGCCGACACGACGAACCGTCGGTAGGGCCGTGGGAAGGGGAGCAACGCTGTCAGCAGGAGGATCAGAAGGCCGATCAGCGGTGCAGTGATGGCGAAAATGGGTGCAAATGGCATAGGATTTCTACCGCCAGGCGGACCCCGGGTCAGGGGGGTATTCTAGCACAGAAAGGGGGTTTGGGCAAAAGACATTCAGCGGTAAAAATAGAGGCAGGCTGTCAGCCTGCGGGAAGCGGGCTGGCAGCCTACGCTACGTGGATGGGTGGTTACCCAAACCACCGGATTGCTCTAATCCTTCTCCCACCAGACGTAGATCAGCGCGTTGCCCCCTTCTTCGTAATACTGCACTTCGATGTTGTGGTTGCCGGCAGCGACTGCATGCTTGCCGCAGAAGGAAAGCCCGTTGGTGGGGTGCCACTCGTCCAGCACCCGTACCCCATCCACGAAGATCCGGGCGCCGTCGTCAATCATGGCGCAGAAGCGGTAAGTCCCCGCTTCCAGGTAAGCTGTCGTCGTCCAGCGGATGGAGAAGAAGTCGTTGCGCACCTGGGGAAGGGGGCTGCCGGTCTTCCACTCAAAGCCGATCCAGGGGTCGTAGCGGGTAGCGACGGGAGGGGGCTGGAGGTCCATATTGTTGTAGAACTGGGCAAGCCATCCTGCACCTGCTGGCGGCGTCGTGGGGGTGGGGGTCTCCGTGGGCGCGCCGATCCGTTCCCACCAGAAGTGGATGCGGGCCACCTGGGTGCGATCGTAGAACTCGACCCGGATGGCGTGGTTGCCCGGCCCCAGCGTCATATCGGCGCTGAAGGTCCGCACTGCGCCGTCGTACCACTGGTCAATGATCAGCGTGTTGTCCACCCATACCCGCACCCCGTCGTCCACCCGGGCGTAGAAGCGGTAGACGCCGCCGGAGAAATAGGCGGTCCGGGTCCAGCGGACGGAGAAGCCGTCGGCGGGGACGCCCGGTGCGGGCGCGCCCAGGTCCCAGTTGAAGTTCACCCCGGCATCGTAGCGGGTGTAGCAGGGGGGATCGGTGAGGGTGAGGTTGTTATAGTACTGCCCGTACCAGGTGCCGGTGGTGGGGGTCTGCGTTGGAGGGACATATCCCCCCTGGGGGATCAGGAGCCGCTGGCCCGCCCAGATGTAGTTGGTGTTGTAGATGCCGTTGGCCTGGGCGATGGCCCACACGCTCACCCCATACCGGGCGGCGATGCGCGTCAGGGTTTCCCCCGGCTGGACGATGTGGATGAAGCCCGGCGCTCCGCCGACGGGGATGATCAGCCGCTGGCCGACGTAGATCCGGTTGGGATTGAGGATGTTGTTGACCCGGGCGATGACCCACATATCCACACCATAGTAACGGGCGATGCCCGAAAGCGTCTCCCCGGGACGGACAATGTGGATGATAGAGGAATCGTGGGGAGGGGCGGCAGAAACGGCCGGTGCGAGGGCGATGAGGAGGCCGATCACGGCTGTTGCCGCGAGGGCGAACATCCACCTTCTGTTCATCTCTCCTCCTTTCCGCACGCTGGCGGAGCCCATCTCTACATAAATGAGTATACACCGCAAATCGTCATGCTGTCAAGTTAGGTTTGACGCTGGCCATCTGGACAAAAAAAGGCCGCTTCTGCTCCCTTCTGGCAGAAACGGCCCGGCAAGGCAAGGGATAGGGCGTCTAGGTGAGGATGCTCTGCAGCCGCATGGCCAGCCCCATATCGCCGCTGACCCTGATCTTGCCCTGCATAAAGGCGCTCACGGGGTTCAATTCTCCCTTGGAGAGGGCCACGAAATCGCTGGCGGCCATGCTGAGGGTCACGTTCGGCGTGCCGACCTCCCCTTCTTCAATGGACACCTTTCCTCCGGCGATCTTCGCGGTCCACTTGCCGCCTCCCTCTCCGGAGAGGTTGAAGAGGACGACAGCGTTGAGCCCTTCGATGCGGGAGGGGTCGATCCCGCCGATGCGGTTCAGTACGTCTTTCACCGATATTTCAGCCATCGCATCTGTCCTCCTGAAGCTTGAACTTTATGGGTGGACGCTTTCCACAGGGCCTGAGTCTAGAGGAAGTATAGCCCAACCGGCGAATCTTGTCAATAGAGGGTCATTTTATAAGGTGTATTTCAGTTTGGGAGCGAGATGTCCCTGGCCCGGGCCGGACCTGGGGAAACACGAATGACGCGAATGGGAACGAATATCGCGAATGGAGCAGGTATCCCTCCTGCTCGCTATATTCGGGCCATTCGTGGGATTCGCGATCCACGGGCGGGCGAGAGGACCACTCGCCCCGAAATTGAAATACGCCCTTATTTTAACAGACGGCGTGCCAGGGCGAGCGCCTCTTCCTGGGTGCGCACCTCGCCGGCCGCCTGAGCTTCCCGGATCGTCTCCAGCAGGCGACCGATCAGGGGGCCTTTTTCCAGACCAAGACTGGCCATCAGGTCGTGGCCGGTCACCAGCGGTTGGGGCGAGATGGCCTCGTCCTTTTGTTGAAAGTAGTGGTCGAGGAGGAGGGAAGCGACCTCCAGCCGCCGCATCCAGCGGAGGCTATCCAGGTCAGGCCCCCAGGTGGCCAGGTGGTCGGCGATGCTCAACAGCGCCACTTCGACGCCAGCGCTTCCCATTGCGCGGAAGAAGCGGTAAATGGCCCGGCGGGTGACTGGCCCTTCCACACGGGATAGGTGCGCCGGCCGCAGATGGCCCTGGACGACCTTTCGCACAAGTTCCACCTCCGACCGGCTGAAGCGGAGGGCCTCCATCCGCTCCGCCGTCATCTGTGCCCCCACCCATTCGTGGCTGTAGAAGTGGAGACGGCCCTGTTCGTCCTCCGTGCAGGTGGGGGGTTTGCCCAGGTCGTGGCAGAGGGCAGCCAGGAGAAGCAACACCTGCCTTTCCCGCCCCCCCTTCAGCCGCCGCGCCAGGTGGTCCGCCAGGGCCGGCCCCAGATGGCCCAGAGCGTCCCCCAGGTCCGACCACGCCCGCTCCGGCGCGTCCACGTAGGCCAGCGAGGACCGTCTTCCCCCCAGCGTGGCCGTCACTCCCTCCACCGCGTCCACCACACGCAACGTGTGCCACCAGACGTCAAAGCGGTGGGGTGGGGATTGGGCCTGCTCCTTCAGGGGGGCGATCTCGGGAATGAACCGGGTCAGCAGCCCCAGCTCGTCCAGCATATGGAGGTGGTCGGCCGGGGCAGGAGCGGCCAGGATGCGCACGAACTCATCCCGTATCCGCTCGGAGGAGGCGCGGGTGAGGAGGGAGGACCGCTGGATGATCCAGCCGGCGGTCCTGGCCTCCAGCCTTAGCTCCAGCTCTGCAACCAGGCGGACGGCACGGAGCATCCGCAGCGGGTCCTCGACGAAGGCCCCCTCTCCCACTGCCCGCACCATCCGCGCCTGCAGATCCGCCAGCCCTCCCAGCGGATCAATCAGCTCCCCCTCGGGCCCGACTGCCATCGCGTTGATGGTGAAATCCCGCCCCCAAAGGTCGGCCTCCAGGTCCGGCCCACGAAGGGCGGCGAAATCCAGCTCCAACCGTTCCCCGTGCTGTTGCACCACCACCCGCGCCGTGTCCCGCTCCGCATCCAGACAGTAGAAGGCGCCGCCCAGCCTGTCGGCCACGGCCCGGGCCAGGTCGCCTGCATCCCGCTCGACGGTGAAGTCCCAGTCATGCAGGGGGCGGCCCAGGAGGGCATCCCGCACCACGCCGCCGACCGGCCAGACCTGCACCGACCGCTCGGCGGCCAGGCTGCGGACCGGCTCCAGGGGCCATTGGGGGAAGGAAACTCGAATGCTCATCGGGCTTTCAGCGACAGGATCAGCTCCTGTTTGAGGTTCCAGAGCCGTTCGGTGAGGGAGACGTGGTAGGTATGGGGGTTGATGAGCCGCCTGACCCCCGGATCGAGCCGCTCCAGGTCGGCGAGGCGCATCTGCCGCATTTTTTCTATGGAGGGAGAGTCGTAGCACCGCCGACCCTCGCAAAGCACGTCTACCAGCAGCGGCTCGATCTCCGGGACCTCCTCCCGGCGGAGGACGCGGTAGGTCGTGTGCTCGGTGGGGTGATGGAGGAGGATCGAGTCCATCGTGCGGGGGTCCTCTTCCTCCAGCCCGAGCAGGTCCGCAGTGGCCTTGCCCCGCTGGTCGTACAGCCGCCAGACGTGCTTGTAGCCGGGGTTGATGGTCTTTTCCAGCGTCTCCGAAATCTTGATGGCCGGCACCCATTTTCCGCCGTCCTGCACAGCGACCAGCTTGTAGACCCCATCCAGCGCCGATGCTCCCTGGGAGGTGATCAGCCGGGTGCCCACGCCGTAGACCAGCCGGTTGATCAGCCGCTGTGGATCAACGCCGTAGCGGGGGGCCTCCTTC
The DNA here is from genome assembly GCA_041082215.1 of Anaerolineae bacterium. GTDB lineage: Bacteria > Chloroflexota > Anaerolineae > B4-G1 > DUEL01 > JBDOIF01. The sequence continues at coordinate 12,398 of JBDOIF010000161.1, forward strand.
TCGATCTGGGTGATGATCTGCCAGATGACCAGCTCGTCCAACTGGTTGGAGAGGACGATCACCGTGTCGGGGAAGCCGGCCTCGTCCAGCATTTTCGCCGCCTGGATGCTCAGGTGAGCCAGGTCTCCCGAATCCAGCCGGATGCCCATCGGCTCATGCCCCCGCCGCCGTAGCTCCTCGAAGACCTTTATGGCGTTGGGCAGGCCGCTTCCCAGTGTGTCCACCGTATCCACCAGCAGAAGGCAGTCGTCGGGGTAGACATCGGCGTAGGCCTGGAAGGCCGCCCGTTCCCCCTCGCCGATGGCCATAAAGACCTGGACCATGCTGTGGGCGTGGGTGCCTTTGGGCGGGTAGCCCAGGACGTGGGAGATGCCGACGTTGGAGGTGAAGTGGGCGCCGCCTATGAGGGCAGCCCTTGCGCCGGCCAGGGCCGCCCGCTCCTGCGCCCGACGCAGGCCGAACTCCAGCACCGTCCTCCCCCGGCCGCTCTCGTAGATCCGCGACGCCTTTGTGGCGACCAGGATGGGGTAGTTCAGGTGGTTGAGGAGGGGGGTCTCCAGAATCTGCGCCATCGCCAGTGGCCCCTGCACGACGACGATCGGGACGTTAGGATGGATCACCCGGCCCTCGGGAATCGCGCGCATGGTGATGCCTTCGAAAGAGCCGTTGGACCGGAGCCACTGGAGGAAGTCCTCCCCGAACAGCGGGCGGCCTGTCCGCCCTTTCTGGCTGCGCAGGTACTCGATGTCCTCGTCGTGGAAGCGGGCCTCCTGCATCCAGTCCAGCAGCCATTCCAGGCCGGCGTTGACGCAGTACCCGGCGCGGTGGGAGCCGTAGTCGGGGTAACTGCGGAAGAAGTACTCAAACTGGGCCTGCTTTTCGTGCAGACCCATCCTGTAGTAAAGCTGGGCCATCGTGAGCTGGTACTCGTCGGTGTAGAGGATGCCCTCAGCAGTCATCCGGTCGGATGCCCTCATAGCCGTTTCTCCCCTCTCCCCGCGTCTCTATGCCTCTGTGTCCCCGTGTCTTCCCGTCTTCAGGCGTTTCAGGGAGTGACCGTACCGGGCGCGGATGCGATCCCCTGCCACCTCGAAGCGGCGCTTTTCGTCCCCGCTCCCCTGTTCGACGATCTCCATCACATCGGCGCGGGTGGCCCAGCGGAAGTTGGGCAGCCCGTGCAGGATCTCCATCACCTCCGAAAGGGAGGCCCATCCCTCCTCATCCAGCGCCAGCCCGAACCGCTCCGGCTGGTGGCGGAGGATGAGGGCCAGGAACTTGCTCAACCTCACCCGTCGGGCCTCACGCTGGACGTCCGACGATTGACCCATCCCATTGTCACCAGAGAGACACAGAGGACACATCTCAGAGCAGGGCCGTGTTTCGGCTGTCGTCCCGGTAGTGGCACCCCCGGCTCTGCCGGTTCTGGTAGGCCGCCTCGGCCACGATCAGCGCCGCCTGCACGGCGTGGCGCAGCCCGATCAGCGCGTCGCTCAGCCGGGAGGTGCGGTAGAAGTCGTCTATCTCTTCCTTCAGGTGGCGCAGGTCCCGCAGGGCGCGGGCCAGCCGGCCAGCGGAGCGGGCCAGACCGACGTAGTGCCACATTGTGTGCTGGATGGTGCGCATATCCCGCCAGATGAGGGCAGGGTCCGGCTCCTCCACGCCGGTCTCCTCCCAGGGCGGCACCTGATCCCGGGAGACGATGGCGATGGAGCCCCGCGCGGCGATGTCCCGCGCCGCCCGGTCTCCCCATACCAGCCCCTCCAGCAACGAGGTGGAGGCCAGCCGGTTGGCCCCGTGCACCCCCGTGCAGGCCACCTCGCCGACAGCGTAGAGATTGTGTACGGTCGTCCGTCCCCACAGGTCGGTCCACACGCCGCCGCAGAAGTAGTGGGCGGCCGGGACGACCGGGATGGGCTGGCGGGCGATGTCCAGCCCCAGTTCCAGGCAGCGGGCGTGGATGGTGGGGAACCGCTCCCGGATGCGGTCGGCTGGCAGGGCCGAGGCGATGTCCAGGAGAACATAAGGGTACCCGTGCTCGACCATCTCACGGTGGATCGCCCGGGCGACCACATCGCGGGGGGCCAGGTCACCCCATTCGGGGGCATAATCGGCCATGAAAGGACGGCCATCCGGCGTGAGCAGCCGTCCTCCCTCCCCCCGCACCGCCTCGGAGATCAGGAAGCCCTCCCCCCCGGGCAGGGCCAGTGTGGTAGGGTGGAACTGGACGTACTCGGCGTTGATGACCCGCGCACCGGCCCGGTAAGCCATAGCCAGGCCGTCGCCTCGCGCCCCTTCGGGGTTGGTGGTGTGGCGGTAGATGCGGCCCAGCCCACCGGTGGCCAGGATCGTCGCCCCGGCCAGGTAGCGGCGGACGGCGCGGCTGTTCTGGTCGAAGACGTAGGCCCCGTGGCAGGTGATCGGCCCGTAGACGGTCAGCGGGTCGCGGGCATGGTGGGGGAAGGTGATCAGGTCCACTGCGGTGGCTGAGGGGACGATCCGGACGTTGGGCTGCTGGCGCAGGGCGGCGAGCAGCGCCTGGGCGATCGCCCTGCCGGTGGCGTCGCCGACGTGGAGGATGCGGGGCCGGGAGTGGCCTCCTTCCAGCCCATAGGCCGGCCAGCCATCAGGGGTTCGGTCGAACGGAACCCCCACCGCCTGGATGAGGACCTCTTCCACCAGTCGCGGCCCTTCCTCGGCCAGGAGGCGGGCGGCGGCGGGAAGGCTGAGGCCGGCCCCGGCGGCCAGAACGTCCTGGACCAGCAGGTCGGGGCTGTCGTCCTCGCCCAGGGAGACGATGCCACCCTGGGCGTAGCGGGTGTTGCTCTCCAGCGGGTCGGCGACGCGGGTGATGAGGACGATCTGCCGCTGACGGTCGCCTGCCAGGCGGAGCGCAGCCGCCGCCCCGGCGACGCCACAGCCGATGATCAGGACGTCGGCCTCTACCGGTTCTCCAGCCATTCGATCTCCACCAGACCTTCCAGGCTGCGGAATTCGGGGTTGCCGGTCACGACAGTGGCCCCGAGCTTCTCGGCCAGGGCTGCAGCGAAGGCATCTGCATAGGAAAGGGAATGACGAGCCTTCAGATGAGCGGCAGCGAAGGTGAGTTCGCGATCGGCCGGGACGATTTCCAAAGGGAGATGGTCTATGATACGGATGGCCTCCTCCGTCGCCGGGCGTCCCCCCTGACGCTCACAGATGTACAGGACTTCGCCATAATTGAGCAGACAAAAGTGTAGATGAACTTCCGCTTTCTGCGCGCTGGTGAGCAGATCCCGCACCCGCTCTGCTCCCGGCTCTCCTCGTAGATAGGCGATGAGGGCGAAAGCGTCAAGGACGTAATGGCGGCTCAATGTCCTGTTCCTCCCTCTCCCGCTCTCTTGCGTGTTCCCTCAGGAGAGCCTGGGTCCATGGCTCACCTTCTTCGAAGCGTCGAAGGGCGCCAAACCCCTCGGCGACAGGGTCTTTGGGGACCGGTGCGATGGAAAGGATGCCGCCGTAGTCAATGAAATGCACCCGGGTGCCAGGCTTCAGGCCGTATCTCTCCCGGTATTCCTTGGGAATCACCACCCATCCTTTTGCCGAAACGGTCGCTGTGGTCATACTTTTTCCCTATATGGTAATACTTTTCTATATTTAGTATACCATATTGCGGTCAAAAAGGCAACTTCCTATACCTTCAGCATCCGCTCCAGCGCCAGGCGGGCCGGTTCTGCGATCCCGGGTGGGACTGCGATGGGGTTGACCAGCTCGCCACGGGCCAGCCCCTCCAGCACCCGGGCCAGCTTCTCCAGGGTGATGAGGTTCATCGTCCGGCAGTAATGGGGTTCGTCGGAGAGGGAGACGATGGACTGCTCCGGGTGTTCCTGTGCCAGTCGGTTGACCAGGTTAAACTCCGTGCCGATGGCCCATTTTGTCCCCGGAGGCGACTCTGCCACCCGTCGGATGATGTAGGAGGTGGAGCCGACCTCGTCGGCCAGGCCCACCACCTCTGCGGTGCACTCCGGGTGGACCAGGACCCGCACCTGGGGGTCCTGTTCCCGCCAGGCCCGGACGTGTTCGGGGCGGAAGCGGGTGTGGACGTAGCACCAGCCGGGCCAGAGGAAGAGCCGCGCCCGTCGGATCCGGTCCCCGGCCTCCGCTTCGGGCGGGCGGCGGGGGTCCCAGAGATAGATCTCCTCCGGCGGGATGCCGATCTGCCGGGCGGTGTTGCGGCCCAGGTGCTGGTCGGGGAAGAAAAGGACGCGGGGCCGCTGGGAGAGGGCGTGGGTCAGGACGGCCCCGGCGTTGGCCGAGGTGCAGACCAGGCCCCCGTGCTGGCCGCAGAAGGCCTTGAGGTCGGCCGCCGAGTTGACGTAGGTGACCGGCGTAACCTCCTGCTCCACATCCATCAAGCGGCCCAGATGCTCCCACGCCCGCTCGACCAGCGGCCGCTCGGCCCTGTCGGCCAGGAAGCAGCCGGCCTCCAGGTCGGGCAGGAGCACCGTCTGGTGGGGCCTGGCCAGGATGGCCGCCGTTTCGGCCATAAAGTGGACGCCGCAGAAGATGATGTAGCGGGCGTCGGTGCGGACGGCGTCCCGCGCCAGTTGCAGGCTGTCGCCGCGGAAGTCGGCGAAGTGGATCACCTCGTCGCGCTGATAATGGTGGCCCAGAATCACCACCTCGCCTTTCAGGTCGGCCTTCAGACGGGCCACGTGGGCCATCCGGTTGTCATTCACGGCAATTCTACCTCCATGCTGAGGTCCAGGGCAGGGGCGGAGTGAGTCAGTGCGCCGACGGAGATGAAATCCACCCCTGTGGCGGCGACGGCGGCCGCCCGCTCCAGCGTGACGCCGCCGGAGGCCTCCAGCGGAACCCGTCCGGCGGTCAGCCGCACCGCCTCCCGCATCGTGTCGAGGTCGAAGTTATCCAGCATAATCCGGTCCACCGGCAGTTCCAGCGCTTCCCGGAGTTCGTCCAGGTTTTTGACCTCGACCTCTACAGGCAGGTGGGGATGGGCGGCGCGCGCCCGCCGGACGGCGGCGGTGATGGAGCCTGCGGCCTCGATGTGGTTATCCTTGATGAGGATCATATCGTAGAGACCCAGGCGATGGTTCTGGCCGCCGCCCATACGGACCGCGTACTTCTCCAGGGCGCGCCAGCCCGGGTGGGTCTTGCGCGTGTCCAGGATGACGGCGCGATTGCCTGCCACGGCGTCCACGAAGGCGCGGGTGAGGGTGGCGATGCCGGAGAGATGCTGGAGGAAGTTGAGGGCGGTCCGTTCGGCGGCGAGCATCCCCCGCGCCGGGCCGACGACTTCGGCCACCCCGTCGCCGGGGACGACGCGGTCGCCGTCCGAGCGGAGAGGGGTGAAGCGGATGGCGGGGTCAACCCGGGCGAAGACTGCCTCCGCGACGGGCAGGCCAGCGATCACGCCGGGGGCCTTGGCGACGATGCGGGCCTGAAGGACGGCGTCGGCGGGCAGCACCGCTTCGGAGGTCGCATCGCCCGGGCCGATGTCCTCGGCGAGGGCCAGTTCGATGAGCGGGCGAGCGGCTTCAAGAAGCAGGTCCTGGGGATCGGATAAGGGCTTCTCGGCCATAGAGCGATGGTTTGCGGAGTGTATGCGTCAGGCTTCAGACGTCAAATGTCAAATGTCGGGGGCATGGCCCGCTTGTGGGCGGAGCGTTTGATCATTTCTTCGACCCTCTGCAGGGTTACCGGGCTGATCTGGGCCGTATCCCCCGCCGCCATAGCCTGCAGGACCCGGTCCAGTTCCCGGTAGGTGATCCCCATCTCCCCCTCGTCGGTCTGGCCGGGCCAGAGGCCGGCGGTGGGGGGGCGTTCGATCACCTCCTGGGGGACGCCCAGTTCGCGGGCCAGTTCCCACACCTGGGTTTTATAGAGGCCGCCCAGGGGCAGGAGGTCTACCCCGCCGTCGCCGTATTTCGTATAGTAACCAACAGCGATCTCTGTTCGGTTGCCCGAGCCAAGCACGAGGTAGTTGTGGGACTGGGCCAGGTAGTAGAGGGTGATCATGCGCAGGCGGGGCTTGATGTTGGCGGCGGCGAGGAGGTGGCCGGAGGGGGGGAGGGCGGCGATCAGCGCATCGTAGGTGGGGCTCAGGTCCACCGTGACGGTGGGGATACCGAACGTCTCCGCCACCTGGCGGGCCAGGCGGCCGTCCTCCGGCTGGGAGTGGCAGGGCATGAGGGCCCCCAGCACCCGTCCGGACCCCACTGCCCGCACAGCCAGTGCTGCCACTGTGGACGAATCCACCCCGCCGCTCAGCCCGAAGACGAAGCCGTCGGCCCCTGCCTCGGCCAGCCGCTCGAGCAGCCACTGGACGATTCGATCGGCAAGAGTCATCGGGTCCTCCTTGATAAAACATATGACGTGTGACGTATGACGTTGTTGCGTGCTACTCCAGGCGGGCCACCACCTCCACGCCGTTCAGGGCCATGTGGTACAGGAACAGCCGGTGGAGCAGGTCGCCGTCGTGGGGCATTGCGCCCAGTTGGGCTGCCGTTTCCACCGGCATGTCGTAGGTCTGCACGCAGTCGGCGGGGACGATGATGCGGGCGTCCCGCAGGCCCAGAACGTTGGCCCGCAGCCGGAGGTACATGGCTGCCTGGTAGATGCAGAGGTCAGTGCAGTCGCCGACGATGATGAAGGTGGTCACCTGGGGGTGGTTTTCCAGCCAGGCTTCCAGCGCCGTGCCGATACTGGAGCTGATGGACTTTTTGGGGACGACGGTGAACAGACTGGCGAAGGGGAGGTTGTTCAGCTCGTCAATGGTCTGGCTTTCGGCGGTGCCGGCCACGCAGTGGGGTGGGAAGGCGCCGAACTCGACCGAATCCGGGTCGTGGGTGTCCTGGGTCAGGAGAAAGTGGCGGACCCCCAGCTCGTGGGCGCGGCGGAAGAGGGAGACCACTGCCGGGACGATGCCGGCCACACGGGGGCTGGAAAGCGGCCCTTCGTAGCAGAATCCCTTCACCAGGTCCACCGATACCAGAGCCGCACGGCCCGGATCGGGGAGGACGGATGCCAGCGCCATCTTCGGCAGCCCTGCCTCCCATTGGGTCAGCCATTGCAGGAACGGTTCGTGCCTGTTGTTCATCATCCCTCCTCGCCAATTAGTGTAATTATGACACTAAATGGGTTGAAAAAGAAAAAGCTCGATTTGTGTAGATTTTACACTAATCGCGGATTATTATACGCCCAGAGCCGGATTTTGTCAAACTGCGTGGGACGAGGGGATGTAGTTGAACCTTTTCTAACCACAGAGACACAGAGGACGCAGAGTGCTACAGAAGGTTCAGAGGTCCCCCGGTGTTTCTCTGTGCCCTCCGTGCCTCTGTAGTTTTTCTCCTAGGGGAATAGCCTTCTGGCCTTTACCTCTGCCACAGCATCGTCGCGGAAGCGGTACAGTTTGGCCGGGCGGCCCTCGCCGGTGCGGTATCCACCGGCCTCCTCGATGACCCCCGCGCTGAGGATCTTGCGCCGGAAGTTGCGCTTATCCAGCTTTTCCCCCAGCACGACCTCGTAGGCGGCCTGAAGTTCGCTCAGGGTGAAGGTCTCCGGCAGGAGTTCAAAGCCGACGGCGGTGTATTCCAGCTTGTAGCGGAGCCGCTGGAGGGCGTAGGCCAGGATGTCGGCGTGGTCGAAGGCCAGCGGCGGCAGATTGTACATAGACCACCAGCGGGCCTCGCCGGCATCGTCTCCGGCGCGGGGGTGGACGGCGCTGGCGGGGGCGACGGCAAAGTAGGCCACCGTGATCACCCGCCCCCGGGGGTCCCGGTCCGGGTCGCCGAAGGTGTAGAGCTGCTCCAGATAGACATCGCGGATGCCCGTCTCCTCCTCCAGCTCCCGCAGCGCCGCCTCCTCCAGCGATTCGTCTATGCCGACGAAGCCGCCGGGTATGGCCCACATTCCCTCGTAGGGCGGATGCCTGCGTTTGATAAGCAGCACCTGCAGGTCGTTATCCCGGAGGGTGAAAAGAATGACGTCCACCGTCACCGAGGGCCGGGGGTAATCTTCCAGAGCCATTGTCATTTTACTCCCGCTTCTCTATGGGAACCACGGAGCACAGAGGACACAGAGTTTTCTATGGCCTTCTCAGGCTTTTCGGTGATTCTCGGTGCTCTCTCCGCCTCTGTGGTGTGTCTCTGTGGGAACCTCCCGAGGCCAGCGCCTCGACCTCTGGCCAGGATAGCCCTTCCCAGCCGAACCGCTTCCAGTCCACGTATCCGTGCTCGTCGAACTCCACCCCTTCGGCCTCCAGGAGCGCCCGCTGGAGGTCGGCACTGTGCTCCTGGCAGGAGGTGGAGATGCGACCCTGGCTGTTGATCACCCGGTGCCAGGGCACATCGGAGCTGTCCGGCAGGCTGTGCAGCGCCCAGCCGACAACCCGGGCTGCGCGGGGGTGGCCCAGCATGCTGGCGATTGCCCCGTAGGAGGTGACCCTGCCGGGAGGGACCTGTCGAACCAGGCGGTAGACCTGTTCGAAGAAGCCGGTTTTCTCCATCTCGCGGATAAGTATATCGGCCTTCAGACAGTTTGCAACCCGGCTACAGCACTGCCCCCTCCCGCACGGAGGGAGGGGGCAGTGAAGGCGGGGGTGTTGCGCTTCCCGTTATGGCATACGGAAGTGGAAGGACCAGGGGCCGGGAAGCCGGATGTCCTCGCTGGGTCGCTTCGTCAGGTCGGTTCCCACCAGTTCGGTCACTGTCAGCTCCCATTGGCCGTGATGGTCGGAGAGGGCGTATGGGTAGATGACGCAGTGGCACTCTTCCTGGCCTGCTTCGCCGGTTGGGTTGACGACTCCCCCGAAGAGGCTCTGCCCATCACCCACATCGAGGGCAGCGATCAGGGTCCAAGCGATGTTCTCCCCGGCGGGTGGTTCGAAGCACAGGAAGGCACGTGTTTCGGAGGGAGCGACCACCACCCGTTCCAGCCTTACGGCGACCCCTGCTGACTCTGCTGTTTGCTGCACTTCGATGGTGTATCCGGGGTGGAAGGGTACGCTGAAATCGAAGATGAAAGGTCCTATCAGGGAGTTTGCGTCGGGCGCTGGCAGCGGTTCCAGTTCCACCACCGTCGGGTCCGGCGGTTCCGCCGGTGGCTGGGCTGAGGTGAGGAAGGGGCTGGTTGCGTCAGGTGGCAGTGCCACCTTCTCCACCTCTACCACCAGCCGCAGCTTCAGCTCTGCGGGCGCGTCCTCCACACTGGTGGTATCGAAGCCCAGCACGTAGGCCCCTTCACTGGGGGGCAGCTCGATTCCAAAGATGTCCGACCTGCCGCTTGTTCCCAGCCCGGTCCCCAGGGGGAAGACGGTGCCCCTGGCGTCGGTCAGCGTCACTCGATATGGGTCGTACCGTTGGCCTTCGGGACCGGCTACGGTGAAACCGACGACAACCCGATTGGCGTCGGCGTAGGCCTGTTCCAGGGTGACGGTGACACCCTCTTTTGTCTGGCTCAGGTTGAGCTCCTGGGACAGGCTGGCCTGTTCGACGTGCCTGAGGCCAGCCTCCTGCTGGAAGAGTTGCCTTACGGCGGGGGCTATCGCATAAGCCGCGCTGCCCAGGGCCAGGGACAGAATCAGGATCAGGAGGGCCCAGCCCAGGCGAGTGGTCGGTCTCAGCCGTTCCCAGCCGGACGGACGGCGCCGGTGTTGTACTCGCGCCTGGATCGCCGGCCAGAGGTCTATATCGTCTGGCACCTGCTGCCTGGCAATCTCCTGCAAAATCCTGGTAGCTTGTGGTTCTTTCATCGCGTCACCTCCTGATGACTTGCATTGGGGAGGGGCGGGGAAGGCAGGGGCTGGTCAGTCTGCCGATTGTAAGGGGCGTAGCAATTGCCGCAGCCGCTTCCGCGCCGTGTGAAGACGCCATTTGACCGTCCCACGTGGACAGGCCATCTCATCGGCCATCTCCGCTTCGTCCAGGCCCAGGTAGTAGCGCAGGACGATCGCCGCCCGCTGTGCCGGCGGGAGTCGGTCCAGCGCAGCCCGGACGGCCTGACAGGTCTCCGCGGCCATAACCAGCTCCTCCGGGCCGGGGTCGGGGTCGGCCTGCAGGCTGACCGGGGATGCCTCCTCGGTCTGGGGGTCAGCCTCCAGGGGGATCTCCCGCTGGCGACGGGCGGCGGCCTTGAGGGCGTCGTTGACCACGCTGCGCAAGAACCAGGGGCCAAACGGGCGCCGGGTATCGAACTGACCAATGCGTTCGTAGGCGCGGAGGAACGCGGATTGTACGAGGTCTTCAGCCGTCTCGCGGTCGCCCACGATCAGGTAAGCAGCTCGCACGGCCTGCACCTGATACCGGCGCACCAGCACCTCCAGTCCCTCAATGTCCCCCCGCTTCATCCGGGCTATGGCTTCCTGCTCTTCCATCCGCTCCCCCTCGACGGGCTTTCTGAAAGAGGATCCTCTACTGATATTATCCCTCAAAAGGCCGAAAGGTTTGTCGGGGCATTCAGAAGTTTGCAACCCCGTTCAGAGTGGGGTATAATCCGGGCCACATCCCATTGTCGGGGGGAAAGTTGCGCGCACTGATCACCGGGGCAGGGGGCTTTGTTGGAGATCACCTCTGCGCCTATTTGCTGGAGCATACCGACTGGGAGCTCCTGGGCACGGTCTATCCCCAGATGCCGGAGGACCCCTGGCCGGCCCCCCGGCTTCGGCTGGTCCATGCTGACCTGCGGAATGCGGAGCAGGTACAGGGGATCGTCGAGGGTTTCGGGCCGGATCTGATCTTCCACCTGGCGGCCCAGTCCTTTGTGCCGGCCTCCTTCGCCGACCCGTGGGATACGCTGGAGAACAACATCCGCGGGCAGCTCAACATCCTGGAAGTGGTGCGCCGGCAAGGACGCCCGGTGCGAGTGCTGGTGATCGGTTCCAACGAAGAGTATGGGCGTCCCCGCCCTGAGGAGCTGCCCATCACCGAAGAAAGCCCCCTGCGTCCAGCCAACCCTTACGCCGTGAGCAAGTTGACACAGGATTTCCTGGGGCTCCAGTATCATCTGGCTTATGGGATGGACATTGTGCGGTTGCGGCCCTTCAACCACACCGGTCCCGGTCAGTCCCCCCGTTTCGTCGTCCCGGCCTTCGCCAGCCAGATCGCTCACATCGAGGCCGGGCTGCAGGAGCCGGTGGTGCGGGTGGGAAACCTGGACGTGGCCCGGGACTTCACCGATGTGCGGGATATCGTCCGCGCCTACCACCTGGCAGCGGTGACGGGGGAGGCGGGGGAGGTCTACAACCTGGCCTCCGGCATGGCCCGCTCCGTCCGCTGGGTTCTGGAGACGCTCCTTTCCTTCACCAACGCGCGGGTCCGGGTGGAGGTGGACCCGGCCCTCTACCGCCCCGCCGACACGCCCGTTATCTACGGGAGCGCGGAGAAATTCCACCGCCGCACGGGGTGGGAGCCGCAGATTCCCTTTGAGCAGACGCTGAGGGAGACGCTGGAATATTGGAGGGGGCGAGTTTGCAGGTAAGCAGGTTTGCAATGGGAGGTAACACTTATGCCTAGAGCCCTTATCACCGGTATCACCGGACAGGACGGTTCCTATCTGGCGGAGTTTCTGTTAGAGAAGGGATATGAGGTCATCGGGATGGTGCGCCGCACCAGCACGGAGAACTTCTCCCGTATTCAGCACATCCAGGACCGGGTCACCCTGGTCTCCGGTGACCTGCTGGACCAGGGGTCGCTTATCGCCATCCTGCGGGAGTATGGGCCGGACGAGGTCTACAACCTGGCGGCCCAGTCCTTCGTCCCCACCTCCTGGGAGCAGCCCGTCTTCACCGGCGAGGTAACCGCCCTGGGCGTCACCCGCATGCTGGAGGCCATCCGTACCGTGGACCCCAGCATCCGCTTCTACCAGGCTTCCAGCAGTGAGATGTTCGGCAAGGTCCGGGAGGTCCCCCAGAACGAACTGACCCCCTTCTACCCCCGCAGCCCCTACGGGGTGGCGAAGGTCTACGGCCACTGGATCACGGTCAACTACCGGGAGTCGTTTGGTATCTATGCGGTTTCCGGCATCCTCTTCAACCATGAATGTGTTACCGGAGAGACGCCGGTGATCATCCGACGCCACGGCCTGATAGACATCCTGCCCGTAGAGGATGTGGTCCCTCATCGGACAGAGCCTCATACGGCTTCCCAATTCACCACCGAGGTGGACCCGGAAGACTCTCTGGAAGTATGGGACGCCAGCGGGTGGACCCCGGTAACCTGCATGACGGCGACATGGAACGGCTTTGAACGCAAACCGAACAAGGAAGTGTACCGGATAGCCGCCCGGGGGGCTGTCTATCATACCACTGCGGACCATCAAGTGTTCGTTAAGGGAAATGACAGCCCCACTTCCCGGCGAACGGATGAGGTACGTCTCGGAGACCACCTGGCCCTGATAGAACTTCCTCCTCCCACCAATGTTATCCAGATGACCGAAGCGGAAGCGTGGCTGTTGGGCGTCATTGTGGCTGAAGGGTATATCAGCGAAGGGGGGAAAATTCAGATTACCAATCAGGATGCCCAGTTCCTGGAACAGGTGGCAGAAGTGGCCCGGCAGGTCATCGGGTACCGGAGTCGGCTCGCTGTAGCTCCCAGCGGATTTGAGGGAGGGAAGCCGGTATATCAGTTACACCTTCCGGGGGCTAACGAATACGGTCGTTATGTCAAAAATGCTATCTACACCCGTTCCGGCTATAAACGGATCCCTCAGCGGGTGCTCAACGCCGGACCGGAGGTCCGACTGGCATTCCTGCGAGGCTACAACGCCGGTGACGGCCTCCAGCAAGCCCCTATCCGATATGAGTTCAAAGGCTTCAAGACCGCCTCCGCGCCTCTGGCAGCCGGACTGTACTGGCTGATACAGGTCACCTTAAACCAGCGGGCGATCCTTTCTGTTGAGGAACGGGACGGCCATCTCTACTACCAGATCAACCTCAACTCGCCCGATGTGCCGGGACGGAAGGGGCAACATCTGCGGCGACCACTCTCTGAGGTCGTCCAGGTCACACCGATTCCATACCGGGGCTGGCTATTTGACCTTGCCACGGAGTCCGGCACCTTCCATGCCGGGGTCGGTCAGGGTTGGATTCATAACTCCCCCCGTCGTGGCCTGGAATTCGTCACCCGCAAGGTCTCCTACGGCGTGGCGAAGATCAAACTGGGGCTGGCAAGGGAACTCCGGCTGGGCAACCTGGAGGCCCGCCGGGACTGGGGCTTTGCCGGAGACTACGTGCGAGCGATGTGGCTGATGCTCCAGCAACCCGCGCCGGACGATTATGTGGTCGGAACCGGGATAACCCATTCAGTGCAGGAGCTGTGCGAGGTCGCCTTCGGGCATGTGGGGCTGGATTGGCGGGACTATGTCGTGCAGGATCCGCGGTTCATCCGACCGGCCGAGGTGGATATGCTGGTGGCCGACCCGACCAGGGCGCGGAAGGTGCTGGGCTGGGAGCCAACGGTGACGTTCGAGGAGCTGGTCGGTATGATGGTGGATGCGGACCTGGAGCTGGTGAAGCAGGAGTACGGTCTGGGCTGATGGGGCAGGAGGCAGGAGGTGGGAGGGGCCGGGCTGGCAGAGGGCTGGGAGCAGCGGCTGGTGGAGGTCCTGGCCCAGCCGGATGTGGAACGGATTATCCTCTTCGGGTCCCGCGCACGGGGCGAGGCCGATCGGTATAGCGACCTGGACCTCGTCATCGTGCGCCGGACCTCGGCCCGATTTTTCGCGCGGCTGGAAGAGGTGTATCACCGGTTGGCCGACGCCGCTCTGGGCCTGGGCGTTGATGTGGACATCCTGGTTTATACGCCAGAGGAGTATCAGCGAATGCTGGCAGAAGGAAATCCCTTTGTGACGATGGTCCATCAGGAGGGAAGGGTGCTCTATGAAAGACCCGCGCGCTGAGGCGGAGCGGTGGTTTCGACAGGCAGAATACGACCTGCGGGCGGCCCGTCATGCAAAAGAGGGGCGTTTCTACTTTGCCGCCTGCTTCCACGCCCAGCAGGCAGCGGAGAAGGCCCTGAAGGCATGCCGGTATGGCCAGGGGGAACGAATTGTGCTTGGCCACTCGGTCTTTCGCCTGGCAGAGGAGTGTGCTCAGGCAGACCCGCGTTTTGAGGGCCTGGCCCGGGAGTGTGGGCGGCTGGACCTGTTCTATATCCCCACCCGGTATCCGAATGGGCTGCCGGGCGGTACCCCGGCTGAGGTCTATACGGAAGCGGAGGCAGAGCTGGCCCTTCATCTGGCTCAACAGGTGCTGGACCGGGTGGCGGAGGTGTTCAACTTTCGGCCTGTCGGAGAAGGAGGCGATGACTGAGATCCGTTTTGGCACCGACGGCTGGCGAGGACAGATCGCCGAGGACTACACGTTCGATAACGTGCGCCGATGCGCACAGGGGTTTGCCCGGTATCTGGAAGCCCACGGCAAGGGTGGGGCGGATGTGGTGGTCGGCCACGACCGCCGCTTCGGCTCCCGCCACTTTGCCATCGCTGCCGCCGAGGTGATGGCAGCCAACGGCTACAGGGTCTGGCTCACCGAAGGGGCGACCCCCACGCCGGTTATTTCCTACTCCGTCGTGGAACGAAAGGCGGCAGGGGCGATCAATATCACTGCCAGCCATAACCCGCCCTGGGATAACGGCTTCAAGGTGCGAGATGAGCACGGCGCAGCGGTGGACCCCGAGGGGTTGAGGGAGATCGAGGCGGCGATCCCGTCCATCGAGGGGGTCCGACGGGTGGACTTCGGCCAGGCCCAGGAGCAGGGCCGCATCCAGGTGTGGGACCCCGCTCCTGCTTATATTGCCCATATCGGCCGACTGGTGGACATCGAACGTATCAGGGCGGCGGGGCTCCACATTCTGGTCGAGCCGATGTGGGGAAATGGCATCGGCTGGTTCCCCCGCCTGCTGGAGGGCGGAGCCACCCGCATCACCGAGATCCACAACGTCCCCAACCCCCTCTTCCCGGAAATGAGCCGTCCCGAGCCGATCCCTCCCAATGTGGATGTCGCCCTGCGGAAGACGGTGGAGCTGGGGGCGGATGTGTGTGTGATTATGGACGGCGACGCTGACCGGATGGGCATCGGCGACGAGAAGGGGAATTTCGTCAACCAGCTCCAGGTCTACGCCCTCCTGGCCTACTATCTGCTGGAGGTGCGGGGCGAGCGCGGCCCCATCGTCAAAACTCTCTCCACGACTTCGATGCTGGAGAGGCTGGGGGAGATGTACGGCGTACCGGTCTATCCGACCGGGGTGGGCTTCAAGTACGTGGGGCCGAAAATGCTGGAGACAGACGCGATGATCGGCGGGGAGGAAAGCGGCGGCTACGCCTTCCGCGGCTCGGTCCCGGAGCGAGATGGCATCCTGGGCAACCTCTATTTCCTGGACCTGATGGTGCGCACCGGGATGACCCCCTCCCAACTGGTGGCCCATCTCTATGAGAAACTGGGGGCCTCGTACTACTACGACCGGGTGGATACCCGCTTCCCGCCCGAGCAGCGGCCGGAGGCGAAGGCCCGGCTGGACAGCGCCCGCCCCGAAAGGCTCGCCGGCCTCCACGTCACCGACATCGTCACCCTGGACGGCTATAAGTACATCCTGGAAGACGGCGGCTGGCTCCTGATCCGCTTCTCCGGCACCGAGCCGATCATCCGCGTCTACTGTGAGACGACGGATGAGGGCAAAGTGAAGGCTTTGCTGGAGGAAGGGCTGAGACTGGCAGGACTGCACGGGGGATAACAAGCGGACGCCACTTGACAACTTTGCTCAGGTCATCCATAATGGTAGTATATTGGAACCATTATGGAGGTACCCATATGCCGACGCTGACAATCAAGAACATCCCCGATGAACTCTATGCCCGGTTAAAGCGCCATGCCGAGATCAATCGGCGCAGTCTGAACAGCGAGGTGCTTGTCTGTATTGAGCGGGCTGTCCGCAGCCGCCGGGTCTCTCCTGAAGTCGCTTTGGTGAGAGCCCGCAAACTGCGCGAGAAAACGGCGCGATACCTCATCACGGACGAGGAGTTCGACCAGGCCAAAACGATGGGGCGGCTATGATCGTGGTGGATACCAAAGTTATCGGATATCTGTATCTCAGCAGCGAGCACTCAGAACAGGCGGAAAGGGCGCTGTTGATGGACCCGGAGTGGGTCGCGCCGGTCCTGTGGCGCAGCGAGTTTCGCAACGTTCTGGCCCTGTATATCCGCAAGGGTGTCCTTTCCTTGAGGGACGCCGTTCGAATTATGGAGGAGGCGGCCTCTCTTATGCAGGGCGGCGAATATGAAGTGGCCTCCTACCAGGTGTTGCAATTGGCTGGAGAAAGCGCCTGTTCGGCATATGACTGTGAGTTTGTCGCCCTGGCCCGCGACCTGGGCGTGCCGTTGCTGACTGTTGACAGACGGATACTGGAGCAGTTTCCGGACGATGCGGTATCGCTGGATGAGTACGTCGGGCGGCCGGAGGGTGGCGGTTGAGAGAACGTTCGCCCTGTGTGCCGGGGAAGGCGGCGACGGGTGCGTCTGGTTGATTCCCATGCCCACCTGGATTTTCCCCAGTTCGACACTGACCGGGAAGCGGTGATCGAGCGGGCGCGGGAGGCGGGGCTGGTGGCCATTCTGAACGTGGGGACCGACCTGGCCTCCAGCCGGGCGGCGGTGGCGCTGGCGGAAGCCTGCGACTTCATCTACGCCGCGGTGGGGGTCCATCCCCACGATGCCAGAACGCTCACCCCGGCGGTGCTGGAAGAGCTGCGGGAGCTGGCCCGCCGCCCCCGGGTCGTCGCCATCGGGGAGATCGGGCTGGATTACTACCGCGATCTCTCCCCCCGCCCGGTGCAGCGGCGGGCCTTCGCCGATCAACTGGCCCTGGCTGCCGAGCTGGGGCTGCCGGTGGTGGTCCACAGCCGGGAGGCCCACGACGATGTGCTGGCGGCGCTGCGGGGATGGAGCGGCGTGGGGGTGCTCCATTCTTACTCTGCCGGACCGGAGCGGTTGGAGGAGGTGCTGGCGCTGGGCTTCTCCGTCGGCCTCTCCGGGCCGGTCACCTTCCCCAATGCCGGGGGGCTTCGCGCCGTGGCGGCGTCGGTTCCGCCGGACCGGCTGCTGGTGGAGACCGACTGCCCCTATCTGACGCCGGTCCCCCACCGTGGGAGGCGTAACGAGCCGGCCTATGTCCGGTACGTGGTCGAAGCGGTGGCCCGGGCGCGGGGGGAACGGCCGGAGGAGGTTGCCCAGGCCACAGCCGGGAACGCCGGTCGCCTGTTCGGAATGGCGGTGTGAAGAGAAACCACAGAGGCACGGAGAACACAGAGAGGTTTGAAGAGATTCCTGAAATCCTGTGGCCTCTGTGTCCTCCGCGTCTCTATGGTTAGATCAAAGCCAGAGGGGTGCCCTTGAAGCAGTTACCCTTTCTCGACCTCATTCGGGATGATCTGGAACGGGTGGAGGCCATCTTGCGGGAGCGGCCTTCAGAGCAGCATGAGGCCATCGGGGTGGCTGTGGACCATCTGATCGGAGGGGGGGGCAAGCGGCTCCGGCCGGCGCTGGTGCTCCTTTCCTCCCACCTCTGCGGGGCGGACGCGGACAAGGCGGTGCTGGCCGCCGCCGCTGCCGAGATGCTCCACACCGCCACGCTGATCCACGACGACCTGATTGACGGATCGCTGGTGCGCCGGGGGGCGGAGACCCTGAACGCCCGCTGGACACCGGGAGCCACGGTCCTCACCGGCGACTACGTCTTCGCCCGCGCTGCCTACCTGGTCTCGCTCACCGATAACGTCCTCCTGATGCGCCGTTTTGCCGAAACCCTGATGGTCATCTGCAACGGCGAGGTGCGGCAGATGTTCGACGGGCGGCGGGGGGAGGGGACGCGTTCGGAGTATGAGCGCCGCATCTACGCCAAGACCGCCTCTCTGATCGCCCTCTCTGCCGAGACGGGGGCCATCCTGGCCGGGGCCGACGATGCCAGGCGTTCGGCGTTGCGGGCTTACGGGGAGCGGTTGGGCCTGGCCTTCCAGATCGTGGATGACATACTGGATTTCGTGGCCGATGCGGAGACGCTGGGCAAGCCGGTGGGAAGCGATCTGCGGCAGGGGCTGGTGACGCTGCCGCTCCTGTTCTTCCTGGAGGAAGAACCGGACCATCGGGTGGTCCGGCAGGTACTGGATCGCTCCCCTTCCGAAGAGGCGCTCCAGGAGGCGGTGGAGGCCGTCGCGGGGTCCAGCGCCATCGCTCGATCGCTGGAGGTAGCCCGGGAGTATGCGGAGGGGGCCAAACAAACGTTGGCGGTCTTCGCCGACGGGCCGTACAGTCGGGCGCTTCTGGACCTGGCCGACTTCACCGTGTCTCGCCGGTTCTGAGTATGGTTGACCTCTCCGTCATCATCGTCAACTGGAACGTCCGCGACCTTCTCCGGCGCTGCCTGTGCTCGTTGCTGGTCGCTCGTTGCTCGCAGGCAACCGGCCCCCAGCCCCCAGCAACCAGCATCGAGGTCATCGTCGTGGACAACGGCTCCACTGACGGAAGCCCTCAGATGGTGCGGGAAGCGTTCCCCCAGGTCCGTCTCATCGCCAACGCCGAAAACCGGGGTTTCCCCGCGGCCAACAACCAGGGGATTGAGGTCGCGCAGGGTCGGTACTTTCTCCTGCTGAACCCCGATACGGAGGTGGTCGGGGATGCGCTGGCGACGATGGTCGCCTTTGCCGACGCGCATCCGGACGTGGGGGTGGTCGGCCCGCGGTTGCTGAATCCCGACGGCTCCGTTCAGTCCTCCCGCCGCCGTTTCCCCACCCTGGCGACCGCCTTCTTCGAGTCCACCTGGCTTCAGCCCCGCGCCCCCCGTCGTCTGCTGACGCGCTACTACGTCCTGGACCGGCCTGACGACGAGATTCAGGATGTGGATTGGGTAACCGGGGCGGCGCTGATGGCCCGGCGGGAGGCGGTCGAGCAGGTGGGGCTGCTGGACGAGGGCTTTTTTATGTATTCGGAGGAGCTGGACTGGTGCCGGAGGTTCCGGCAGGCAGGCTGGCGGGTCGTTTACCTGCCTGCCGCCCGGATCGTCCACCACGTGGGCAAGAGCAGCGAGCAGGTGCTGCCCGCCCGTCACATCCACTTCCAGACCAGCAAGGTGCGCTACTTCCGCAAGTACCACGGCCCGTTTGCCGCCGAGATGCTGCGTCTCTTCCTGCTGGGGAACTACGCCTGGCAGTTGGGGCTGGAGGCGGCGAAGTGGGCGGTGGGCCATAAGCGGCCCCTGCGAGCGGGGCG
>JBDOIF010000173.1:0-1380 GCA_041082215.1 Anaerolineae bacterium
GGCGGAGATTCACCAGGCCCTGGAAACCAACCCCGTGTTGGAGGAACAGCTCACCGAGGAGCGCGTCCCGGCCAGCCCGGAGGAAGAGGCCTGGGAGGCAGCCCGGCCTCAGAGCAGCGCCGAGGCCGACACCGACAGCCCCGCATCCACCCCGGCCGCCGACGACGCCAGCTCGCCCCTGGATGACTGGGACTGGGAGAAATACCTCCAGGACCAGGAATTCGCCTCGCGCCTCGAGGAGTATGAAGAGCGGGAGCTGCCGTCCTACGAAAATCTCAATGCCCAGAAGACCACCCTCAAATCCCACCTGATGTGGCAATTGTCTCTGGCAGGGCTGGATCCGGACGGCCGCACCCTGGGCACCTTGATCATCGGCAACCTGGATGCGGACGGTTACCTCCGGGCCACCGTGGAGGAGATCGCCCAGGAAGCCGGCGTTGCCACCCAGCGGGTGGAGGAGGTCTTAAAGGTCGTCCAGGGCTTTGACCCTCCCGGGGTGGCAGCTCGGGACCTCAAGGAATGCCTCCTGCTGCAATTGGCCCACCTGAACCTGGACCATCCCCTGGTCACCGCCATCATCGAGCACCATCTCACCAATCTGGGGAACCGCAATTACCAGGCCATCGCCCGGGACCTGAAGGTGAGTCTGGAGGAGGTGGCCCAGGCGGCGGAAATCATCGCCCAACTGGACCCCAAGCCCGGCAGCCGCTTCGACTCCGAAGACCCGGCCTACATCACCCCCGATGTCTATGTTTACAAAGTGGGGGAGGATTACGTCTGCGTCCTCAATGAGGACGGGCTTCCCAAGCTCCGGGTCAGCTCCTTTTACCTGGAATCCCTGCGCCATCCCCAGAAACTGACCGACAGCGCCAAAAGCTACATCCAGAAGCACCTGGACAACGCCCTGTGGTTCATCCGCAGCATTCACCAGCGCCAGAAGACCCTGCAGCGGGTGGCGGAGAGCATCGTCCGCTTCCAGCGGGACTTTCTGGATCACGGCCTCTCCCACCTCAAACCCCTGACCCTGAGGCAGGTGGCCGAAGACGTGCAGATGCACGAATCCACCATCAGCCGGGTGACCACCGGCAAATACATGCACACCCCCCAGGGGGTGCTGGACATGAAATACTTCTTCAACAGCGGCATCAACCTGGGAGTGGGGGACCAGATCGCCTCCGAGAGCGTCAAGGAGAAGATCCGTCAGCTGGTGATGTCCGAAAATCCGGAAAATCCCTTAAGCGACCAGGAGATCGCCGACCTGTTGCGCAAAGAGGACGTGATCATTGCCCGGCGCACCGTGGCCAAGTACCGGGGCATGCTGGGGGTGCTTCCTTCCAGCAAACGCAAACGCCCGGCCTTGCGGGGCAAGAACCGGATCAC
>JBDOIF010000019.1:0-3511 GCA_041082215.1 Anaerolineae bacterium
CCACAGCATTCCCCGCATATTCCACCTCAGGCGCCCCCAGGAGGGGGCTTATGCATTTTTGCCGCAGTACCGTTCCAGGCGGTCCAGCGCCACCGGGTCGTTGCCTGCGGGGATTCGCCCCCGCAGGGCATTGGCCCCCAGCGCCAGAACCACTCCCACAACGATACCGACGACCACCAGCAGCACACCCATCGTTCACCTCCCGGTGTGGTTGAGTTTGCCCCGGAGCTTTCCCGGAGCCCTGCCCTCGACGACAGGGGTGGAAGCCCAACAGAGTTGGACTCCCAATCCTGCCGTCGAGGAGGCCCCGGAAGCGTGGCTGCTCCGGCACACCGGAAGGTGCCCTCCCGCCACGAGGGAGGTGTGAGTTGTCTGCCCCCTCCTGGGGGTGGCCGGGGCCGACATCCCTTTGCAGGGGCGTCAGCCTTTCCCACACCCGGGCAGCGGTCCCCCGAAGGGGCAGGCTCGGTGTGGGATGCCGAAGCAGGAGAGACTCCTGCCCCGGAGTCCCACACCCAGCCTCCGTCAACCCGGATGACGCCACGGTTTCGTCCTTCTCAGGGCGAAGCGACACACTGCGGGGTGTGCGTCGGTCAGCCCCGGCCCTGTAGCAAACGGTGCTCTCTGCTCCCGGCCACGTGTGGGCCCCAGGGAACGCCGCGCCGCCCGCTACCTATGGTATCAGGCCGCCATCCGGCAGCCAGGCCCGCATGCGGACCTGCGCGATCCCCTCCCGTTCCACCACGATGGGCGGAAAGACCTCCGGGAACAGCGGACTCAGGTCTGCCGCACAGCGGACGGTGACCGTCTGGTTCAACTGGTCGGCGTAGATGTAAGTCACTCGCACGTGGATGCCCTGGGCGTCGAGATAGTTCGTATTCAGGTTGGCGTAGTGTTCGGCCCTCCAGTATGGAACCTGGTCGGCGAACCAGACGTAGCCCTCGTTCTCGAAGAGCCGCACCACGATGTCCCTGGACGCCGCCAGCGCGGCCAGGTCTGCCGCTTCCTGCACCTCGGCGGCGGCGATGGCATAGCGCCCGATGCCGATAGCCAGGCTCAGCAGCGGCAGCATCAGGAAAGTGAAGAAGGCGGTCCACCAGGTGATGGAATAGCCGCGCCGGTCACGGATCAGGCGGCTCATCACCATCCCTCCTGCCGTGCAGTGGCTTCCCCGAAGACGGTGAATGGCCCTGGGGGGATACCCGGAAAGCCGCCGACCAGGTTGGGGACACGGTAGGAGACGCGGATACGGAGCTCTGTCCCCACGACGCCGCCGGGAGCCAGGATCCGCACCTCCGGCTCGCCGATGGGGAGGGCGCTCTCGGCAAATTCCAGGGCAGCCACATACGCCCGCATGGCCGGGTTGTCCTGGGCCACCGACCCCATCCGCGCCCCGTGCCGGGCGGCTTCCTTAGCCATCTGCGAGCCGTAGACCACGATGCCGAACTGGACCATCCCCAGCAGGAGGAGAAGCACGATGGGCAGCGTCAGCGCCGCCTCGGTCAGTTCGCTGGCCCGTCTGTTCAGCAGAAATCGCCTCATACACACCTCCAGAGACAGGTTTCTCGCTGGCCGGTCGCCGATTACCCGCCGCCGATGGCGCTGGCAACCCGGTTGAGCACGTCGCTGATGTTGCCCCCCAGGAGTCGGAGCGCGATGATGGCGACCACAACGACCAGCGCCAGGACCAGGCCGACCTCGGTGAGTTCCGCTCCCTGCCGGTCTTTGAGCAGACGCATCTTTCTCACCTCCTTTCTCTCAGAGATAGAACCACACGTACACCAGCCCGGCCATCGCCACCGCCGGCAGAGCTGGGGACCTGTGTCCAGACCGCGATGGGTGGGCCATTTTCCCCAGGGTAGAGAGGAGCACCCGTGGGGTGGTCCGTCCGTGTCGTCGGACCACATATACCAGGCTGAATCCCAGCCAGGCCAGCAGCAGCAGCCAGGCCAGGCGGGGATCCGGGAACAGTACCATCAGAGTCATCACCGTTTTCACATCTGCTCCGCCCAGCACATCCAGGAGCCACAGGACCAGGACAACGATCCACACCGCCGTCGTTGCTTCCATTCCCTGGATGGTAACCTGGGGCCAGATGGCGACAATCCCCGCAATGCCCAGCGGCCAGGTAATCGGCCATTCGGCCACAAACAGCCCCAGAACCAGCAAGACGGCAGCCGTCCACTCTCCCCTGACCGTCTGCCAGGCCACCGCTCCCAGGAGCGGCGGGACGGTGGCCCAGTTGGTGACCTGGCCGTGACGGATGTCGGCCAGGGCCAGATAGACCAGCCAGGCGGAGATTGTCAGACGGAATGCCGCTTCTGCAAGGCTCATCGCGCTGGCTTTCCTCCGGTTGGCTGGGGTACCACGTACAGGTACCAGCGGGCGGTGCGGGGCAGGGCCTGTTGCTCGACAGGGATGCCATTCTCCTGGGCCAGGAGCGTCCAGATGGCTGCCAGCTCCGCCGCTGCGGTCAGCCCCGACGTGGAGGCGTCAATCGGGTAGGCCGGGACCCTGCGGGGCCGGTCGCCCAGCAGGCCATCGGCCTGCCGTGCCACTTCAGGCGCGGCGGTGGTGAACACATAGTGGTCGAAGTTCTTGCCCAGGGCGACCAGAGCGGGAACGGGGCTGGCGGTGACCCTGATCACCTGGTCAATGCCCGCCTGCTCCCCGGTGGCTTCCAGGGCAAAGCGGCCCAGGCGGGAGACCACCTCGTGGCGATGGACGGTCACCGTTCGGGCCAGTTCTTCCCGCCTTGCTTCCAGACGGGCCAGCCCCAGGTCAAGCGCCTGGCGGTTCCCTTCGCGGATGGCGTTGCGGATGCGTTCGTTGGTCAACAACACCAGCACCAGGTTGACCGCCAGGAGCAGCACAACCAGAGTCAGCAGCAATTCAGTCATTCCTTCCCTCCAGATAACCGGATAAGAGTTCTGATAGTTGCCCCTCTATCTTTACCCTTTCGCGGATAGCCTGAGCAATGCGGGGTCGTCCTCCCATCTGCCCCAGAAAGAGCAGGATCACACCCAGGAGAATCCCGAAGGGCCAGGCAGGGGCGACCGGTAGGTCGCCCGTACTTGCCCTGGGGACCAGCCCGAAGGCGAAGGCCACGTCTGCGGCCATTCCGACCGGCAGGGCCTTTCCACCCCCAACCCCGCTGGCGGGGCCAGGGGTGGGGAGCATTGTCACCGAGCCGTCCTCCCCGACGCGGACCTCCACCGCCAGCCGGGTCGTCGGCTCCCACCCCGCCCCTGGCCGGTCAACCAGATAGACGGTGTACACCCCCGCCCCCGGCAGCGTCACCGTCACCACGCCGGAGGGGTCAGGGAGGAGCATCTGTACCCACCCGTCGGGGCCGTCCACCCGCACCCGCAGCCCTGCCAGCCCCGGCTCTCCCGACTGGCGGAAAGCGTCGGCGTTGGCGTCCTCGAAGACCGCCACCCGCAGGACCACCCCTGGCAGAGGTTCCGGTTCGACCATCGGAGGGGGGGTGGTCGGCGCTGGTGTCGGTGTT
>JBDOIF010000142.1:0-33403 GCA_041082215.1 Anaerolineae bacterium
TAGCTCACGCTCACCGGCCGGCCGCTGGCGGCGGAGAGGGCGACGGTAAAGACGGCGCCGGTCGAACCGGCGTTCCCCTCCGTCACCGACACATCGTTGATGCTCAGGGTAGGCATCGGGTCGTCGTCCAGGATCGTCCCCACCCCCTGCCCGTCGGCAATGGAGGCGTTGACGGGGCTGGAGAGATTGACAGTGAAGGTTTCGTCCGCTTCGTCCAGCGTGTCACCCTGAACTGTCACCGTCAGTGGCCTGGTAGTCACCCCCGGCGCAAAGGTCAGTGTGCCGCTGATGCTGCTGTAATCGCCCGGGGCCACGGCACTGCCATCGGTTGTGGCGTAATTCACGCTTACCGTTTGGGTGCTGACCGCGGACAGAGTGACCGTGAAAACAGCCTGAGTGGTGCCGCTATTCCCTTCGGCCACGCCGACATCGTTGATGCTCAGGCCGGGCAACGGACTTCCCTGATACCTGACCTCAAAGTGGTGGCTACCTGCCGCAACCGTGACGAAGGCTACATCAACTCCCTTGACCGTCTGGATGCTGTAACTAACCGGCGAGCCGTCAACCCGGACCGACTCCAGGGGATCACCCTGATAACTCAATGGCAGCATCGTGGTCAGACTGATACCCGGCGTCGTTGCGGCGCTCAAATCGAAGCTCAGGGTCCTGGTCATGCCGCTCCAGGTGATGTCATTATAGTTGGCGTCGTGACGGGTCTCGGTGAAACTCAACCACTGATCCGCATTCCACACCGGCACGCCAAGGCTGTTGGCATACTCTACTGTCCCTTCGGCCCATGTTTGCGTCTGGCCGCTGTAGTAATCCACGTGAAATTGCGTCATTAACGCGGCGTAATCGCCGTTTATGCTGGCATCTATCATCTGCCGCGAAACCGCCAGCGCCGCTGCCGCATCTAACCCCTCGGGAGCGTAGTCCGGCGGCCGGATCAACTGCTCATCCACCAGTTGCGTCAACTGCTGATACATGTTGATGATGTGCCCATCCGCCCGCACAAACTTCATCGGCTGCCCGCTTCCCGTAATGTACCCGTGCGGCCAACTCCCATCCCCCTTCTGCAACCACCACCCCCAGTGATAAAAGTTCGTGTCCAGCCGATACCCGTGCGCCTCCGCAATCTCTGCCGCATCCGTCCACCCCTCCCACGCCACCTGATGATGCCGCACCGTCAGCGATTTCGGCGTGTTGGGATACTGCAGCCCGAACCATAGATCCCAGGCGTTATAACCCTCGGTCAGATTATGGGTGTTATAGGGGGGATAGGGATCAGGGTGGTACTGGTAAGGATGGATACCAAACGCATGCCCCTGGGCTACCCAGTCCAGCACATCGTTATTATTCCCCGGCTGGCTTTCCGGTGGGTCCTGAGCGATACTCAGATAGAAAGTCGCTCTGGCCCCACGTGCATTCAGGCTGTTGATCTCGTACTGATACCAACTGGTAGGATTACCATGCGCGTCGGCGGTCAGAATCAGTACGGTTTTGGCTGTGCCCGGGAAATACCACAACCGGGGCAGGGGTTTGACCTCACCCACCATTTGCTGTATCAATCGGGCCAGCAGCCGTTGTTGCTCATCGGCCTGGGGGATGGGAATCTTGTCCCGATCTACCCACGGCGCACCTCCCCCTGCACCCTGAAACAGATCAATGGTGCGCACTACCCCATCGCCATCCACGTCAAGATCGGCGTTGGCCGGATTGCCCTGCCGGGTGTAGACCACATTGCGGGCCAGGTCGTAGGTAAAGGCAACCGCCCGGCCCGAACCGGCGCCAATGACCGCCGGATAACTCGTCGCCGTCCTCGCATCGCTGTACAGTTGGGCCAGGACCACCGCTCCCCCTGTCGGAACATAGCAATCGGCGGTGCCGTGGATCTGCAGCGTCTCGCCGGTTAGGCCCTGCCCTGGCACAGAACCGTTCAGACTGGCCGTCGTGTTGATTTTCAGATAGCCATCGGTCAGCGTTCCAGCCGCGCTCCCCAGCCCGAACAGCCCTTTGATCTGGGCGTCCGGCCGCATGGCCAGCAACCGCCCACCGTTGTTTACATAGGTGGTCAGCAGGTTCGCCTGAGCGCTGGTCAGAGGGGTCTCTGCCAGAATGGTCAGGTCGTGGGCCGCCAGGTCGGCCGCGGTCAGGCTTCCCAGCTCAATCACCTCGTAGGCGTTCAGTCCTTCAGCCCGCAGGATCTCCCCCAGGTACCGTCCAAATGGATTGGCGCTGTAGCTGTCGTTCACCACCACCAGTATCGGTTTGCCTGTCCCTTGCGTGAGGCCGAACGATGGCCTCACTGAAAACTGCATCAATATCATTAACACAGCCAGACTCGCCTCAGCATAGCGCCGAACCAGGACGGACATCGGGCCTTTCCTCTCATCTGCCGGGTATGCACAATTCATGGCAGATCTCGCAAGGTACTTATTCATTAATCGCATACAGCTCATACCCAAGTGGCCAATCGGCCTCAAAGCTGACAACCAATCGGTAGCGCTCTGCCAGAAGCTCTGTCGGATACAGGTTGATCCAGTGAGCAAACGGGCCTACAAGCACATAATCCGGATGTTCCTTTTGGACAAAATCATAACTCAGTGCTGGCGGCGATCCGCCGAGCCAGACATGGCGCACAGCTTGCTGCAATGTAATCGTTGGGGCAAAGTGATAATTGTGATCGGTGAGGAAGCCCATCTCCGGCTCAAACGTCTCAATCAGTGCATCGCGAGGGACATATTGATCCAGGTAGGCCGCTGTCGCTACAGGCAGATTGGGGGGCGGTGACACTACCTGTCGCACGGTGTAGAGCAGGGGGCGGGCTATCGTCATAGCCAGCCAGACCAGCATAGCCCAGCGCAGTGCATACTTTTGCAGATCAGGCTCTCTTTCCCGTAGAGCCTGCCACAGAGCCCTTCCTCCCAACTGAAAGCCCTCGGTGAGCCTGTGGAAAAAGCTGGCGACGAACAGGCTGGCGATGGTCAGGCCAGGGAAGGCGTAGCGCGGCCAGCCGATGGAGGCGACCACGTACCAGACCAGGTTCACGACGGTCAGGATAAGCAACGTGCCCCACCGCTGTCCATCCCGCTGCCGGGGCAGGGAGATAATAAAACCATAGACTAACGCTGGCGCCAGCATCCCCAGGAACACGTCGAGGCTCAACAGATATTTAGCGCTCTCTTTCATCAGATCAGTGGAGAAGACAAGGGCAGCGCCGGCCGTCTGCTCACGCAGCATCTCCAGGTTCTCGCTGGCCGTCGCCGGGCCAAGATAGAGGACCATATAGACCTGCCAGAGAGCAAAACATGCAACGGAAACCAGGCCTGGAATGATGAAGGTGCGGTGGGGCGCGGTGCGATAGTAGACCAGGTTGGCCAGCCACGCCAGGCCCACTGTCGGCGCCAGCACCAGCAGGTACTGGTTCTTGGTGACCATCGCCAGCCCCAGCAGCAATCCGACCAGTCCCAGCCGCCACCCACTGGCTTTCTCCCATGCAGCCAGCCACAGACCCAGCCCGGCCACCATAAAAAAGAGTCCGGGTACTTCTCCCAATACCTGGCGTCCGTACTCTATCAGGGAGATACCTCGCGACGTCACCAGCAGCGCAGTGGCTACCCACGCCAGCCGATGGCCGCCCAGCACGAGCGCCAGTCGGTAGAAGGCGTAGATGGCTGCCAGCAGATACAGGACCATCACCAGACGGGCTTGCAGCAACCCGATGCCAGAGAGTTTGAAGGCCGCTGCGATGGGTAGCATCACCGTTGGGCCGACGCCGACCGTCGGGCCATAATAACGGAAGCCCTCGCTGCTGTAATCGGCGTAGACGCCAAAGCGCACCAGGGTCTTGGGGACGTGCAGGTGGGAGCCTTCATCGAACCAGGTTACAGGGTAGTCCGTCAGATTGTACAGGGCCAGGAACAGGACAACCGCAACGGCAATAGCGGCCATAATGGATCGCAGAACGACGGTTGCCTTCTGACTGACCTTGAGCTGGGCTACCGCCAACTTGGCCAGAGTACCCGCTTTCCGTTGCATTTCAATCTCCTGTTTCCGCGTACGCATCCGGAAGCGGCCTACGCCGGGGTGTCCACCGCAGCCATTCGTGCGGCCGCTTTAGGCGACAGGGGAATCGAGGCTGGACTTGTTTCAAGAATGGCCTGAGCTACATAGCGTGCGTGCCGGGTGACCGATTCGCTGTTGGTCAGCGCCGGGTAAATCTGAGCCGTGGTGAC
Source organism: Anaerolineae bacterium (assembly GCA_041082215.1). GTDB lineage: Bacteria > Chloroflexota > Anaerolineae > B4-G1 > DUEL01 > JBDOIF01. The sequence goes on from JBDOIF010000142.1 coordinate 4,236, forward strand.
CAGATACAGGTTCTCGATGGGCGTTTTGACCTGAGGGATGAGATGGGTTGAGTTCAGCCGATGCAGTGGCTCGACGTAACGCTCGCGGTGTACAAGGAAATAACGGATCCAGCGCCGGTCGAAATGGGGGAACATGGCTTCCAGATGCTGAAGCCAAATCTCACGTATCTCCTCGTCTGATTTCTGCTGCCAGTGGCTACCGGGGAGGGTATACTTGGGCAGATAGACCAGATGATGCCCCCCCACAAAGCCCGGATCAATGTAGGTTGTTGTTTCGATGATGCCGGTAAACGGGACCCGATTATCGGTGATATTCAGCGTCCAGAAGCCAGTCAGCGGTCGGTCCAGCACCAGCAGCGGGCAGATGACGCCCAGGTACTCGGTTTGACCGAGAAAATCGTGGTAGTCCTGGCCTGCGCCTGGGATCAACTGACGGAAAATCGGCACCTGCAGGGCCGCCACGACCACGTTGAAATGGTGTATCTCGTGTCCGATCCGTACGCCCCGGGCGCGCCCCTGTTCAATCACGATTTCCTGTACCGGGCATCGGAGGTGAATCCTGCCGCCAGCGGCCTCGATCTGTTCGGCCATAGCCCCAATCAGGGTCATATAGCCGCCGATGAGGTGGCCCGCTTCTTCTTTCTGACTGGCACCACTGCGTGTGGATTTCATCCGTACCAGACGTGCCCAGATATAGGTAGCGGGGGTGTCTTCAAAACCTCCGTCGAATTTGGCCTTGAGCATCGGGCGCCAGATACTCTCGAAAGTGCGCCGGCCACTCAAGCGCACCAACCACTCCTCGACGCCGGTACCTTCCAGGCGCTGCCACTCCCGTACAAACTGTGCGTACAGTACCGTCAATCCCAGACGAAAGCGGTCAATCCAGCCCAGGGGGGGAAAGCGCAGGAACTCGACCACGTTGTTCATCGAGTAGATTTCACCCTGATGGTAGAATCCCATCCTGGTTTCGCGGAAGCGCAACCTGTCGGCGATGTTCAGTTCGGAGCATAGTTGACGCAGGTGACTATCACTGGAGAGAATGGTGTGGTAGAAACGGTCCAACGGGACGCCGTCTTCTAAAGTAACCGTATTGGCCAGCCCGCCCAGCGTCGGGGAGGCCTCGAAGATCTCGACCTCCGCGCCCCGCTGCGAGAGGAAGTACCCCAGGCTGACGCCCATGATCCCCCCACCGACAATGGCAACGTTCACAGACTCCCTCCCATTTTCGATGCGGCCATCGGGCCACCGCTCTCGCAATGCGCCTCACTCTGCCCACGAGGCAGACCAAAGGCCCAGGCGCCGTTTTCCAGAATCCCCGCGATACGTTGTGCAGCCATCCCATCGCCGAAGATAGGGGGACGGTCCGCCGGGGGTGAGAAACTCAGCCAGGCCTCAACGATCCGCTCCGGTTCGGTGCCGACCAGCATGTTCCAGCCAGCTTCCACCGTCTCGACCCACTCGGTCTCGTCCCGCAGGGTCAAGCAGGGAACGCCCAGAAAGTACGCCTCCCGCTGAACCCCGCCGGAGTCGGTGGCGATGAGGCGGGCGTTCTCTTCCAGTACCATCATATCGAAGTAACCCACAGGCTCGATCAGCCGGACGTGGGCCGCGAAGTGGGCATCCAGTTGGGCGAGAGCCTTTCGGGTACGCGGATGGACTGGAAAGACGACGGTCTCCGGTACACTGTTCAGCCCGGTGACGATCTGCTGGAGCCGTACAGGATCATCGGTATTACCCGCCCGATGGACAGTGACCAGGCCATACGTGCCTGGCTTCAGAGCAAGGCGTTCCAGCACCCTGGACCTGCGCCGGGCGATAGGCCGGTTCTGAAGCATTGCGTCCAGCATCACATCGCCTACCCAATAGACTGAGGCGGTGATGCCTTCGGCAGCCAGGCGCTCCACCGCTCTCCGGCTGGCGCAAAAGTGCAGATCGGCCACACAGTCGGCCACCAGGCGGTTGATCTCCTCAGGCATACGCCGGTCGAAGCTCCGTTCCCCCGCCTCGATATGCGCTGTGGGGATGTGCAGCTTACTGGCCGCCAGCGCACCGGCCAGGGTGGAATTGGTATCACCGCGCACGATCACCAGGTCGGGCCGCTCCCCGAGCAACACCTCTTCCAGGCGAAGGAGGATCTCCGCCGTCTGCCGCCCATGCGACCCGGAGCCCACCTCAAGGTTGTAATCCGGCGCAGGGATTCCCAGTTCGTCAAAAAAGGCCTGCGACATCAGGTAATCATAATGCTGTCCTGTGTGCACCAGGATTTCCTCGTGCCTTTCACGCAGGACACGGCTGACCGGCGCGACCTGGATGAACTCGGGACGTGCTCCTACGACGGATACAATCTTCATCGTTTTATCTCGCCAGAGTGGGGCAGAAGGTGGCTCAGCTCCTGGAAATGAGGAACACGCCGATACAGACAATCAGTGTCCCCAGCAGCCGCAAGGGGGTGATGTTCTCATTAAACAGCAGCCAGGATGCGATCAACATGACCACGTAGCTCAGGCTGGCAAATGGATAGGCATAACTCAGGTCTACACGGGAAAGCGCCGTCAGCCAGAAGACCGTACCGCTCACATAGATAGCCAGACCGATGATGACGTAGGGGTTCGTCCCTATGCGCCACAGAACATTGCCCAGCTGGCTGATCGTGAGGGTCAGAGGCCCCATGCTTCCCATGCCCTTCTTGAGCAGAACCTGCCCAACGGCGCCGGCCAGGACGCTGATCAGTATGTAGACAATTGCCACCGACATTTGGGGTTTTCTCCTCAAGAGAGTCTCGATTCGATGCATTCTTGCGCTCCCTGTGCCTTGTGTGGCTCCACGAGGGGAACCAGGTTCAGCCGATGCAGCAGAACGCGCGCCTGGAAGCCCAGATGGGCCAGGATCGTGCGCATCAATTTCGCCTTGGACGTGCCGAAGACCCGTGAGTAGAGCACGGCCGGATACTCGGCCACCCGATATCCCATAAGCATCGCTTTCACCAGGATCTCGGTGCCGGCCAGAAAGCCATTGGAGCTGAAGGATACCCGCTCGATCACCTTCCGGCGGTATGCCCGGAACAGGCAGGTATAGGTATGCACCCGCCAGTTGACCAGAAAGCGGTAGATGATCGAGGAGCCTTGACTGAGGACAAGGCGGTATGCCGGCACTCCTTCCACGCCGCCCGCCGGATGATAGGGTGAGGCTGTCACAATATCCACATCAGGCGTGAGATAGGAGAGGAGAGTGGGGATCTCCGAGAACTTGTAGGTCCCATCGCTGTCGGTCGTGACGATCACCTCGCCGCGGGCTGCGGCAAGTCCGGTACGAATGGCCGCACCCAACCCCCGGTTGACTTCGTGACGCTCAAATCTAAACGACACCTGCGCCTCGTTGCCAGCACCAAAGGTGTCCGTAAGCGCCTGCCAGGTCTCATCAGTGCTCCCGTCGTCAACGAAGACCACCTCCAGAGAATAGCTCTTTGCCAGTTCGGCCACGACTGGGAGAAAATCTGTCCGCATCTTGGAAATATTCTCAGCTTCGTTGTAGCAAGGTATGACAATGGAGAGGTCCATCGCGGCTCCCTTCGACCCTATAGAGTGCTGAGGGTGGGCTTGATACCTCGCACGGGTCTCGCTTTTTCCGTCAGAACGGCCATTTGCTCACGAACAGTATTGCGGATCGCCAGCACCAGGCGCAGCGCGTTCAGGCCATCCCTGGCTGAGACCTGGGGGGGAGTGCCATGCACGATACAATCCACAAAATGCTGCAGCTCCAAGAGAAGTGGTTCGAGCGTGGGCACGTGGATCCGTTCGACGATGCTTTCCTGGCGATACTTGACACCCCGATGATCATGATTCAGGTATTCGCCAACCGTGCGCCGATGCACGGCGATGCTCTTGTTCAATAGATCGGCCTCCACGTAGGCCTCCAGGGCCGTTACCTCTACGGACCGAACCTTCTGCTCGGTAGCACGAGAGGCCGTCATGGTCAGAAGCGGGCCCGATCCAAAACGCAGATGGGCAACGGCATGGTCTATATCACCGCTGAATGCCGTCAGCCCGTAGGCATTCACCGAGACAGGCTCCTGTCCCATCAGGTCTAACGCAAGGTCAATGTCGTGGGTCATCAGGTCCAGGACCACATCCACATCTGTGTTACTGCCCACATAGGGGCTGAGCCGGCGGAAGTTGACGGCCAGCATAGTCATATCTTCCAACACGTTCTTCAGTTCCATGTAGGCCGGATTGAAGCGTTCGATGTGTCCTACCTGGACGACCAGATTACTGTTCTCTGCGGCTTGGGTCAGTACCTCGGCCTGTTCTATCGTGTCGGTGATCGGCTTTTCTATCAGCACGTGCACCCCTCGCGCCAGGCAACGCATGGCCAGGGCGAAATGCAGCGGCGTGGGCGTGGTAATGCTCACGGCATCGACATGCTCCAAAAGACCCTCAACATCCCCGTAGAAAGGCACGTCGTATTCTTCCGCCACCCGACGCCCTACCTCAGGTACGGCGTCGCAAACACCCACCAGTTGTGACTGGCGCAGGGTCGAATAAACACGACAGTGCCGTTGGCCCATCCTGCCTACGCCAATGACGCCCACTCTTACCGGTTGCATCGTCCCCCATCCTTTCCCAAGCTGCTTCCTGATAGGCTATCCTGCACTCCAGGGCGAATGCCAGCAACGGCTTCTATCCTTCCCCCTACTTTAATACATTAACGTCTAAGGTCGGTTAGGAAAAAACTAGGATTTTAATGAAACTGGTGCTTACCGGCCGTCTTCTACTATAAAGGCCACCTTCTATCCCCGTTCTCATACACACAGCTCGTTCACTGCCCTCACTATCGCTTCCAGGTCCGCGCGGCTCAGCCCCGGATGTACCGGCAGCGACAGCACTTCCCGCGCTGCCCGTTCCGCTTCAGGCAGGACCAGGTCATACCCCATATCCCTGTAGAACTGCTGTTGATGTACCGGCACCGGGTAGTACACGGCCGTGCCGATGCCCCGCTCCCTCAGCCCGTCCAGCACCTCATCCCGCCGTGCGTCAGGGACACGAATCGTGTACTGGTGAAACACATGCCGCCGTCGTTCCGGCACCGTTGGTGTTACCACTCCCCGTAGATGCTCGCTCAAGTACCGGGCGTTGGCGATCCGCATCTCGTTGAACCGCTCCAGTTTCCCCAACTGGGCCAGTCCGATTGCTGCATGAACGTCGGTCATTCGGAAGTTGAACCCCAGCTCATCGTGATAGTACCGTCGGCGCATTCCGTGCTGGCGGATCGCCCGGCATCTTTCGGCGATCTCCTCATCGTTGGTCGTGATCATCCCTCCCTCGGCTGTGGTGATGTTCTTGGTGGGGTAGAATGAGAAGCAGCCTGTACCGAAGCTCCCCACCCGTTTCCCGTCATACTCCGCTCCGTGGGCCTGACAGGCATCCTCGATCACAACCAGGCCATGTCGTCCGGCCACCTCCATAATCGGGTCCATATCCGCCGGCAGACCAAAGAGATGCACCGGCAGGATGGCCTTCGTGCGTGATGTGATCGCCGCTTCCAGCAGGTCGGGGCGGATGTTGAAAGTCGCCGGGTCAATATCCACAAAGACTGGCCGTGCCCCTACATACAGAATGGAGTTCGCGGAAGCGATGAACGTGAACGGTGTCGTGATCACCTCATCTCCAGGCCCGATGTTGTGAGCCAGCAGGGCCACATGCAGCGCTGTTGTACCGGATGAGGTGGCCACAGCGTACTTCACACCGCAATACTGAGCGAAGGCTTCCTCGAACGCCTGAACCCGGGGCCCCTGGGCCAGCATTCCCGACTCCAGCACTTCCAGCACAGCCTGTTTCTCTTCCTCACCGATCAGGGGTCGAGCTATGGGAATCATTCTTCACCTCCTATTTGCCGGTATACCTCTGCCGGAATCCTGATCTTCGCCCCACATCTCGGACACGCCATCAGCACACCTTCGGGGCGTGGATCCTCCCTCTTCTGAAGCCGCTCGCCACAGGGACAGACGAACCCCTGCAGCCGCGCCGGATTCCCCCACACCAGGCCGTAATCGGGCACATCCCGGGTCACCACCGACCCAGCCCCCACCATCGCCCACCGCCCGATCGTCGTGCCGCAGACGATCACCGAGTTTGCGCCGATCGCCGCCCCCTCCAGGACGAACGTCTCGCTCACCACCCAGTCCTCACTCCCTTTCAGCGAGCCGTCCGGGTTCACTGCACGGGGCCGTTTGTCGTTGGTGAAGCAGACATGGGGTCCGATAAACACGCCATCCTGAACGGTGACGCCGTGATAGATTGAAACGTAGTTCTGGATCTTCACGTGATTGCCGATGTGTACGCCAAAGTCAACGTACACCCCCTTGCCGATCACACAATGGTGCCCGATGTGGGCTCCCTCGCGCACCTGCGCCTGATGCCAGATAGATGTACCCGCACCTATCTGTGCCTCCGGCGAGACGTCTGCTGTGGGGTGGATACGGATATCGTTTCGCATAGTGTTCACCTCTTCTCAGGCAGTGGCTGAAGGTCACCTTTGGAAACCTGTGGTTAACGATCACCGGTCGCTGGCGCAAAGCGACCGGGGAGAGCGATCTCAATCGGGCTGAGCAATGACCGGGCCGAAGGAATCTGCTCCGTAATGAAAAGCCTGATCCCCTTCCAGCACAAAGTATTCTAGAGCCCCTCCGTATTTCAGCGGCAGCTCGTGCACGGATGCTGGACTTTCGTTAAAGGTCGTCAAGACTGGATCGAAGATGACGATGATTGCCTGGCCTCCTTCGTCGGGCTGTAACCCCATTTCAACCGGTGTAGCCACTACCTCCGGATGAGTGGCTATTGGATTTCCCTCCCCCTTCTCCCACTTCGCCTCGACGTCGAAGGGCAATCTCACGTATTCCGACAGGTAATATTCCACGTGCCGCCAGTTGGCGGCCAGTATGGCCGTGTTCTCAGCGGGGAAATGCTCACGGGTGGCGTGGAACCGCTCCTGATAGTACGCATCGTTGTTGCGCAAGGTATCCCAGCTCAGCACTTTGAACTGCTCGCCGCCCAGAGGGTATTCCGGCAGGGCGATGAACAGCACAGCGTTCGCCAGCGCCAGGGCTGTCACCCCTGCTGCCAGCGTAGCCCATCCCCGCCTCTCCAGCAACCGCACTGTCGCTATTGCGCTGGCCAGGAGCAGGACGGGCAGGAAGACAAAGACCAGCCCTTGCTGCCCCATATGGATGACGGTGTAAAAACACAGCGAGGGCAGGGCCCAAGTCAACAGAAGCGACACCCGTTCCCAGCTTGCCCGAAACTGTCGTTGCCGCATTCGCAGCAGTGCGTAGAAGGCCAGGGGCGCCAGGGCTACGCTCCACCCAAAGGCGGTGTACATGCTCAGCTTGCGCAGGTTGCGGCTCAGGCCGAACCAGCCCGCGCCCATAAACAGCGAGGTGGTGGCCTGGAAACGCTCCGAGAAGTCGCCCATCACTTTCAGGTACCTGTCCAGCCCACCGACAGAACGGATCAACGGGAAAAACCACCCCGCACACAGCAACCCGAAAACCGCCACAGCCAGTCCGCTCCAGAGCAGTCCGCGCTTCCAGCCCGCGCGGCGCAGGAACCCAACCGCGGCGCACAGGGCTGCCAGTCCCATGAACACCGGCGTCTGTTGACGAATCCCTCCCGCCAGGGCCATGCTCACCGCTGCCGACACCACAGCCCATGTTTTTCCGCGCATGGCCTCCCACAGCAGCCACGCGGAGAGGATCACCAGAAATGCATCTACCACATGGGGCAAAGCGATCTCGCCGTAGAACCAGAAGAGCGGGCTGGTCGCCAGGAACAATGCCCCGACGAGGCCTACCCGCTGGTTGAACATCGCGCGGCCCAGCAGGTACATGGCCACCACCGCCAGACCGCTGCTTACAATGCTAATCCAGACCATCGTCGTCTGCGGGTTGTGGAATAGCAGATCCACTAAGCGGCAGAGCCATACATACACAATATAGCCTGGTGGCTGTGGCTGTTCGGCGGCTACGTCAAAATGCTGCATAGCGAAGGCGAAGTTGACCGAGTCCCAGTGGTAGAGGATGTGACTGCGGAAGGGAATGCGGGAAAGCACCGTTCCCAGGAAGAGCGCTACGGCCGTCCATATAGAGGCCCGGCGGGACAGGAAGCGCGTCGAGGGTCGAGTAGATTCGCTCATTGGGAATATACCTGTACTGCGTAAAGCTTTACGTGCGGAGACGAGAATACTTCGGTGAACAAAGGCGACCGGCCCGGGTCGTACCCCCCCAGCGCCCGCTCGGCTGGCCCATAGAAAACATAGGAGACATTGAAGGTCCGCAAAGTTTCAATTCGCTCATCGTCGGATACGGCCGCGTCAAAGAAGCGTTCTACTCGCTCTCGCTTGTCGTAAAAATTCACCGTCTGCGCCCAATGGGCCAGGAAGGCGGTATTCCCGCCGAGGGCGGGCACGTACTGGCCGATGGTGAGGGAACTGAGCACCACATCGGACGGATCGGCGTGCTGGTCCAGCCAGTTCAGCGCCTCTACTTCGTCGCGGTATAAATAGTAGGGGTAGTCATGCCGCCGCAGCTCGACGAAGCGCCAGGACCACAGGTACAGATTCGTGGGCAGCACCGCGATCAGAAGCAGGATCATCAGATACTGCGAAACGCGCTCGGGCAGCCAGGCCCGCCTTCGACTGGCAAGCCATTCACTCATTGCGGGTGCAATGGTGTTTCTGATCCCCCTTGTCGCCAGAATCATCATCGGCACCTGCCAGCCGTTGAGCATATGGATCTGGAAATCGGTCGGGATATAGTTCAGCAAGAACCCCACCCCAAACCATGTGCAGATGAACAATGACCGGTCGTCCAGATTGCCCAGGGGCACGAGGCCGGTCCACGTGGAAGCCACAATAATCAACGGCAGGCCGAAAAGGATCAGCAGGTGAAAGGGATCGGGCGTGTAGACCCCAGCGTTGGCAAACTGGTCCAGCACTTCGGCCCATATTGGATCGGTCGAGGTGAGGTGCACCGCGTACAGTGCGGGGCCAGAGGAGATCAGCCCCAGCAACACTTCGCTCCAGAACAGGTGTCGGGGGAAACGTCGCTCGCGCAGCCAGGTCAGCAAGAAGAACGCGCCCCACACTCCGTACAGGATGATCAGGTCGTATGCATGGTGCAGGCCCAGGATCAACGCCGCCGCACCGGCGAGGACGGCGTAGCGCAGTTGTCGCTTCTGATATCCCTGCCACAACAGGGCGAATATGCCGACGATGAAGGCCGCAGCGAGGATGAAGTGCGGATAGGCCAGGATGCACAGGAACGTGTTCCCCTCAGCGATATACACGTCCAGCGGATAGAGCAGCTCGCCTTTAGTCAGAGTATATTTGAGGACGACAAGGATCCACCCCAATCCTGAACTGAAAGCGGTCAACAGGAATACTGCCCGTCGCTGCCATATGTCGGCCACAAAGCAGGCGATCAGCCGATACAGCACCCATAGAAATGCCGCACCAGATACCCAGCGGAACATCTGATACAACGGCGCGTAGCTCAGCCCGGTGAGACGGGCGATCTGAGCCAGCGTCCACCACAGCAGGTTGAAGAAGACCGGCTCGTTGGGTTCAGGGGTGAGTTTATTGGATACCAGGAACGCACTCTGAAATCCCCGGAACCAGGAGAGATATTGACCATGGTCGGGCACGTCCAGCATCAGGCCCATGAACTGTTTGTCCGGTGGGCAGGAGAGATACCCGTAAAGATAGGGGAGAGTGGTCAAAGCCAGCATCCCAAGGATGACCGACCAGACAAGAAGCCGTTCCTGTCTGGCGGTTTGCCGGTTTAAGGGGGGCTGGGGGCGGAGGTCAACCATTTTGGGTAGCCCTTTCCTGTACGGATTCTGTCTGTCGAGGAGCGCCGCGAATGCTCAACCAGAAAAGGGCACCCACCCAGGCGACAATCACCACCGCAAGAGGAAGCAGGCTGACGATCCCCGGCAGGTGGAGAAGCATCCCAACGTTGCGGGCGATGTTGCCCTGTTGCCAGGCTGGCCAGGCATACTCCAGCAGGGGGAAGCGATGCTCCTCGGTGGGAAAGTGCTGTCCGGCCAGAGTGAGCCCCCACACAGCGACCAGCGACCAGGCACCTAATACACCGACCAGCAACTTTGCCCAGCCTTGTGTCCCCCAGCGGCGAACAAAGCAAGCAATGGGTAAGATCATAAACGGAAGCATTGGCAACAGATAACGCGGGCCGACGGCGAACCCGCCCCACCACATGATGGATGAGGCGTTGAACAGGAAAAAGGCCAGCACACTGGTCATGGCAACAACCCATTCGATTCGCCATTCGCGTGTGCGCCACCAGGCGACGAAGCCCGGCACCGCCAGAAGCAACACCGGCGAGAGCACAAACAATCCCCGAAAAAGGCCAAAGGTGATGCCCCAGGCCGCCGACCAGTGGGGCCAGGTCAGGCTCATAAAGCCGGTATGATGTTGCTCTGCCCACAGCTCCGAATGGCTATATCCCACCGGTAAGGGGGTATGAAAGATGGCGAAATTGTAGGCAGCCATCAGCAAGATCGGCGGGATACCTGCCCCCATAACCCAGGCGATGCGCCGCCGATCGTGCAGCCGGTAAAGGGTGTACAGGAACAGAATCCCGGCGATAAGCGCCGCCGGATATTCGGTGATGACCGCATATCCGAGCAGAAACCCCACCGCCAGCAGGCGGCCCGTTCCGATCCCTGTGCCGCGCTTCACAAAGACCAGGCAGAAAGCGATGAACAGGCAGGCTGCCGCCAGTTGGTGCCCGTAGAAGGCGTTGGCGTAAGCAAAGGCCGGCGTCGCAAGCCCATATGTCAGGGTAAGCAACACACGTGCTCCCCGTCCCAGCCCCCACTCTCCCAGGATGCGGTAGAGGAACATACCCGCAAGCGCTGTGGGGATCGTCGCTGCAACAAAGGCGGCGGCGACCTGGCCGATGGCAAAGCGCACCTTATCCTCCAACAGGCCCGTGCCCCCCTCCCGCAATGTCGCGGCCAGGGCCTGGTTATTGGAGAGGTAATCCATCAGCCTATCCATCACCGGCAGGCTGAGCACTCCTTTCAGCGCTGCGTACACCGGGATGCCCAGGAAAGCTGCGCCGGGAGCCTTATCGCTGTAGTAGTGACCCTCGAATTCGGCATAATCCACCGTGTTGCCCACATAGTCGTCAATGCACAACGTGCCCTGATCCACCACAGCGACCACCAGGTCCAGCCGTGAGTTCTGGTTGGGATCGGCCCAGCGAGGGAAAATGTAGGCGTAGCAGATCAGCAGGATGCCGAAGATCATTATGCTGGTCCATTTTTCCAGGCGCGGTCTCGTCGGCATAGTCGTTTTGAAATCCCTTTCCACGGTGCAACTACTAGAGGTCACTTCCGGTCACTGCCAGAGCGGCGCGGACGTACACATCTTCTATGCTCCCACAGGCGCGACGGTAATCATACTTTTCCTCCGCCAGCCGTCGCCCGCTGGCTGCCAGCCGCCGGCCCAGGTCGGGGTCGTTCAGCACCCGCAGGGCCTGAGCGGCAAACACCTCCGGCGTATCCCCCAGCAGTACGTCCCGCTCCGGAACCACCTCGATCCCCTCGCAGCCCAACGTCGTGGAGACGATGGGGATGCCCTGGGCCAGCGCGTTGAGTATCTTCACCCGCATCCCACCCCCGGCGCGCAGCGGCACGACCATCAGCGCTGCCCTCTGGAGGTAGGGAGTGGGATCCGGCACGTAACCGGTGACATTGATCCCCAGCCCTGCCCCGTTGAGGGCCAGCAGGTCGGCCGGCGGGCGAGCGCCCACCACATCGAACTGGACATCCGGCCGCTGCCGGCGGATAAGGGGATAGACTTCGCGGATGAACCACCACACGCCGTCAATATTGGGCGGCCAGTACATCGTGCCGATATGCAGGATGTGCCTGGGCTCCGGCACCCGCTGGATAAAGGCGACCTCCTCCGTATCAATGGCGATGGGGATAACGGTGATATCCACCGCCCGCCCGGCCGCTTCCTGCAGGGCAGCCCGGTCCTCCTGGCTCACCGCCAGCACCGCGTCGAACTCCCGACAGACGCGCCCCTCATATTCCTTCAACAACCGCCAGTCGCGGCCCAGGAGCCATTTCTGAGGACTGGGGCTCATCGTCTCCCACAGCCGCCTGTACAGCAGCCACAGGGCGTTGTGGGCATCCAGCACCTTGAAGGCGCCGGACACACGGGCAGCGTACTGGGCCATGTTGAGCTGGTCGGCGTGGGCCACGTCGAAGCGTTGCTCCGTCGCCAGTCTGTCCACCAGGCGGCGCATCGCTGCCCGGTCGTCGCGGGCCATAAGAAAAGGCTGCCCGGCGAACAGACTGCGCAGCATGTACCATGCATCGCGTACTCTGCCTCGTTCCATTGGCACGGTGTATATGCCGCCTGTGCACAGCTTTTCCAGCACCCGGACATCTTCCCCCTGGTCGCCACGCACAAATGAAACCAGGGTTACCCGATGGCGCTGAGCCAGGTACTTGATCACGTTCCATGTCTTGACCTTCGGCCCGCTATCCGGCGGATAGGGCAGGACCTGGGTGAGCAGGAGGATATCCATATGCAGTCCTTTTACAGCACATCCACGCGGGTCAGCGCCATGCGCAGCTCCTGCCAGCTGGGGACGGCTCTCCCCCTGCGCCCTCCGGTCACAGAACGCAGCAGGCGATGGATGACCATCTTGATCAGAGTCATCCCGTAGATCAGGCCTTTCAGGCAAAAGGCAGCGGTCCTGCCATAATGTTTGTGGAAGAAATAGACCCGGCTGCGGTAGAGCTCCGCCTCCATCCGCCCCCGCCGCTTCCTGGTACTCTGCCCTCCGTAGTGGATAACCGTCACCTGCGGGAGGTACCAGACCTCCCAGCCGGCCCGGTGGAACCGATAACACCAATCCACGTCCTCTGCATACATAAATATGCGCTCGTCCAGCCCGCCGACCTCTTCGATCGCCTCGCGGCGGGCCATCATATAAGCCCCCTCCACATACCCCTTAATCCGCCGGGCCCCCTGCCTCTCGCAGGGGCCCTGGCTGGGAAAGGAGGGCCGGATCAGCAGCCTGCCCAACCCGCTGAGGATCAGGAACTCCCGCCCCAACGTGGGGAATGGGGTGTACGAGGCCTGGAAACTCCCATCCCCGTTGAGCAGCCGCACGCCAACCAGGCCGGCTCTGGGATGCTCCTCCATATGCCGCAGGCTCTCTTCCAGAGCGCCAGGCAGAAGCCGCGTATCACTGTTCAGAAGCAGCACATATCGTCCACGAGAGCGGGCCAGGGCCTGGTTGTTGGCCCGGGCAAAGCCCACGTTATTCGCATTGAGCATCAGCTTCACCTGCGGGAACTCACGGCACACCATTTCCACGCTGCCGTCGGTAGACCCGTTGTCCACGACGATGACTTCGAGATGTATCCGGCCCGCCGTCTCATAGACCGACCGCAGACATCCAGCGAGGAGGTCGCAGGTGTTCCAGTTGACAATGATCACCGATAGGTCAACCATCTCCCCCTCCGGCGGCGTAGATGTTATCCAGGATGACAATGCTGGCCAGGAATATCCAACTGTAGACAGCGTAGTCGAAACCGGCTATGGTCTGGGTGTAGACAAAAGGAAACATCCAATCTCCAAGCGCCATCGCCAGGACCGAACCAGCCCACCCTGCCAGTGCGCCGTTTGCCAGGCCCTCGCTGAAATCCGCCCGTCCCTTGAGGCGCCGGGAAAGCCGATACCCTGTCCACCCCAGAGTGGCGAGAAACCACAGGCAAAGCAACAACCCTGCCAGACCGAACTGGGAGAGGATGTCCAGATAATTGTTATGGGTGGCCATCGCCTCCGTTGGGAAATAGGACATATAATATGCAGCGTAGCCAGCCGGCCCTGTTCCAAAGAGGAGATGTTTGCCGGTGACCCTCCAGTTCTGTTGCCATGCAGCCAGGCGGGTTACGCCGCTTTCCTCCCGTTCGGCAGCGAAGACCGAACCGCCGTAGTAGCTCCAGTTCAGGCCGACGTACAGGGCGATCAGAAGCACAACTACGAGGAACAACCGGCGGGATTTCAGCAGGCTGACCACGCTCAAGCCGGCCAGGGATGGCAGCCAGCCGGTCAGCCAGGAGATCCATCTAACAAAATAGACGTATACCCAGGCGCCGACCAGACCCAGCAAAACCAGCCGCAGCCAGAGGGGCAACTTTTTGTTGAAAAGGGCCTGGGCGTAGGTCGTGACGACAAACCAGAGTGAGAAAAGCCCTCCTGTATTGAGAAAAGAGAGCCTCACACGCAGAAAGTAGGACACCAGGGCCAGCACCCCCACGGACAGGAACAACCCCCACAGAATCTTCAGCCAGCGGACCTCGGAGATGGAGTTGGCAGTGAGAAAGAAGGCTCCCGGCAGGAGGACCGTCACCGCCAGCCCTCCTAACTGAACAAGCGGCCAGGTGCTCGAGACGTAGACCAGGGGGTCCCGAAAGGCGTTGCTCCAGAACAGGGAAACGCAGGCGACAAGGACCAGAGCCAGAAGGGGCAGGTTTGTGCTTGCCCGCTTGAGGTGCAGGCGCCGATCCAAAACCAGCATCCTCACCAGCCACAGCCCGGTGAACGCAGCGGTCGCCAGCAGGCTGGCGACGATGCGGCTCTGGGTGCCGGTGCCGATGCTAAAACGCACGAAAGCCGCCGTGACCAGGATCGCCAGCACGGCCCATTCCGGCTGGTTGAACACCAGAATGACCACCGGGAGTGCGGCCATACTGATCAGGATCAGTTCGGGCGATATGCGCGTGACCAGAAAGCCAATCGCCAGCCACCCGACTCCGAGCACAGCTCCAACGGACAGGCGCACGATGGATGATCGGGAGAGAGGGAACCGCCACCCTGTACCGGTCATCTGATTTCCACCCTGCCGGATCGTTCCACGATCTGTTGCAGAAACTCCTCCAGCACCTGGCCGATGCGGTCCCAGCCGTACCGGGCCTGTACCAGCGCCCGCGCCTGAGCGGCCAGCCTCCTGCGCAACATCGCATCGTCCAGAAGATGCAATACCGCCTCGGCAAACTCGGAAGGCTCATCGGCGATGAGGATCTCCTGGCCAGGCACAACCTCCAGGCCCTCGGCCCCCACACTGGTAGATACCACTGGCGTCCCCAGGGCCATCGCCTCCAGGATCTTGAGCCGGGTCCCCCCTCCCGTCCGCAGGGGAACCACGCAAACCTGGCTTCGGGCCAGCATTGGCCGGAGGTCATCCAGATAGCCGGTCAGGACCACTCCTTCCCTCAGAGGCAGGCGCTCCAGGGGCAGGCCGTCCGTGCGCCCCGTGATGGATAGGACAACACCCGGTCGCCGGGCGCGGATGAGGGGGAAGACCTCCTTCAGGAAGAAAGCCATTGCGTCCCAATTAGCCTGGTAAGTCAGCGAACCCGGGAAGATGAGGCTGTCGGGGATGGCCTCCCCCCACTCCCCCTCATACCGCTCCAGTTCCAATCCGTTCGGGATCACCGCCAGCGGCCCCATCCTTGGCGCGATGCGCTCGAGTAACACCTGCTCCCGTTCCGAGGCCACAGTGCATCCGTCAACGCGGTTCAGAAGATAAGCCGTATAACGCTGCTGTTTCCACCAGGTCATCCGGCGTTGTAGCTGCTTCCTTGGAGCACACTGCGCTCGCACCTGGTTCCAGATCATCGAGATTTCCAGGTCCTCGATCGCCCGGGGGATGCCATTGATCCTCGATAGATAGAACGAAACCCCCAACCCCGGTCCGATCTCCGAAGCCACCACCAGATCGAAAGAATGGCAATGCAAGGCCTCCTGCACTTGCCGCTCCATCTCCGGGCTGTACAGGTCCCGGAGGGCACGGGGGAAAGGAGAGAAGAGACGCAGCAGAGCCTGTGGCCGCCGCGGGTCAAACTCGCGGTAGGGAACTGTCCCCAGAATGCGGCAGAGGGCACTCACTCGTTCGCGGTCCTGGGGACCGGCCTCCCCGTCCCGCACAAAGGAGAGCAGGTAGACCTCGTGTCTGGCCGCCAGTTGGCGCAGGATGCCCCAGGTGCGCATCCGCGCCCCGTTGTCCGGTGGGCAGGGAAACCAGTTCGAGATAAAGAGGATCCGCATCCGTCTCACTCCCCGGCCAATGCCCTTCTGCCCCACCGTCCCCGTCCGGCGTCCGCGATGGCCCGCACCATCGCCCGGCGCTGGGGGCCTTTGTGCCGCCAGCGGGGACGCAGACTCCACGCCAGGAGGGTCCGCAGATCATCCGCCAGCGTGTGGATCCAGGCCCGAGTCCCTGCCCCGGTCAGCCACAGGAAGAGCAGTCGGTTCCGGCTCATATAGTAGTGCACCAGCGGCGAGTCGCTCTGCGCCTGGGGGGAGATTTTGTGCCACATTTTCGCCGCGGGCACGTGGATGATGCGATAACCGGCCCGCCGGATGCGCACGCACCACTCGACCTCTTCGTAGTACAGGAAGAACCGCTCGTCGAGCAGGCCGGCTTCCCGCAGCACGGCCGCCCTGACCAGCATCGCGCAGCCGGTGATGAAGTCCACTTCCCGCGGCTCTGTTCCAAACCGCCCGTCATCCGGCTCGTCCAGGCCGATCATCCAGGTCTGCCCGCGCCGCCAGTCAATCCCTCCCCCGACCGACCAGACGACCTCAGGTTGGTCGTGATAGTAGATCATCGGCCCGGCCACTCCAACCCGGGGGTCCTTCTCGGCTGCCTCGACCAGCCAGCGCAGCATATCGGGGGCAACCACCGTATCGTTGTTGAGAAGCAAAACATAATCGGCCCCCTGGGCCAGGGCGTACCGCAGCCCCACGTTGTTGCCGCCCGCATAGCCCAGATTCTCCCCGGTCTCGATCACCTCCACATCGGGAAAGCGTTGCCGAATGGCTACCGGAGAGCCGTCGGTGGAGCCGTTATCCACCACCAAAACCCGATAGCGCGGGTAGTCGAGGCCGGCTAACGACTCCAGGCACTCCAGCGTATCGCCCAACCCGTTCCAGTTGAGCACGACCACCGTCACCCGGGGCATCACGGCCCTGCGCCTCCTTCGGCCAATTGGGCGCGGTAGGTCTGCACTGCTTCGATGATGAAGTCGGCAAACAGCGGCCCGATGGTCTCATTGGCCAGCCGGTTGGGATGGGAATCCTCCCCATCCCGGTACTCCGCTCGCAGCATATTGTGATCGGGTGCTGTGGGATCACCCTCGGCTAGCAGGTCGAAGAAGTCGAAGGTGAAGACGTTGGGATGGCCGGCCAGGAAATCGTCCGACTTCAGCCAGTCGGCGAAGGCCCGCGCCCGGGCTGCCACTTCGGGGGTCGTGGCGGCAGGGTTCAGCGGCGGCGGGGTGACGACGATAAAGATGTGGTCGGGATAGCGGTCCATCACATCCCGCATCCCCAGGTACCACGTTTTGTACTGCTCCAGTTGCCCGTCGCTGGCGATGTTGCTGGCCGGGAAGCAGGATTTGAAGATGATGACCTCGTGCTGCATCAACCCGCTGAGGGCGTTGAGCGGCCAGTTGTAGACCGGTTGGGCGAACAGGCGGGCCAGCCCGTCGGGGTCGGTGTTGTCGTCGGGGATGCCGTAACTGTAGCCGGTCCGCGTGCCGTCGGGGCGGATCAGCCCCTCCCAGTTGTAGTCGTGGTCCCAGAGCTGGAAGCCGGCCTCGGTCAGCCGCTCCCGCACCCGGCCCTGGTTGATCAGGTTTCGGCCGGTCGAGTGGTGGAGGAAGATGACGTTGGTGAAATCGCCGCTGCCGACGACGTTCCCGTGGTCCAGCAGAGCGCGTGCGCGGTGGACCACCGCCATACGCAACCCGTGTCCCCGCAGAGATAGTCCAACCAGCACAAGCAGCGCGATGGCGAGGAGCCCGAGGATGGCCATAACTGGAGGAGACATTTTTCTCTTCACCCTTACCGCTCCCATTTCTCGACTTTGCCCGCCGGGCGGGCGGGGTTCCCGTAGACCAGCGTCTTGGGGGGAACATCCCGTCGCACCACCGACCCGGCGCCGATGACCGAGCCCGGGCCGATGGTCACGCCCTTCATAATGATGGAGTACGGGCCGATCCAGACATCGTCGCCGATGGTGATGGGGGCCTCGATCTCCGTCTCCCCCGTCTCCTCCAGCCACAGCCGGTGGCCAATGGAGTCAAAGATGCTGCAGTTCCAGCTAATCATACAGCGGGCGCCGATGCGGACCTCGGTGGCGGCCATGATGCGGGTGTAGGGACCGATGACTGTCCGGGTGCCGATGGAGAGCAGGCCTCGGGACCCCACGTCAATGAAGCAGTGGTCGGCGATACGCACACCGCTGCCAGTGACCAGCTTACCTCCTCGCCGGATGATGGTTACCCCCTTGCCCAGGGCCACGATGTGGGGCGAATCAAATTGATGCTTGCGCAGAATGCCGCGCAGGCACATCGGCAGAATCCAGAGGCGAAAGTCGCTCCCGAACTCCCAGAAGCGATGCCAGTAATATCCCAGACCAGGGGACAACTCACCGTTATCCGATAGACTCCGGGGATGTGCGGTTTCACTCATCCGAATGCCTCCGATGGAGGAGTTACTGTCCCGTATATCTCCAGAAGTTCTTCCAGTTCCTGTCCCAATGTCCGCACTGGCTCGATACCCGCCCTCAGGCGGCGGAGCAGGTCGGGATTCCCTACCAGTTCCCTCAGTTGGGCCGCCAGGTCCTGCGCGTCCCCCACCCGGAAGAGCAGGCCGTCCACCCCATGCCGCACCATCTCCGCCATCCCGCCCAGGTCGGAAGCCAGGACAGGCACTCCAGCCGCATGGGCTTCCAGAATTGTCAGCGGCGCGTTCTCGTACCAGATGGACGGTACGACCAGCACATCCAGACCGGAAAGGACCTCCGGGACCCGCCGGTTCTCCACCGCTCCCTCAAACCGGATGCGAGGGTCTGCCTGCGCCATACGCCGCAGCCGCTCCGCATACCGGGGGAAACGGCCCATATCCCCATAAATCCGCAATTCGCAGGCCCCGTCCGAAACGTCCAGGGAACGGAAAGCTTCTACCAGGACGTGGATCCCCTTGTGGGGCGCAATCTGGCCCAGGTAGCCGACGCGGAGACCGCGCCGGTCTTCGTTCCCCCGGTCGTCCACTCCGGAATGCCAGCAAGTGACCTGATCCAGCCCGTACCGCAGATAACGGATTCGGTCGGGGGGCAGGCTGCCCCTCCGAATGAACACCTGTGCCAGAAAACGGGAAGGGGCGATCAGAACATCCACACTCCGAAGTGCGCGGCCCAGTCGTTCCCGGCGCTCCCGGATGGCTTCCACCCGCGCCGACCATCCTGTCCACCGAGCCAGCGGGGGCTGAGCAAGGAGGCTCTGCGTCAGTTTGCCAAAGATGCCGCGGGTAACCTGATCCGGTAGCCGGTAGCGCCGCTTCTCGGTGAGCCGACACCATACACACTCCGCCGGGTCGTCCGGCACCCCGCAGAGCGTGCCGTCGGGCCGCTGCAGGTGGATGCGGGGGCAGAGGAACCAGTAATCGTGCAGGGTCAGGAGCGTCGGGATGCCCAGCGCCCGCGCCGCCTCCAGGACGCTCCCCGTGAGCAGGTAGCCAGCCTGGAAGTGGACCAGGTCGGGGCGACGGCTTTGCAGGAACTGATCCAACCATGTCCCCAACTGGGGGTTCCAGAACTCCCAGCGTGCCGGGTCAGGGGAGAGGGCCAGGTTGAAAAAGAGGCGGTGGACGGGAATCCCTTCGTGCTTCTCCGACACGCAGCGGAGCTCCAGCGTCCCCTCCGAAATGGACTCTACACAGACGACCTCCACCCGATGGCCGGCCTGGAGCAGTCCTCGGGCCAGGCGGTATGTATAAAGTTCCGCCCCAGCCACGTACCGGGGCGGGAAGTGGTGGACAGCCAGGACGACGCGCATCACAGCACCTCCCGCGAACCCGCCTGTCGGCGCACCAGATCGCCCAGCAGGATGACCTCCTGCCGGCCAAGGGAACCCGTCAGCGCCAGCAGGCCCAGGTATATGAAGGCCCCCAGCGCGACGACCAGGAAGAAATTTGCCTCCCGTGCCAGGAAAACGACCAGGCCCATCAGTGCCGCCGCCAACCCCGGCTTCAGGAAAACGGCCCGAAAGTCCACAGCCGCCAGTTCCCGTCGCAGAAGCCAGAGGTACTGACCCGCCAGAATCATCTCCGTCAGGACGGTGACGGCCGAGGCTGCCAGCAGTCCCCAGCGTGGGATGAGCGCCAGGTTCAGGGCTGCATTGATAGCCGCACTCACCAGCAACGCCCGCGCTACCTTCTTCTCCTGGTCGTGGATAATGGTCACGTTCCCCAGGAGTTCGGTCAGGAACATTAGCGGCAGCACCCAGATCAGAATCTGGAGCGGCAGGACGGACGAAGCGAACTGATCGGTATAGAGCAGACGGATGAGGGGCCTTGCCAGCACCGTCGTCCCCACTGCGATCGGAATCGCGATGACAAACAGATACTTTAATGCCTGAGTGTACAGGGCCGGCATTTTTTTCGGGTCGGCCGCGTACTGACGGCAGAGGACCGGGTAGAGGGCCAGATTGACCGCGTGGGAGACCATCATGATCATGAAGATGAGATTGTAGGCGGCATTATACCAGCCGGTGACCGCATCCCCGTAGAAATACTGCAGCAGGACGGTATCTATCTTGTAGGAGAGGCCAAGGGAGAAGCCGATGACGCCGAAGGGGAGCGCAGCCTTCAGCAGGGCCGGCCATAGCCGGGGCTGAGGATGCCAGGGGGCCCCACCGGTGCGGTGAAGGAGCTGCCATCCCATCGCTGTCGCCAGCATCAGGCTGACCAGGGAGGCCACCAGCAGCCCCTTAAAACCCAGCCCTCCTACCAGCGCGGCCGTTCCCAACATGACGAACCCCATCTGCTGAAACACGTTCATCAGAGAAAGAAAATCCAGCCGCTCGCGGGCGATGAAGAGGCTCTCCATCGGCCCTTCCACAGCGTAGATGAACAGCGTGCAGGCAGCGATGGCCGCGCCCAGGATCAATTCCGGAGAGCGCTTCAGGACCAGGGCCGAACCGACGATGACGGCCAGCGTCCCGGCGGAGAGCATCAGGCGCAGGAGTATGGCGTTGGCAAACAGCGCCGGAGTTCTGTCCGGGTCCTTGGCTACCTCTCGCACCATATAGGGAGCCAGCCCCAGGTCAGAGAGGATAGCAAACACCCCCACGTACGCCAGAGCCGCCGAGTACAGGCCGAAACTGGCGTCTCCAAGCCGCCGGACCACAAAGATCGAGAAGATGAGAGAGAGCACCTTGACAGCGATCTGCCCCATCAGGCTGAAGAGCGAGCTCCTGGCTATAGTGGTAGCAATTTGTCTCACCTCACGTCACCTCTCCGGATTCTTTCCAATCACCTGCTCCCTTCCATATTGTGGCAGTGAATGATTGTGGCAGTGAATGGATGCAGCACATCGCCAAACTCCGGGTTTGTGTCTCTATCCTTCGGGGAAAGCCCAGCCACCGGGCGAGGCAAGCGGCCGACCGTGGCAACTCCCGGCTCTACTCTTCCTCGCCTGTCCCGGGTGAGCGCTCCTGACCTCCGGCTACGACAAGCAGGTCGTCCGCCAGCGGCAGCCCGATCTCACCCCCCTCCCGACCGGCTCCTGTCGGCCCGGAGTAGGCGGCCACGAAGTGCTCCAGTTCCTCGCGCGGGATCAGCCAGCGACGTCCCTCGCGCCTGGCCGGTAGCCTCCCTGCCTCGCACCAGCGCTCCACCGTCCCCTGGCTCACCCCCAGCAGCAGGGCTGCTTCTGCCACACCCAGCACAGGCAGTGCAACGGGGTCTTCCAGACTCAGCGAACGGGCGGCGGACCTGTACCCGCCCCCCTTACCGACCTTCACCCGGTTGAGGGCGATGCCCAGTCTCTCCTTGGCTGAGCCGTTGGCCAGGTTGTCCCTCAGCCGCGTCAGCGAGACCAGGCGCGTCCGCCCTTCGCCACAGACCACCAGCACCCGGTCGGCCACCGCCGCCAGCATCGCCGCATCGGGCACCACAGTGCCCGCCGGGCTGTCAATCAGCACGACGTCGGCGTATTCCTTGAGGGTATCCACCAGCGACGCCAGCCGCCCCACGCTCAGAAGCGCCGCAGGATCGGCCGGCGGGCGTCCGCTGGGCAGAAGGTACAGGTTGTCCACCCCCGTCGGCCGCAGCTCCATCGGCGGCCACGAATCCGGGATGACCGATCGCCCGGCCAGCAGGTCGGAGAGCCCCTGACCGTTGGGCTGGTCGAACCACTCATGCAGGCGCGGGTTTCTCATGTTGGCGTCCACCAGGATCACCCGCAACCCCGTCGTTGCGATGCTCATCCCCAGATTGACCACCGCGAACGTTTTCCCGTCGCCGACCTCCGGACTGGTCACCAGGATCACATCCGGGCGCTTTTCCCCCCCGTTCACCAGGATCATGGTGCGGAGATTCCGGACCGCCTCGATCTCCGTGTGGCGGAATCGCAGAGAGGCCGCCAGCGGGGCTTTGCCTACCTTCACATCGGGCAGAACCCCCAGCACAGGGACCCCTCCCAGTTCCCGCACCCATCCCCCTTCCCAGTGCACCGTGTCGTCCAGAAAGTCCAGGACGAACACCCCCGCCACCGCCAGCGCCACCCCCGCCGCAGCCGCCACAGCCATAATGAGCTTGTCCTTTCGAGGCAGCGGCATCACAGGCTCGACCGCCGGGTCGAAGATGGAGACGACATTCGGGGACTCCGTCCGATATGAGCTCAGCAGGCTGGCATAGGTGGCCTGGTATCCCGCCTTGGCCTCCTCCAGTTGGGCCAGACGGCCCTGTGCCTCCTCCAGCTCCGCCGCCGAGGTCAGCTCGACCAGGGAGCTCTGCAGATCGGTGATCGCACTGTCCAGCTGCGCGATCCGTTTCTCCAGCTCATCAAGCTGGGCGCGGATGAAGGCCTGCCGTCGGACCTGGTCCTCCTGCGATACAGGGCTGCGCCGGACCAGCTCGTCGGCCAGCGCGTTGGCGATCAGGGCGGCCACACGGGGATCGGTATCCACCACCTCGATCTCCAGCAACTGGGCGTCGTAATAGACCCGTGTGGCGATCTGCGCCGCCAACTGCTCTGGCTGGCGGTCCAGCCCCAGCCGGGCGATGACCGCCTCGGTCACCGGCCGTTCCTTCGCCAGCCGGGCGTAGGCGTTGGCCAGGTTGTTGGCAACGCTCAACTGCCACTGATCCGGATTGGGGTTCTGCAAGCCCGTGCCGATCATCAACGTAGCCCGGGCCTGATAGAGGTCGGGCCGCCGGGAGAGGAACAGGCCGCTGAGCATGGCCGGGATCAAAGCGCTGATGACCAGCAGCCACCACCACCGTCGGAGAAGGTCTATGTAGTGACGAATCTGACCGCTCATCTTCTATCTCTCTGTCTGCTCAGGGCCGGAGCGGACGGTCCCATCACCGGCGAAATAATAGCCCATCCCCCACCGGGTGCGGATGTAGTGGGGATTGGCCGGGTCGTCCTCGATCTTCCGGCGGAGGTACCGGATATAGACGCTCAGGTAGCCGACCTCCTCGGCGTACTCTGGCCCCCACACGCTGATCAGAAGCTCCCGGTGGGGCACGATCCGCCCTTTCTGACTCACCAGGTACATGAGAAGGCGGGATTCGGTCGGCGTGAGATGGACCGGCTCCTCGCGTCGCAGGACAGCCCCCTCTGTCAGGTCTATGCGCAGAGTCCCATCGTCGTAGATGGCCCGCCAGGAACCGTTCGCCCCTGCCCCGGCCCGTCGAAGGACAGTGCGGATCCGGGCCTTCAGCTCGTCGAAGCTGCACGGCTTGGTCAGATAGTCGTCCGCCCCCAGGGAAAGCCCCTTCAGGATGTCGGCCCGCGCCGTCTTGGCCGTGAGCATGATGATCGGCGTGTCGCACACGTGGCGCAGCCGCTGGCACGTGGTCCACCCATCCATCTCCGGCATCATAATATCCAGAATGATCACATCGGGCCGGGATTCGTAGGCCCGACGCAATCCCTCCTTACCGCTCTCTGCCGTGATAACGGTGAAGCCTTCCCGTTCCAGCCCCAGCCGCAGGAGCGTCAGCAATCCCGGATCGTCGTCAATGACCAGGACTTTCTCCCCCATCTCTCCTTTACCTCCGAGCAACCAGGTTTCTCTCAGCTTTTCCGACCTCCGGGCGGTCTCTCCCTCCGGTGTCGCTGGCTGTCTGCAGCCTCCGTCGAACTACAGAGAACGCAAAGGACGCGAAGTTTCCTCTGGCCTCTTTTGATTCCTCTGCGTTCTCCGCGTCCTCTGCGGCGGGCTTCAGCCGCCTTTTACCAGCAACTCTCCCAGGGGGGACCACCGACCTCCAATTCAGGTATATTAACAGATAGTCGTATGGGTTAGGTGAACAACAGGTCAAAAAAGCACGAAAAGCCCCCTTTTCTTTAGGAAAAGGGGGCCTGAAAACCGGTCAGGAGGAAATTACAGGAGGTCCTCGGCGTCGAAGTAGTATCCTCCGCCCCGAACGGTGTGGAGATAACGGGGGGAGCTGGGATCAGGCTCGATCTTCTGGCGCAGCCGGTAGATGTACTGCTTCACCAGGTCAGGCTCGCCGATCCGCTCCGGCCCCCAAACCTGGGCGAGGATGGCGTCGGCGGTCAGCACCTTCCCGGCGTGGTGGATGAGCAGACGGAGCACCTCAAACTCCTTCGGGGTAAGGTAAACCGTGCGGTTGGCAACGACCAGCTCGTGACGCCCGCAGTCCAGCATCATCGAGGAGGACGGAAAGAGCACCTTGGACCCCGCGCCCGCCCGCTCGCCAGCCCGACGCAGACAGGCGGTCAGCCTGCTTAAAAGCTCCGAGCGGTCAAACGGTTTCACCACATAATCGTCTGCCCCTACCGAGAAGCCACGCACGATGTCCTCGATGGTCCCCTTGGCCGTCACAAAGATAATGGGCGCGTCGGTCATCTCCCGCAAACGGCGACAGGCTTCGAACCCATCTACATTGGGCATCATCACGTCCAGCAGGATCGCGTCGGGGTGGGACTGATAGGCCGCACGCAGGCCCGATAGCGCATCCTGCGCCAGAACGACATCGAACCCATCGGCGCTGAGCAGAATCTGCAACATTTGCAGGGTCTCTGGCTGGTCATCTACAACCAGTACGCGGAAACGACGATGCATCCCTCTCCTCCCTCAACCTTGTCTCGACCGGGAGACGGCACGCCATCGTCATCTAACAGGGATAATGTAAAAATGAGGAACTGTTTACAAACCCCTAAAACGGAGGCGGCCGTTCCGCAACGACAGGCCCGTTTTGCTTCGCTTTGCATCAACACAGGTTGTCTATATACTATCATAAACGAAGGGCGGTGTCAATAACTGTAAGACGAAAGGAGCTTCAAGATGCCTGCTGTGGAGATTCGACCGGGGATCTACTGGATCGGCGTCAACGATCGGACGACCGACCTGTTCGAGGGGCTCTGGCCCATCACCCAGGAGGGGGTTTCCTACAACGCCTACCTGGTGAACGGGGAACGAAAGGCGCTGGTTGACCTGGCAAAAGGGCTTAAGACCGACGAGTTTCTCGCTCAGATCGCCCAGGTGATTGAGCCGGAAGAGCTGGACTACATCGTCATCAACCATATGGAGCCGGACCACACCGGTATCCTTCGTATGCTGCGACGCATCGCCCCCCGCGCCGTGATCCTGGGCACGAAGAAGACACAGGAGATGCTGGAAGCCTTCTATCAGGTCACCGAAAACGTGCGGGTCGTTGAAGACGGGGAGGAGGTCTTGCTGGGCAGCCATACCCTCCGGTTTCTTTCCACCCCCTTCGTCCACTGGCCGGAGACGATGATGACCTACGAGACGACCCAGCGGGTCCTCTTTTCCTGCGACGGTTTCGGAGGGTATGGCGCGCTGCAGGGGGCGATCTTCGACGATCAGTGCGCCGATCCGGTCTTCTACGAGCAGGAGTCGCTCCGCTACTACGTCAACATCGTGGCCGTCTTCAGCCGGCCGGTGCTGAAGGCCATTGACCGCCTGAAGGGACTGCCCATCGAGGTCATCGCTCCCTCCCACGGCCTGGTGTGGCGGAAGAACCCCGGACGGATCGTGGAGCTGTACCAGCAGTGGGCTGACTACGCTACCGGCGAAGGGGACCTGGGGGTGACGTTGCTGTACGGTTCGATGTATGGAAATACCGAGCAGATGATGAACGCAGTGGCCCAGGGGGTCTCCCGGGCTGGCGTGCCGGTGGAGATTTTCGACGTGGCCCGCACTCATGCCAGCTACATCCTGCCCTCTCTGTGGATCCGCCGGGGGGTGATCGTGGGGGCGCCGACGTACGAGGGAGGGCTCTTCCCACCTATGGCCCATTTGCTGGACGTGGCGGCCCGCAAGCGGGTCCTCAACCGCAAAGCGGCCTACTTCGGCAGCTACGGTTGGAGCGGCGGGGCGCGGCGGGAGTTCGAGCGGCTGGCCGAGTCCATGCGATGGGAGGTGCTGGACACCTTCGAGTTCCACGGCGGGCCTACGCTGGAGGACCTGAGGAAAGGGGAGGAGTTCGGCTTTCGTTTCGCCGAAGCGCTGCGGTAAGGCAGACGCGGGGACGTGGAGATACGGAGACGCAGTGTCCCCGCGTCCCCGCGTCCCTGTGTCTCCGTTACCGGGCCGGCACCACGACCAGCGGCACCGGCACGAAGGTGACGATGAAGACCAGCAGGAGGACAATGCCCAGCACTGCCCGCCCGCGCCCCACCTGGCTGGCGTCGTTGAGGGGCGGGGGATGGCGGGGGCCCAGGAAGAGGCCCAGCACTGCCCACAGGAGCCAGGTAAAGGCGGCCGGGTTGCCGGTCGCGGCCAGGTACAGCCCCAATGCCCCCAGCAGGCCGATGGACAGGTAGGCCAAAGTCCACGCCCGCCGGCCCAGAAGGGCGTAGGCCACATGCCCCCCATCGAGCTGGCCGATGGGCAGCAGGTTCAGCGCCGTCACCAGCAGCCCGGCCCAGGCCGCAAAAGCCACCGGTCCACCGGGGCTTTCGGGCAGCGAAAGCCACACGTCCTCCCCATTTTCGTCCGGCAGGATCCGCCCCTTGATTGCATATTTGGCTGCAAGGTAGAGGATGGAGTTGCCTTCCTGATAGACCGCTCCCTCCTGCTGGATGTTTATGAAGTCGGATGGGCGGCCGACCTGGGTGAAGAGAAGGCCCACGATGAGAAGTGGAACCGCCACGATCAGGCCGGCCAGCGGCCCGGCGATGCCGATGTCGAAGAGCGCTTTCCGGTCCCGCATCGGCGCCTGCTGGAAGATGACCGCCCCCATCGTGCCCAGGATGCTGAACGGCATCGGCACGAAGTAAGGCAGGCTCACCGGCGAGCCGTACCGCCGGGCGACGAAATAGTGGGCCAGCTCATGGGCCAGCAGGATGCTCAGCAATGTCAGGGCGAAGGGGAGGCCGGAGAGGTACCACAGGGGGTTGGAGGGGTCGGCCCTGGGGGAAAGGCCCGCCAGCATGGTGGTGAAGATGGTGGCGGTGAAGAGCACCAGATTGACCCAGGGGCGCAGGGGACGACGTCGAACCACACCCTGGGCTGCCAGAACCCAGTGTTTTCCCCCCTGGGCCCTGGAGAGCATCGCCGTGTAGCCGAGGGCAGCGAACCGCTCGCTCAGCCGGTCGAATACGGCGTCGGGCGTGTCGTAGAGCTGGCCGAGGAAGGCGACCACCCGGTCCGGCCCCTGCCGAACCTCAACCCGCTCCACCGCCATCAGGTCTCGCAACTGGCCGCGCAGCCGCTCGATGATGGCCGTTTCCTGAAAGGGTCCAGCAGACGAGTTGATGTCCATGAAGTAACGTCCTCTCTACCAAAGGTTTGCCACGAAGATGCGGCGAACCCGCTGATCTTCTCTATGCCCTCCGCGTCTCTGTGATATTTTACCCGCCGGTCAGCACCTGGTCCAGCCAGTCGGCCACGTATCCGGCGATCTCCTCCCAGCCTGGCTCGGCGATCACCCAGTGGGCGTGGCGGGGGAACTCCCGGTAGGTGGCGACGGCGCGGTATTTCCTGGCCACCTGTCGGACGACCGACGCCGGGGTGATCCGGTCCTCCGCCCCGGCGACGACCAGCACCGGGCAGGTGACCCTTTCTTCCTCCACCCCTGCTGCCCTCCTGCGGTCGAACATCCAGAAGCCGATCTCGGAGGCCGCCCGCCCCGATTCATAGACGAACCGTCCGTAGGTGGCCTTCTGCTCCTGAGGTGAGAGCAGATGGAGCATAGAATAGGTCGCCTCCCCAAAGGTCTGCCGCATCGGTTTTCGCCAGAAGCCCCACTTCGTCATCACGCTCCAGAAGCTCCGGATCACCGATGGGGTCAGGGCCAGAATGCCCGCTGGAGAGGCGGGGGTGAGCAACACAAGCGCCTTTCCCAGCCCCCTGCTGCCCAGGATCTGGGCCAGAAGCCCTCCCATAGAGTGGCCCATCAGGACCGGCTGCCCTTCGAGCTGGCGCACCTCCCGCTCCAGATCGGCGGCGTAGTCCAGCAGGCTTGTGGTGCCCAACCGGGGGTCAGGGGGGTCTTCCGGCCTCACGTCGTGGTGGCGGAGCGTCGTCGTGATGCACCGATATCCCCTGGCCTCGAAGAAGCGGCGGTAGTTTTCCCAGTACCACGGCCCGCCCCACATGCCGTGGATCATGAAAAGGGTTTCGGCCATATCTTCCTCCGTTCTTTGAGCGAAAAATTGCCGCGGACGGACGGGGCAGGTTGCCGGTCACATGACATTGTTTTCCACCTGCGGGTATATCTGGTCAATCTGCGCCTGCACATCCATCGTGCGGGCGATCGCTGTGGCGATGTGGATGTAGCGGATGGGGTCCTCCAGGCGGCGGCCTTTGCGGTCTTTCAGGTACTTCTCCAGCACCTGGTAGCCGCCAATCTGGTACTCCCACATCTGGGGCGTGATCCCCTCAAAGTACTTGCCCGGGTTGATGTGGACGCGCCCCTGCGCGGCGTCGTAGCGGACATTCTGAACGGTGTCGTCGCCCGTGCCCTGGTAGCGGGCCAGCGGCGGGTGCAGGTCCGGGCCGCGCAGCAGGTGCAGGTCTATCAGTCGCCCGCCCAGCGCGGCCAGTTGACGGAAAAGG
>JBDOIF010000064.1:0-2835 GCA_041082215.1 Anaerolineae bacterium
CGGCCGCAGTATGAGGCGGAGAAAGATCCGCCCCAGGAGGAGCTGGCCCGACAGTCCGAAGAGGACCTGCGGCGAGCGATGGAGGAGGCCGGCGAGGAGATGGCCTACCGGCGGCTGGACGCGCATGTGAACCTGGCCTGGCTTTACTACTACATACGTCGCCATGAGCTGGCGGAAAAAGAGGCCAACGCCGTCGTTGACTCGGTGCCGCCAGAATACCGCTTCGGGCAGGGCGGGCTGGATTCAGAGCAGTTGCCCCATTCCTTTTACTGGCTCCTCCTGGGAAAAACTTACCTGCTGCTGGGCGAGGTCGCGATGCGGCAGTTCGAGCACGAGGGGCGGAGGGAGCCGGAATACGCTCGGAGGGGAGGCCAGTGCTATACTCTTGCGCTTGCCTACGATGAGCTGTACGCTGAGGATTTCCGCGACCTGCGACGGGCCCTTTACCGCATCTACATCCGCATCCGGCGGCTGAACGATGAGGAATTCGGATGGTTGCACGAGGGGATCCGGGAGGCGGTCGGGATTTGCGGGCGAAGCCCCACCCGTATGGACCGCTTCCTTGCCGAGCGGGGGTTCCCGGTGCGGCCGGAGGTGCAGTGGTTGCTGTAATCCGTCCATACCGCAGGCCAGATCGTTGCGGGCTGATGCAGGCGGTGAATGCTGTGTGCGCCGAAGGGATGATGCGCACCGCCCGTTATGAGCCGACCCCGGCCTGGGAGCACGCGCTGGCCGAGCCGGATTGCCCCTGCCACCTTCTGCTGGTCGCTCTGGACGGGGCTGACGTCGTGGGGTGGTGCCGGCTGTTCCCGGCGGGGGAAGACAGGGAGGTCGAGTTGGGTATCGGCGTTCTGAGCGGCTACCGTCGCCAGGGGGTGGGCAGGGCGCTGCTCTCTGCGGCCCTCGAATGGGCGGACAGGAGAAAGGCCGACGTGGTGCTCCAGACCCGATCAGACAATCTCCCTGCCGTTCGGCTTTTTGGGCAAAAGGGCTTCCGCACCGTGCATCGAGAGGGTGGACTCCTGACCATGTACCATTCCTCTGATCCGTGAACAAGAGAGGGAGAGTAATCGTGAGAGATAGACCAATGCCTTTCCCACAGGTTTTTTGGGATCCAGCACACGGAGAAAGGGTAGAACAGGATTGTGCCTGCGCGGCGGATGAGCCGATTGCCTGGTATGCTGGTGCAGGGGAGGAAGTGGCAGGGGAGACGGACTGCGCCTGCGCCGGGGTTGGCGAGACTTCAGTTCGTCAACTGGCCGCCCCGGTTCTCCTCCTCGCCTCAGCCCGCCCAGCGGAGTACGCAGTACGCAACACGCCCCACACCCTCACCATCTGGCTCCACCTCACCGCCCGCTGCAACCTCCGCTGCGCCTACTGCTACGCCCCCCGGGGCGACGCCGAAATGTCCCCGGAGGTCGGGCGGGCGGCTGTGGATGGGGCCATTCGCTCCGCGCAGGCCCACGGCTTCGGGGCGCTGAAACTCAAGTACGCCGGCGGTGAGCCGACCCTCAACCTTCGCACCCTCCGCGCCGTCCATCAGTACGCCCGGGCACGCGCTGTCCAGCTCGGCCTGGAACTGCGGGAAGTGGTCCTCACCAACGGCACGGCCCTCACTCCGGCGCTCCTGGCCTGGCTGCGGGAGGAGTCCATCCGGCTGGCCGTTTCCCTGGACGGCATCGGCCCGGCTCACGACCGGCAGCGGATGGAGGAGGGGGGCGCCAGCACATTCGCCCTCGTCGCCAAGGGGGTGGATCGGGCGCTGGCTATGGGCCTTACCCCTCACCTCTCGATCACCGTCACCGCCCGCAATGTGGACAGCCTGGCCGGGGTGGTGGCCTTCGCGCTGGACCGGGGCCTCCCCTTCAACCTGAATTTCGTCCGCCCTGCCCCCGGCTGCCCCGACCTGACGCCCACGCCGGGGCGCCTCATCGCTGGCCTGCGGGCCGCCCTGTCTGAGATCGAAGGTCGGCTGCAATCCACAATATGCAATCCGCCATCTGCGGTCTCTACCCTGCTCGACCGCTGCGATTTCAGCCTCCCTCATCGCTACCCCTGCGGCGCCGGACACTCCTACCTGGTCGTAAATCCCTATGGGGAAGTGGCCCGCTGCCATATGGAGCTGGAACGGACAGTGGGCAGCGTCTGGGATGCGGACCCGCTGGCGGCGGTGCAGGCAGATGGAGGGTTCCGTAATCCACCGGTGGAGGAAAAAGAAGGTTGCCGGGAGTGTCCCTGGCGGTATGCTTGCGCCGGTGGCTGCCCGCTGCTGGCGCGCCGGAGGGCTGGCGGAGAGGTCCTTCCATCGCCGTACTGTGAGGTCTACCGCGCGCTGCTTCCAGAACTGGTGCGGCTGGAGGGCCTGCGGCTGCTGAGGGGTTCTGCTTCGTAACCCCGGGCTGAGGACGGCACTTCCAGCGGGGGGAGCGAAAAGCTCCCCCCGCTGTTTGTCTGTGAGAGAGATGTGAGATTGAGGTAAGCTGTCTATGTGGGTAAGGTGGAGATCACTGGTAGGTTGCTGGGGGATAAGACAGGCCATAATCCTGTAAAATGATGGCTGAAGCAAACGGGAGGTCAAGAGGAAAGGAGAACAGTGCGATGTACTGGGATATGTATGACGAGCGGATCAAGGGATTCGATTACGCCCGAGAGCCTCACCGCCTGCGGGTAATCACTTCGGACCTGGTTGCTCTGGAGGGGCACCATTCCTGGCATTTTCTGGAGCTGGCCGATGGATGTGGGTGGGTGTGTGACTGCCACACGTACTGGAAAAATTGCGAAATTCCTTACGGTGGGTGGTGTCGGCACACCATTGCCGTGGAGCGGATACTGAGT
>JBDOIF010000084.1:0-18707 GCA_041082215.1 Anaerolineae bacterium
AGCACTGCAATATGCAGCAATGCTGGCAGAAGAGAGCGTCTATAGGCTGGAGATGGCGGATGAGGTTTCTGGCTGATATGGGGATATCACCTCAGAGCGTAGGACATTTGCGAAGGATGGAGTATGATGTAGTACATCTGAGTGAAGAAGGGTTGGAGCGGTTGACGGATTCACCAATATTGGCTAAAGGGCGTGCTGAAGGGCGGGTGGTTCTGACACACGATCTGGATTTTGGCGAGTTGATAGCGGCAAGCGGCGCGGACCTGCCTAGCGTGGTGATATTTCGACTGCGCGATATGCGGCCGGAGAGAGTAAATTGGCATTTGGAGGAGATCGTCAGGCGATATGAAGAGCTATTAGAGAGAGGAGCCATAATGAGCGTGGAGGAAGGCAGTGTACGTGTCCGTTCTTTGCCCATACGGAGAGAATGAGTTACTATAATAATATCACCGACGACCTGGACGCTTTGCTTTCCGTCCTGCCGGAAGACATCCGGGGGGCGCTGGAGCGCATCGGTCGGCGGGACGATCTGCTGGAAGTGATCCTCGACCTGGGCCGCGTTCCCACGGCCCGCTTCACCGATGAGGAGGTGGTGCTGCGGGAGACGGAGGTCACCCAGGAGGAGATCCAATATGTGGTGGAGCGGGTGGGGGAGTTCGACGCCGACAACAGGGCTGGCATCGCCCGCACCCTCCACCGCATCGCTGCCATCCGTAACCGCAAGGGGGACGTGGTCGGCCTTACCTGCCGGGTGGGCCGCGCTGTCTACGGCACCATCGCCATCATCCAGGACATTGTCGAGAGCGGCAAGAGCATCCTCCTCGTAGGCCGGCCCGGCGTGGGCAAGACGACGATGCTGCGCGAGGCGGCCCGTGTTCTGGCGGAGAAAAAGCGGGTCATCGTCGTGGATACCTCCAACGAGATCGGCGGCGACGGGGACATCCCCCATCCCGCCGTCGGCCGCGCCCGCCGCATGCAGGTGGAAATGCCCTCCCTCCAGCATGAGGTGATGATCGAGGCGGTGGAAAACCATAACCCCGAGGTCATCGTCATAGATGAGATCGGGCGGGAGCTGGAGGCGCTGGCTGCCCGGACCATCGCCGAGCGCGGCGTGCAGTTGATCGCCACCGCCCACGGCAATACGCTGGATAACCTCCTCCTCAACCCCACCCTCTCCGACCTGGTGGGCGGGATCGAGAGCGTGACCCTCTCCGACGAAGAGGCCCGCCGCCGCGGGACGCAGAAGACCATCCTGGAGCGACGCGCTCCACCCACCTTCGACGTGCTGATCGAGATCCAGGACCGCCAGCGGCTGTTGATCCACCGCAGCGTGGCCGAATCGGTAGATGCCCTGCTGCGCGGCCAGCCCCTCCAGGCCGAGCTGCGATACCGGGATAAGGAGGGAGAGGTCCACACCGAGCAGGTTGTCCCTCTTTCACTGGAAGAGCGGGAGAGCAGCAGAGAGGAAGAAAGGGCTTCTTTTCCTCCCCCTGTGGCGGTCGAAACCCTGGCGCCGGTGCGGGTCTACCCCTACGGCGTGGCGCGCAACCGGATGGAGCGGGCCGCCCGACGGATGCACCTGCCTGTCTATCTGGTGGATGAGCTGGGACAGGCAGAGGTGGTGGTCACCACAAAGAATTTCTACCGTAAGCGGACCCGTACCGTGGTGGATGCCGAACGGCGGGGGCTGCCCATCTATGTCCTGCGGGCCAATACGGTATCTCAGATGGAGTCGGCCCTGAGCGACCTGTTTGAGCTGGAAGGCCGCCAGCCCGCCGACCAGCTCCATCGGGCGATCCGCGAGGCGGAGGAGGCCATCCGAAAGGTGCTGGAGGGGGCATCCGAGGTCGAACTTTCTCCCCAGGACGCCTATATCCGCCGCCGCCAGCACGAAATGGCCCGCGCGGCCAACCTGAGCTCCTATTCGGTCGGAGAGGAGCCCAACCGACGGGTGCGGATCTGCCGGGAGGGTTGACCCGCCGTGTTCATCACCCTGGAAGGCCCCGAGGGCAGCGGCAAAACCACCCAGGCCCATCTCCTGGCCGGGTATCTGCTTCGGGAAGGATATGAAGTTGTCCTTGCCCGTGAGCCGGGAGGAACGCCGATCGGAGATCAGATCCGGGCTGTCCTCCACGATCCGGCCAACAGGGAGATGGACCCCTGGGCAGAGGTCTTCCTTTACGCCGCATCCCGTGCCCAACTGGTAGCCCAGGTGATCCGCCCGGCGCTGGCGGCGGGCAGGCTCGTCGTCTGCGACCGGTTCTACGACAGCACCCTGGCCTATCAGGGATACGGCCGGGGGCTGAGCCTGGAGACGCTGCGACAGATCACCCGGATCGCCACCCGCGGCCTGGTGCCTGACCTGACCCTCTATCTGGACATCCGGCCCGACCAGGGACTCCAGCGCCGCCTGCTCGGTGGAGAGGAATGGAACCGGCTCGACCAGGAAGCCCTTGAGTTTCACCACCGGGTCCGGGCCGGCTATCTGGAGCTGGCTTCCCTGGAGCCGCAGCGATGGGTTATCTTAGACGCCTCCCGTCCGATCGAGGAGGTGCATCAGGCGATCCAGGCCGCTGTGAAAGCAAGGTTAAATGTCTGTCACCGTCCGTCCGATGTTTAGAAACCTGCCGCCCGCGCGGTTCAGTCCTCCAGCTCCCCTCCGACGCTTTCACCCCCCTCGCCCAGCAGGTCCGGCATCTCCTTTTCGATCTCCTCGGGGCTTTGCCCGGCTTCCAGCCGATCCACCACCTCCTCAAACTCCGGCCCCAGTTCCTCCCCCACCTCGTCGGCCATCTTCCGCATCAACCGCGCCATCGAGCGGGGATCGTTCTCGTCAAAGTCGGAGAGGAAGGAAGGATCGGACAGGTCCTCCAGGCGGCTCTCCTCAGAACGGACCACCCGCACACGGGAGACGAGCCGCACCAGGTTTCTGCCGCCGCAACGGGGGCAGACCGGCGCCGCTGTCTCCGCTTCGGCAAAGGTGCGCCAGAGGATCGAGACCCGACGTCGGCAGTCCTGACAGCGGTATTCGTAGATGGGCATAAAGACCTCCGTTGGGTGGTTGGGTGATTGGGTAATTGGGTGACTGGGTGACTGGGTTCATAAAAAGTATACCAACCTGTTGTCATAGCGCAAGTGGGGACGTGAAGCGTGGAGAAGCGAGAGCTGTACAGTTTTCAGACCTATCCCCTGCTGATCGTGGTCTCCGGACCGGCAGGGGTGGGTAAGGACTCCCTGCTGCGACGGATGAAGGAGCTGGGATACCCCCTCCACTTCGTCGTCACCGCCACCGACCGACCGCCCCGCCCGGGGGAGGTCAATGGAGTGGACTATTTCTTCCTCTCCACAGAGGAGTTCCTGCGGATGGAACGGGAGGGAGAGCTGCTGGAACATGCGGAAGTGTACGGGCAGCACAAGGGGATCCCTAAAAGGCAGGTGAAAGAGGCCCTGGCCGCCGGCAGGGATGTGATTATGCGGGTGGATGTGCAGGGAGCAGCGACGGTCCGCCAGATTGCGCCGGAGGCAGTGCTCATTTTCCTGACCGCCTCCTGCGAAGAAGAGCTGGAGGCCCGTCTCCGGCGCCGGGCCGCTGACCCGCCCGACCAGATGGCGCTCCGCCTGAGCAAGGCCCGCGAAGAGATGGCGCGGATCGGTGAGTTCGACTACGTGGTTGTCAACCGGGAAGGAGAACTGGACCAGGCCGTGGCCCGGGTGGCGGCGATCATCGAAGCGGAACACTGCCGTGTGCGGCCCCGCGTCGTCCGCCTCTGATCTGCTGGAAGGGTGTGAATATAGATGTTGAACGACGAGTCCAACTCTGAAAGGCTCTGGCCTTCTCCTCCTCCATCCATCCCCCTGCAGGTACGGGTTCCTCAGTCTTCCCCGTTCTGGACCTATGCGTTGCTCCTCGTCAATCTTCTGGCTTTCTTCAGCACCTGGCTGGTCGGGCGGGACCTGGTGTTGATGCTCGGGGCGAAGGTCAACCGGGCCATCGTCGCCGGGGAGGTCTGGCGCCTGGGGACGGCGATGTTCCTCCATGTGGACATCCTGCACATCGGTTTTAACAGCTACGCCCTGCTGATCTTCGGCCCCCAGGTGGAACAGCTCTACGGGCGGTTCCGCTTTCTCCTGATGTATCTCCTGAGCGGGGTAGCGGGCAGTGCGCTCAGTTTCCTGCTCAGCCCCTACCCATCCGTCGGCGCCTCGGGGGCGATCTTCGGGTTGATCGGTGTGATGGGGGCCTACCTTTACCAGTATCGAAACCGGCTGGTCGCCGGCCGCAGCCGCCTGGCCAACCTTCTTGCCGTTGCCGTCTATAACCTGATCTACGGCTTCGTTGCCCCCGCGGTGGATAACTGGGGCCACGTCGGTGGGCTGCTGGCCGGCCTCGCCCTGGGGTGGTTTCTGGTCCCCCGCTACAGGCTGATCTGGGCCACCCCCGCCGAACCGCCCCGCATGGTGGATCGAGGTCCCTCCCACCACTGGCTGATCGGCATCGCTCTTGTCGTGCTGGGGATCGGCCTGGCTGTTGTGGGAGGCTTCCTGCGGTGGGGATGATGGAGCAGCCAGGCTCTTTCTGGACCATTCTGTTCAAAGTTCTGGGGGTGTTCCTGCTTATCGGGCTGAACGGCTTCTTCGTGACGGTGGAGTTCGCCGCCGTCGCCAGCCGCCGCACCCGGATTGATCAGTTGGCCCAGCAGGGCGGGACCCGCGCCCGCATCGTCCAGCGCTGGGTCCGCTCCCAGGAAAGCAAAGACGCCCTCATCGCCGCTGCCCAACTGGGGATCACCATCGCCAGCCTGGCCCTCGGTTACCTGGGTGAGGAGACCTTTCAGTCCATTGTCCAGGTCCTTCTCCACGGCCTTATCCTCCCCCCCTCCCTTGCCAGTCTCATCCGGGCGCTCCCTCTGGTCATCTCCCTCACCGTCGTCACTGGCCTCCACGCCGTGCTGGGAGAGCAGGTCCCCAAAGTGATTACCCTCCGCGCCCCGGAAAGGCTGGCCCTGGCGACCGCCCCGTGGATGGACCTCTTCCAGCGGGTCTTCTATCCCTTCGTCTGGCTGCTGGACCGGGTGGCGGCCGGCATCCTTGGGCTGCTGGGGATGGAGCCGCTGGGAGGCCATTCCGCCATCTACACTGTGGACGAGCTGCGGCAGATTGTCCGTGAAAGTGAGGAACAGGGGGTGCTGGAGGAGGAAGAAGAGCAGATGCTCCAGGCGGTGCTCGACCTCCGCGCGCTGCGGGCCTCACAGGTAATGGTCCCCCGCACGGAGATGGTCTGCGTGCCCGCCGATGCTACCCTCCGGGAGCTGGCGGAACTGGCGGCCCAGACCTCCCTGACGAAGTTCCCCGTCTTCCAGGACAACCTGGACCAGATTCTGGGTGTGGTCCACGTCAAGGACCTGGTGCGGCGCGTGCTGGAGCGGGAAGAGCGGGCCACCGCACGAGCGCTGATGCGGGAAGCTCTCTTCCTCCCGGAAACGGTCTCCGTGGCCGATCTGCTGACAGCTTTCCGCCACGCCCACCAGCATATCGCCATTCTGGTGGATGAGTATGGCGGCACTGCCGGCCTGGTCACTCTGGAGGACCTGCTGGAAGAGATCGTGGGGGAGGTGCAGGACGCCTTCGATCAGACCAGGCCCTATGTCCAGTGGTTCCCCGACGGAAGCGCAGTTGTGGAGGGGATGACCCAGATCGAGGAGGTCAACGAGGTCTTCCATCTCTCCCTTGAGGACCCCAACTACACCACTATCGGCGGGCTGGTCATGGGGCGGCTGGATCGAGTGCCTGCGGTGGGCGACGAGGTGACGATTGCCGATCAGGGCATCCGCCTCCGGGTCGAGGAGATGGAGGGCCTGCGGGTGGCCCGGGTCCGCCTCACCCGCTTCCCCTTCCAGATGGAGCGAAATGATAGACCCGGCGATCCGACACATCCAGGTTGACGACGTTGTCCAGATGCGCAAGCCCCACCCCTGTGGCGGCTTCGAATGGGTGGTGACCCGGGTGGGAGCCGACATCGGCATCCGCTGCCTCACCTGCGGGCGAAGGGTGATGTTGCCCCGTTCCCGCTTCGAAAAGCAGGCCAGGCGGGTGGTTGGCCGGTTCAATCATTCGACTCATTCGTGATGGAAATGCCGGTCACCGACAGGCCATTCCGTTTCCTTTTCCTCCACTCAGAAACGGGCGGCGGCCATCGGCAGGCGGCCCTGGCGGTGGCAGAGGCGCTGAAAGCGGGGTGGGGGGGGCAGGCCCAGGTGGAGATGGTGGACGCGCTGGCCGCCTATGCCCCCTGGCCTGTGCGGCAGGCGCCCGAATGGTACGGGAAAGTGCTCTGGGATGGCGGTCGGGCCTACGGGCTGGGATTCCGCCTCCTGGACGGACAGCTCCGCGCCTGGGCGCTCTCCGCTCTCTTCCGACCCTATACCCTCCCCGCCGCCCGTCGTCTGCTGGCCGATCACCCCGCTGACGTGGTCGTCGTCTTCCACCCCGTGCCGATCCCTACCCTCTCCTGCGCCCTGACCCGGATGGAAGCAGCACCGCCTCTCGTCGCCGTGGGAGTTGACCTGGCGGTGATGCACGGCTTCTGGGCTGCCCCCGGCGTCCGGCGGTATCTGGTGGCATCGGAGGCGGCACGGGCCCGGCTGATCCGCCACGGGGTGGACCCGGCCCGGGTCGAGGTGGTGGGCCTTCCGGTCCGGCGTCGCTTTCACGAGGCGGCCGGATGGGATCGGGAGGAGGTGCGGCGCCGGCTGGGACTTGATCCTCATCGGCCTCTGGTGCTGGTGATGGCCGGTGAGGTGGGTTTTGGCCCGCTGGAGCGGGTGGCGCGCGCGCTGGCGAAGGCGGAGCTTCCGGCCCAGCTTGTCGTGGTGACGGGGCGCAACCAGAGGCTGCGGGACCGGCTTCAGACCCTCGTTCAGCCCGGTCGGGTGCGGGTCGAGGGGTTCGTGGAGAACATCCACGAATGGATGCGGGCCGCTGACCTGCTGGCTACCAAAGCGGGACCGGCCACGCTGGCCGAGGCGCTGGCGGTGGGGGTGCCGCTGGTGCTCTGGGGGGCGATCCCCGCCCAGGAGACCCCCAACGTGCGGCTGGTGGTGGAGGTGGGGGCAGGGGTGTGGGCTCCCGGCCCCCGCCGCGTGGTGCAGGCGGTGGCCCGGCTCCTGGAAGATCCGGAAGGGCGGGCACGGATGGAGGTGCAGGGGCACCGGCTGGCCTGTCCGCAGGCGGCCGAACGGATCGCCCTCACGCTGTGGGAGATGGCAGGCGGCTGGGCCAGACGGTAGGTCGGGGTTGTTTCCCCGACCGGGGCGGGCAGCAGGGCCGCTCTATGGGGGGTAACCGTGAGCGAGATTGTGACGGTGATCGGTGGAGGGTTGGCCGGCAGCGAGGCGGCCTGGCAGATCGCCGGGCGGGGCATCCAGGTGATCCTCTATGAAATGCGTCCCCACAGGATGACCCCGGCCCACGTCGGCGGCCGGCTGGCCGAGCTGGTCTGCTCCAACAGCCTCGGCTCCGACCTGATAGACCGGGCGGCCGGCCTCCTCAAGGCGGAACTCCGTCGGCTCGGATCGCTGCTCCTGGCCTGCGCCGACGAAACACGGGTCCCTGCCGGTGGAGCACTGGCCGTGGACCGGGAGCGGTTCGCTCAGGCTGTCACCCAGCGCATCGAGTCCCATCCGCTGATCCGTGTCGTCCGCCAGGAGGTGACGGAGATCCCCGACGGGGTGACGGTCATCGCTACCGGCCCTCTTACCTCGCCCCTTCTGGCCGGGGCCATCGCCAGCCTCACCGGACAGGACCACCTCTATTTCTACGACGCCATCGCTCCTATCGTGACCGCCGATTCCGTAGATATGACGGTGGCCTTCCGCGCCTCCCGCTACGACAAGGGGGAGGCGGACTATATCAACTGCCCGATGACGAGGGAGGAGTACGAGCGGTTCGTGGATGCCCTGGTGACGGCAGAGCGCATCCCGCTGCGGGATTTCGAGCGGGAGGATGTCCGCTTTTTTGAGGGTTGCCTCCCCGTCGAGGTGCTGGCAGCCCGGGGGCGGGACGCGCTGGCCTACGGCCCCCTCCGACCAGTGGGACTGACCGACCCTCGAACCGGCCGCCGGCCCTACGCCGTGGTCCAGCTCCGGCAGGATAACCTCATCGGCACCCTCTACAATATGGTGGGGTTCCAGACCAACCTGCGGTACGCCGAGCAGGACCGGGTGTTCCGGCTGATCCCGGGGCTGGAAAGGGCTGTCTTCGTCCGCTACGGGCAGATGCATCGGAACACGTTCCTCAACGCCCCGGAGCTTCTGGAACCGACCCTGGCCTTTCGGCGTCGGCCGGACCTCTTCTTCGCTGGTCAGATCACGGGGGTGGAGGGGTATGTGGGCAGCATCGGCACCGGCTGGCTGGCGGGGGTGAACGCGGCCCGACGGGCGCGGGGGCTGGAAGGGCTGGCCTTGCCCCGCACCACGATGTTAGGGGCGCTGTGCCATTATATCAGCCATGCCGATCCGGCGTCGTTTCAGCCGATGAAGGCCAATTTCGGCCTGCTGCCGCCCCTATCCCAGGAGGCGCAGGGGAAACGGGAACGGTACCGGGCCTATGCGGAGCGGGCGCTTTCGGAACTGGCGGCCTGGATGGACGGGGTTGACAGGGGTGGATGACCCCTTACCTCAGTCGGATCGTCTGATCCCGGTCCGGCCCGACGCCGATGAGGGAGACCGGCACTCCCACCGCCTCCTCAATGGTGCGCACGTATGCCTGTGCCTGGGGGGGCAGTTCCTCCCATCGCCTTGCCTGACCGATCTCCCCGGTCCATCCCGGCAGCTCTTCGTAGACCGGCTGCCAGCGGGCCAGCTCCTCGACGCCGAAGGGGGCGGGGAACCGGTCTGTCCGCCTGCCCTCTTGCCTGTAGGCCACGGCGATCTTCAACGGATGGATGCCGGTGAGGACATCCAGCTTGGTCAGTGCCAGCTCCGTCAGGCCGTTGACCTGGGCAGCGTAACGGAGGATGGTGAGGTCGAGCCAGCCGCAACGGCGGGGACGGCCGGTTGTGGTGCCGTACTCCCCGCCGGACTCGCGGATCCGGTCCCCTACCTCATCCAGAAGCTCGGTGGGGAAGGGGCCGCCGCCCACGCGGGTGGTATAGGCTTTGGCGACGCCGATCACCCGGGCCACCTCCCTGGGACCGAACCCCAGCCCTGTCAGCGCCCCTCCGGCGATGGTGGAGGAGCTGGTGACGTAGGGGTAGGTGCCATGGTCCAGGTCGAGGAGTGTCCCCTGCGCTCCCTCGCAGAGGATCGTCCTCCCTGCGGCCAGAGTCTCGGCCACCAGGGCAGAGCCGTCCACCAGATGGGCTTTGAGCCGCCGGGCATGGGCGGTGTATTCGGCGGCGGCCTCTTCGACGGGCAGGGGGGCAAGTCCGTAGTGCTCCTGGAGCAGCCGGTTGTGGGCGGTCACCACCTCCGCCACCTGCTCACCGAACCCCTCCGGGTCCAGCATCTGCCCAGCGCGGAGTCCTGTTCGGGCTGCCTTATCGGCGTAGGTGGGGCCGATCCCCCGGCGGGTAGTGCCGATGGCCCCTTCTCCCCGGACTGCCTCGCCGGCCCCGTCCAGCGCGCGGTGGGTGGGGAGGATGATGTGGGCCGTAGTGGAGAGCTTCACCCTGCCCGGTCCCACATCCATCCCGAGCGCCGCCAGCTCGTCCAGCTCTGCCACCAGTCGGGCCGGGTTGACGACCACGCCGCCTCCGATCAGGCAGGTGACGGAGGGGTGAAGGATTCCGGAGGGGACGAGGTGGAGGCGAAGCGTATGGCCTTCGGCCACCACCGTATGGCCGGCGTTGTCCCCTCCGTTGTAGCGGGCCACCAGATGGACCTGCCCGGCCAGGTCGTCCACCACCCGCCCTTTGCCCTCGTCGCCCCACTGGGCACCGACAACAATTATCGCCGGCATGGGCCACCTCCTTTCCCGCGCAGGCTGGCAGGCTGCTGAAGACACCTGTAGGACAGGCTTTCAGCCTGTCCTACAGGTGCCCCCAACGGGATTTGAACCCGTGCCGCGGGCTTGAAAGGCCCGTGTCCTGACCAGGCTAGACGATGGGGGCGGATAGGCGTATTGTACCATAAAGGTTCCCTCCGTCAAGGGAAGGGTGGCTTTACAAAAAAGAGAATTTGGGCTATAATCGGACCACTGAAGTCCGCTGCCGGAATGGAACAATTCTCTTCCAAGCTGAGAGCAACCCTCTCAGCCTTCGTGTAAGATTATAGGTCCATCCCAGGTACCGCCACGCTCTGCGTGGGGGTCTCTCTTTTTCGTTGAAAGAGGCAGTTGCCGGATTCTGTTATTCCCATCTCAAGAGAACCTATGAGTGATCAGATTATCTACCTGACCCGCGAAGGATACGACAAACTGGAGGCCGAACTGGAATACCTCCGCACCGTCCGTCGCCAGGAGGTGGCCCGCCGCCTCCATGATGCCCTGGCGGAGGGGGACCTGCTGGAGAACGCCGAGCTGGAGGCTGCGCGGAACGAGCAGGCTTTCGTCGAGGGGCGCATCCTGGAGCTGGAGACCCTGCTGGGTAATGCCGAGATCATCGAGGAGAACAGGTTTGGAGAAGTGGTGGGACTTGGCAGCCGGGTGACCATCGTCGAGGGAGATGGCCCCCCGGAGACCTACCACATCGTCGGTTCTGCTGAAGCCTCCCCTTCCGAAGGCAAAATCTCTTATGAATCCCCCCTGGGTAGGGCCTTGATGGGCTGCCGTGTGGGCGACGAGGTCACGGTGAACGCACCCGACGGCCTGCTGGTCTTCCGCGTCGTAGAAATCCACTAGCCGTCACCACCGCTGGATGTATGAAACGCCCGCCCGGCCCGGGAGTGCGGGCGTTTTTGTGTAACCGGCAGGGTGGAGGAGGATGGGTGATCTATGGAGCTGAGCGAGCTGGAACGCCAACGTCTGGAAAAGCTGGAACGGCTGCGGCAGATGGGGTGGGACCCTTACCCCCCGCGGGCGGAGCGGACCTGTACGGCCGCCGAGGCCCTGGCCGCCTATGAGGCCGGCGGGGAGGGAATGGAGGTGACCGTCGCTGGACGGCTGCGGAGTATCCGCATTATGGGCAAGGCCTCCTTCGCCCATATCGAAGACGAAAGCGGTAAGATTCAGCTCCTCCTGCGGGTCAACGACCTGGGGGAGGCGGTCTACGAGACCTTCAAGCGGGATTTCGACCTGGGGGACTTCGTGGAGGCGAAGGGCACGCTGATGCGCACCCGCACCGGCGAGATCACCGTCCGTGCGGATCGGCTCCGTATGCTGGCCAAGGCGCTCACTCCCCTCCCGTGGGGCAAGGAGCAGAACGTCGGCGACCAGGTGGTCCGCTACTCTGCCCTCACCGACGTGGAGGAGCGGTATCGCCAGCGGTACGCCGACCTGGCCGTCCACCCCGAGGTGCGCCAGATCTTCCGCCTCCGCGCCCGCACCATCGCCGCCCTGCGCCGTTTTCTTGACGAACGGGGGTTTCTGGAGGTGGAGACCCCTATCCTCCAGCCGATCTACGGCGGGGCAGCCGCCCGTCCCTTTGTCACTCACCACAACCAGCTGGATCAGGACCTCTATCTCCGCATCTCCGACGAACTCTACCTGAAGCGGCTCCTGGTGGGTGGCTACGAGCGGGTCTACGAGATCGGCAGGGACTTCCGCAACGAGGGGGTCTCTTTCAAACATAACCCCGAATTCACTATGCTCGAGTTCTACGCGGCCTATCTGGACTACTGGGGGGTGATGGACCTCTGTGAGGAGATGGTCTCCACGGTCGCGCAGGAGGTGCTGGGGACGACCATCCTCACCTACCAGGGCCACACCATCAACCTGACCCCTCCCTGGCGACGGGTGAGCCTGAGGGAGGCGATCCTGGAGGTCGCCGGAATTGACTATGTCCAGTACCCCACTGCCGAAGCCCTGGCCCGCGCCCTGCGGGAGATCGGTCAGCAGCCGACGCCCGGCGCCTCCTGGGGGAAGTTGATAGATAAGGAGCTGTTGAGCGGGATGGTCGAGCCGACCCTGATCCAGCCCACCATCGTCTACGACTATCCCCGCGACATCTCCCCGCTGGCCAAGGCCAAGCCCGACGACCCCACACA
This sequence comes from Anaerolineae bacterium, assembly GCA_041082215.1. Classification (GTDB taxonomy): domain Bacteria; phylum Chloroflexota; class Anaerolineae; order B4-G1; family DUEL01; genus JBDOIF01. The sequence continues at coordinate 12,141 of JBDOIF010000084.1, forward strand.
CGTGGAGCGGTTCGAGTGTTTCATCGGCGGAATGGAGGTAGCCAACGCCTTCACCGAACTGAACGACCCGCTGGATCAGGAACAGCGGTTCCTGGAGATGGGGAAGCTCTATGGGGCCGACGAGGAGGAAACCCATCCTATGGACGAGGATTACATCCGGGCGATGATGTACGGAATGCCGCCCAACGGGGGGTTCGGGCTGGGGGTGGACCGGCTGGTGATGCTCTTCACCGACCGGGCTTCGATCCGGGAGGTGATTCTGTATCCGCATTTGAGGCCGAGGGAGAGGGAGTAGGCGAGGGGCAGGTGGGCAAGTCGGAGAGTTTCGTAATCGGGGGCGACTATGCTGGACATCGCGCGTATCCGCAGTGAACCAGGGGTGGTGAGGGAGGCACTCGCCCATCGGGGGGAGGACCCGGCTGTAGTGGATCGGGTACTGGCGGTGGACGAGCAGTGGCGGGAGTGCCTGGCTCAGTTGGAAGAGCTGAGGGCGGAACGAAACCGGGTCTCCAGGGAAATCGGCCGGATGAAGGACCCCGCCGGGCGGGAGGCGCGGATCGCCGAGATGCGGGCCGTGGGGGAACGCATCGCTGAGTTGGAGGACCGGGTCCGGGAAGCGGAGGCTCTGCGGCAGGAATTGCTGCTTTCCATCCCCAACATCCCCCACCCCTCAGTGATCGTGGGGCCGGACGAGACCCACAATGTGGTGGTGCGGGAGTGGGGGGAGCCCCGCCCGTTCGATTTCGACCCGATCCCCCACTGGGACCTGGGGCCGGAGCTGGGCATCCTGGACTTCGAACGGGGGGTGAAGCTCTCCGGCAGCCGCTTCTATGTCCTCTACGGGGCGGGGGCGCGGCTGGAGCGGGCCCTCATCGCCTGGATGCTGGATGTGCATACGCGGGAGCACGGGTACACCGAGGTTTACCCGCCCTTTGTGGTCAAGGAAGAGTGTCTCGTGGGCGCGGGACAGTTGCCCAAGTTCGCCGACAACCTTTACCACGACGCCGAGGACGATATCTGGCTGGTCCCGACGGCAGAGGTGCCGTTGACCAATCTCCACCGGGACGAAATCCTGCCTGCCGAGGTGCTGCCCCTCAGGTACGTCGCCTACACCCCCTGCTTCCGCCGGGAGAAGATGAGCGCCGGGCGGGACGTGCGGGGGATCAAGCGGGGACATCAGTTTGACAAAGTGGAGATGTATCAGTTCACGGAGCCGGAGGCCAGCTACGAGGCGCTGGAAGAAATGGTGGAGCACGCGCTGGACCTCTGCCGGCGGCTGGGGATCCCCCATCGGCTGGTGGAGATCTGCACCGGCGACCTGGGCTTTACCGTCGCCAGGACCTACGACATTGAGATGTGGGCGCCGGGATGCGAGGAATGGCTGGAGGTCAGCTCTATCAGCAACTGTGAGGACTTCCAGGCCCGTCGGGCCAACATCCGCTACCGTCCCGCCCCCGATGCCCGCCCCCGCTTCGTCCACACCCTCAACGGCTCCGGGCTGGCTCTCCCCCGGGTGGTGATCGCCATCCTGGAAAACTACCAGCAGGCCGATGGCTCGGTCGCCGTGCCGGAGGTGCTGCGGCCGTGGATGGGCGGGGTGGAGGTGATTCAGGGAAGATAGAATCTGTGGTGAATGCCTACCCTGGCAACAGCACCGCCCGCAGCTCCGGCACGTATTCGTCTATGATCTGGGGGGTGATAGCGTTGGCCCGGATGATGTCCCGGTAGAGATAGGCGGACCGGCGGGGAGTGCGGGCCTGCGTTGCAGGGTCCAGCTCGATCAGGCCGAACCGCAGCGTCCACCCCTCCGCCCACTCGAAGTTATCCACCAGGGTCCAGTGGTAGTACCCCATCACCGGGTGGCAGCCCTGGAGAACACGCCACACCTGATGGAGGTGGGTGAGGATGTAGCGGGGCCGCTGGTCGTCGTCGCTATCCGGGATGCCGTTTTCGGTGACGTAGATGGGCAGCCCCAGCCGGGCCAACCGTCGAAGCGTCCGCCCCATCCCCTCCGGGTAGAACTCTCCGTAGCCCCCATCCAGAAGCTCCGCATCCTCATGGTGGAAGTTGCGACCGAAGAGCTGCCGGGCCATCCGCCGGTCGAAGGCCACCACGTCCCGCGTGTAATAATTCAGCCCCACCCAATCCAGGGTGTTGCGCAGCCGGAAGGCCCAGCCAAGTCCCAGGGGTAGCAGCCACCGCCCCCGGGTGACAGCGGCCAGGAAGGACTCGTTGTAGGCCTGGTCCTGCCATCGGGCCACCCGCCGGTCGAGCGGGGAGCGGGGGGAGGCCGGGTCGAAGATGCGGATGTTGTGGGCGAACCCCACCCGTGCCCCTGGCTGGAGCTGGTGAATGCGGCGGTAGGCGGCTGCATGGGCCCGCATCAGGTTACGTCCCGCCTCCATCGCTGCCCGGAGGTCCTGTTTGCCCGGCGGGAAGATTCCCTCCATATAGCCGAGAAAGACGACCACGTTCGGCTCGTTGATGGTGCACCAGAGGTCGCAGAACTCCCCCAGCGCCTCCACCACCCGGGCCGCATACCGCTCGAAGAGGGGGATCACCCGGGGGTTCTCCCATCCCCCCATCTCCGCCAGCCACAGCGGGTTGGTGAAGTGATGAAGGGTGACCATCGGCTCGATCCCCCGTTCCCGCAGCCCCCGGAGCATCGCCCGGTACCGTTCCAGCGCCGCCTCATCGAAGCGGCCCTCCTCCGGTTCGATACGGGACCACTCGACAGAGAGCCGGTGGGCGTTCTGGCCCAGCTCAGCCGCCCGGTCGAAATCCTCCTCCGCCCGCTCCCACCAGTTACAGGCCAGGCCGGAGCGGTGCTCCTCTTTGATATGGCCCTCCACCTGCTCCCAGGCCCACCAATCGTTGTTGGTGTTATTCCCCTCCACCTGGTGGGAAGAGGTGGCGGTGCCCCACTTGAAATCGGGTGGGAAATGGAAAGTAGCCTCTGGCATGCTGGCACCTCCAAGGTGTGATAGGATGGAACGCAACCGGGACGCGGAGACGCGGAGGACTCCGTGTCCTCTGTGTCCCCGTGGTAGAAATCTCAATAGGCCCGGCCGAAGACGGCCCGTTCGGTGGCCTCCCCGCCGCACACGACACACCGCCCCTTCCCCGGCTCCTGGTCCAGGGGGATACAGCGGATCGTGGCGGAGGTCTCCTCTTTCACTTTCGCCTCGCACCCAGCGCTGCCGCACCACCAGGCATAGGCGAAGCCGTCGGCCACCGCCTCCCGCAGCCCCTCGAAGTCCTCCGGGTAGAAGGTATGCTCCTTCAGGAAGGTCTCGGCCCGCCGGTACAGGTCGGCCTGGATGGTCAGCAGCATCTCCCGTACCCCGTCTGCCAGCCCTCCCATCGGCACGGTCGTCTTTCCCTCCCGGCCAGGCCGGTCCCGCCGGGCCAGCACCACCTGGCCCTGCTCCACATCCTTCGGGCCGATCTCGATCCGCAGCGGCACCCCCCGCATCTCCCAGTCGTTGAACTTCCAGCCGGGGGAGAGTTCCTCCCGGTCATCCACCTTCAGCCGGACCTCCGGCTCCAGCGCCGCCTTCACGCGGGCCACCGCCTCCAGCACGGCAGCCTTCTGGTCCTCGCTCCGCCAGATGGGGACCACCACCACCTGGATGGGGGCGAGCCCGGGTGGGAGGATCAGCCCCTGGTCGTCGCCGTGGACCATCACCACTGCCCCCACCATCCGCGTGCTCACGCCCCAGCTCGTGGTCCAGACATATTGAAGCTGGTTGTTTTCATCCAGGAACTGGATGTCGAAGGCGCGGGCAAAGTTCTGGCCCAGGAAGTGGGAGGTGCCCGCCTGGAGCGCCTTCCGGTCCCCCATCATCGCCTCGATGGTGTAGCTGGTCACCGCCCCGGCGAACTTCTCGCTCTCGCTCTTGCGCCCCTTGATTACGGGGATGGCGGCGTCCTCGATGGCGAATTCGGCGTAGAGGTCGAGGATGCGCAGCGTCTCCTCGATGGCCTCTTCTTTGGTGGCGTGGGCAGTGTGCCCCTCCTGCCAGAGGAACTCCGTCGTGCGCAGGAAGAGCCGGGTGCGCATCTCCCAGCGGACCACGTTGGCCCACTGGTTGATGAGGACAGGGAGGTCCCGGTAGGACTGGATCCACTTGGCGTACATATGGCCGATGATCGTCTCCGACGTGGGGCGGACGGCCAGGGGCTCCTCTAGCTGCTTGCCTCCGCCGATGGTCACCACCGCCAGCTCCGGCGAAAAGCCCTCCACATGCTCCGCCTCTTTCTCAAGGAAGCTCATCGGGATAAAGATGGGGAAGTAGGCGTTGACATGCCCTGTCGCCCTGAACCTTCGATCCAGCCCCTCCTTAATGTTCTCCCAGAGGGCGTACCCGTACGGCTTGATGACCATACATCCACGGACCGGGGCGTAGTCGGCCAGGTCGGCCTTTTGGACCACTTCGTTATACCAGCGGGAATAATCCTCGCTGCGGGGGGTGATTTTATCCGTCATTCTCGCTCCTCCTCCTCGATTTTCTCCAGCTCGTCGGGTTGCCGGAACAGCAACCGGCGCAGCGCGCGCCCCAGTCGGCCCAGGAAGCGGGTCGAGTACTGATGGGCAAAGTGCTTCGCCGCTTTCTCTGGATCCACCCCCGGACCGAACCGCTCCCGCAGGAAATGCTGGTGGTCCATAACCCACAGATACAGGTCTGCCTCGGTCCGGCCGGGGAACTCCTTCAGGATCCCCTTTTCCCGGATGATGGAGACCAGCGGCAGGTAGAGGTTGTCGTACCAGTCGCCCACCGCCTCTTCTTCGGGGATAAACCTCTGCTGTTCCAGCCCCATAAAATAGCGATGAACGGCGATATGTTCCAGCAGTCGCTGGTAGCCGCCGCCGATGGTCAGCTCGATCTTCTGATCCGGCCGCAGCTCGTCCAGCCGGGTCCGTTCCAGGAACTCGGCGTACTCCCCCTTGATCTCCAGCTCGTCGGCATCCAGGTCCGCCTCCACCGGCACGCGGGAACGGGCCTCGATCACCTCGGCGTCTATGAAGGCCTGCCCCCGCTCCCGGGCTACCGAGACCCGGTGGTTGCCGTCCATCACGAAGTAGGCGTCGCCGACTTTATAGAGCTTGACCGGCGGGAGGCTGACCTCGTCGTAGAAGGCGCGGCTGATAGACCGCCAGCGGTCGGCAGTGTGCTCCTGCACGGGCAGGAAGGCCCGGTCGAAGTCCCGGTACCGGTTGACGCTCCCCACAACCTGATCCAGCGGGACCGCCTGGAGGCCCCGGTAGACCTGACCGCCCAGGTGGAGATGGTCGCGGACCTCCTCCCAGGAGAGAAGCCGGTTGGACCGCCCGCTCAGTGTGGCCCATGCATCCCGCAGGAAGGCGCGGAGACGGGCGCGGCGAAAGTCCAGATGGGCCTGAAAGTCGCTCATCCCTCCACCTCGATCACGGCCAGGGGGTAGACGTTGATGACGGTGGTCGCTCCGTACCGGGTGCGGCTGGCCTGGGGCCGGTAGACGTGCTTGTGGCCGTGGAGCAGGTAGCGAGGCCGGAACCGCTCCATCAGCCAGCGGAGGGCGGCGAACCCGCGGTGGGGCATGTCCTCCCCGTCGTGGATACCGCGGGGCGGAGCATGGCTGACCAGAATGTCCAGATACCGCCCGTGGAATATCCGGTTGAGCAGAAGGGAGGGGATCAGCCGCACTGCTTTCCGCCACATCTCCTCGTCCGTGTATTGATAAGGGGCCTGAGGCTTGTAGCGCAGGGAGCCTTCCAGGCCAGCCAGCAAGAGCGACCCCGCCCGCATCACCCGCCCGTCCAGATTGACCCATCCCCCCGGCTCTGTCCGCACCCCTCCATCGGCGGTGTATTCGGGCTGGTCGTGATTCCCATGGACGTAAAAGGCTGGCAGCGAGAGCATGGTCACCACATACTCCATATAGGAATAAGGGAGGTCCCCACAGGAGATCAGGAGGTCCACGTCGCCGAACAGCTCCCGGATACGAGGGCTATAGACCTCATCTACCACCTGGTCGCTGAGGGCCAGGATTTTCATGGCTCTGCCCCCTTCGGCCAGTGGCGGGTGTAGTTGTAGGCCAGTTTGTCCAGGATCGCCTGTTCCAGGTCCACCCCGGTCAGGTAGGCCAGTTGGAGCAGGTAGAGGGCCACATCGGCCAGCTCTCCCGCCAGCGACGCCGGGTCCGCCTCCTCCTCCCACTGGAAGTGCTCCAGCACCTCGGCTGCTTCCAGCGCCAGGCTGATAGCGATGCTGCGGGGGGTTTGCCGGAAGGGGGAATCCTCCCGGTACCATCCCATATCGGAGACAAACCGGTTCATCCGGTCGGTCAGTTCCTGAATCGTCATCCGTGCCCCCACAAAGAAGCCAGCCCTCGACGGTCTGGAGGGCTGGCTGGCATATCCCAATTTGTTTTTTCCCCAGCACGCCTATCCAGACCGTTGGTCTGGCTTCTCAGGCGCGGGCGGGCTGGGAAAACGGAATGTCTGCATCGGGACAACACCTATCTACAGTCTATTCTTAAAAAAGTATACACCGACTGGAGTTCAGACGTGTTGCTCTTCCGATC
>JBDOIF010000110.1:0-31392 GCA_041082215.1 Anaerolineae bacterium
CTGCGCCATGGAGGGGCGCTGATGCTCTCCACGCCCAACGCTGGCCACTGGCAGCCCCTGCGCGAGCCTGAGGCCTGGAGCGCGTACCACCCTCCGGCGCACCTGGTCCTCTTCACAGCTGAGTCCTTGAAAATGGCATTGGAGAAAGCAGGCTTTTCTTCAGTCCGCGTCTGGAGGGTCTCTCCGCTCCCTCCTCTGCCAGGGCTCGTGCGGCAAGCCACGGCTCCATTAGCCCGGGCCCTGGCAGATGGGAGTGCCCGACCATGGTTACCGGCTCTGCTTCTCTGGCGGGCCGTTCGCCTCCTGGGATGGGCGTGGCAGAAGGTCGCCCACCCCCAGGATGACATCTTTGCTACACTGGAGGCGCTCGCTTGGCATAATGTATAAGCACCGTGTTGAAAAACTTTGGCTTGCTATATTGGTTATGTCTACCATTGCCGTGCGCGTTGCCCTTTCTTTAGTAGCCTGTGACATCATTGATGTTCAGAACTATGCGCGTGTGGCAGCGATTGTGCGTGATCACGGCATCTTCGCGCTTTATACACAGACTACCGGCATTTATCCTTATCCGCCTCTCTGGGTTTGGTTTGAAATATTGGCCCAACTTTTATCTGAAGCAAGCGGAGTAAATTTTGGCTTGCTCATTCGTTGCCCTATCATTTTAGCTGACGTCGGGATCGTTTACATCATCTGGAGATGGTGTCGTGAAACCGCAATCTCCCCGATTCTCTTGGGAGCATCTTACGTGCTTAATCCTATATCTCTTATTATCACCTGCCTACACGGTCAGTTTGATGCTATCCCAGTATTCTTTTCTCTACTCGCCATATACAAACTGGAACACTCGGGTTACCTTTTGTCCGCGGTTGCTTTATCTTTAGGAGTTGCTTTCAAGTCGTATCCAGTATTATTGCTACCAGTAGGACTCACTCGATTAAAATCGTTCCAAATGAGAATTGTCTTTGCCGTTATTGCCATTCTTCCGGTTATCCTGCTTCTCTTACCTTTTTGCTTACATGCACCTATTGCCGTGCTAAAGGAATTGGTGCTTTACAAAGGGGCGGCACTGCTGGGTATGCTTGTGCCTATGCGGGTGGCTTATGGGCTTTTAACGCATAATCATTTTCCTGTTACACTAACTCTGGAAATAATTGCTATTTCGAGGTGGCTTTTCTTAATTGGCTATGCTAGTTTTATTGTTTGGCAAATAGGCCGACCTCGGTTCTCACTTATCACAGCCTGCACTATCACCTTGCTTTTGTTCTATTTCCTCTATGCTGGAATCGCGCCCCAATATTTGGTTTGGGTTTTGCCGTTTTTGCTGGTAATGAGTGTTGAGTCTATACTTCCGGCATGGCTCTATACTCTAATGGGTGCAATGGCTTTGTATGGATTTTATGCCTATGCGGTGCCCGAAACGTTCTGTTTTTTGCCACAGGTATCTGCAGGGGTATCTCGTGTGATATATGGACTCTCCGGAACACTCTGGTGGATTTTTTTAGCAATCCTTTTAATACGGTTCATTAGACGAGAACAATTGGACACAGGGTTCAGTTTGTGATACGCGTTCTTCATATCGCCCGTTACCGTGCGCCCTCTATGGAGCGCAAATTGGAAATTATGGCCGCCCGGCCGGACCTGGCCCTCTGGCTGGTGCGTCCGGCCTTCTGGAAGGATGAATACGGCAGAAGGGAGGTGCGACCTGTAGTACCAGGGTGTCAGGTGATCCAGATACCGATGCTGGGCCGAACCAATGACCCGCATCGGGCCCTGTATCGGACCCTTTCCTTCGGGCTGAAGGTCGCGCGCCCGCATATCATTCACGCTGAGGAGGAGCCGGACAGCCTGGCAGCCCTGCAGATTGCCCTGGCCCGCCGGTCGTTCGCGCCGCAGTCCAAACTCATCCTGCATACCTGGCAGAACATCAACCGTCCTAAGCACTGGTATGTGTGGAAGGTCACCCGAATTTCTCTGCGGGAAGCCGATGCTATCCTGTGCGCGAACAGCGAGGCCGTTCAGGTGCTGCGGGAGATGGGGTACCAGGGGCCGGCAGAGGTGATCCCGCCTATCGGGGTGGATACGCGCGTGTTCCGTCCGCGGGAGCGTCGGGTGGACCCGGACGTGTTCCGGGTCGCCTACGCCGGGCGGTTTGTGCCGGAGAAGGGGCTGGATACCCTGCTACAAGCTGCAGCCCGTCTGGGGCCTGGCATGGAGTTGTGGCTGATCGGCGATGGACCGCAGCGGGCCGCGCTTCAATCGCTGGCGCGGGACCTGGGAATTGAGGAGCGGGTTCGCTGGGTGCCGCCCGTTTCGCCGGAGCAGATGCCGGAGCTGCTGGCTCAGGTAAATGTGGTGGTCCTGCCTTCTCGCACCACGCCGATCTGGAAAGAACAGTTCGGACGGATTCTGGTAGAGGCGATGGCCTGCGGGGTGCCGGTGGTGGGCTCGGATTCCGGCGCCGTTCCGGAGGTCGTCGGGGATGCGGGGCTGATTTTCCCAGAGGGGGATGTACAGGCGCTGGTGGAGCGTCTGGAGTCCCTGCGACGGATGCCCAAATTGCAGTCGGAGTGTGCCAAGCAAGGCTTAGCACGATCTGGGTTGTACACTCAAGAGACGGTTGCCAAGCAAACCCTCGCGTTCTATGAAAAATGGGCGAGCCCTTGCTAACCATCATCGTTCTCGCTTATAACAACTGCGACCTAGTTGTGCAGTGTTTAGGGAACTTCTACGACTACGCTGCTGCTTTGGAGTGGCAGGTCGTTGTTGTGGATAACGGTTCCACCAACGGTACGGCCAGCTTGGTTGTTGAACAGTTCCCTGCGGTAAAACTTATTCGGAGTGATCGGAATTTGGGGTTTGCGGGTGGCATGAACCTCGGTCTAAAGGAGGCTACAGGGCGGGTTATTGTCCTGATGAATAGCGATGTCCTGATTTCAGCCGAGACTCTTCAAGGTGCGGCTGAGTCTCTTCTGGCGCAGCCCGGAGTAGGTGCTCTCTCCCCTCTACTCCGTACCCCTGATGGAACACCCCAGGCCTTTGCCTTTGGTAGAGATCAGAGCCCTTGGTATTTATTCCGGCGTGGGTTGAGGGCCTTGTTGGGTCTGGGTCCTATGCACCAGTGGAATGTGACGCAACCGCTTGAGGTGGATTGGATTTCTGGAGCCTGTATGCTGGTGCGCCGGGAAGTTGTAGGGCAAGTCGGATTGCTGGATGAACAGTTTTTCCTTTACTTTGAGGACAATGATTGGTGTCTGCGAATGAGAAAGGCCGGTTGGCGAATTTTTTATGACCCACGTTTTGAGGTTGTGCACCTGGGAGGGGCGTCACTCCCACAAAGAGATCGGGCAAGTCAGATTTACTACCAGAGTCTGATCCGGTTTACGGCCAAACATTACGGACCTTTAAAGGCTGGGATGATTCGGGTCTTATTGGCGGGGTATCGTGCCCTGCGAAAGGGTTTCGCTCTTAGGTTGCCTTCCTCAATCTGGAAGGGGACCAGGTAGAGCGGCGATGAACCTCTGCCTTGCTTCTCCCCCGTCGTCCACCAGAAAGCCGGGCTGGCTTCTTATACCCGCGAAGAGGAACGGGTCCACTTCACCGGCTACGTCCCCGATGAGGACCTCCCGGCCCTCTACAGCGCGGCCGACCTCTTCGTTTTTCCCTCCCTCTACGAAGGCTTCGGCCTGCCGGTGCTGGAGGCGATGGCCTGTGGCGTGCCGGTGGTCTGTTCCAGCACCTCCAGCCTGCCCGAGGTGGCAGGGGATGCGGCGCTGCTGGTGGACCCCACCGACGTGCGGGCCCTGGCGGCGGCGATGGAGCGGGCGCTGACCGATGAGGCCCTCCGGGTGTCACTGCGGGCCCGGGGGCTGGAACGGGCCCGGCGGTTCACCTGGGAGGAGGCGGCGCGAAGGACGCTGGAGGTGTACTGGCAGGTGCTGGGAAGCGTTTGACTTCGCTCCTGTCTTGTGTTATCATTACATCATAAAAGCAGAAATGATAACACTTTTTGGGGTGAGGGATGATCCGGACTCAAATCCAGTTGGAGGAAGCCCAGTACCGCGCGTTGAAAGAGCGGGCGGCGCGCCAGCGGACATCAGTGGCTGAATTGATCCGTCGGGCTGTCAGAGCCTGGCTGGAGACGTCGGCCGAAGTCTCCGAAGAAGAACGCCGTCGGCGGGCCATCGCCGCCGCAGGCCAGTTCCGGAGCGGGCTGGGAGACCTGGCGGAAAAGCACGACGAATATCTGGCCCAGATTTATGACGAAGAGGCTCACCCTTAATGAGGATATTCGTTGACACCTCTGCTCTTCTGGCGGTGATAGACGGGGACGACCGCTTTCACATTGCGGCCTTCCGGTTCTGGGAACAGCAGTTATCCGGGCCCGCCGTGTTTCTGACCAGCAATTACGTGGTTCTGGAAACCACGGCCCTGGTCCAGAACCGGCTGGGCATTGCGGCGGCCTCGCTCCTCCACGGGGAGATTCTGCCCGTTATCCGCCAGGAGTGGATTGACCCCGGCCTTCATCAAAGGGCAGTGGCGGCCCTGCTGGCGGCCCGTCGTCGGGATGTCAGCCTGGTGGACTACACCAGTTTTGAATTGATGCGCCAGTTGGGCATCCGCGCTGCCTTCACCTTTGACCGCCATTTTGCTGAGCAGGGATTTGAGGTCCTACCAGCGCCCTGAGAACATTCTCCTTATGAAAACGAAAATGGCTTTCCGCTTTCCTCGCCAGGTCGTTGGGCTGGCCTCTTTTGCCGTTTTATTACTGGCCTTTCTTCTGCTGAATTACCGCCTGAGCGCCAAAAGCCTGTGGGTTGACGAACTCTTCACAGCTCACCTTGCCTCATTGCCTCTCCCCCAAATCCCTCTCGCTGTGGCTGCTGACCTGCATCCACCTCTGTACTTTCTGCTGTTGAATCTCTGGGCCAGGATGACGGGCACGACCGAGTTCGCGCTGCGGTGGCCTTCTGTTTTTGCCGCAATGATGGGTTTGTGCCTGACCTATCGGCTGGGGAATCGTCTCGGTGGTCGCCGGATTGCGCTCTTCGGCTTGCTGGCTCTGACTCTTTCCCCTTTCTTCGTTGAATTCTCTCGGATGGCACGATACTACTCCTGGGCCCTGGCTCTGGGGTTGCTGGCGACTTTTCTACTGCTCTCTGCCTGGCGGTCGGATAAACCCATCCTGTGGGTGGGGTATGGGTGTGCCCTGGCTCTGCTACTGTATACGTTCTATCTGGGCATCCTGATACCGCTGGCCCACGGGTTGGCCGTGATATGGGATAGGGATCCCCGCTGTCGCCGCAGGTGGATGAAGGTTCTCGTTCTGGTTATCCTTTCCTTCCTGCCCTGGGCAACCGTCCTGGCGGCTCAGATCACTCGCAGTGGGGAGATGGGCCCAGCCGATTTCGCCGGTCACTTCAGCGGTTTCCTGCTGGCGTCCCTGTATCCCTTTTACGCGTTCAGCGTGGGTGAGACGATCTTCCCGTGGTTTCCGACCGCTGTTCCGGCCGCTCTTGCCTGGCTCGGGCTGGCTACTTATGGCGGATTCTCCCTTTCCAGGCCGTGGCGGGTCGTCTTCATCCTGCTGGTGGTTATCCCTGTGTTCCTGACAGCCATCATCGTGACCTACATCTCCACTGGCACCCCGTTCCTGAACGCGCCCGTTCGAGCCTTCTTTGTCCTTCCATACCTGACTCTTCTTGGGAGTACGGGCTGGTCCGTTCTACGGAGCCGTTTCTGGCGGGCTGGGCTGGGAGCACTGATCGGGACAACCTGGATTGTGTCGCTTGTGAATGTTTACATCGGACAGCAATACCTGAACCCGAACTACATCATTCCCGCTCGCGAGGTGGCTCGGGAAATTGCGGCCGAAGCAGGGCCTGGGGATGTGGTGATTGGAGAGTGGGATAGCGGGTTCAGTTACTATTTTCAACGGCAGGGGTCTGAGGCCACTTACCTGGAGGCCGCTCAGACAGCCGAAGTGATCCGCTTTCTCGCTGAACGTACTCCCGATCGGGTCTGGCTGGTGACTATTGGGCGGGATCGAACCCGTGAGGCCACACCGGTGGAAGTCCTGGATTGGCTTTCCGCAAATTATCGGCTGGTGGAAGAGAGGGGATATGTGGAACAGGATCCTCTGTACCGGCGGATCAAAGAGGCGCTATTGCGACGCCCGGCCTATCCGCACAAACTGATGGTTCGCCAATTTGAACGCAAATAGGGAGCAGACATGCGGTCCGCTTTCCTCCCACTGATGGTCTTCCTCAGTGCCCTCGCTCTCTACATCCCTACCCTCGCCCCCGGCCTCCTCTGGGGGGGCGGCGATTTCGCGACCTTCCAGACTATGGCCTACCTGCTGGAGATTCAACTCCCGGGCGGGATTTTCGGCCACCCCCTCTGGGTGGTCCTGGCCCATCCCTTCACCTGGCTGCCGATCCGGGACGTGGCCTGGCGGGCCAACCTGGCCTCTGCCGTCTTCGCCGCAGGGGCCCTGGCGCTGGTCTTCCTCACCGCCTGCCGCCTCACCAGGTCCAGGCCGGCTTCCCTCCTGGCGACCGCCGCGCTGGCGGTCTCCCATACCTTCTGGACCTACGCTGTGATGGCGAAGGTCTACTCCCTCAATGCCCTGCTCCTGATCGCCTGCGTTTACCTGCTCGTACTGTGGGGTGAGAAAAGACAGAGCAGTTACCTCTGGGGGTTCGCCTTTCTTTACGGCCTCAGCCTGCTCAACCACCTGGTGATGGCAACGGCGGCGGCGGGATTTCTGGCTTACGTCGGCATCGTTGCCTGGAATTGTCGCAGGAAGCCGGGTACCGGGCGACAACTGGCGGTCGCCGTGCTGACAGGACTCCTGGGTGTTTCTCCCTACTTTTACCTGCTTTCCCACACCGGAACGACCGGCAGTATGACAGCCACTGTGCTGGGTTTCCTGCGGGGACTGGGGTACGTGCTGATCCGGCCCGGCGCCCTCCTCCTGGGCATCGGTGTGGGAGCGGTCCTGCTCCTCTACCAGTTTCCCCTCACCTTCATCCCTGGCTTCCGGGGCCTGCGGGATTCCCTCCGCTCGGGGCGCCCTGAGGCCTGGATGCTGGGACTGGCCGCGCTGGGAAATGTGCTCTTCCTTCTGGCCGCTGCAGATCCCCGGGCGGGCGGGGAGTACTGGTGGAACCTGCACTACTACCTGCAGATGTATGTCATCTTCGCCCTCTGGATCGCCACCGGCTTCGCCCATCTCTGGCCCTGGCTGGCCGGCCGAAAATGGGCTGTGACGGGTGTGGTTCTGCTTACCGTTGCCCTCCCTATCCTGCTCTATGCCCTGGCCCCAGTGGTAGCCCGTCCCTTCGTCTCCAACCTCCCCGGCTTCCGCCCCCTTCCGGGACGGGATAACCTGACTTATGTTCTCTCTCCCTGGAAGCACCGGGAGACCGGCGCGCGGGAGTTCGGCGAGTCAGTTCTGACGGCCCTGCCCCCCAACAGCGTCCTCTTCGCCGACTACAGCATCTGGGCCGTCATCCGCTACCTCCAGGTCGTGGAGGGCGCCCGCCCGGATGTGGAACTGGTCCAGTTGACTGGCGACCAGCCCTCCCTGATCCTGCAATATCGGGATCGCCCCCACCTCTTCCTGGCCGACCTCTACCGGTATTACGACCTGGAGGGCATCGGCCGACACTTTGAGATTCAGCCCTTCGGCCCGGTCTATCAGCTGATCGGGAAAAATCCATGAGCCCCCATTACGTCCTGGACGCCCGTACTGCCACCGACCATTTCCCCGGCATTGGCCGCTACGCCGTCAACCTGGCGCGGGCAATGGCGCCGCTTCTGGGCTCGGAGGAGCGCCTGACCCTCCTGCGCGATCCCACCCGGCCTTCCCCCTGGGACCTCTCCCCCCTGGCCGGGGAGCGGGTGCGGGTGGTGGACGTGCCCCTCTCCCCCTTCTCCCTCCGCCAGCAGTGGGCCGTCCCCCGCCTCCTGGCCCGCCTGGAGACTGACCTCTACCACAGTCCCTACTACCTGATGCCCTACCGGCCAGGTGTGCTCACCATCCTCACTGTCCACGACCTGATTCCCTTGCTGTTTCCCCGCCAGTCCACCCTTCAGGCCCGCCTGCTTTTCCGCTGGACGACGGCGCTGGCCCTGCGTGCTGCCCGTCACATGATCGCTGTCTCTGACGCAACGCGCCAGGACATGATGCGCTGTTTTCGCGTCTCAGCGGAGAAGGTTTCCATCATCCCTGAGGCCGCCGACCCGGCTTTCTACCCTCGCTCTTCCGCTGAGGTGGAGGCCCTCCGCCGCCGATACGGCCTGCCCGGGTCCTTCGTCCTCTACGTCGGCTCCAACAAACCCCACAAAAACCTGACCCGGCTGGTGGAAGCCTGGGCACGGATTACGGAATACGGAATACGCAACACGCTCGTCCTCGCCGGCCCCTGGGACCCCCGCTACCCCGAACCCCGCCTTCGGGCAGAGCAACTGGGGGTAGAGAACATCCGCTGGCTGGGGCCCGTCCCCGAGGCCGACCTGCCCGCCCTCTACAGCGCGGCGACGCTCTTCGTTTTCCCTTCCCTCTACGAGGGCTTTGGCCTGCCGGTGCTGGAGGCGATGGCCTGCGGGACACCTGTCGCCTGCTCCAGCACCTCTTCCCTCCCCGAAGTGGTCGGCGACGCCGCCCTGACCTTCGACCCCACCGACGTCGCCGCTATCGCCGATGCCCTGTCCTGCCTGCTGGCCGATAGCGACCTCCGCACCCATCTCCGCGAACCGGGCCTCCGTCGGGCTGCCCGGTTCTCATGGAAGCGGACGGCGGCAAGGATCCTCGCCCTCTACCGCTCGGCCCGTTTTTCACTGCAAAGAATGCGCAGAGGACGCTGAGAATCCCCCTGGCCCTCACCCCACCCTCTGGCCCCCTCCCCCTTGCTTCTTCCTCCCGCGCATGATATAATAATTTACGAATCCTCTCTCAATTTCCCCTCTCGCCCTCTTAACCTGTGCGGGTCGCCTCCAGAGAGAAGGAACGGTCTTGCTTGGCCTGCATGTTGCGCCGCATACATCGCCAATCGGAGGAGACTCGATAGTATGGAGGATAAAAGCCCCCTCAAGGAGAAGCCCCAGGTCCGGGAAGAGAAACGGGCCCTGGCAGAGGAGCAGCCTGCGCGGCTGGAAGTCTTCCTGGTGCAACAACAGCATCTGGAAGAGCTGCAGGAATGCCAGCGCTGGCTGACGTTGCTCGTCGAGGGATACCTTCTCGCCGTGAAACAGGTGGTTCAGTGCACAGACATCCGTACCCTTGTCGGGGGGAGTGTGGGGAAGCCACAACAACTGGCCAGATATACCTTCTGGAACAGCATCCGGATCAAGCTGGATGACATCCGGTCCTTTGCCCCCGACCTTGCCCTGCTGGAAAGGAAGCTCGGCGCTGCGGCCCAGGCCTTCAACGCCGCCCTGGAGAGGGCAAAGGCGGAGGTGGATAAGGGCGCAGAGGAATACGCCCAGTCGGACGATGCCCAGCGCAAAGAGATCGCCCGCTCGGCCCTCCAATTCATCCGCGAGATGACGGACGCGGTGAGCGACATCGCCAAAGAATGCCCCGATGAAATCCGTAACGTGAGGGACCAGATCACATCCTGTATCGAGCGCATCCTGGAACAGCCCCGACCGGATGATTCGGCCAGAGCCAGCAGCCAGGCGGCTGGGGTGAGGCCGCGGCCGCCGCAATCGGAGAGCGCTTCGAAGAGGCCGACCGCCCAGCCAGATCGGTGGTTCAGGTCCGGCCACGACCCCAGCCAGACACGTAAGGCAGAAAGTGTAGTCGAAATAGAGAGCAAAGCCGAAGAGAGAAGGTCGTTGCCCTTCAAACTGCAGATCGGGAGATTGACCGACGGGATATTTGAGGTGCGAGTCCTGGAGGCGGCAGGGATGGGCGAACCGCACGAAACAAGCACGTTGCCCTACGACCCCGTCGGTCTTATCGCCGTCCTCAAGTTGCTGGAGCTGGGTTACAGGGATCCGGACCTCTTCAGCGAGGTGCAGAGGGAGGTGCTGGGGAGCCTGGGCCTGGTGCGCGATGGCTCCGCTGCCCCTGACCTGCTGGCCTCTCTTGGCAAGGGGCTGTATAAGGCCCTTTTCCCCGGCAGGGTCGGCAACGCCTTCCAGACGGTCCTCCAACAGGCGAGGAGCAGGCGGGAGGCTGTTGCGCTGCAACTTCGCTTCGACGAGGAGGCGGTTAACCTGGCCCGCTATCCCTGGGAACTGTTGCACGATGGTCACCGCCACCTGCTCTCCGGCGGGCTGGTGGAGATGACCCGCTACATCACTTACTCCGAGGCTGTGACGGGTCTGGAGGTCAGGCCGCCGTGGCGCCTCCTCTTCATCGCTCCCCGGCCTGGGGACCTGCTGAAGTTGCCGGATGACGCCGAACGGTTTGCCGTGTGGGAAAGCCTGCAGTCCCTGAACAAGCCAGGCCGATTGACGCTCGAGCGGCTCGACCCGCCTACCCATAAGGAACTGCTGGATCGCATCAGGGAGGATGAGTACCATATCATCCACTTCGATGGTCACGGCGTCTTTGCCCGGCGTTGTCCCCAGTGCGAAGCGATGCACTACTCCCATGCCGCCACCTGCGAGCGATGCGGTGCGCTGCTCGAAGGGGTCGAGCCTCTGGGCTACCTGGCCTTCGAGGGGCCGGACGGCCAGGCGGACTACGTCAGCACCAAGGACCTGGAGAACCTGGTGGTGCGCAGTGAGGTTCGTCTGGCCTTTCTCTCCGCCTGCCAGAGCGCGACGGTCCGGGGCGAATCCATCTTCGGCGGTCTGGGTCCCGGCCTGATCGAAGCTGGCGTGCCGGCTGTGGTGGCGATGCAGCTCCCGGTGACGGTAGGGGCAGCCGTCGAGTTCGCCCGGGGGTTCTATAAAGCGCTGGCCCAGGCCGAGACGATACCCCGCGCCGTCGCCGAGGGCCGCATGGGGCTGTTCCGTTCGAAGGCCTGGTATGTCCCCGCCCTCTATCTGCGCAGCGCCGACGAGAAGGGCCGGCTGTTTGTCGAGTGATGGAAAAGCCGCGCAGGCTTCCCGGCCTGCGCAGACGGGCCGGAAAGCCCGTCCGACGAAGTCCGCCGTAAAGTGCCTGGCTGGACGAGGATTGGAAAGGAGCCCGATGGCAACTCAGGATATTTCCCTCCAGGCCCTGATCGAGAAGGTAAAGGACGAATTGCTGGCCCCGACCGGCGGGCCAGGATACCCTATCTTCTTCGTGGACAGGGTCGAACTGGAACTCCAGGTGGGTGTGACCTACGAGGCGAAGGCCGGCCTCAAGATCTCGGTCCTCCAGATCGGCGGGGTCGAGGCCGGGGGTGGGGGCTCACGGGAACGGAGCCACACGATCAAAGTGACCCTCTCCCCCATTCTCTCGCGGGAGGAGCAGCGGGCACTGCTCGAAGAGGATGCCCGCCTGCTGGAAGGCGTGCGACGGGCCACCCAGGCCGCGCTGCGTAAGGGGGAGGGGAAACTCGCCGGGGAACCGGAATGACAAAATGGAGTCAGATTCTGTGAGGGAGGATACACCTATGAGCGCAATAGACCCCTGGATATCGCTGTTGACCGGCCAGCTCCCCGATGAGGAACAGGTCCGCCTGTTATCTGAGGGGGTCGCAGAGCTTGAGGCATTCCTGGAAAGCCGACCAGAGGCGACAGAGGATGTGCTGGAAATCCTCGCCCGGCGGCTGGATGGGAAGATCGATCACCAGACGTGGGCGACGGTGGACGCCGCCCTGAGCAGTTATCTGGGCCGGGAATTGGCGTACCTGATCGCGTGGGTGGCACAACCCGAAGAGCAGATGGAACGGCTCCGCGAACTGTCCGGTTATGCCGCACCAGAGGCAATGGCCTTTCTGGGCACTGTCCTTGGCCTCTACGGCCCGGAGCTGGAAAGGGCATACCTCTGCTGGAACGAGATCCCCGATGACTGGCGTGTCCTGTATCGGGACGTGTACTACGACATGCTCAACCAGCGCCCCCACATCAGGCTCCGCATTCAGAAGTACAACGGCGAAACGGTGACCTTCGAGGGACACAGTGATTCCATCCTTGCGCTCGCCTCCAGCCTGATCCTTACCTTACGCTTAGCCGGCATCCCGGACGCCTTCAGCCAGGGCCGGCTGCTCCAGTTCGGGGAGGAGGTGAGGGAGTTGTTCCGCCTGGTGTTCCCGGCGCTGGAGGAAGAGATTGATCAATTCTTCGACAAACTTTTCCCAGAGGGGCAGGCTGGTGAGGTAGAAGGGGAGACTGCCTGAACGACCCCTTCCCTACATCAAAATGCGCTGAAGGAATTGCCCTGTGTAACTGCTCGCTACCTGGGCCACCTGCTCGGGAGTGCCCTCGGCGACCACCCATCCACCCGCATCCCCCCCCTCCGGCCCCAGGTCAATGATCCAGTCCGCCACCTTGATGATGTCCGGGTGATGTTCGATGATGACCACGGTGTTGCCGGCATCCACCAGCCGGTTGAGCACCCCGACCAGCTTATCCACGTCGGCGGCGTGAAGGCCCACGCTGGGTTCATCAAGCACGTAGAGGGTGCGGCCTGTGGCCACCTTCGATAGCTCCCGGGAGAGCTTCACCCGCTGCGCCTCCCCACCAGAGAGC
The DNA here is from genome assembly GCA_041082215.1 of Anaerolineae bacterium. Lineage (GTDB taxonomy): Bacteria > Chloroflexota > Anaerolineae > B4-G1 > DUEL01 > JBDOIF01. Next base: position 12,637 of record JBDOIF010000110.1, read on the forward strand.
GTCGGCGCGGGCTGGCCCAGGCGGATGTAGCCCAGCCCCACGTCCTGCAACGTCTGGAGCTTGCGGCAGATGGCGGGGAAGGCGGAGAAGAACTCCGCCGCCTCGTCCACCGTCATATCCAGCACCTCGGCGATGTTCTTCCCCTTGTAGCGGACCTGGAGGGTCTCCCGGTTGTACCGTCGCCCCCGGCAGACATCGCAGGGGACGTAGACATCAGGCAGAAACTGCATCTCGATGCGCAGCGTCCCGTGGCCCTGGCAGGCCTCGCAGCGGCCCCCTTTTACGTTGAAGGAGAACCGCCCGGCCCGGTAGCCGCGGATCTTCGACTCTGGCAGGGAGGCAAAGAGGTCGCGGATGGGACCGAAGAGGTTGGTGTAAGTAGCCGGGTTGGAGCGGGGAGTGCGGCCGATGGGGGACTGGTCAATATTGATCACTTTATCTATATGCTCGACCCCCTCGATGCGGTCATGGTCGCCAGCTGGCTCGCGGGAGCCGTGGAGGACCTGGGCCAGCCTCCGGTAGAGGACGTCAATCAGGAGGGTGGATTTGCCGGAGCCGGAGACGCCGGTGATGCAGACGAACATCCCCAGCGGGATACGGACGTCTATGCCCTTCAGGTTGTGCTCCCTGGCGCCCCGGATAACCAGGAAGTTTCCGTTCCCCGGCCGGCGTGCCCTGGGGACCGGGATGCGGCGGCGGCCGGAGAGGTAGGCGCCGGTGAGGCTGTGAGGGTGGTCCAGGATATCCTGGAGAGTTCCGGCGGCCACGACCTCCCCCCCCTGCTCCCCCGCCCCCGGCCCCAGATCAATGATCCAGTCGGCGGCGCGGATCATCGCCTCGTCGTGCTCCACCACGAGAAGCGTGTTCCCCAGGTCCCGCATCCCCAGAAGGGTCCGGATCAGCCGGGCGTTGTCCCGCTGGTGCAGGCCGATGGTCGGTTCGTCCAGCACGTAGAGGACACCGGTCAGACGGGAGCCGATCTGGGTGGCAAGCCGGATCCGTTGCGCCTCGCCGCCGGCCAGCGTGTCGGCGGTACGGCTTAACGTCAGGTAGTCCAGCCCCACGTTGACCATGAACTGAAGCCGGTCGCGCACCTCCTTCAGGATGCCCCGCGCGATAAGCCATTCCTTCTCCGTCAGAGGGGAGTCCTCAGGTTTTGAAGTTTCGGTTTGCAGGGCTTCAGGTTTCAGATTTTCAATTCGAAACCTGGAACCACTCAACCAGTCAATCCATTCCAGCAGCCGGCTCGCCGGCCACTGGCTGATCTCGTGGATGTTCCGCCCGGCGACAGTGATGGCCAGCGCTTCAGGCCGCAGCCGGGCCCCGTTGCAGGCCAGGCAGGGTTGCCGGGTCATGAACTCCTCGATCTTACCCCGAATGTAGTCGGAAGCGGTCTCCTGATACCGGCGGCGGAGGTTGGGGATCACTCCCTCGAACCGGGTGTGATACGTGCTGCGGCGTCCCTCCCGGCTCATGTAGTGGATGGGGATTTCTTCATCTCCACTCCCGTAGAGGATCACCCGCTGCTGGGCAGGACTCAGCTCCCGCCACGGACGGTCGGTGGGGATGTGGTAGTAGTCGGCGGCCGCTTCCAGAAGCTGCCAGTAGACCCCGTTTCGGTCGTTGGTGTTCCAGGCCTGGACCGCCCCTTCCTCCAGCGAAAGGTCTGGATTGGGAACGATGAGGTCGGGGTCCAGCTCCGTTCGCGTGCCCAGCCCCTGGCATGTGGGGCATGCGCCGTGGGGGCTGTTGAAGGAGAAGGTGCGGGGTTCGATCTCCGGCAGGCTGATGCCGCAGACCGGGCATGCCAGATGTTCGGAGAAGAGGAGATCGCGGGGGGGATCGGCGGAGACATCGTTGATGATGAGCGTCCCCTCCCCCATCTGGAGCGCGGTCTCAACGGAGTCGGTCAGGCGGGTGCGGAAGCCGTCGTCAACCTCTTCGGGGACGATCAGCCGGTCCACCACCGCTTCGATGGTGTGCATCTTGTACCGGTCCAGGAGGGGCGTCGCATGCGATGCCCCCACATCCATTTCCTCTACATCCCGGACGACGCCGTCCACCCGCACGCGGACGAAGCCGGCCTTGCGGACGTCCTCAAAGACCGCCTGGTGGTGGCCTTTGCGGTCTTTGACCAGGGGGGCCAGGACCTGGAAGCGGGTGCCCGGTGGCAGGGCCAGGACGGCGTCCACGATCTGCTGGGCCGACTGGCGGGAGACCTCCCGGCCGCATTGGGGGCAGTGGGGGATGCCGATGCGGGCGTAGAGCAGGCGCAGGTAGTCATAGATCTCGGTGACGGTGCCGACGGTGGAGCGGGGGTTGTGGGAGACCCCGCGTTGATCAATGGAGATGGCAGGGGAAAGGCCCTCGATCTGGTCCACGTCGGGCTTCTCCATCTGGCCCAGGAACTGGCGGGCGTAGGCGGAGAGGGATTCAACATAACGGCGCTGTCCCTCGGCGAAGATCGTGTCGAAGGCCAGGGAGGATTTGCCAGAGCCGGAGATGCCGGTGACGACCACCAGCCGGTTCCGGGGGATCTCCACCGTGATATTCTTCAGGTTATGTTCCCGCGCGCCGCGGACAATGATCCGATCCTGGGCCATAGCTTCCCACTCTGCCATTCAGCGCCATTTCCTCTATCTGCCCCAGATTCCTATTTTAGCACATTCGTTCTGGAGCGTCAAATGTCGTAGTAACAAAAGGTGTATTTCAGTTTGGGGGCGAGATGTCCCTGGCCCGGGCCGGACCTGGGGAAACACGAATGGCGCGAATAGAAACGAATACCGCGAATGGAACAGGTATCCCTCCTGTTCGCTGTATTCGGACCATTCGTGGGATTCGCGATCCACCGGCGGGCGAGAGGACCACTCGCCCCGAAATTGAAATACGTCCGGTAACAAACCCGTCCGTCCGCCGCGTAGGGGGGCTTTGCTGGCCGCCTTTCGGTTATCTGGAGCAACAAGAACAGGGCCTCCGGGTTTCAACCGGAGGCCCTGTTGAGGAGGCAGGGCAATTAAACCCAGCCGCGCAGCCGGCAGGCCTCCGCCACCCGGCCCACGGCGACGATGTAGGCGCCCATCCGGTTGTTGACCCTGTACTTCTGCGCCGTCTCGTGCACGGCGTGGAAGGCGGCGGTCATCTTCTTATCCAGCCGTTCGTGGACCGTCTCCACATCCCAGTAGTAGTCATAGGCATTCTGGACCTGCTCAAAGTAGGAGACGGTGACGCCGCCGGCGTTGCACAGGAAGTCGGGGATGACGTAGATGCCGTTCTTGAAGAGGACCTCGTCCGCCTCGGGGGTGGTGGGGCCGTTGGCCAGCTCGGCGACGATCCGGGCCTTGATCCGCCCCGCGTTGGCGCCTGTGATCTGGTTCTCCAGCGCAGCCGGGATCAGCACCACCACATCCAGCTCCAGCAGCTCCTCGTTGGTGATGTTCCTGGCGCCGGGGAAATTGACCACCGAGCCGGTCTTCTCCTTGTGCTCCAGCACCGCCTTCGCGCTCAGCCCGTCGGGCTTGTAGATGCCGCCCTTGGAATCGGAGACGGCCACCACCTTGAGGCCCAGCAGCTCCTCACCCAGCAGATGGGCAAACTGACCGGCGTTGCCGTACCCCTGGATGGCGGCGGTGGCGCCCTTCAGCCCGATCCCCAGCACCTTGCCCGCCTCGCGGATGCAGTACATCCCGCCACGGGCGGTGGCATCACCCCGGCCCTGGGAGCCGCCCAGCGGTATGGGCTTGCCGGTGATGACGCCGGGGACATTGTACCCCCGCATGAAGGAATACTCGTCCATCATCCAGGCCATAATCTGCGGGGTGGTGTAAACGTCGGGAGCAGGGACGTCCACCTCCTCGCCGAGGATGCGGCCGACCTGCCGGATGTAGGCCCGGCTCAACCGCTCCAGCTCACCCAGGGACATCTCTTTGGGGTTGCAGATAATGCCGCCCTTCCCGCCGCCCAGCGGCAGGTCCATCACCGCCGTCTTCCAGGTCATCCAGGCGGCCAGGGCGCGGACGGTGTCTATGGTCTCCTGAGGATGGTAGCGGATGCCCCCCTTCGTCGGCCCGCGAGCGTCGTTGTACTGGACGCGGAAGCCGTGGAAGATCCTGACGGTGCCGTCGTCCATCCGCACCGGCAGGGTGACGTGGAGCTCGCGCAGCGGCCAGCGCAGCAGCTCATGGGTGGCCGGGTCCAGGCCCATAATCTCTGCCGCCTGGTCCAGTTGCTTCTGCGCGATGGCAAAGGGATTCAGCTCTTCAGACATACGTTTTCCTCCTGAGAAGATTAATGGTCAAACGCAACTCACCAAAATGCGGGCATCCGCCCGCGCTGTCGGCTGACTGTTTTATTGTAACACGAACTGGATTTATGTGCCAGTGACGGAAAACACCCCTCCGGAGTGATGGTCTTCAGCTCACCCCCGCCGTGCCTCCAGAGCCTCCTGCAACAGCGAGCGGACGACCTGGGGGTTGGCCTGCCCGCGGGTGGCCCTCATCACCTGCCCCATCAGCCACCCCATCACCTGCTCTTTGCCCGCCAGATACTGAGCCACCTGGGTCGGGTGGGCTTCGAGCACCTCCTCAACGGCCCGCCGCAGGTCCGCCACATCGGAGATCTGGGCCAGCCCCTTCTCCTTAACAATCTGCCTGGCCCCCCGTCCGGTAGCGACCATCTCCTCCAGCACCGCCTGGCCGGTACTCCGGTTGATCGCGCCCCCCTCCACCATCTCGATCAGTTCTACCAGCGCCCCAGGGGGGACCGGTATGCCGCCGATCTCCCGCCCGCTTTCCTTCATCACCCGGAACAGGTCGCCCACGACCCAGTTGGCGATGGTCTTAGGGTCCACCCTCCCTGACGCTACCGCTGATTCGTAGTAATCGGCCACCCCCTTGTCGGCCACCAGCAGCCCCGCCTCGAACTCCCCCAGGCGGTACGCGGCGACAAAGCGGGCACGACGGGCATCTGGTAGCTCGGGGAGCTGGCCGCGCAACGTCTCTACCCATTCCTGGTCCACATGCAGCGGTGGCAGGTCCGGCTCGGGGAAATAGCGGTAATCGTGGGCGTATTCCTTGCCCCGCTGGACATAGGTCCTTTCCCGCAGCTCGTCCCACCCCATCGTCTGCTGGACCACCTGGCCGCCCGATTCCAGCACTTCGATCTGGCGTTTGATCTCGTAGGCAACGGCGCGGGCCAGCGCGCGGAAGGAGTTGAGGTTCTTGATCTCGGTACGGGTGCCCAGCCTGGTGGAGCCGGCGGGGCGGACGCTGACGTTGGCCTCAAACCGCATTTCCCCCCTCTCCATATCCCCGGAGTTGATCCCCAGGTAGATCAGGACCTGCCGCAGCGCGGTGGCGTAGGCCCTGACCTCCTCGGCCGAATGCATGTCCGGCTCACTGACGATCTCGATCAGCGGCACGCCGGCCCGGTTAAAATCCACCCGGGTGGCGGCCCCCACGTGGTAGAGCTTGCCCGTGTCTTCCTCCAGATGGACACGGGTGATGCCGATGCGCCGGGGGCCGGCCTCGGTCTCGATCTCCAGATAGCCGTTCACCGCCAGCGGCAGGTCGTACTGGGAGATCTGGTATCCTTTGGGCAGATCGGGGTAGAAGTAGGACTTGCGGGCGAAGCGGCTGGCGGGGAGTACAGTGCAGTGAAGGGCCAGGCCGGTCATCAGGGTGAGCTCCACCGCCCTCCGGTTGATCACCGGCAGCGTACCCGGCATACCGGTGCAGACCGGACAGACGTAGGTGTTCGGCGGCAGGTCGCCCGTATCCTCCACCACCGGGCAGCCGCAGAACATCTTGGAGCGGGTGTGAACCTGGGCGTGGACCTCCAGACCGATTACAGCCTCGTATTCCACACTCCCCTTCTTTCTCTTTCCTGCGTCTTGCCTCTTGCCCCCTGCCTTTTATCCATGCCTCTGCACAAACCGATGCATCCGTTCCAGCGCCTCCTCGATCTTCTCGTAGGCAGTGGCGTAGGAGCAGCGGACGTACCCTTTCCCCGCCTCGCCGAAAGCACTGCCGGGGACCACAGCCACTTTCTCCTCGTGGAGCAGCCGTTCGGCAAAGGTCTCCTCATCCATCCCGGTAACGGCGATGGAAGGGAAGGCGTAGAAGGCCCCTTTAGGTTCCACGCAGGTCAGCCCGATTTCGTTGAGGCCGTTCACGATCAGCCGGCGGCGCCGGTCGTATTCGGCCCGCATCTCCTCAACGAAAGGCTCCCCCACCTCCAGCGCTGCCAGTGCGGCGTACTGGGCGGTGGTGGGGGCGCACATAATGGTGTACTGATGGACTCTCCGCATCATCCCCAGGATCTCCGCCGGGCCGGCAGCGTAGCCGATCCGCCATCCTGTCATCGCGTAGGCCTTGGAGAAGCCCATCAGGAGGATGGTACGGCTGTACATCCCCGGCAGGCTGGGAAAGCAGACGTGTTCGGTGTCGTAGACCAGCCGGTCGTACAGCTCGTCGGAGATGACCAGCAGGTTGTGCTGCTTGACCACGGCAGCGATCTCGTTCAGCCGCTCCCGGCTCATGACTGCACCGGTGGGGTTGTTGGGGTAGCCCAGAAGAATGGCCTTGGTCCGCTCGGTGACCGCCGCCTCGATCGCCTCCGCCGTCACCTGCCAGTCGTCCTCCGCGTAGGTCGGCACCATCACCGGCACCCCTCCGGCGAAAGTGACCTCCGGCGCGTAGGAGACAAAGCAGGGCTGGGGGATGATGACCTCGTCGCCCGGGTCAAGAGTGGCAGCGCAGGCCAGGTAGAGGGCCTCGGAGACCCCCACGGTGATGAGGATCTCGCTGGCCGGGTTATAGGTCTGGCCATACAGCCGGTCCAGATGCTCGGCGATGGCCCGGCGCAGCTCCATCAGCCCGGAGTTGGACGTGTAATGGGTGTCCCCTCGCTTGAGCGACTCAATCCCGGCCTGAAGGATCGGCTCGGGAGTGGTGAAATCCGGCTCGCCGATCCCCAGGCTGATCACGTCCTCCATCGTCGCAGCAATGTCGAAGAAACGGCGGATACCCGAGGGTGGTACAGAGGCGATGCGCTCAGAGATGAAGTTGCGTACACGGGGCATGGTTCCTCCTTAACTCGTTGCTGGTGACGGATGACGAATGACGAATGACGAATGACCCCTTCTCACACAAGCGTAACTCGCTCCACCTCCTTCCCTCCCCGCAGATAGACCCGCGTCACGCGGGGCAGGAGGCCGGTTGTCACCTCATAATTGATGGTCTGGGCCCAGCGGGCCACTTCCTCGGCGGTGATCTCCTCCTCCCCCTGGCGGCCGATGAGCACCACCTCGTCGTGGGGGCGGACATCGGGGATGTGGGAGACGTCCACGACGAACTGGTCCATACAGACCCGCCCGACGATGGGGGCGCGCTGGCCGTGGATGAGGACGGCGCCCCGGTTGGAGAGGAGGCGGTGATAGCCGTCGCCGTAGCCCACCGGCACCAGCGCCACGCGGGTGGGCCGGGAGGTGACGTAGGTGTGGCCGTAGCTGATCCCGTGCCCGGCGGGCAGGGTGCGTATCCGGACGACGCGGCTCTTCAGGGCGAGGGCGGGCCGGAGCGGCACTGCCGGCTCGACCTCGTCCGATGGGCGAAGGCCGTAGAGGGCGATGCCACAACGGACCATATCCAGCGCCATCTCCGGCAGTTCGATGGTGGCAGCGCTGTTGGCGGCATGCTTGAGAGGGATCGTGAACCCAGCCTCCTCCAGGGCTGCTATAACCTTTTTAAAAGTCTCGAACTGCTGCCGGGTGGTCCGCTTGTCGGCGGCGTCGGCGGTGGCGAAGTGGGTGTATAGGCCCTCCAGGACGAGGCCGGGCAGCCCGTTCAGATAGCGCCAGAAATCCACCACCTCCTCCGGCAGGAGGCCGTACCGCCCCATGCCGGTGTCCACCTTCACGTGGACAGGGACCTGTTTCCCAAGAGCAACCGCCGCTGCGGAGAGGCCCTCTGCCTGCGGCTGGCTGTTCACCGTGGGGGTCAGGTCCCATTGCACAACCTGCTTCGACTGAGCCGGGAGGGTGTAGCCCATCACCAGGATCGGCGCGCCGATGCCCGCCTGCCGCAGTTCGATCCCCTCCTCGACCCGATGGACCGCCAGCCGGGTGGCGCCTCCCTCCAGCGCCGCCCGCGAGACCGGCACCGCCCCGTGTCCATAGCCGTTGGCCTTAACAGCAACCATCAATTCGGCCCGCGCTCCTGCACGGGCCTTCAAGGTACGGGCGTTTTCGACGATGGCGTCCAGGTCAATCTCCGCCCAGGTCAGCAACTCTCCACTTTCCATCACACTGAAAGCACTGAAGGGCACTGAAGTTTTGAGATGCAGGCGACTCCGCGTCTCCCCGCCCCCGCTTCTCCGCGTCTCCATCACCCACCCAGGTAGGCCTTCTTCACCTCGGGGTTAGCGGCCAGCTCTTCCGCCGTCCCTTCCAGAACGACGTTCCCCGTCTCCAGCACATACCCGCGGCTGGCCAGCTTCAGCGCCATATGGGCGTTCTGCTCCACCAGGAGGATGGTGGTCCCCTGGGCGTTGATCTCCCGCAGCGTCTCGAAAATATCCCGCACCAGGACGGGGGCCAGCCCCATCGAAGGTTCGTCCAGGAGCATCAGCTTGCCCCGTGCCATCAGTGCCCGGGCCACAGCCAGCATCTGCTGCTCGCCGCCGCTGAGGGTCTCCGCCCGCTGGTTCTTCCGCTCCTCCAGCCGGGGGAAGATGGAGAACACCCGCTCCAGGTCCTCCCTGATCCGGTCCCTGTCCTTCCGGGCATAGGTAGCCAGCATCAGATTTTCCATCACGGAGAGGTTGCCGAAGATGCGGCGTCCTTCCGGCACCTGGGAGATGCCGAACCGGTTCACGACATCGTGAGGCTGGTACTTGAGCAGTTCCTCCCCCTGGTAAAGGATGCTGCCGCCGGTGACGCGGCCTCCCAGCTCGGCCACGTGGGGGATCAGGCGGGAGATAGTCATCAGAGTGGTGGACTTACCAGCGCCGTTGGCGCCGATCAGGGTGACGATCTCCCCCTCCTCCACGTGGAAAGAGATGCCGTGGAGCGCCTCGATGTTGCCGTAGCTCACCCGCAGGTCCCTGACCTCCAGCAGCGTCATGCCACCACCTCCTCCCCCAGGTAGGCCTCGATCACGCGGGGGTTGTTCTGGATATCCCTGGGCGTACCTTCGGCGATCGTCTCCCCGAAGTCGAGCACCTGGATGCGCTCGCAGATGTTCATGATGACCCGCATCTGATGCTCGATGAGCCAGATCGTCAGCCCGAACTCCTCCCTGAGCTGCCGGATAAGCTCCAGCAGGTCGGCGATCTCCGCCGGGTTCATCCCCGCTGCTGGCTCGTCGAGCAGGAGGAGCCGTGGCTCGGTAGCCAGCGCCCGGGTGATCTCCACCCGTCGTTGAAGGCCGTAGGGCAGGTTCTTCGCCTGCTCGTGGATGTAGTCCTTCAGGCCCAGCCGGGTGAGAAGCTCCACAGCCCGCTCCCGGATCTCCTTCTCCTCCTGCTGGTAGAGCGGAGTATGCAGCAGCGCGTCCGTCAGGCCGTAACGGATGCGGGAGGCCCGGGCAATGCGGACGTTATCCAGCACCGTCAGTTCGTTCCACAGGCGGATGGTCTGAAAGGTGCGGGCAATACCGCGGGCGGTAATCTGATGCGGCGGCAGGCCGACCAGGTTCTCCCCGTTGAACCAGATCTCCCCCTCGCTCGGTCGGTAGGCCCCCGTCACCAGATTGAAAATCGTGGTCTTGCCCGCCCCGTTCGGACCGATCAGGCCGACCAGTTCTCCCTTCTCCAGGTCCAGGTTGAAGTCGTGGACGGCGCGCAGCCCGCCGAACCAGTGGGTCAGTCCTCTAATTTGAAGCAGCGGCATATTCCTCCTCCTTGGAACCGAACCAGGCTCGCAGCCGCGGGAAGACGTCTCCCAGCTCCCGGCCTCCCATCAGCCCGCTGGGCCGGAAGAGCATCATCACCACCAGGAGCAGGGGGATGACCACCCACTTGTAGAGACCCAGGGGGCGGAGGACCTCCAGGAGCAGGGTGAAGAAGATCGCGCTCAGGACGTTGCCGCTGATGGAGCCCATGCCGCCCAGGTAGACCATGACCATCGCCTCAGTGGACTTGAGGATGGTGAACATGCCGGGGTTGACGTACCCCCCCGGCCCGTGGGCCAGAAGGCCGCCAGCGATCCCGGCCAGGCCACAGGAGACCATAAAAGCGACCAGCTTCACCCGGCGGGTGTTCACCCCCATCAGCCCGGCCGCCACCTCGTCCTCGCGGATGGCCATCACCCCCTTGCCGAAGGTGGAAGAGACGAACCGCTGGATAATGAGGATCGTCCCGATAACGCCGATAAAGGTCCAGATGAGGAGCCACGGGGCGTTGAAGACATCCATCATGGCGTTCACCACCCGCTTCATCCCCATGAAGCCGCGCGGCCCCCCGATGAACTCCATGTTCTCAATGGCGCTCTTGACGATATAGTTCACCGCCAGAGTGATGATCGCCAGATAGTCCCCCCGGGTACGGAAGGAAGGGATGGCGATCAGCAGCCCCACCAGAGAGGCGGCGAGGCCGCCGATGAGGATCGCCACCGGCAGCAGCGGGATGGACCAGGCGGCCGGGAGGACAGGCGGCCCGAACACCCTGTCTTCGGCGAACAGCCAGACGGTGAGGATCCCACTTACGTAGGCCCCCACAGCCATAAACGCGGCATGGCCGCAGGAGAACTCCCCCATATAGCCGTTGATCAGGTTCAGGCTGACCGCCATGATGATGTTGATGCCCATGTAGAAGAGGACCAGTTGCCAGTAGTCGTTGAAAAGGCGAAGCCACGAGCCGCCGACGATGATGATGAAAAGGGCCAGGACAAGAAGCGGGGCGTACAGTCTCTTGCTCATACCTTCTGCCTCCTTGCCACGCCGAAGAGCCCCGTGGGCCGGAAAGTGAGGATCGTCAGGAGAATGGTGAAGGCAACCAGGTCCCGGTAAGTGGACGACAGGAACTCCAGGCCGGGGATCTGGCCGAGGGCGACGACGAAGATCTCGACAAAGCCCAGCAGGAACCCACCAGCCATCGCTCCACGGACCTCGCCGATGCCGCCCACCACCGCGGAGATAAACGCCTTCCAGCCGATGAGAATCCCCATGTCGAAGCTGAGGACATGGTAGGCCGAACCGAACATGATCCCCGCCAGCGCGGCAAGGGAGGAGCCGATGACGAAGGTGGCCCTGATGATGGTGTTGACCGGAACCCCCATCAGGGGGACCGCCATCCGGTCGTAGGAGATGGCCCGCATGGCCAGGCCGACCTTGGTGCGGCGCAGGAAGAGCTCCAGGCCGACCATCACCAGGATGGCCAGGCCGATGACGAGCACCTTGATGTTGGTGAAGCTCACCCCGCCGACGGTATAGATCCGGTTCGGGATCAGTTCCGGGAAGCCACGGTCGGCTGCGCCGAACAGGGAGAGGTTCAGATACTCAAGGAAAATGCCGATCATCAGCGCCGTGATGACGACGTAAAGCCGGTGGGCACCCCGCTCCCGCAGGGGCCGGTAGGCCACCCGCTCGATGGTCACCCCCACACCCGCCGTCAGCGCCATAGAGCCGAGGATGGTCAGGGTCAGGATCGCCCAGTTGGGGAGACCGAAAGCGGTGTTGGCCGCCAGCCCCAGGAGGAAAGAGGCGATGAAGAAGCCGATGTAGGCACCGACCATGAAGATATCGCCGTGGGCGAAGTTAATGAGCAACAGCACCCCGTAGACCATCGTGTAACCCAGGGCGATCAGGGCGTAGAAACTGCCCCACTGTAAGGCGTTGAGCAAATATTGGAGGAATGTGGCGAGGGTCACCGGGCAACCTCCTTTATGGCTGAGACCAAACGATGGGGTGGAGAGGAACCCCCAGAAGGGATCCCTCTCCACCGTTACGGTCGCTTCTCAAGCAGAGCCGCCAGCAGCACAGGAAATCATCTCTACGGGCAGGCCTGCTGGTAGAAGACGAACTTCCCACCCTGAATCTTGACGATCACCGCGCACTTGATGGGATCGCCCTCCTCAGTGAAGGTCATCCGACCGGTGATGCCCTCGTAGTCCTTGATCTGGGCCAACTGATCCCGCACCGCTCGCCGGTCGGCGGCCAGGTCGCCGGTGAGGCCACCGGTGTTCTGGATGGCCTGGAGCAGGATACCCATCGCGTCCCACGTCAGCGCCGCCACGTCGCCGGGCACTTCCCCGTATCGGGCGGTGTAGCGGTCAATGAACTCCTTTGTGGCACCGACCGCACCCTCGGCGGCGTAGTGGGTGCTGAAGAACAGCCCCTCGCATGCCTCGCCGCACAGCTCCAGCGTCTTGGGGTCGCCCCAGGAGTCGGAGCCGAAGATGGGGAAGTCCAGCCCCAGCTCGCGGGCCTGCTTGACGATGAGCGGGACCTCATTATAGTACTGCGGGGTGAAGAGGAACTCGGCGCCAGAGGCCTTGATCTTGGTCAACTGGGCGCTGAAGTCGGTGTCGCCGGTGGTGAAGCTCTCGAAGGCCACCACCGATCCCGCGCCGTGCAGCTCCTCCCATGCTGCCTTGAAGAACTCGGCCAGCCCCTTGGGGTAGTCGGAGGCCACATCGTACAGCACCGCCGCCTTGGTAAAGCCGAACTCATCCGTGATGAAGTTGGCCATCACCGGACCCTGGAAGGGGTCCAGGAAGCAGGCACGGAAGACCCAGGGGCGGTTCAGCGTGGTGTTGGGGTTGGTGGACCAGGGGCTGATCATAGGGGTCTCATTCTCATTGGCCACCTCTCCGGTGGGGACAGCCTGCTTGCTGGCCTGCGGGCCGACGATCGCCAGGACCTGGTCCTGCACGATCAGCTTCGTCGCTGCCGCGACAGCCGATTCGGCCTTGGACTCGTTGTCCTCGATCACCAGCTCGATCTGGTAGGTCTGATCTCCCACCTGCAGGCCGCCAGCGCCGTTGATGTCCTCCACCTTCATTTCGGCAGCCCGCTGTGACTGGACACCCACATAGGCGATGTCCCCCGTGAGTTCGATGTCCAGGCCGATCTTGATCGTCTTGGGTGGCTTGGGGCCGCAGCCGGCCAGCAAGGCCATCACCGTGACCAGGGCAAGGGTTGCCAAGGTGAGCTTCTTGAGCATTTTCTCTCCTCCTTACAGAACCTGAATAGGCTACGCGCGATGGGACGAAATCACGAGGACAGAAAGCAGCTTCGTCAGATCTCCCTCCGCCGATCACCTCCTTTCCCAAACTATCTGGTTCAAGCCCTTCCTTCCCGACCCTGGTTCAGGAAGGCTCTGGTTCTTCGTCGCGGCAGGCGTCTCGATCTGCGAATAGTAAGAGGAAACAGTCCAAATCTGGCGTTGGCGAGTATAGCATGATTTTCCTGAAGTGCAACCATCCTGTGGCCCGCCTCCTCACCGCCCATCAACCCGCCACAACCCAGGTATCGCTGCGCTCGTGGTAGGTCAGGATGAACCGGCGGCCATCCGCCGCACGGACCCGGAAAACCAGGCCGTCGGGGGTCCGGCGCCGGGCCTCGACCTCCGCCACTTCCAGCCACTGCCCCTCCCAGAGGAAAGCGCGGGGACGCTCGGGGTAGCCGGAGCCAGCGTAGCACTCTACAATGGTCATATCTCCAGCGTCCGCAGGTAAGCGATCAGCTCGTCTCGCCAATCCTTCCGTCGCAGGGCGGCCTCGATGCAGGCTTTCAGATGGTGAAGGGGGTCGCCGGCGGGCAACCACTTACCCTCGATCGGCAATACGATGACGCGGGAACGGGCAGCCAGTCGGTCTACTGCATCGGCCAGCCACAGCTCCCCTCCCTTCCCCGGCTCCAGCCGGTCCAGCACCTCAAAGATCTCCGGGGTGAAGACAAAGTGACCGATCTGGGCCAGGTTCGAAGGGGCCGTACCCGGCTTCGGCTTCTCTATGATGCGGGCTATCTCGTTGGCCGATCCTGCCTTCAGCTCGATCATGCCGTAGAGATGGGTCTCCTCGTCCGGTATAACCTGTGTGGCGACGACGGCTGCTGGCTGGTATTGGCGGAAGGCCTCCAGCATCTGCCGGGGGGCAGGGGTATCGGCCAGGATGATGTCGTCGCCGAACATGTAGTAGAACGGCTCGCCGGGAGTGAGCCAGGGCCGGGCGGCCAGGGCGGGGGACGCGTTGCCGTAGGGAAGGGCCTCCGGCTGGCGGACGAAGATGATCTCCGCCATCCGGGACACGCGCCGGACCTCTTCCAGAAGCTCCCGCTTGCCGGAAGCCTCCAGGTGGCGCTCCAGGTCGGGGGCAGGGGCAAAGTGAAGGGGGACCGGCCCGCCAGTTCCCCGCACGACGATGATGATCTGCTCGATCCCTGCAGCGACCAGGCTCTCCACGTGATGCTGGATGAGGGGAACACCGCCGATGGGGATCATCTCCTTGGGGATCGCTTTCGAAGCAGGTAGAAACCGGGTTCCGTATCCGGCGATGGTGATGATGCCTTTCATGTTCGCTCCTTGTGTGCTGGTTGCTGGTTACTCGTTGCTGGTCATCGCTTTCATCAACCGTCGCACTTCCCCCTCGAAGAAGCGCTTCACCTCCTCCCACTCAAGGGGAACAAGCATCTGGGGCATGGGGTCGGATTCGGCGTCGTCAAAGTAGGCCAGGGCACGCAATAAGTGATATGAGGAATATGTGATTCTAGGAAACTTCTCCGGCATATGCCGCAAAAGATCGTCAAGCGTGTACTCTGCTTTGCAGATCTGATATAGGTCTATGAAGTCCCTCTTCCGTCCCCGTTGGCCGATGGCGGCCAGTTTCATCAGGGCCAGATCGAGCAGCCCGGCAACCTGTATCCCCCAGAGCTGGTGGAGGGTTTCCAGCAAAGGGTAAGGGTAAATGAAAAAGCTGATATGCGTGTCTTCCAGAGTGGCATTCAACGTCGTGCCCGGCCGCTCCTGGCGAATGATGAGATGTCCCACCTCTTGCAGCGCCTGGATCAGCGGCTCGACCTCATATTCCTCCTGGGGAGTGAAGAAGTCGAGATCCATGGAGAGGCGGTGACCCAGGTGAAGGGCTACAGCGCTACCGCCAGCCAGGTAGAAAGGTGCGATAGCAGACAACTGGCCCAGGCGCTTTAGAAGACTCTGGACGTGATGCGGAAGCGTTTGGAGAAACAACCTATCTCCTCGCGAGGGATATCCAGTAACAGTGCCCACAGGTTAGCGGTGTTGGGAGAAATAACCCGGCTTCGGCGCACCGCGTCGGCAATGGCAGATGGCCCGAAGGCGTGCCACAGCCACCGGATCGCCTCGTCGTCTCCATACTCCAGCACCCGCTCGATGATATACCGCTCGTGGCCAGGAATACGCAACCGGTCGAAGTTCGTATCCCAGAAGAGGGGACGGAGGAACTCGGGCAGTTCTGTCTCCATTACCTCTCCGGCCTCCGCTTATGCCATTCCGTCGCCTGCTCGTAGGCGTGGGCCACCCGCAGGATCGCCTCCTCCCCAAAGGCTGGCCCCATCACCTGCATGCCAATGGGAAGCCCCTGCGCGTCGAAGCCGCAGGGGAGGCTGATCGCACAGATGCCAGCCAGGTTCACCGAAAGGGTGAAAATATCGGAAAGATACATCTGGAGAGGGTCATCTACCTTCTCACCCAGTCGGAAAGCGGTGGTCGGTGTAGTGGGGGCCACAAGGACGTCTACCCGCTCGAACGCCCGGTCGAAATCCTGCTTGATGAGGGTACGCACCTTCTGGGCCTTGAGGTAATAGGCGTCGTAGTAGCCGGCGCTGAGGGCGTAAGTGCCCAGCATAATCCGCCGCTTCACCTCCGGGCCAAAGCCCGCCCCGCGGGTGGCTCTGTAGGTTTCCTCCAGGTCCCCCGCCTCCACCCGCAGCCCGTAACGGACGCCGTCGTAGCGGGCCAGGTTGGCGCTGGCCTCCGCCGGGGCGATGAGGTAGTAGACGGGGAGAGCGTATTCGGTGTGGGGAAGGCTCACCTCTTCTATCTCCGCCCCCAGCTCTGCCAGCTTCTCCACCGCCGCCCGGACCGCCGCCTCGACCTCAGCCTGCATCCCGGGGATGAAGTACTCTCCCGGCACGCCGACCCGCATCCCCCGGATGTCCCCGGTGAGGGCAGCGGTGTAGTCCGGCACCGGTACGTCCGCCGAGGTGGAATCCAGCGGGTCGTGCCCGGCGATGACCCCCAGGAGGATCGCTGCGTCGGTCACGTCTTTGGCCAGGACCCCCACCTGATCCAGTGAGGAGGCGAAGGCCACCAGCCCGTACCGGCTCACCCGCCCGTAGGTCGGCTTGAGGCCTACCACGCCGCAGAAAGCGGCTGGCTGGCGGACGGAGCCGCCGGTGTCGGTGCCCAGCGCCCCCAGACACTCCCCGGCAGCGACGGCGGCCGCACTCCCCCCGCTCGACCCTCCGGGCACGCGGCTCAGGTCCCACGGGTTGCAGGTGGGGAAGAAGGCGGAGTTCTCCGTCGAGGAGCCCATCGCAAACTCATCGGTGTTGGTCTTCCCCAGAAGTACCATCCCGGCGGCCCGCAGCCGGGCCACAGCGGTGGCATCGTAGGGCGGGACAAAATCCTCCAGGATGCGGGAGCCGCAGGTGGTCGGCACGCCGGCGGTGCAGAGGACATCCTTGACGGCCAGGGGGATGCCCTGTACGGGCGACCGGCTGGTCGCCCCAACGACGGGCGACCGGCTGGTCGCCCCAACGACGGGCGACCGCCTGGTCGCCCCAACGACGGGCGACCGCCTGGTCGCCCCAACGGCAGGCGACCGGCTGGTCGCCCCAACGACGGGCGACCGGCTGGTCGCCCCTACGGCTGCCTCGGCGGCCTGCTCCAGCGCGACCTCCGGCGTCAGCGTCAGGTAGGCCCGGATGTCGTTATCCACTTCCAGAATGCGGTCGAGCACCGCCCGGGTCAGCTCCACCGCCGAAATCTCCCCCTCATCCAGCAGCCGACGGGCCTCGTGGATGGTCAGGTCGTACAACCTCACGGCTCCTCCTCCGGGGTAGACCCCTCTCCCCACACCGGCTGCACAACGAAGCAGCCTTCTACAACAACAGGGGCATTGGCCAGAATCTCCTCGCGGGGAGAGGGGGGACGGGGTTCGTCGGGTCGCATCACACTGTGCAGGGGGAGAACGGTAGCCGTGGGGGGGATCGCTTCTGTATCCAGCTCCTTCAGACGGGCGGCGTATTCCAGAACGGCAGAAAGCTGCTCCCGGAACCGTTCCTTTTCCTCCCCGGTGAGGGCCAGCCTCGCCAGTTCGGCGATGTGTTCGACCTCCTCCCGCGTCAAGACCATCGGCGGCCTCCCTGGAGGGATTATAACATCGTCAGAAGAGCACAGCAACCCTTTAGATTATGTCAAGAGTTACGGGCCGCGGCGCAGAGGACGATGCAAAACCCCTCTGCCCTCCGTGTCTCCTTGTCAATTAGAAAATATAGATCGGCGTGCCCACCTGACTGTTGCCCTGAACAAAGTCGTCCTCCGCCCCGCCGAGGGGATAGGCCCAGCGGTAGATCCAGCGGGCGGCGTCGGTGGAGACGTTGAGACAGCCGTGGCTGCGGGGGACGCCGAAGTCGTTGTGCCAGTAGGTGCCGTGGATGGCGGTGCCGCTCTGGTCGAAGAAGGTGTTCCACGGCACCCCGGGCAGGTCAAAGAGGTCGGCGGGCACCGGGTCCCCTTCCTTTTGGGGACGGTTGCTCATGTGACGGGAGGGCTGTTTGAGGATCACGCAATGCTCCCCCTTGGGTGTGCCCAGGTCCTCCACCGTGCCGTCCTCATGGGTGCGCAGGCCGATCCCGGAGGAGCAGGGGGTGGTGAAGACAACCCGGTTCCCCTCAAAGCAGGTAATCCGCTGCTTGCTCAGGTCCACCTCGATCCGCTTGGCTCCGGCGAAGGGGCGGATAGGGGAAAGCTCCTCCCGCCCGATGCGGCGGACGTCCCGGGCGAGCACCCACTGGTGGGTCGGCGGGGGGAACTCATCGTAGACCTGATACCAGCCATTGCCGAGCTCGTCGAAGGCGACGCCCACCACATGATAGACCGTGCCGTTGTAGAAGCG
This sequence comes from Anaerolineae bacterium, assembly GCA_041082215.1. GTDB lineage: Bacteria > Chloroflexota > Anaerolineae > B4-G1 > DUEL01 > JBDOIF01. The sequence goes on from JBDOIF010000110.1 coordinate 30,728, forward strand.
GTAGGGGCTGGGGGCCTCAAGATGCGGCTCTTTGCGTGCGTCGGTGAAGGGGACACAGACCTCCCCCCAGAAGCCCCACTCACCCAGGTCGGTGATGGTGGGCTGGGGCGGCCAGACCCACAGGGGTTGCACCCAGGCGGAGAAGACGTAACCATCCGGGGTTTCGTACCACAGGTCGTTATAGGCGTTGAGGCCGGGGGCACGCACCTCTCCGAGAATGGTGAAGGTGTCCTCCCGGGACCAGGTCCCCAGCCGCCCGGCATCGGCGCGGGGGGCATCGTAGATGACCACCGTATGGATCGCCCGTCCCATCCGCACGGGGCCGCCGCTGAGCGGGCGCTGCGGCCGCCTTCTGTCACCCTCCTCTGGCAGGGCGGGCAACAGGGCTGCCCCCAGGGCAACCCCGGAGAGGCGCAGAAACTCTCTTCTGGAAAACTGGCCCATACGATCTCCTCCCTAACAGGCGATATGCCAGCCCGGCCATCCACCTGGCCCTCACCCCACCCCCGCCCCTCTCCCGCGCGGCGGGAGTTGTCCTCACCTCACCCCCTCCCCTCTCCCGCGCGGCGGGAGTTGCCCTCACCCCACCCCCGCCCGCCTGCGGCGGGCACCCCCTCCCCTCTACCGCGCGGCGGGAGTTGCCCTCACCCCACCCCCGCCCGCCT
>JBDOIF010000118.1:0-117067 GCA_041082215.1 Anaerolineae bacterium
TTCCGCGTCCAGTTCCTCCAGTTTGGGCAGAATCTCATCCGGCAGGGGGATGATGCCGCCCATGCGGCCGTAGAAGCGGACGGGGCAGCGGCCCTCCACCGCCAGCCGGACGTCCTCCAGCATCTGCCCGGCGTTCATCTCCACGACCAGCACCCCCCGCACCCGCGCGGCCAGTTCGGCGATGCGGGCCGAGGGGAACGGCCAGACGGTGATGGGGCGCAGGAGGCCCGCCTTCAGCCCCTTCGCCCGCGCCTCCCGCACCACTGTCTGGCAGACCCGGCCGACAGTGCCGAAGGCCACCAGCAGGAGGTCAGCGTCCTCCGTGGAGTACTCCTTCCAGCGGACCTCGTTGGCGGCAATTTCGCGCAGTTTGGCCTGCAGGCGCAGATTGACTTTCTCCAGTTCCTCCTCCACCAGGTAGAGGGAGGTGATGATGTTGGGCGGGCGGCCCTTCGCGCCGGTGAGCGCCCAGGAGGCCCGCTCCTCCGGCTTGCGGACGGGGCGCATCGGGGGCATCTCGGCCGGCTCCATCATCTGGCCCAGCGAGCCATCAGCGATAATCATGGCGATGGTGCGGTACTTATCGGCCAGGTCGAAGGCCAGCACCACCAGGTCAATGGCCTCCTGAATGTTGCCCGGGGCCAGGACGATGGGGTGGAAATCGCCGTGACCGGCCATCTTCACCGCCTGGAAGTAGTCCCCCTGGGAGGGGGCCACGTTTCCCAGGCCCGGCCCGCCGCGCATAATATTGGCTACCACAACAGGGACCTCGGAACAGGCAATGTACGAAAGCCCCTCCTGCATCAGGCTGATGCCAGGGCTGGAAGAAGAAGTCATCACCCGGGCTCCGGCACAGGCAGCGCCGTAGACCATATTGATGGACGCCACCTCGCTCTCAGCCTGGAGAAAGACACGCCCCAGCTCCGGCAGTCGCTCGGAGAAATGCTCCAGAACCTCGGTCTGGGGTGTGATGGGATAACCGAAAAAGGCCTCCACACCCGCCCGAATGGCCGCTTCGGCGATCGCTGCATTCCCTTCCCAAAGCTCCTTTGCCATCTTCTTCCCTCCTACGTTGTAGCCGGTGCCTGCTTTGGCTCTCGTTTCCGACGGTAGACAGTGAAAACCACGTCGGGACAGATGGTGGCACACATCGCGCAGCCGGTGCAGGCCTCCGGGTCGGTCACCTCGACAGGACGATACCCTTTGGCATTAAACCGTTCCTTCGATAGCTGGAGGATGTGCACAGGACAAACAGAGACACACAACCCGCACCCCTTGCACCGGTCCTCGTTGATCAGCACCAATCCTCTTGCCATAGCCCTCCTCCTAGAAACTGCCAATTTCTGCAAACGGGTTCTCCCTAAATATACCTCTTTCCTGCTCAGTTGAAAAGTGAGGAGTGTCATCTTCGAAACCTTCAGACCTCCCCGGAGTGCTTCCTACAGGACAAGCTAAAGCTTGTCCTACAGCGCATCAGAAACATGGGCCGCAGCCGGACGAAACCCATTCCCTCATAGAGGCGCACTGCTGCGGCGCTGTCCTGAAACACCATCAGAAAGGTCCGCCGGCCCTCCGCTGCGTGCGCCCGCACCAACGCTGCCACCACTCGCCGGGCGTATCCACGGCGACGATGGGTGGTCCGTGTGGCGACGTTGCCGATCTCCGCTGCGCCCGGCACAACCAGATGGGTGGTCCCCATTGCCACCAGCAACCGGCCGCCGCTCCCGGCTTCCTCTCCCCACACCCCGAAGGCCGGGCCATGCCGGAAGGGATCCGCCTCCAGCGCCATCAGCCCCGCCTCCGCCGCCAGCTCCTGCATCTCCCCCAAATGCTCCGGCCCCAAAGGCGATATCTCACCTGGTTCCAGCCTCAGGGGGTCCCCTTCAAAGAGCATCTGCCATTCCGGATGGACTGCCTCCACGGTGAAGGCCCGCTCCGCCACCCTGGCCTGCTGCTCGTTCACCAGCAGGTAGAACCCCTCGTCGGGGGCGACCAGACGGCACGCCAGAGCTGCAAGCACATCCGGGCTATCGCCCCAGAAGGCCAGAGCGGCGAAGGGCAGCCCATCATATCGGGCGACGATGGTCTTCCCGGCATAAGCAAGCCGGCATGCCCCTCGCAACGCCGTCAGGTCCGCCGCCAGAGTGAAATGGGCCAGCGCCCAGTTGAGGTCCTCCCGCGCTAGGGCTGCGATTCGACTGACCCCATCGGCCATTGTAGCTTCCGCTCCACCTCCGCCAGTGTCGTCTCCAGCCGCCTCAGCAGATCGTCCAATCCCAACCGGGCCACCTCCAGGCGGACCGGCACCTCTGCGTTCACCGTCACCGCCGTATTCACCTCCACGGTCTGACTGACAGGGACGGTCACCACCAGGTCCAGCGGCACCTCCGTGTTCACCGGCACGGAGAACTCGTACCGCCCCAGCACTGGAACCTGTATCGGCACCTGCACGACAGTGGAGAAGGGGACCGTTGTATGGATGGGAATGGTGAACTGCTGTTCCAGCGGCACCCTCGCTCGAATGGGGAGCGTGCCGCTGAAAGGGATGGAGGTCTCAATGGTCTCATTACTCAGCGCGGAGAGGGCCGCACGGACATCCTGCACCGCTGTCAGTCCGACCTGCCGGGCCCGCAACAACCCGCAGAGGGCGAGGCCGCTGGTGATCAACGAGACGACCGCCAGCAGCAAAGCCAGTCCCAGCGCGACCGGCCCAACGATACGCTTCATCGCTCACCTCCGGAATGACCTACCACAGAGACACAGAGGACGCAGAGCTTCTTCTGAAATTCCCCCTGCTGGGGGGAAGGGGTGAATTCCTGTCGTCATCCTTCCATAACCAGGGGGATCTGCACCCCTTCCCGCTCGACAATGGGGTCAAGCCCCAGCACCGTCTCAAAGAGCCTTCGGTCCAGCCGCTCGGTGATGAGCCGCCTCAGATGGCGGAATTTGATGAACTGCCAGCCCTGCTCTTCCGCGACCCGGGCCAATCTGGGGTCACGCCGGATTTTGTAGGCCAGGAGCTCCGCCCGTCCGCCGGGAAAGACCAGGCAGGGTCGGGCACCGCCAGGCACCGCCGGACCAGCCAGGAGATGCCGTCCCACGGCCGCGGTCGGCAGGACCACGAAGACGTAGGCATCCCGCCCCTGCTCCTGCCACCGCACATCCCATCCCCGCCCTGACCGCGTCTGGAACCCCAACCGGGCGCCAAGCGCCTGAAGCTCCCGGCGCAATGCCTTTATCTCCTCCTCCCGCCAGCTCGCCGCGTCCTCCTCCCGCAGCCGCCACCCCTTCTCCCCGGCCACACCGTAGGAGTCAAGACAAAGCAGGACCAGAGAGAGGGAAGGCGTGAGGGAGCCGTGGAATGCAGCGTAGACCGCCAGGGCCAATTCCTCCTTACTCCACAAAGGGCGGGAGAGGAAAGCCTGGCAGACCCACTCCTCTACCCGGTCGGCCAGCGGATCGGCAAGCCGCTCCGCCTTCAACGTCGGAAGCCACCACAGGTCCTGCCCCTCATCCACCTGCTCCAGCCCCATTCCCTCCAACCCCCGCCGGACCCCCTCGACAACGGGGGCGACTGTGGGGGCAGACCACCCCTTCGCGGCAAGGCCCGCGTAGACGGCAGACTGGAGAAAGGGCCAGGGGGTCGGCTCAGCCCGCTCCCGCAGGCAGGTCTCCGCCAGGGAAGGGGCAAACCCCGCCGCCTCAGCCGCCACTTCCTCCGGCTCAGGGGCCGTTCCCTGTTCCGTCGGCCCTTCCCTTCTCCACTTCCGAACCTGCCAGACCGTCCGGCATCCGACCTCCGGACACCCCCCCCACCCTTCCAGCTCATAACCCGCGCCGACCCCCGCCAGAAAGGCCGAGGCGACCATCTCCTCTTCCAGCTCCGGGGTCAGGACAACCAGGTGGCCTTCGGGTGTCAGGAGGGAAGCGGCAGCGGTCAATGCTGTCCTCAACGCCCGCTGATGCCAGTCCCAATCGAAGCGACGGCGACGAAGGAAGGGCCGTAAGGCATGGGCGGGGGGAGAATCCCAGAGCCATCCGGACCAGAGGGCACAGAGCGCCCAGAAGACGCCGTCCGGGCGGGGTGGATCGGCCAGGATCAGGGAGACGGAGCGCACGGGAAGCAGCCGCCCCACATCTCGTGCGGCACAGGGCACGAGCACATAGGCGGGGGTTCGATCCGCCAGGAGAGCGGAGAGGTTCGCCGCCCGGCGCACCGGCTCCCCCCTCGCCTGCCCGATGAGGCGATCCAGCCCTTCCTCCAGGAGCAGCCACACGTTTCGCTCCAGAAAGCGGGCGGGCAGGCGGAGGAGCCGCGGGCGGGTCCGCTCCTCTCCGTAAGGGTCCAGGCTGCTCCCCCGATCGAAGGCCTCCAGCAACAGCCCCTGCATCACTGCCCGCACCGACCGTTCCAGCTCCATCCCCTCCAGCCGCAGCAGCACATCCACCAGAGCGGACAGGTTGCGCGGAGTATAGAGGGCCACCAGCTCCGCCGCCCGTTCCCGGGCAGGGTGGCCCAGCGGTGCGACCCGGTTGAGGGCGTAGTGATAAGGCAGGCCCCTCGGTTCGAACCGCCGCCCTCCGGCGATGTCCTCTTCGTCCGCAGCGCCCTCCTGTGCTTTTGCGCATCGAGGGCAACGGACCCGCTTGGCGTAGGGATACCCGGCCTCCCGGTCCCAGGCAAACCATTCGGCGATCCCCTCCGCCCCACAGACAGGGCATCGGCTGCGGTAAAGGCCTTCTATATGAAGGTGGAGGGTGGCCGCCCCTTTACGGCTGTCCGCCAGTCGGGTGAAGGCGGCTTTGAGGACGGTGGGGTCAGGCAGCCCCTCCAGCCCCAGCCCGGCCACCAGCAGGCTGACCGGGTTGATATTGACCCCCACCGCCCGCCGCCCCGCACAGACAGCTTCCCGCAGGAAGAGCGGCCCCTGGCAGAAGAGATGGAGCACCACATCGCCGGGCCCGGTCAGCCGGCGGACGTACTCCATTGCCACCCCGACCGGCTGGGGCGAGCGATAGCGGGCCAGCACCCCTTCCGGCGGCGTCGGGCGCCCCGGGACAAACCAGACAGGCTGTTCCAACGCGCCTCTCCTCCCTGCTCTCAGTATACCACCTACCTGCAGATGAGCAAAAGTCTTGGAGAAAAACCACACCGTCCCTGGGGCGTATTACGGATTAATTTTTCAAAGTTCATCAATTTCGGGGCGAGCGATCCTCTCGCTCGCCCGTGGATCGCGAATCCCCCGAATGGCCCGAATACAGCGAACAGGAAGGATACCTGCTCCACTCGCGGTATTCGTTTCCATTCGCGCCATTCCTGTTTCCCCAGGTCCGGCCCGGGCCAGGGACATCCCGCCCCCAAACTGAAACATGCCTCCGTCCCTGCCTGTGGCACATAGAGATAAGGCGTGGTAGAATACGGACACATCCGCTATCGCAAAAACTGCGCCCTGAACTGAACCTGAAAACAAACCATGCATCCTCTACGCCTCTGCGGTGAGGTATCAGTGAATACCGACGAGATTCTATCCCAGATCGTCTCAATCGCCCACGAAGCGGGAGCGCTCATCCGCCAGGCATTTCCCCGCACCACCCTGCCCCACATCGGCCTCAAGGGGGCGGTCAACCCGGTCACCGAGACCGATACGGCTGTGGAGCAGTTGATCCTGGCCCGGCTGCGGACCGCCTTTCCTCAGCATCGTATCCTGGCCGAGGAGGGAGGCGGGGACGCCTGGCAGGAGCCTGGCCCCCCAATCTGGCTGGTGGACCCGCTGGATGGGACCAACAACTTCGCCCACGGCTTTCCTCACGTCGGCGTCTCCGCAGCCCTGGTGGCGGACGGGGAGCCGCTGGTAGGGGTGATCTACGACCCGCTGCGAGGGGAGACCTTCGCCGCAGCGGCCGGAAGGGGAGCGACGCTGAACGGAGAGCCGATCCACGTCACAGGAACAGCACGGCTGGCAGACAGTTTCCTCGCCACCGGCTTCCCCTATGACCGGCGCACCGCGGCGGACAACAACACGGCGCGACTGGACCATTTCCTGCGCCGTTCGATGGGAGTGCGGCGGGCGGGGGCGGCCTGCCTGGACCTGGCCTATGTGGCCTGCGGCCGGTTCGACGGCTTCTGGGAGATCCGGCTCAAACCGTGGGATGTGGCGGCGGGGGTGCTGCTGGTGCGGGAGGCGGGAGGACGGGCCACCGACTTTGCCGGAACCCCCAACTGCCTCTCAGGGGAGGAGATCGTCGCCTCCAACGGCCTCATCCACGAAGAGATGCTGCGGGTCATCCGGGAAGGAGCCGCTGCCCCCCTGCCCGACGTCTGACATTTGACGTTTTGACGCCTGACACCCCCATCACTTCTCCATCGCCGCCAGCGCCTCGTAGGCGGGACGAAGATGGGTCTCCGGCCAGCCCGGCTCGGTGATCGCCCACCAGTACTGCTCATCCTCAGGGGTCCAGAAGGGGTTGGCGATGGAAAGGACGAACATCGGCCCGATCCACGGCTGCCAGTGTTCCCGGGCGTAACGGAAGGCCCGCACCAGGTACTCTGCCTTCTGCTCCTCGGTGACAGCGAACCAGGCGTAATCACTGTTGTGGGGATCGCTGGTCCACCCCATCTCCAGTATGGCCACCTGCTTGTCGCCGTCGCCGTAGCGGAGCATGATCTCCCGCATATCCTCGACGTGGCGGAAGCAGAAGAACCGCTGCCCCCCATAATAGGGGTCGGAGGCTGCCTCTTCGGGGGAAAGCTCCGGCGGGGCGCGGAACCCGGCAGCGTGGACCCCCAGCAGGTCGAAATAGGGGGATGCGCCGGCCTCGTACATCCCGACCACGTAGTCGGTATCCGGCAGCGCTTCCGGCAGGCCGGTGCCAGTAGGGGCCATGCCGGCAGAGATGACCAGGGCGCTGGGGTCCGCCTGCTTGATGGCAACATAGCAGGCCCGCAGCAGCTCCACATAGCCGGCCGGGTTCGGCGGATTGCCCCCCCACTCCCGGGCAAGGTTGGGTTCGTTCCACACCTGGTAGGCCCGCACCCGTCCCCTATAACGGGCCGCCACTGCCCCGCAGAAGTGAGCGAAGTCGTCCGGCCGGATCGGAAAGGTGGGGTCATCGGAGGGGGAAACCCAATCCGGAAGCGGGAGGCCGTCCAGCCGGAAGAGGACGTTCAGGTTATGCGCCTCCGCCCGCTCGACGATAAAGTCGGCCTTGGGCCAGTCGAAACGGTCCCTCTGAATCCCCTCCAGGTCCCGCCAGGCGATCTTCTGCTTGACCCAGGTGAACCCCGCCTGCTCGATGAGGGAGAGGTCCCGCTCGGCGATGTTCCAATCCCACCAGAGGAAAGCCTGCATGCCGTAGTCAGGGGAAGGGAGGCGGGAGCGGGGCCAGGAAGTAGGGGTAGGAGGGAGCGGAGTGGAGGTAGCCGTCGGCGTGGGCAGGAGCCCCAATTCAGGGCCCTGCCACGCCAGGAGCATAAGCAGCCCCCCTACGACGAAGAGGCCGACGATCCAGCCCCAGCGACGACCGCCCCCTCCTTCCCCCATGGCTCCACTGGTCATTGACCCATCGGTCATTGCCCCTGGGGTTTCTCCATTGCTCTGACCGCCTCGAAGGCCGGGCGGGCGGCGCCGTTAAAGTCCAGAATGCTGTAGGGAGCGTTGGGGTCGGTGGGGCCGATGCCGTCCTTTTGGGCGAAGTCCAGGTTCCAGAGGAAGGCCAGCCGCACGAAGCCCCACTCCCGCATCAACCGGTAGGCATACACGATGTAATCTGCCTGCTCCTGTTCGGTGTTATCCTGGGCAAATCCGAAGCCCGTCGGGTAGGTCTCCCACCCTTCGGAGGAGGCCCAGCCGAACTCGGTCACGCAGAGGGGCTTGTTACTCCCCGCCGCTGCTACCTGGCTGTGATACCATTCCAGCGTGCTGCGGAAGGACCAACTGATGTCCGGATTATCCCAGAAGCCGCGGAAGACGGCCGTATCGTCTTCATAGGGCTCGTCGTAGGCCACGTCGGGGGGGATATTGTAGCCGTTGTGGTGGACCCCCACACAGTCGCAGTAGTTGAGGAGTCCGGCAGCGACCAGCGCCTGGAAGTAATCCCGGTCGTTCATGTAAATGATGCGGTTGGGATTGGCCGGGTCGGTGGCAGTAGCCCCCACGGGGGATAGCGCCCCACTGATGACGAGAATGTTCGGATCCCGCGCCTTGATCGTCTGATAAGCCAGCCGGAGCATCTCCACGTACCGGGTCGGGTTCACCCCTTCGGCGTTATCCCACTCCCGGTCCAGGTTCTCCTCGTTCCAGACCTCGATGGCGTGGATACGGCCCCGGTACCGGTCCACCAGCCGGCCCAGGAAGTCGGCGAAGACGGCGAGATCGTCGGGGGGGGCTCCCTCCGGGTTGGCGTCCCTGTAGGAGCGGGCCCAATCGGGCGCGTCCACCACGCTGAGCATCACCCGCAGGCCGCGCCGGTTGGCGGCGTCTATCAGCGCATCGTATCCGCTCCAGTCCATCTCCCCCGGCGCCCGCTCGAAGTGGGCCCAGCGGACCTGCTGCTTGACCCATCCCAGACCGAGGCTCTCCACCTGCCCCATCGTATACTCGGGGTCGCCGACGACGCCGTGGGTCTGGATACCGTAGCCAAAGGTCTCCACCGGCTGAACGTTCGGCGGTTGAGTCGCTAGCGTTTCAATGGGAAGCGGGGTCAACCCGCCCGTTTCCGTAGCCGTGGGGGTGACCTCTTCTGCCGAAGGGGTGAGGAAGCCCCACCAGAGGCAGAGGAGGCCCAGCAGCAGCGTCAGCACCCACACACCGACGGCGACAGCCAGCCGTCGCCCGCTGAGTTGATCGGGGTCCAAAAAGAATCCTCCAGACACGTTGACCTCCCTATCCAGCAGGGGCGCAGGAGGGGCAACACCCCACCAGCGCGCCGTCCAGCATCCGTCACCTTGTACCCAAGACGGCGTGCAGGGCATCGCACGCAGGGCAGGAGCCGCCAGGCCGGACGATGGCATAGCCGTCCTGTGGGTCGTACCCGTAACGGACGAAGTCTATATTCCAGACGATGATGCAGCGCACCATTCCGGTGTTGATGCTGAGCTGGACCGCCTCGGCCAGCCATGCGGCCTGCTCGCTGTTATCGTTCTCCCGCGCCCAGGCAAACATGTCGGAGAAGGTGGGCACTCCCTCCTGGGAGGCATACCCCATCTCGGTGTAGAAGAGCTGGCGGGTGCCGCGGAAGATGTTGTAGTACAGCTCGGTCTGGGGCAGGAAGTACCAGGAGTGGTGGTGGCCGCCGGCGTCGGCGGGGTGGCCGCTGCGGGCCGAGGGGGAGGTAGCGCCGGAGTTGTGGTGTGCGCCGATATAGTCCATACACTGGGCAGCGCCAGCGTTATACATCCCCTCCATCCAGGGCTTATCGTCGCAGCCGTTGGGGCTGCAGCCGCCGAAGTAGCCGGTAGGGGCTGGCGCTGCGCTGATGACCAGCGTGTTGGGGTTGGCTGCCTTGATCGCGCTGTAGGCGGTACAGAGAAGCCGGGTATAAGCGGCCGGATCAATGCGGCCGATCTGCCACTCCCGGTCTATGTTCGGCTCGTTCCATACCTCGATAGCGTCTGCTCCAGAAGCAGCCAGGCTGGCTACCCAGCTGGCGAAGTTCTGCTCAAAGCCCGCCTGTGTCACCATCGAAGGGCTGCCCAGCGCGCTGAGCTGAATCTTGAACCCCCGCGCGTGGGCGGCCTGGATGATGCCAGCAGCGTTCTCGGCATAGTGGACCTGGACTTTGGCCCAGTTCATACCGGCGTAGTGCATCAGATTAGCGTAAGGGAAGTTCAGGTCCCGCACATGCCCACCCAGCTCAAAGGAGCCCCGGGCGCCAGGGGCCGGAGCAGGCGGCGCAGCGGCCACATTGCCGGCCCGGATCACCACGGTGACCTTGCCGCCGGGGATCTCCGCTCCTCCGGCCTTCAGCACCCACATGCCGGTGAAGTTGCCCGATTCAGCCGGTGCCACCAGATTCACGCTGATCTCCACCGACTGACCAGCCTTCACCGCGCCTACCTGCACGGAGTCGGGCCCGCCCATCTTCGACCCGCTGACAAAGGCCAGGACGGTCCCCTCAGGCCAGTCGCAGGTGCCGTTGTTGCGCAGCCGCCAGGTTTTGACAAACGACTCTCCATTATCGAAGTGGGTGCCATCCGGGACCGTCACATCCGCCTCGAAGGCAGCCGAGAGGCAGGCCGCGGCTCCTCCGCCGCCGATGCCAGCCGTTCCGGCGGTCGGCCCTGGGGTGGGGGTGGGGGTCGGCTGGGCCACTGTCAGCCGGACAGACCCCCGGCTCAGCCCTGCAACGGCCGCCGAAACGGTGTACTCCCCTGGTTCGGAGGGGGCGACCCAGCGGAAATCGGGCTGGCTCAGGGAGACCACCTGCTGCTCGGCCGATGCTCCCGGCCCCTCCACACTCCAGGTTACCTCCAGTTCGGTCGGCTGGGTGAGGTCGGCGGCCGCGCGGTAGCCCCGAACCGCGTCCAGCATGCCGGGCATGTTCCCCTCGGCGGTCAGGTCGCTCACCACCACCCCACCCAGGTGGTAGCGGAGCACCCAATCCAGCCTCCGGGCCAGCAGGGAGGGGGTCCCCAGCCAGACGGTATGGTCGGCCCCATCGCCCGCCTTATAGTTGATGGCGTAAGTGCCGGCTGCCTCTTCCCGCACAATACTGGTGACCTGACCCGCCAGCGTGAAGACCACCTCCTGGCCAGGCTCCAGCGACGTCTCCCCAGGGGGCTGGATCTGCCCGAAGGGGGCCAGCGCCTCTTCCAGACCCACATAGCGGACCCCATCCGGCCCTTTATCCAGGCTGAGGGAGGGGACGAGGGCGCGGAGCCTGTACCGGTTGACCTGGCCGACGGCCCAGGTGAGGAGGGAGGCCGTCTCCCCGCCCTCGACATAGGCGGTGGGGTCGTCGGGGAGGGGGAACAGCAGGGCATCGGCCGCCACGCCCAGCGCGGCCCAGTCGTATCCTCCGGTATCCCAGCCCGCCTCGGTGCGCACAGGGGACGGCACAACTACCTCCAGCCGGACCCCCTGCTGGTGCAGCGCCTCGGCCAGTGCGGCGACGAAAGTGGAGAAGGCTTCCCGCTGCTCCGGGAGCACGCCCCTGTAATCGAGCGCCACCCCGGCATAGTCCCCAGCCGCGGCGACGATGTTCCCGATATGGGCTTCCTGAACCTGGGGGACGCCGAGCACATCGGCCAGCAACGCCTCATTCAGGGGCTGGTCAGCCTGCCAGTTGCGGATGAGAAGGACCGGCTCCGGAGAGCCTGTCCCCACCACTGGCGCGTTCCCCAGGAGCATCCCGTCGGTGCCCAGGTAGAGGTCCGGGAGGAGGGCTTCGGTAAGGAGCTCCGCCGCCTCCCCCTGTGGGGGCTGATCGGCCACAGCCCCGACGGATGGAACGACGGGAACGGTCTGCATCACCACTACCGACGAAGGGAGGTGGTCAACCCGCGCCACCAGCATCTCTCGCCCGACGTCCAGCGTCCCACCGACCCACTCCCAGCTCGTGCCGGTCCAGGTATACAGGTCCAGCGTCTCCCACGGCTCGGCGTCGTTGGGGATGACCACCTCCAGGGTGGCCGGCCCGTCGGAGCGGGAGCGGACGTGGATCTGGTAGTAAGGGCTTTTGACCTGAAGGACCTGTGGCAGCGCCTCCACCGCCGTCCGGAGTCCCGCTCCGGCCACGCCCTCCAGGAAGTCCACCATTGGAACCGAATCCAGCCTCACGCGCAGGCTGCTGGCCGCTTCGGGGTCAACGCGGACGGTGATCCCGTCCGGGTGGCTGACGGAGGGGTTATCGGCGTTGAGGCGGGTGTATCCCACCAGGCCCAGCCGCTGCGGCAGGGAGATGGGGGGCAGGAGCAGGGCGACGACGACGAACACGGCGATGAGGCCATAGACCCAGCCGCCGCCCGACAGCCCTTCACGCAGTCGCTCCCGGACGGGGCCGAAGGTCGCCGCCAGCCGTTGACGGAAAGGCGATCGGGGCTTTTCCACCCCTTCGATCCCGGTGTTGCCTTCTTCCATAATGCGACCTCCACCTCAGATTGGGGATCACATCCCACCAGCAACAAAATACGGCCCGAAGGCCGCCTGAAAGCGCCTTCCTCACCCGGAGAACACAGGGGACGGGAAAGCGGAGGGTATTCTGTACATTCAATGGGGTCTATTTTAGCACAAGGGGAAAGATATGGCAACCCGGAGCTGCTGAGGTTCGGACGCGAGTTCGGACACAGGCGCTCATCGGCCGCTTATGACCCCACCCCATCCCCCTCACCCCACCCCCTGGCCCCCTCCCGGTAGGGGGAAGGGTGAGGGATGCTCTCCCAGCCTGTCCGAACTCTTGTCCGAACCCCACGGAGCTGGAATTGCCTCAGCTCCTGGTGTCTTCGTGCCTTTGTGGTGATTTTCTAAACACCCTCAGCAGGGAGGGGAAGGGGGCAGAGAGGTAGGGGCGAGGTCGTAGCTCACCGGGGAAAGGCCCGGAGCACCCGAAGCGCCCGCAGGGTGACCCATTTGCTCGGCTTTCCCTTTTCCTCCACGTCGGCCCACATCTTGCCGTTGTAGCTGTATTCCATCTTCCACCGGCCCCTCTCGTCCTGCCTGGAGAGCACCAGCTCAACGGCCGCCTTCAGCCGGGGGTCGGCCCCGCAGCCGGCCTCCACCAGCGCCTCCAGGTTGAGCAGCACGTCGGTGACGTAACCCAGAGGGTAACCGAACCTGAACCAGCTTGAGCTGATCCGCTCGCGGTAGGGATAATCAGCCCTGGCTACGTCGTAGCGGAGGAGAAATTCGACGGCAACCTCAACGGCTGTCTCCACGGCAGGGGTTCGAAGCGCTGGCGGCACGCGGTTCAGCGCCCACAGCACCCGCACCGCGCCCCACCCGCAGGGCAGCCCGTAGTTGGCAGCACAGACGAAGCCAGGGGCCTGGATGCCGGAGCGGCAGTACCACCGGTAGCCGTCGCCGGTAACGGAGCGGGCCAGCCCTTCGACCGATCGGGCCAGCCGCTCGTCGCCCGCATAACCCAGCTCCAGCAGCGCCCGCACCACATTGCCCCAGAGGCAGTGGATCGCACCACTGGGCCGGCCGTTAGCGGAGAAGGCCGAGCTCTCCGCCTGGGCGTGGGCAAAGACGTGCTCCACCCCCCGGCGGACCCGCTCGTCCCGTCCATCGGCCCCCAGTTGCGCCAGAAAGAGGACCTGCCACAGGGTGGCCCGGTACTTGGGTGAATAGCCGGGGCCGGGCTTGACCCAGTAGCCCTGAGGGTACTGGGCATCCAGGATCAGAGGGACCGGTCCGCTGCGCATCACGGCGGCCCGGGCAGCGACCACCTCCGGATCGTCGGCGGGCCGGTCCAGCAGGTCGCGCAGGGCGAAGTACCGCACGCCGGGATTGGCCGCATCCTCCTCCAGAAGCCATGGGAGGGGATCGGCCCGAAGGCCCGGGTGAATCAACTCAGGTCTGTTCATCTATTCCTCCCCTCGCGCCGGAAAGGGTCACATCTCCCGCCAGCAGCCGGTGGAGGCGGCTGTCGGACGTGCGCAGGAGCAGGGCGCCCCCCTCATCCACCGACTCCGCCAGCCCCACAAGCACCTCATCACCGGTATGGACCTCTACGAACTGGCCGATGGTCGTCAGGCGGGCAGCCCATTCGGGATGGGGGCTTTCCCCTGCCCGCAGCCGCCCGTAGCGGGCCTCCACCCCGGCCAGAATCGCCGCCAGCAACGTTGCCCGGTCCACCGCCCGGCCCGTCTCCGCCAGGATGCTGGTAGCCTGGGGGGCGAGGGATGGAAGCCGCTCCGGTTCCACGTTCACGTTGATCCCGATACCGACCACAGCGAAGGCCGCCTGCTCCCCTATCACACCTGTCTCCGTAAGCACTCCGGCCAGCTTTCGCCAGCCAGCCCGCGAAGCCACGACCAGGTCGTTGGGCCACTTCAGCCCTACTTCCAGCCCGGCGACCATTTCCACCGCATCCGCCGTCGCCAGGGAGCAGAGCATCGTCAACTGCGGGACGGCAGAAAGCGGCAGGTCGGGGCAGAAGAGGATGGAGAAAAGGAGGCAGGTGGACGGGGGGGCCACCCAGCGGCGGCCCAGCCGCCCTCGTCCGGCGGTCTGCTCGTCGGCCACCACGACCGTGCCCTCCGGGGCCCCCTGCCCGGCCAGCTCCTTCGCCACGTCGTTGGTGGAGCCGGTCCGTGAAAGCACCACCAGGTTTCGCCCGAACAGCCGGGTGGTCAGCGCCGCCTCGATCTCAGAACGGGTGATCCGGCCCATGCTCCCCTCTGAGGATTCTACCACCCTCAAGCTCCCTGCACAATCGCCCTCGAGCCGCCGGGCGTACTTCAATTTCGGGGCGAGTGGCCCTCTCCCGCGCCAGTGGATTGCGAATCCCACGAATGGCCCGAATACCGCGAACAGGAGGGATCCCTGCCCCATTCGCGATATTCGTTCCCATTCGCGTCATTCGTGTTTGCCCAGGTCCGGCCCGGGCCAGGGACATCTCGCCCCCAAACTGAAATACACCTGAGCCGCTCTGGTAATTGCCCCCTCAGGAAATTCGGTGTACAATCAGGGGCGATGGACTATCTATGGACCCCCTGGCGAATGGCGTATCTTCGAGGCGACGAACCCTTGCCGGAAGAGTGCCTGTTCTGTCTCAAACCCCGGTCGGAGGATGCGGAGGCCCATATCCTCCATCGGGGTCGGCTTTGTTATGTTATCCTCAATCGGTTCCCCTACAATAACGGCCACCTGATGGTGGTCCCCTACGCCCATGCCGCCAGCCTTGAGGACCTGGACCCCGCGACGCTTTCCGAAATGATGGAGCTGACGCAGCTCAGCCTGCGGGTGCTCCGGTCGGCCTACAGCCCCCAGGGTTTCAACATAGGGCTGAACATCGGCGGTGTGGCCGGAGCAGGGGTGGCCGACCACGTCCATCTCCACGTCGTCCCCCGGTGGGGAGGGGACACCAATTATCTGACCGTTGTAGGGGAAACGCGGACGATCCCGGAGTGGCTGGACCAGACCTATCAGCGGCTGCGGCCGCTATTTGAGCAACTAAGCAACCAGTAACCAGCAACCAGCAACCATTCACAGGAGGAGATACTTATGTCCACCCATCCTCGCGAGGCTGTCATTGTCTCGGCAGTGCGCACGCCCATCGGCAAATTCGACGGCACCCTGGCCCCCCTTTCTGCCTCCGATCTGGGTGCTGTGGCGATCCGGGCTGCGGTAGAACGGGCCGGGATCGCCCCCACCTCCGTGGACGAAGTGCTGATGGGGAACGTGGTCCAGGCCGGCCAGGGGCAGGCTCCGGCGCGGCAGGCAGCGATCAAGGCGGGGCTTCCCCCCACCGTTGGCGCCACCACCGTCAACAAGATCTGCGGCTCCGGCCTGAAGACGATCATGCTGGCTGCGGCCATGATCGCCGCTGGCGACGGCGACATCTTCGTCGCCGGGGGTATGGAAAGCATGAACAACGGCCCCTACCTTCTCCACCAGGCCCGCTTCGGCTATCGGCTGGGGGACAGCAAGCTGATAGACGCGATGGTCTATGACGGGCTGTGGTGTCCTTTCCAGAACTGGCATATGGGGAACGCCGCCGAATGGATCGCCCGCGAGTACGGGCTGACACGGGAAGAGCTGGACGAGTATGCCTACAACAGCCATATGAAGGCCATCGCCGCCATTGACGAGGGCCGGTTCAAGGAGGAGATTGTGCCGGTGGAAATCCCCCAGCGCAAGGGCCCGCCGATCCTGTTCGACACCGACGAGGTGCCGCGGCGGGACACCAGCCTGGAGGCGCTGGCGCGGCTGAAGCCGGCGTTCCAGGCCGACGGCATTGTCACCGCCGGCAACTCCCCTGGCATCACCGACGGGGCAGCCGCTGTGGTGGTGATGAGCCGGGCGAAGGCAGAAGTGCTGGGCATCCGGCCACTGGCCCGCATCCTGGCCTACGACCAGGCGGCGGTGGAGCCGCTGAAAATCTTCACCGCTCCCATCTTCGCCGTGCGGAAGCTCTGGGCCAAGACCGGCACCACGGTGGACGACTACGACCTCTACGAGGTCAATGAGGCCTTCGCCGCCCAGGTCCTGGCCGATGGACGGGACCTGAACCTGCCGTGGGAGCGGGTCAACGTCAACGGCGGGGCGATCGCCCTGGGCCACCCCATCGGCTGCTCCGGCGCCCGCATCCTGGTCACGCTGATCTATGCCCTTCGTCAGCGGGGGCTTAAGCGCGGCCTGGCCACCCTCTGCCTGGGCGGTGGAGAGGCGGTGGCGATGGCGATTGAGCTGGAGGAGTAACGGAATACGCAATACACATTCGCATTTCGCACTCCGTGTTCCGCAGGAGGTCCAATGGAGATCACGCATATCGCCGTTGTGGGCGCGGGGACGATGGGGCACGGGATCGCCCAGGTCTGTGCCACCTATGGCTACCGGGTCATGCTCATTGACGTCGTCCCGGAGCAGCTGGAACGAGCAGTAGAGGCGATCCGGGGGTCGGTTGAAAAGCTGCACAGCAAGGGCCGGCTGAGCGATGAGCAGCGGGAAGCAGCCCTTTCCAACATCACTACGGCCACCGAGCTGGAGGCCGCCTCCGGGGCCGACTTCGTGGTCGAGGCGGTGGTGGAACGGGTGGAGGTGAAACGGGAGGTCTTCTCCCGGCTGGACGAACTGACCCGGCCGGAGGTCATCCTGGCCAGCAACACCTCCTCCATCTCCATCACCGAACTGGGGGCCGCCACAAACCGGCCGGACCGGGTCGTCGGCATGCACTTTATGAATCCGGTCCCCCTGATGAAGCTGGTGGAGGTGATCCGGGGTCTGGCGACCTCCGATGAGACGACGGCCATGGTGGTTGATCTGGCCCGGCGACTGGACAAGACCCCCGTCGAGGCCAGAGACTTCCCCGGCTTCATCTCCAACCGCATCCTCTGCCCGATGATCAACGAGGCCATCTACGCCCTGATGGAGGGGGTCGGCACCGTCGAGGCCATAGACACGGTGATGAAACTGGGGATGAACCACCCGATGGGCCCCCTGGAACTGGCCGACCTGATCGGGCTGGATGTGGTCCTCAACATTCTGGAAGTGCTCCACAAGGGGCTGGGGGACGACAAGTATCGGCCCTGTCCGCTGCTCAGGCAGATGGTGGCCGCCGGCTATCTGGGCAGGAAGACGGGGAGGGGGTTCTATACTTACTGAACTTAAGTTTAAGGAAGCCCTCACCCATCCCCGTGCCCGCCGCAGGCAGGCGGGGGTGGGGTAAGGGCCGGACAGATTGACAAACTGCAAGAGTTTGTCTTACAGAACAGCGGCGGTTGGTCGCCACATCTCACACTGAAGACCAGCTTATGGAGGCAGCGTGACACCGTTCTGGCAGTATGTCGCTGGCGCAGGCGTGATCGCTGGCTTTGGCCATCTGATCCTGTTCCTGATCCTGCTGTTCCGACGCAACAAGCCGCTGGAAGAGCGGCTGGCTCTTCTGTACCTGGGCCTCAGCCTCCTGTGGGGCGCGGCCGTACCCCTGGCCGATCTGCAGGTCCTTTTCCTCCCTATCGTCACAGAGCCAGCTCACCAGTTGATCCCCGTCTTCGCCACGGCTCTGGTTTCCGTCCTGCTCCTGCTCATCTGTGCTTTCCTGGAATATCCCTTCCTCCCCATCCTGGCAACCGCAGGCGGCACGTGGACAGCCGTCCTGTTTCTGGCCACCCTTTACTTTCTCCTGATACCCCCCTTCCTCATCCCCATCCATCAGATCGCCCAGGGTGGATGGGCGGCGCTGGCGGCCCTCTCGATCGGGCTGATGGTACATGCCCTCTTCCGCAGCCGACTGGCCCTCCACCGCAACCGCGCCCTCTACTGGATGCTGTCCGCCGTCCCTCTGATCGGCGGGCAGGCCATCAGCCTCCTGCCAGCCGGCCCCCTGCGGACCCTCGGCCCCCTGTTCCACATGCTGGGAGCGGTCGCCCTGACGCGGGGGGCGGTCAGCTACTGGCTCCCGAACGTCAAGGCAGTGCTCCGTTCCATCCTCCGCTTCCTCCTCCTTGCTGCCGTCACGGCCGCCCTGCTCCTGGGCACGGTCCTGGCAGCCGAGCAGCTCACGGACCGGCTCTCCCTCCCCCACACCGTCATCATCTCCGCCCTGGCCGTCGTCGCTGCCCTCCTCTACCTCCCCCTGTACCGGCTGCTCCAGCGGGTGGTGGACCGCTTCCTGGAAGGGGTGGGGTTCGACCCCGCGCAGGCGCTGCGGGATTACAGCCAGACCATCGGCGCGATCCTGGACCTGAAGCAGTTGGCGGAGACGGCGGTGCAGACGGTGGCCGAGGTGCTGGATGTGCGGCGGGGAGCTCTGCTGGTGGTCAAAGAGACAGAGCGGGGCGGGCTTCAGCTCCAGCCCATCCCAGGCCTGGGCCATGTTCCGGAGGACCCCCTGGAACTGGAGCCGATCAGCCCTATCCTGGTCCGCATCCGCGAGGACGAGCATCCCCTTTTCCAGTACGAGGTGGACCATCACCCGACGCTCCGGGAGGCGGCGCGGGAGGAGCGAAAGGGGTTGCGGACGCTGGAAATGGAGGTCTATCTGCCCATTCGCTCCCAGAAAGGGCTGGTGGGGCTTCTGGCTCTGGGGCCACAGGGGACCGGGGAGCCGTATACCTCCCGTCAACTGGAGTTTCTCTCCACCCTTGCCCACCAGACCGGCGTGGCGCTCCAGAATGCCCGCCTGTTCGAGGAACTGCGGGAGGCGAATGAGAAAAACACCGAACTCAACGAAAGCCTCCGCACCGCCTACGAACGGCTGGAACGGCTGGACCGGGCCAAGACGGATTTCCTCACCATCGCCTCCCACGAGCTGCGGACCCCGCTGACCCAGGTGCGAGGGTATGTGGATATCCTGGCCGAACTGGCCGAGACGGAGACGCTCACCTCCGAGCAGGTCCTCCGCATCGCCGAGAGCATCTCCCGTCCCACCCGCCGTCTGGAGAACATCATCAACGCGATGCTGGATGCTTCTCAGATCGACACCGAAGGGCTGGTCCTCCGGTTCGTCCCCACGACGCTGGGTTCAACGATCCGGATGGCGGTCGAGCCGTGGCGGTCGGCGCTGGAAGAGCGGAACATCCAGTTGGAGATCCGTGGGGTAGATGGCATCCGCCCCATCCATGCCGATATGGAACGGCTGCGTCAGGCCTTCAGCAACCTGGTCTCCAACGCCATCAAGTTCACCCCCGACGGGGGGAAGATCACCATCGAGGCTCATCCGCTCGATGAGGAACACTTCGAGGTGACGGTCTCCGACACCGGCATCGGCATCAGCCAGGCGGATCAGGAGTTGATTTTCGAGAAGTTCTACCGGGTAGGGAGCGTGCTGCTCCACTCGTCGGGGGATTTCAAATTCAAGGGAGCCGGGCCAGGGCTGGGGCTACCCATCGCCCGGGGGGTCATCGAGGGACACGGAGGATGTATCTGGGTGGAAAGCGAAGGGTATGACGAGCAACGCTGCCCTGGCAGCACGTTCCATATCGTTCTGCCGTACCAGGCCCACCGGGGTCCGTGCCGCTGGGATAGGCAACAGGTCTCTGAAAAACCTGAGAAATAGGGACAACCCTCGCCCCTACCGCCGACGGACCTTCAGGCGGAACCCCTCCACCTGGAGGACCTCCACCTCTTCGCCCATCTCCACCGGCCCTTCCTCGGCGACGGCCTGCCAGCGCTCCCCTGCCACCAGCACCATCCCCTCCGGGTCCAGGCGGCTTTTGGCCACCCCCACTCGCCCGATCAGCCCCTCCTTGCCGGTGACGGAAGGGGGCTTTTGCGCTCTCAGCGCTTTGGCGACGACGAAGGCGAAGAAGAGGGCCGTCAGCACCGCCACGGTCA
The DNA here is from genome assembly GCA_041082215.1 of Anaerolineae bacterium. Taxonomy (GTDB): domain Bacteria; phylum Chloroflexota; class Anaerolineae; order B4-G1; family DUEL01; genus JBDOIF01. Next base: position 19,938 of record JBDOIF010000118.1, read on the forward strand.
CCACCAGCGGAATGGAGATCCGGCCGTAGGGAGAAGCGACAGGGGCGTTGAAGAGGATCAGCGCGCCCGCGACCAGGGTCCCGATGCCGGCCGCGGTGAGAGCCCCATGGGTGGGGGCTTTGATGTCCAGCACGAAAAGGACGAAGGCCGCGCCGATCAGCACCAGCCCCAGCCAGTTGAAAGGGAGGACGCCCATCGCATAGGCAGCGAGGGCCAGACAGATCACGCCGATGAAACCGGCCACCCATCCGCCCGGGGAGGAAAGCTCGATCAGGATAGCCTGTACCCCGATGGTCAGCAACACAAAAGCCACGTTGGGGTTGATCAGCACCTGCAGGAGCTGCTCGATGGGGGACATGGGGACCCGTCGTGTTTCCGCCCCTGCGGTCTGGAGCTGCACTTCGGTTCCATCCCCCAGCGTGACCGTCCGCCCGTCGAACTCCCTCAGCAGCTCATCCAGGTCGTCGGCGACCAGGTCAATCACCCCCAGCTCCAGCGCCTCCTCGGGCCCGGCGGTGGCGCTCTCCCGGATGGCCCGCTCGGCCCACTCCACCGCTGCCTCCCCCCTGCGCCGGGCGAAAAGAGCGGCGTGTTCCACGATGACGTTCGTCGTCTTCTCGATGGCCGCTTCGTCCACCTCCCCTGCGCCGGGGAGGGTGACCGGATGGGCTGCGCCAATGGTCGTGCGGGGAGCCATCGCTGCACCGTGGGCGGCCAGGAGGATCAGAGTCCCTGCCGAGGCCGCCATCCCCCCCCGCGGCCATACGTAGACGATGACCGGGACCCGGGCGTTCTCCAGTTGTTCCATGATCCGCGTCGTCGTCGCCAGATCTCCGCCTGGGGTATTCAACTCGATCACCAGGGCTCCAGCCCCCTCTGTCTCCGCCAGCCGGATCCCCCGCTCGAAATACTCGCCTACTGCGGCGGTGATCGCCCCGTCTACAGTGAGCACATAAACCGCCCCCGTCCCCTGGGCCATCGCCCCTGTCCACCCCACCGCCAGCCAGAACACCATAGCCAGAAGAACCCACCTTCTCATTTCCCCTCCTCTCTCTCACCCTCTCCCCCTATTATAAACCACCAACGAGCAACCAGCAATCAACTACCCAACTCTCCCCATTCGTTGTACAATGATCCTGCTATGCCGACCCCCATCAATCACCTGATTATGGCCAGAGAGACGGTCGAGGCCGGGCAGCTCGCCTCCCCAGCCCGTCGGCTGCTGCGGGCCGGATACGGCCCCTTCCTGCTGGGGCACACTGCGCCGGACGTGCAGACGGTCAGTGGACGGCCCCGCCACGACACCCATTTCTACACCATCCCTCCCAGCAGTGAGGAGCCTGCATACCGAATGCTCCTCTCCCTCTACCCCGATCTGTCCAGGCCGGACCGGCTGTCCCCTTTCCATGCGGCCTTCCTCGCCGGCTACCTGGCCCATCTGCTGGTGGACGAGCTGTGGTGGCGAGAGGTCTTCCACCCCTACTTTGGCCCGCAGGCAGGGTGGGCCACCTGGGAGGAGCGGCTGTTCCTGCACAACGTCCTCCGCACCTGGCTGGACTGGCAGGACCAGGCACGGCTGGACGGGGGGGAGGCGGAGGCGCTGGCCAGCGCGGAGCCGGAAAACTGGCTCCCCTTCGTCCACGATGAGGAACTGCGGGCCTGGCGGGACCTGCTGGTGGAGCAGTTGCAGCCGGGGCGGACCATCCGCACCGCCGAGGTGTTCGCTTCCCGGATGCAGGTGGAACCGGAAGCCATCGAGACAGCGGCCCGTTCCCCCGAGCAGATGGCCCGCATCTTCCGGCAGGCCCCTCTCTCCCTGATCCAGGCCTATCGGGCCGAGGCGCTGCAACGCAGCGTGGAGCTGCTCAACCAGTACCTTTCCACCGGCGTCTGACGTTTGACGCTTGACGTTCGACACCTGACCACAGATCACTGCGAGGAAGGAGAATCCCCTATGAACATCCTGGTCACCGGAGGTGCAGGCTATATCGGCAGCATCGTCGTCGAGGAGCTGATCCGGGAAGGAGAGAGGGTCATCGTGCTGGATAACCTCTCCCAGGGACACCGGGCCGCCGTCCATCCAGGTGCGGTCTTCGTCTACGGAGACCTGGCCGATCGGGCGGCGGTCAAAGCTCTTTTCGACACCTATGAGATCGGCGCAGTGATGCACTTCGCATCCAACACACTGGTGGGTGAGTCCATGGAACAGCCCTTCAAGTACCTGGGGGAGAACGTCACCAATGGCCTCAACCTGCTCCAGGAGGCGATCGCCCACGGGGTGCGTCGCTTCATCCTCTCTTCCACCGCCAATCTCTTCGATGATCCCCAGCGGATGCCCATTGACGAGAGGGAGCGGATCATCCCCGGCAGCCCCTACGGCGAATCGAAGCATATCCTGGAGCGGATCCTGCACTGGATGGACCGTGTCTATGGGATGCGGTACGCGGCGCTCCGCTACTTCAACGCGGCGGGAGCCTCCCCCACAGGCGAGCGGGGGGAGGACCACGACCCGGAGACCCACCTGATCCCGCGCGTGCTGCAGGTGGCGCTGGGCCAGCGGGAGAAGATCACCATCTTCGGCGACGATTATCCCACCCACGACGGGACCTGCGTGCGGGATTACATCCACGTCACCGACCTGGCCCAGGCCCACATCCTGGCCCTGCGCGCCCTCGACCAGGGCAGCCGCACCTATAATCTGGGCAACGGACAGGGGTTCACCGTAAAGGAGGTCATCCAAACCTGCCGGGAGATAACCGGGCACCCGATCCCGGCGGAAGTCGGTCCCCGACGGCCCGGCGACCCCGCCGTGCTGGTGGCCAGCAGTGAGAAGATCCGCCGTGAGCTGGGGTGGAAACCCCGATACCCCGACCTGCGCACGATTGTCGAGCATGCCTGGGAGTGGCATCGGACCCACCCCCACGGCTACGGAGAGTAGCCGCGATCGAGACAGTTGAGGAGAAAGAACAATGGCACGGACCATCAACAAAGCGGATGACTATCTCTCCCGGGTGCTGAAGCACATCCCGTCGGAGATCGTGATGGCCTACGTCGCGATTGACGGCGTGCTACGCACCAGCTACAACCCCAATATATCGAACGAACGACAAACGCTGAGCACTCTGCTATGGATCGTCACGACGATCCTCACCCTGCTCACCCCGTTCTGGCTGTGGCGCGTGATGCACGTGCGGCGGCCCTCCCAGCTCTTCATCTCCACCCTCTCCGTGCCCGTGTGGCTCTTCGCCCTGGGGGGACCCTTCGCATTGACGAACTGGTACGAGCCTGCATTTGGGGCCATCGTTCTCCCTATCTACACCCTCGTTGTCCCGATCATCGTCCGTTCCGCCTGACGGTCGAACCCACGCTGGGATGCGCGTTCTGGTCAACGGCTGGTTCTGGGAGCAGCCCCATACCGGCAGCGGTCAGTACACCCGCCGGCTGGTAGAGCACATGGTCGCCCCGGAGCCGGGCCTCGATGTAACGCTGGCCGGGCCGGGGAGGGGTTTCGGGTTTCAGGCTTTCCGGCTTCAAGATGCGGAGCGCCCGAAGCCTGCAGCCTCCAACCTGACCAAACTGCTCTTCGAACAGGTCACCTTTCCCCGCGCCTGCCGCCATCTGAGAGCCGATGTGGCCCACGTTCCCTACTGGGCACCGCCACTGGTCCCATCGGTCCCCACAGTCGTCACCATCCACGACATCATCCCGATGGTCCTCCGGGAGTATCGGGGGGGGCCGCTGGTGCGGGCCTATACTGCCCTGGTCGCCACCGCTGCCCAGAGCGCAGCACTGATCCTGACCGACTCGGAGGCTTCCCGACAGGACATTCTGGCCCGCCTGCGCCTGCCGCCGGAGCGGGTGCGGGTAGTCTACCTGGCAGCCGACGACCGTTTCCGGCCCGGGCCTGCCGCAGGCGACGGAGCGGTTCGGGCCCGCTACGGCCTTCCCCCCCGCTACGTCCTCTACCTGGGCGGTTTCGACGTGCGCAAGAACGTTCGCGCAGCCCTGGCGGCTTACGGATGGGCGGGGCAGGTGCTGGGGGAAGAGTGCCCGCTGGTCGTAGCGGGACGGCTGCCGGAGCGGGACACCCCTTTCACGCCTGACCCGCGCCGACTGGCCCGCGAGCTGGAACTGGCTCCAGGATGGGTGCGGTTTATCGGCCCGACGGCGGAGGAGGACAAGCCGGCCCTCTACCGGGGCGCGGTGGCCTTGCTTTACCCCTCCCGCTATGAGGGTTTCGGCCTCCCCCCTCTGGAGGCGATGGCCTGCGGCGTGCCGGTGGTGGGGAGCAGCGCGGCCTCCATCCCCGAGGTGGTCGGTGACGCTGGCGTGCTCCTGCCCCCCGACGACGCGGCAGGGATGGCCGGGGCCGTGATCCAGCTGGCGACGGACGAAGCCTTCCGGGCCGAACTCAGCCGTCGGGCGCTGACCCGGGCCGCCCTCTTTTCGTGGGAACAGACCGCCCGCCAGACGCTCGCCGCCTACCGGGAAGTAGCGGAATAAGGCGGCCAATGTGCGGGGAGAGCAGACGGGCGTATTTCAATTTCGGGGCGAGTGGGCCTCTCGCTCGCCGGTGGATCGCAAATCCCGCCAACGGCCCGAATACAGCGAACAGCAGGGATACCTGCTCCATTCGCAGTATTCGTTTCCATTCGCGCCATTCGTGTTTCCCAGGTCCGGCCCGGGCGGGGGACATCTCGCCCCCAAATTGAAATACACCTGAGCAGACCTCAAACTTCCGCTTTCAATCATTTACGGCTATAATCTATATGGATAGGGAATGATTGGGTGGGGAAAGGTGAGCAGTCTATGAAGAAAGGGGAGAAAAAGGAACTGGCCCGACTGATCGAGCGGGGTGTCGAAGCGGCCCGAGCAGGGTATAAGGAAGAAGCCGAGGAGCTTCTGAGCCAGGCCGTGGCGATTGATCCTGAGAACGAGCGAGCCTGGCTCTGGCTCAGCGCGGTGGTCGAAGGGATCGAGGCCCAGCGGGAATGCCTGAACCGGGTTCTGGAGATCAACCCCACCAACTCCTTCGCCCGAGCCGGCCTCTCCTTTCTCAACCACCTCCAGGTGGGATATGAGTATATGGCGGCACGTGCACCGTGGATGGCGGGCGTGGAGGAGCAGGAAAGAGGAGTGCAGCTCAACATCCCGGACCAGCGGTGTCCCCAGTGCGGAGCAATCAACCCCGGCTGGGCCTATCTGTGCAGCCGCTGTTCGGCCATCCTCGAGCCAGTTGACATAACAAAGATCATGCGACAGGAGATCCGCAGGCGCCAGAGGTCGTTGCTTCGACCATGGGCCGGAGCCGCCGTTCTCGACGCCGAGCGAGCCTTCGCCCCGGAAGTAGAGCTGGCCTCCCCCCTCCGGGCGCTCCTATCCATCCTGCTTGGCGCACTCGCCCTCAACCTGCTGCGGACGATCGGGTTCATGGGGTTGGCGACCCTGGCCGCTGCCCGCTGGCCAAAAGGCCTGACAGACCGTCTGGCGGCAGCCTTTCTTGCCGACCAGGTGTGGCTGCTGCTCGGCGGCCTGGCGGTATGGCTCCTGCTATCCGTCCTGACCTACAGGCTCGCCCGCTCAAGGGGCGGGCAGGGCAGTCCACGGGTCCACTACTACCTCACGGCCGTGGCGGTCTCGGCGTGGATGTCCATCGCGGGGATCGTGGACGTGCTCTGGTGGGCCGGAGCGATGCTGGGCCCGGCCTCGCTTACGCCGCTGGTGGCCTCGATAGCCTGGGGAGTCCTCTTCTTCTACGGGGTAACCCTGCTGGTGCAAGCTATCCACACCACCCACCGGCTGGAGCCGCTCCGGGAGACGCTGGCCACAGGCCTGCTGCTGACACTGGGCACCGTAGCTTACGTCGGCATCCTCGCCCTCCTCCCCTCCCCCCTTCGGGCCCCGGCCCTGGGCTTTGCCTGGCTCGTCCTGCTGCCCCCCTGGCCCTGACGGCAGGCTGGCAAAGCCGCCTTGAGTTGAAAAAAGAATACGGGCGAGGCATGCCTCGCCCGTACTCCCCCTCTATTTACCAGGATCCCCCTTCGGTCAGGAAACGGTGGATGTCGGCGGCGGCCCGCTTGCCGGCCCCCATCGCGCTCACTACCGTCGCCGCACCGGTGACCACATCGCCGCCCGCCCAGACCCGGGGCATCGTCGTCCGGCCCGTCTCCTCGTCCTTCACCACCACCGTCCCGTGCTTCGTCCGCTCCAGACCCTCCGCGTCCACGAAGACCAGCGGGTTGGGGCTGGTGCCCAGGGCAAAGATGACCGTATCCACATCCATATCGAACTCGGAGCCTTCGACCGGGACGGGCCGCCGGCGACCGGAGGCGTCCGGCTCCCCCAGCTCCATCCGAATGCACCGCATCCCGCGGACGCTGCCCTTCTCGTCCCCCAGGATTTCCACCGGATTGGTCAGGAAGTCGAAAATGACTCCCTCCTCTTCGGCGTGGTGGACCTCTTCGGCGCGCGCTGGCACCTCATCCCGAGAGCGGCGGTAAACGATATGGACCTCTCCGTCCTGTCCGTGGAGGGTCTGGAGACGGAGGGCGCAGCGGGCGGCGTCCATCGCCACGTTCCCGGCCCCGATCACCGCCACCTTCCTGCCCACCTTCACCGGCGTGTCGTATTCGGGGAAGAGATACCCCTTCATCAGGTTGACACGGGTGAGGAACTCGTTGGCGCTCATGACGCCGTTATAATTGATGCCGGGGATGCGCATAAAGGAGGGAAGCCCGGCCCCTGTCCCCAGAAAGACGCCATCGTACTCCGCCAGCAGTTCGTCCAGTTTGAGGGTGCGCCCGATGACGTGGTCGGTGCAGATCTCGATCCCCAGGCACTCCACGGCGTAGTCAATCTCGGCGTGGACGACGCTCTTGGGAAGGCGGAACTCGGGGATGCCGTAGATGAGGACACCGCCGGGGGAGTGGAGGGATTCGAATATCGTCACACTGTGCCCTTCCCGCGCCACATCCACCGCGCAGGTCAGCCCCGCCGGGCCGGAACCGACGACGGCCACCTTCTTGCCGGTTAAAGGAGCCTGCTCCAGCGGACAGGTCCGTTGGGCCAGCTCGAAATCCCCCACGAACCGCTCCAGCCGCCCAATGGCGACTGGCTGCCCTTTCTGACCCAGCACGCACCGGGCCTCGCACTGCACCTCCTGCGGGCAGACCCGGCCGCAGATGGCGGGGAGGCCGTTTTTGACCTTCATCACCCGCACCGCCTCGACCATATCCCCTTCCCGCAACGCGCGGATGAACTGGGGGATCAGCACCCCCACGGGGCACCCCTCGATGCAGTGAGGCCGGGCGCATTGAAGGCACCGGTCCGCTTCCTGGCGGGCCAGTTCCTCTGTGAAGCCCAGAGCAACCTCGTTGAAGTTCCCCCGCCGGGCCTGGGGGTCCTGGGCCGGCATCGGCTGACGGGGGATCTGAAGTCGTTGACGTTGCGTGAGAGCGGACACTTACGCACCTCCCTCTTTGAGCACCCCTTCGAGACGACACTCGTGCTCCCACCGTTCGACGGCCAGTCGTTCCTCCTCCCGGTAGAACTGCTGGCGGGCCAGGAGGTTATCCCAATCCACCTTATGGCCGTCGAACTCCGGGCCATCCACACAGACAAACTGGGCTCCCTCCTCCAGGAGCACGCGGCAGCCGCCGCACATGCCGGTGCCGTCAATCATAATCGTGTTCAGGCTGACGATGGTCGGCACCCTGTACGGCTTGGTGGTCAGTGAGACAAACTTCATCATAATGGCCGGGCCAATCGCCCAGACGCGGGCGATCTTCCCGGCCCGTTCCTCCAGCAGCTCCTTCAGCGGCTCGGTGACCAGCGCCTTGCGTCCATAGGAACCGTCGTCGGTGCAGACGATCAGCTCGTCGGAGACCGCCCGCATCCTATCCTCCCAGAAGAGAAGCCCCCGGGTGCGGGCGCCGATAATGGAGATGACGTGGTTCCCCGCCTGCTTGAGCGCGCGGGCGATGGGGAAGATGGGGGCAATGCCCACCCCGCCCCCCACACAGACCACCGTGCCGTAGTTCTCGATCTCCGTCGGGTGGCCCAGGGGGCCGACAAAGGTGGCCAGTTCATCCCCAGGCTCCAGGGTTCCCAACTGCATCGTGGTCTTCCCCACCTCCTGGAAGATGAGCGTGACCGTCCCCGCTTCCCGGTCGTAGTCGGCGATGGTGAGGGGGATCCGCTCACCATGCTCATCAATGCGCAGGATGATGAACTGCCCTGCCTGCGCCTTCTGGGCAACCTGCGGGGCTTTCACCACCAACAATTTGGTGACATCGCTGAAGACCTGTTTTTCCAGAATTGGATACACCGCCGACCTCCTTCGTGCGTTTACAGGGCAAAACCACCCCTGGAAGGATAGTGCAAAACCGCGTCCCCGTCAAGTGACACCCTTCCCCAGAGAAAATGACATCCTGCCAGCCCCCCCTATCTCTGCGTTCCCCCAACCCTCACGGCTCCGGCGGCTGGTAACCGGGACCGTAGTGGTAGGCGGCGCGGCGGGGAGCGTAGCGGCTCACGAAGATGTTATGATAGAGCAGCCTTCCCTCCGCATTGTAGACCCACCGCTCCACCGTGGCGGTGAGGCCGTTCTGGGCCGCCTGCCACTCGACCACCGTTCCCGGCGAGAGGCTCTCGTCCAGCTGATAGATCGGCGGCCCCGGCGTCGTCTCATCGGTGACCACCGGCCCCTCCACCTCCACTCGCCGGCCATCGTCGGTGGAGTAGAAGCGGAAGATCAACCGATGGGTGGCCTCCTCGATCTCCGTCTCGATCAGCAGCGCGGTCTCCCGGTCATTGGTGAACTTGAAATCCACAAGCGGGGAGTAGACAGTGGCGTCGAACCCCGGACCGTAGCCCCGCAGCTCGTAGTAGCCCACCCGGTGGTGGTGGAACCATCGCTCGACGATGGGGTAGCCCCCCCAGAGAGCGGCGCGGAAGGCAGTGGTGGAGACCTGACAGATGCCCCCCCCCACCTCGACGGCCAACTGCTCTCCGGCGGTGATGTAGGCCTCGTCGTACCCCGCCTCGGCGCTCACCTCCCCAAGGTAATGGTTGAAGGAGAAGGTTTCCCCCGGCCCGATGACCAATCCGTCGAACTTGCTCGCTGCCAGCCGGATATTGTGATCCCGCCCGGAAGGAGAGCCGATAAAGTAGGAATCCCCCTCCGCCACCAGCTCACGGATCCCCAGCTCCTCGGCGGTGGCGGTGTCGGGGTAGCGGGGAGGGACCGACCGCAGGACCAGCGGGGCGGCATGGTGGCCCGCCTCCACCGCCGCCAGGATGTTCTGGGTGCTGGCCTCCACATCCAGCGCCCGCCCTTCCACCGACGAGGCAATGGGTACAAGCTTCCCCGTCGCTTCGTCGAAATGAAAGCGGGCATCCACCGGTTCGACAGCAAGTTCAGGGGCCACACGTTCCTGCAGGTAGGCCCGCAGCCGCTCTACGTCGAGCGTGACGTGGAGCTCCTCTCCGTTGACAAAACTGGAGAGCATCCCCGCCAGCTCTTCCGGAGATAGATACCACGGCCCGGGGTCTCCCTCCCGCGGGTTCGGCAGCACCAGCGTCAGCGGTCCGGCCAGGATGGAGGCGGCCTGTGCCCGGGCCGATTCCGCGTCCGCCACCTGCGGGGGAAGCTCCTGCACCACCAGCTCCACCCCACCCTGCCCCAGTCCGGGCAGCGCCTCCCGCACCGCCGCCAGCGTCGCCTCCATATCCAGCCGCTGGCCCGGACGGGCGGGGGAGGCCACAGGGGTCAGTCCTTCGAAAGTGAGGGTGGCATCCACCGGCGGCCGGTCTATCTCCTCTGCCAGCGTCATCAGGTATAGACGGGCCGTCGCCTCGTCAAAGGAAAGGATAGGGGAAAGGGTCCGCCCTGCCAGCAGGAGCCAGAGGTGGGCCAGCAACCCCTCCCCTGGCCCCCGACCGACGCGGAAGGCGGCCCGGGCGGTTGCCTCTGCCGCCAGCCGCACCCCCAGGTCCACAGGGCGGACGCCCCAGGAACGGCCCGGCCCGCGGAGGATGAAGACCGGTTGCCTCAGCATGGCAAAATGCTCCTCCAGCGCCGCTGTCGCCTTAGCCAGCCGCATCCCACCGACCGGCAGGTCCCATACCCGCACCCCCGGGTAGATGCGGTCGGCACACCAGGCCTCGTAGCCCTGCGCCATCGCCAGGAGGCCCAGGAGGAAAAGGGGTGCTACCAGCAGGACCACCAGCCGTCGCTCACCCCGCATCACCGCGCCCCCGCGTCTCCGCGTCTATTCCCCTCCCCCCTCATAAGCAGGAAGGGTAAGCTGCCCACCTTCCTCCGTCTCAACCTCCCAGACCGGCACCCAGGCCAGCCCGCAGAAATCAACCACCACATCCTGGCGGCGAGGGGCCACCTCCACCTGCTCGATCTCCTCCAGAACCGCCGCCCAGCGTTCGTTGATCGCCTCGACCTGCTCCTCCCACCGGGCTGCCAGCTCCTTCAATTGCTCCTCCAGGTCGGCGATCGCCGCTTCCGATTCCTTCACCTCTGCCTCTGCCTGCTGGGTGAGCCGCCGTTTACGGCTGGCAGTGGAGAGCATCCGGGACGAACGGCGGCCGGTGAGCAGTCCGAGGGCCGATTCACCCACGCTGAGCAGCTCCTCCCTCTTGCGGGCCTCCAGCTCCGCCTGGTCCGCCGCTAGCTCCCGCTTCTCCCGTCGGAGCTTCTCCTGGAGCTGTTCCATTTTCTTCTCAATGGCAGCGCGGGCCCCAGCCGCCTCCGCATCCCGGCGGGCGCGGGCCTCCTGCTCGCACCGCACCCGGAAATCCCGCCGCGTCTCCCCTGCCTTCCCGTACAGCTTCAGGGCAGGGCTGTACCAGACAGAGAGACGGACGGCGCGATAGAGGTACTCGGAGAAGGACTTGCTCCACGGGGCAAAATGGGCCGGCCTGGAAAGATGGGGAGGTGGAGGCAGGTAGACCCCTTCCCCCGTCGGCCGGTTGGAGAGGGCGCTGGCGGAAAGGGAGGCCTCTCCCTGGCCCCAGTCCACCGGCGCCGGGGGCGGTGGGGGCTCCAGCAGTCGGGCCACGTGCTCCTCATGCCGCACCCCCTTCGGCTCATCGGTCAGATAGACGGTCCCCATCGCCAGGAGCCGGGGATGATAGACCAGCCGGTGGGACTTAACCCGTATCTCCCTTCCTGTGCGTTCTTCATGCTGCCGGATTGCCCATTCGAAGGTGCGGGCGGCGGGGAGATAGACCTGGGGGATGGCATCGGAAAGGGACGGTGGCCCTTTCAGCTCTTCGGCCCGGATGGGAGCTGGCGCGGCGGCCTCCGGGGCGGGCGAAGGGGCAGCCTTTGGCCCGGCCGCCTGGCCCTCGGCCACGAGGCTCCGGATCTGGGCCCGCGTCAGGGGGCCGCGCAGGTAGGACATAGCCCAGCGGGTGTGGAAAAAGAGCGGCGCATCGGCGCGGACGTCCTGGAGGAGGAAGACGCGGGGTTTGAGGCCCCCGATCGCCCGATCCATATTCTTGCGGTCGAAGCCAGCGCCTGCCGCAGCCGCCGCTCCCTCCAGTCCCTCCAGCACCCGCTCCTTATCCCGCTCCGTCCGCAGCGTGCCGATGGCCCAGGTCCCGGCGTTGGTCAGCCCCTTGTAGTCCACATCAACCGGGTTCTGCGTGGCGAGGATCACCCCCAGCCCGGCCGCCCGTCCCTGCTTGATGAGGGCCATCAGCGGCTCCTTGGTGGGCGGATTGGCCGGATGGGGCGGGAAGAAGCCGAAGACCTCGTCGAAGTAGAGGATCACCCGCAGGTCGGACGTGCCGCTCTGGGCAGCCATCCAGTCGCGGACGGCTTCGAGGAGCAGGGTGATGAAGAAGGCCCGCTGGGCATCGTTCAGGTGGGAAAGATAGAAGATGCTGGCGCGGGGGCGGCCGTCGGGGGTGCGGAGGAGCTCCCCCACCTCCAGGGGGGTTCCCTCCCGCCAGGTCTCGAAGCCCGGCGAGGCGAAAATGTTATTGAGGGCCAGAGCCAGGGCGCGGCGGTCCTTCTGGGTGATGAAGCTCTCCAGGTCGAAGACGCCGATCTGCCGGATGGGCGGGTCCTGGATGAGCCGGATCAGCGTCGGCAGGTCCAGGGATTGGCCGGCCCGCCAGACATGCTCGACAAGGTGGGAAAGGAAAACGTGCTCAGCGCTCTGGAGGGGGTCGGTCTCCCGGCCTGCCAGCCCCAGGAGGGCGGTCACCAGCCCTTCGATCCGCTCTCGCAGCACCTCCCCGTAAGTTTCCCAGTCCAGGCCCGGATTCTTGAAACGATGGAGGACGTTCACAGGGACTCCGGCGTCGGAGCCCGGGGTGAAGAGGGTCATCTCGGCCGACTGCCGGAGCCGGGCGATCCGTTCCGGGCCGATGCCGGAGTCGGCCAGCCCCTTTCGCCAGAGGCTGGCCGCCTTCTCCGCTGCTTCCTGGACAGAGAGCCCCTCCCTTGCGGCCTGGTCAGCATCCACCCACGGGGCGAAGTCCTCGGGGGCCAGGCGGGGGAAGGTGAGAAGGAGATTCGTCAAATCCCCTTTGGGGTCCACTGCCAGGACAGGGATCCCCTGAAGCAACGCCTCTTCCAGGACAATCAGCCCCAGGCCGGTCTTGCCGGAGCCGGTCATCCCCAGGAGAACAGCGTGGGTGGTGAGATGACGGACGGGGTAAAAGACGGGCCGGTCGGTAACGGAGGCTGTCTTCAGGTCGAACTCCCGGCCCAGGTAGAACTTGCCCTGCTGGTCTATGTCGCTCATTGTACCCTCCTTTGAGACTCAGGGAACGCGGGGGAGAGGAACGGAAAGTCCTGGAGTCTCCGAACCCGAAAGCAAACCGATTTGACGCGTTTTGTCTTTGATTGTACACGGAGGAGGGAGAAGGCGCAAGCAAAGGATTCCGGCCTTGCCAGGAGCGCCCCTCCCGGTTATAATGGCTCCGACGGAGCGATGGAGAGATGAGATTCGGTTGGGTATGGGAGATCGGTCGGGTACTTGGCACCATAACTCCCCTGTTCCACTTTATCCACGGCCTGGTTTTCCTTATCCTGGGCCTTGTCCTCCTCTTCACCCATCCCAGAGCCCAGCGACTGGAGCTTGCCCGCCGCCTCCCCCTCCTGGCTGTTTTTGCCTTCTGTGAGGCCACGGCGGCCTGGGAGCGCGCTCTGGCCCCTGCGCTCTCGATGGGGAGCCTCCTGCCCCCCCTGCTCCGCACCGCCCTTCTGGGCACAGGCTATGGGGCCTTGCTGGCCTTTGGCCTTCTGGCCCGCCTTCCGCCCGGCCGGCGGGCCCGGTTCCGGACGGGCCTGGCCCCCGCTCTGGTGATCGCCTGGCTGACCGTCCTCCTCATCCTCACACTGGAGGGCATGCCAGCGGATGAGATCGCTTTCGCGGGAGAGATCGCCATCCGCTGCGGTCTGGCGCTCCCGGGCGGCATCCTGGCCCTGCTGAGCATGCGCCACCAGAGCTACCGGGGCATCGAGCTACAGGTGCAGAACGCCATCAGAGGCCCCCGCCGCGTCGCCGGAGTCGGTCTGGGCCTCTTCGGCCTCCTGGCCGGTCTGCTCCTCCCTTCCCTGCTCATCACAGAAAGCATTGGCCTCATCCCACTCCCACCCCGGCTCGTCCAGGTCACGACCTCCACCCTCATCAGCCTCTGTGGGGTCAGCATCACCTACGGCCTGATGCGGACGCTGAGCCTCATCCAGCGGGAAGTGGAGCGCTGGATCGAAGGGGTGGAGCAGAGCCTGGCCCTGGCAGCCGAGCGGGAACGGATCGGGCGGGAGCTTCACGACGGCATCATCCAGTCCATTTACGCCGCCGGATTGATGCTGGAGGGGGTCCGGCAGACCATTGAGGAGGATCCCCCAGCGGCCCGGGTGCAGCTCTCCCGCGCCATGGTCAGCCTGAACCAGACCATACAGGACATCCGTCGCTACATCTTTGACCTGCGGGGCGGGGTGCCGGAGGCCGATCTGGTCAGCGGGCTGGAGGAGCTGCTGCGGGACTTCCGGGTCAACACGCTGCTGGAGACAAAGCTGATTGTTGAAGGAGAGGACGCCCGCCCGCTGGGAGTGGAGCGGCGGCGGCATATTTTCCAGATCGCGCGCGAGGCGCTGAGCAACGTCGCCCGCCACGCCCAGGCCCGACGGGTGGAGGTCCGGCTCCTCTACGGGCCGGACACCCTCCAGCTACAGATCGCCGACGACGGGGTTGGGCTGACTGCCATTCCTACGACCAGCGGTCAGGGTCTGCGCAACATCCGGGAGCGAGCCCGCCTGCTGGAGGGGACGCTGGACATAGATAGCGCCCCCGGTCAGGGGGTCACGCTGACCCTCACCGTCCCTTATCTCAAGGGGGAGGTATGACGCTGCGAATCCTGATTGTGGACGACCACGAGGTGGTGCGGCTGGGGCTGCGCGCCCTCCTGGAGCGCCATCCAGGGTTCACCGTGGTGGACGAGGCCGGCACTGCCCGCGAGGCCCTGCAGAAAGCCCTCCTCCACCATCCGGACGTCGTGGTAATGGACATCCGCCTGCCCGGCCGGAGCGGGATCGAGGCTTGCCAGGATATTATGGAAAAGCTGCCGGACACGAAGGTGATCATGCTGACCTCCTACGCCGAGGACGAGCTGCTCTTCGATGCCATCTCCGCTGGGGCGTGCGGCTACGTCCTCAAGCAGATCGGCTCCGACGACCTGATCCGGGCCATCGAGACAGTGGGGCGCGGAGAGGCGCTGCTCGATCCGGCGGTGACCCAGCGGGTGTTCGAGCGGGTACGGGAGGCAGCTCGCCAGGAGAGCGCTACCGCCTTCGCCAGCCTCACCGAACAGGAGCTGAAAGTGCTGGCCCAGGTCTCAGAAGGAAAGACCAACCGGGAGATCGCCGAGGCCCTCTACCTGGGCGAGGGGACAGTCCGCAACTACGTCAGCAGCATCCTGAGCAAACTGGGCCTCACCAACCGGGCCGAGGCCGCCGCCTACGCCGTCCAGCACAACCTGAAAGAGTACCTGCGCTCCACCTATGGGTGAAAGAACAGGGAACCCATGGATCTGTTGAGAGAGCTGAACCCCCAGCAGAAAGCCGCCGTCACCGCACCGGACGGCCCGGTACTGGTGCTGGCCGGCCCCGGATCGGGTAAGACCCGCGTCCTTACCCACCGGGTGGCCTGGCTGGTCCTGGAACGGTCCGTCCCTCCTCAGCGCGTGATGGCGGTCACCTTTACCAACAAAGCGGCCCGTGAGATGTGGGAGCGGCTGGAGGGAGGGGGAGGGCGGGAGCCGCTCCTGGGCCACGCCCGCACAGCCGGGCTTACCCTGGGCACCTTCCACGCCACCTGCGCCCGCATCCTCCGCCGGGACGGGGAGGCTATCGGCATCCCCCGCGATTACGTTATCTTCGACGCTGACGATCAGATCGCCCTCATCCGACAGGTCCTCCAGGAACTGAACATCAACGACAAGCAGTACAGCCCCCCCTCGGTCCACGGCGCGATCTCCCGGGCCAAGAACGAGCTGATCCCGCCGGAGGCATACCAGCCTGGCTCCTACTTCGGCGAGATCGTCCGCCGCGTATATGAGCAGTACCAGCGGCGACTGCGGGAGAACGGCGGCCTGGACTTCGACGACCTGCTGACGGAGACGGTCCGCCTCTTTCGGGAATGTCCTCAGATCGCTGCCCGCTATCAGGAGCGGTACCTCCACGTCCTGGTGGACGAGTTTCAGGACACCAACATGGCTCAGTACATCCTCCTGCGCCACCTCACCGCCCGCCACCGCAACCTGTTCGTCGTCGCCGACGAGGACCAATCCATCTACCGCTGGCGCGGAGCGGACTACCGCAATATCGCCCGCCTGCGGGAGGACTACCCCGACCTGAGGACCTACCTCCTGGAGCAGAACTACCGCTCCACCCAGACCATCCTGGACGCAGCCCATTCGGTCATCCGCCACAACCCCGGCCGGACCGAGAAGCGGCTGTTCACCCACCGGGGGAAAGGGCTGAAGGTGGTGGTCCACGAGGCATATGACCAGGAGGACGAGGCCCAGTTCGTCCTGGAGACCATCGTCGAGCTGGTGGCCCGGGGGGAGGCCCGCCCCGGCGACTGCGCGGTGATGTATCGGACCAATGCTCAGTCCCGCGCTCTGGAGGATGCCTTCATCCGCGCTGGCCTCCCCTACCGGCTGGTGGGGGCCACCCGGTTCTACGCCCGAAGGGAGATCAAGGACCTGATCGGCTTCCTGCGGCTCATCCACAACCCTGCCGACAACGCCAGCCTGGCCCGGGTGCTCAACGTCCCACCCCGTGGCATCGGCAGGCAGACGCTCCTGGCACTGGAGAAGGCCGCCCGTGACCACAACCTCCCCCTCTGGTGGGTGGTGGAAGCGGTCGCCACCGGCCAGGAGAAAGCCCCCCCGCTGGAAGGCCGCGCCCGCGCCGCGGTGACCTCCTTCTACCGGATGGTGCGGGGCTGGATCGAGGCACGGGAGCAGACGACGGTCCTCCAGTTGATGGACCGGGTGCTCGCCGATACCCGGTACGAAGCCTACCTGCGCGATGGGACCGAGGAGGGGGAGGACCGGTGGGATAACGTCCAGGAGCTGCGGTCGGTCGCTGCGGAATACGCCCTCCCCACCGCTCCATCGGACCCGGACAGCACCGGTACGCTGACCGACTTCCTGGCCGACGTCGCCCTCGTCTCCGACGTGGACAACCTGGCCGAGGGGGTAGACGCCCCCACTCTGCTCACCCTCCACAGCGCCAAAGGGCTGGAGTTCCCGGTCGTCTTCATCACCGGGCTGGAGGAGGGGCTACTCCCCCACAGCCGTTCCCTGGAGGACCCGGAAGCGCTGGCGGAGGAGCGACGGCTGATGTACGTGGGGATGACGCGGGCCAGGGACAGGCTCTACCTCCTTCACGCCTTCCGCCGCAGCCACTATGGCGGCTACGAACCCAACCTGCCCAGCCGCTTCCTGGAAGAGATCCCCGGCCCGCTGATCGAGAACCTGCGCGTCGGGAAGGGAAGGCAGGAAAGGGCAACGATGTGGACCTCCACCTGGGAAGAGCCGGTGCGGACTGCGGAGACCCGCTTTCGCACGGGCGACCGGGTCGTCCACCGCTTCTTCGGCGAGGGCACGGTGCTGGAAAGCCGGGCCGATGGGAACGACGAGCAGGTGACGGTGGTGTTTGAGACCGCCGGGCTGAAGCGGATTATGGGCAGCTATCTCACCCCTGCTAAGTAACGGAAGTTTGGTTGACAAACCCTGCTCCCTGTGTTACCATACTCCCCGCCGGGCGGCAGGGGCTGCACGCTCTCCCTGGTGAGAGCGTTCTTTTTTGGGAGATAGGGAGTCCGTGCGTACCGTTGAATGGCATCAGGGGAAAGTGCGGCTGATTGACCAGCGGCTGTTGCCAGCCGGGTTCCGCCTGCTGGAGCTGGAGGAGCCGGAGGCCGTGGCCCGGGCGATCCGGGATATGGCCGTCCGCGGAGCGCCCGCCATCGGCGCAACGGCCGGCTTCGGGCTGGCGCTGGCTGCCCGCCGCAGCCCGGCCCGCTCCCGCGAAGAGCTGCTGACCGATCTGGAGAAAGCAGCCTCCGTCCTCCGCGCCGCCCGCCCCACCGCCGTCAACCTGGCCTGGGCTGTGGAGCGGGTGCTGAGGCGGGTGCGGGCCGAAACGGACCCGGGCCGGATGCGGGAGGCCGCGCTGGAGGAGGCCCAGGCCATCGCCGATGAGGACGTGGCGGTCAACCGGCGGCTCGGGCAGGTTGGGGCCGCCCTGATCCCCGATGGGGCGACTATCCTCCACCACTGCAACACCGGCGCGCTGGCCACCGTGGACTACGGCACCGCCCTGGGGGTCATCCGTACCGCCCACGAGCAGGGCAAGCGAGTCCACGTGCTGGTGGATGAGACCCGCCCCCGCCTCCAGGGGGCCCGCCTCACCGCCTGGGAGCTTCAGCAACTGGGCATCCCCTTCACCCTCATTGCCGACAACGCCGCCGGCCACTTCCTCCGCACCGGGCAGGTGGACCTGGTGCTGGTGGGAGCGGACCGGGTGGCAGCCAACGGGGATGTGGCCAACAAGATCGGCACCTACAAGCTGGCAGTGGTGGCAAAAGAGAACGGGGTCCCCTTCTACCCCTGCGTCCCCACCTCCACCATTGACCTCTCCACACCGACGGGCGACGACATCCCTATTGAGGAGCGGCCGGAGGAGGAGGTGACGGGGATCCATTTTGAAGGGCAGCCCGTTGTCCCGGAGGGGGTGCGGGTGGCCAACCCCGCCTTCGATGTCACCCCCCACCGGTACATCACCGGCATCATCACCGAAAACGGCATCGCCTATCCGCCCTTCACCCTCAGCCTGCGGCAGGTCCTGGGGCAGGTCACGGAGGCAAAGTATGCACCCTGAGCGCATCCCTGTCGTCCTGCTCTGCGGGGGAATGGGCATCCGCATGGGAGACGACCGCCCCAAGCCGCTGGTGGATGTCGGCGGCCGGCCCATCCTCTGGCACGTGATGAAGATTTACGCTGCCCAGGGCTTCACCGACTTCGTCCTCGCCCTGGGCTACCGGGGAGAGGACATCAAGCGGTACTTCCTGGAGTACGACGCGCTGAGCCGGGATTTCACCCTCACGCTGGGGACGAACCCCACCATCGAGTATCACGATCCCAGCCCGGAGGAGGGCTGGCGGATCACTTTCGCCGATACCGGCCTGCATGCCCAGACCGGGGCCCGCATCCGCAAGGCCCTCCGTTATGTGCAGGGGCGGACCTTCTTTGCCAACTACGGAGACGGCGTGGCCGACATTGACCTCCATGCGCTCCTGGCCTTCCACCGCCGAATGGGGCGCATCGCCACCGTCACCGGCGCCCGTTCCTTCTCCCGCTTCGGTGTGCTGAAGACAGACGGACAGGGGCTGGTCATCGGCTTCGAGGAGAAGCCGCTGGTGGATGCGCTCATCAACGGCGGCTTCTTCGTCTTCGAGCGGGAGGTGCTGGATTATCTGGGGGAGGGGGATGATGTCGTGCTGGAGAGGGAGCCCCTCCAGCGGCTGGCCGCTGATGGACAACTGGCCGTCTATGAGCACCGCGGCTTCTGGCGGGCAATGGATACATTTAAGGATGCGCAGGAGATGAACGCCATCTGGTATTCAAGCGCACCCTGGAAAATATGGGAGTAAGGACCTTGACAGATTATACCCCGCTATTCTCAACCTATGCTCCACAACCTTTCTGGCTCGACCGCCCGGTTTTGATCACCGGCTGCGCCGGCCTCCTGGGGTCATGGCTCACCATAGCCCTGACCAACGCTGGTGCCCAGGTGGTGGGTTTGATCCGGGACGAGGTGCCCCATTCCCACCTCTACCGCTCCGGCTACCTGAACCGCATCTCCATCGTCCGGGGGGATGTGACTGACTACGAGCTGATGGAACGGACACTCAACGAGTACGAGATCGAAGCGGTCTTCCACCTGGCTGCCCAGACCATCGTCGCCATCGCCAACCGCGCCCCCCTCTCCACTTTCGAGACCAACATCAAGGGCACCTGGACCGTGCTGGAAGCTGCCCGCCGCTCCCCCACCGTCCGCCGCATCCTTATCGCCTCCAGCGATAAGGCCTATGGCCCCCTGCCCACTCTCCCATATACAGAAGAGATGCCCCTCCACGCCTGCTACCCCTACGACGCCTCCAAAGCCTGCGCCGACCTGCTCGCCCAGACCTACACCGTCACCTACGGCCTGCCGGTAGGCATCACCCGCTGCGCCAACCTCTACGGCGGCGGCGATCTGAACTGGAACCGCATCATCCCCGGCACCATCCGCTCCGTCCTCCGCGGCGAACCCCCCATCGTCCGCTCCGACGGCTCCCCCCTCCGGGATTACCTATACGTCAAAGACGGGGTGCGCGCCTATCTCACCCTGGCAGAACAACTGGACCGGCCCGAGGTCCGGGGACAGGCCTTCAACTTCGGCACGGACCACCCCTGCTCGGTGCTGGAGATCGTCGAGACGATCATCGCCCAATCCGGTAACCCTGGCCTGAAGCCAGTCGTCCTGGGCACGGCATCCCACGAACTCCAGGACCAGTATATGGACAGCACCAAAGCCCGCCAGACGCTTGGATGGGAACCGGTCTATTCCCTGGAAGAGGGGTTGAGGGAGACGGTGGAGTGGTATAGGGAGTTTCTGGGTGACGCGGTGACTGGGTGACTCGGTGGCTGGGACCTTGCAACCTGCAACTCGTATTCTGATCACCGGTGCGACGGGGTTCATCGGCCAGCACCTGACCCGACGGCTGGTCGAAGCTGGGGCGGAGGTCCGGGCAGGGGTGTTCCCGGAAGAGCCGCCGGAACGGGCCAACCGGCTGCCCGAGGGAGCCGTTCCCATCCCTCTGGATGTGCGGGACCCCCAGAGCGTAGCCGGGGCTGTGCGCAGCAGCTCGCCAGAGGTGGTCTTCCACCTGGCCGCCGTGGGCGCTACCGAGCCGGGCATTCCCCCCCTCCCCGCCCTGCGGGTGAACGTCGAGGGGACGGTCCATCTGCTGGAGGCCCTGCACAGACAGGGGGTGCAGCGGGTCGTGCTGGTGGGGACCTGCCACGAGTACGGCGCCCGGGAGGCCCGGGAGGGGCTTGACCCCTTCAACTTCTACGCCGCCTCCAAGGCTGCCGCCTGGGCTTTCGCGCGGGCCTACTGGCGGGCCTGCGGCCTGCCCGTTGTGACCGTCCGCCTCTTCCAGGTCTACGGCCCCGGCCAGCCGGCCCAGACGTTGATCCCCTCCGCCATCCGGGCCGCCCTCTCCGGAGCGGACTTCCGGATGACGCCGGGGGAGCAACAGCGGGATTTCATCTATGTGGAAGATGTAGTGGAAGGGCTGATGGCCGCGGCCACCGCACCCTCCATCGAAGGGGAGAGCCTGGACCTGGGGACAGGGCGGGCCTGCTCCATCCTCCAGGCGGTGGAACGCATCTGGGAACTGACAGGGGCCAGGGGCCGCATTCTGGCCGGCGCCATCCCTTACCGGCCCGGCGAGGTGATGCGCTTCGTCGCCGACGCCGACCACACTGCCCGGCTCACCGGCTGGCGGGCTGCCGTTGATCTGGAGGAAGGGCTGCGGAGGACGATCTATGAGATTCGGAGACACGGGGACGCGGAGACACGGAGACGCGGGGATTCAGGATGAACCACAACCTTGAATCGCAGACCTCGGACCCACAGGAGTTGCGCCAGCGGATTCGGGAGCTGGTGGCCGAATACTACCGCGCGGTCCATGCCTCCGTCCCCTTCACACCCGGTCGGACCCGCGTCCAATACGCCGGCCGCGTCTACGACGAGCGGGAGCTGATCGCTATTGTGGAAGCCGCCCTCGACTTCTGGCTCAGCGCCGGCCCCCGGGCCGAGGCCTTCGAGGACGGTCTGGCCCGCTTCCTGGGCCTCCATCACGCGCTGGCGGTCAACTCCGGCTCCTCGGCCAACCTGGTCGCCATCGCCGCCCTCCGTTCCCCCCGTCTGGCACGCCCCCTCCAGCCCGGCGACGAGGTCATCACCGCGGCCGCTGGCTTCCCCACCACCGTCGCCCCCATCCTCCAGAACGGGCTGGTGCCGGTGTTCGTGGATTGCGAGCTGGGGACCTACAACCTGGACCCCAACCAGTTGGAGGCCGCCCTGTCGGAGCGGACCCGGGCCATCTTCCTGGCCCATACGCTGGGCAACCCGGTCCATATGGAGCCGGTGATGGCCTTTGCCCGCCAGCACGGGCTGTACGTTATCGAGGATGCCTGTGACGCGCTCGGCTCCCTCTACGATGGACGAATGGTGGGCACCTTCGGGGACCTGGCCACTCTGAGTTTCTATCCCGCCCACCACATCACCACCGGCGAGGGAGGGGCCGTCGTCACCGACGACCCGACACTGGCCCGCATCGTCCAGAGCATCCGGGATTGGGGCCGGGATTGCCATTGCCGTCACAACAGCCCTCCTACCGGCGCCTGCGGCCGCCGCTTTGAATGGAGGATTCCCGGCCTGGATGAACCCTACGACCACCGCTACCTCTTCGTGGAGGTCGGCTATAACCTGAAGATGACCGACCTTCAGGCCGCCGTCGGGCTGGCCCAACTGGAAAAGCTGCCCTCTTTCATCGCCGCCCGCCGCCGCAACTTCGAGCGGCTGTACGACGGGCTGAAACCCTACGAGGAGTTCCTGCTCCTCCCCACCTGGAGCCAGCGGGCCGAGCCTTCCTGGTTTGCCCTCCCCATTACCGTCCGTCCCACCGCCCCCTTCTCCCGCCGCGACCTCACCACCTTCCTGGAGGCCCACAACATCGAGACCCGGCTCCTCTTCGCCGGCAACATCGTCCGCCAGCCCGGCTATCGGGACATCCCCCACCGCGCCGTCGGCGACCTCCCCAACTCCGACCAGGTCCTCCGCTCTTCCTTCTTCATCGGCGTTTACCCCGGACTGGACGAGGAACGTATCGCCTACGTGCTGGGGGTTTTTGAGGATTTCTTCAGACGTGAAGCGTGAAGCGTGAAACGTCAAACGTCAAACGTCAAACGTCAAACGTCAAACGTCAAACGTCAAACGTCAAACACTGGACACAGGACCATGAAACTTTCCGTCATCATCTGCGTCTATAACGAACGGGAAACGATCCAGACCGTCCTGGAGCGGGTCCGGGAGGTGGAGCTGGGAGCGGGGTGGGAAAAGGAAATCATTGTCGTAGATAACTTCTCCACTGACGGGACGCGGGAGCTTCTGCAGGGGCTGGGCCTGCCGGATGTGCGGGTCATTTTCCATCCCCGCAACCTGGGGAAAGGGACCTCAGTCCGCACCGGGCTGGCCAGCGCCACCGGCGACTACGCCATTATCCAGGACGCCGATCTGGAGTACGACCCGGCCGAGTACCACCTGTTCCTGGAACGGGTCGGCCCGGAGCGGCCCGCCGCCATCTACGGCTCCCGCACCCTCGGCGGGCGGGCGGTCTACAAGTACGTGACCAACTATCTGGGGGTCCGCTTCCTCACCTGGCTCACCAACTTTCTCTACGGCGCCCACCTCACCGATGTGGCGACCGGAGCCAAGATGGTGCGGCTGGACGTGGCCCGCTCCCTCAACCTCACCGGCTCCGGCTTCGACCTGGACTTCGAACTGACCGACAAGCTCCTCCGCGCCGGCCACCGTATCGTCGAGGTCCCCATCACCTACCGCCCCCGCACCATCGCCGAGGGGAAGAAGATCCGCCCCTGGGACGGCCTCTGGGCGCTGAAGGTCATCATCCGGGATCGGCTTCTGCCGATGAACAGGGTTGTGCGGAGGGAAGGATGAACATCGTTGTGACCGGTTCCATCGCCTACGACTATCTGATGCGGTTTCCAGGCCGCTTTGCAGAGCACTTTCTGCCCGACCAGCTCCATCGCGTCTCCCTCAGCTTTCTGGTAGACGAGATGCGACGGCAGTGGGGAGGATGCGCCGCCAATATCGCCTACAACCTGGCCCTCCTGGGAGAACGGCCCCGCCTGATGGGCACCGTGGGCCAGGACTTTGGCGAATACCGGGAGCGGCTGGAACGGTGCGGGGTGGATACCTCCCTCACCCGCGAGGAACCAGACCTGTTCACCGCTTCCTTTTTCGCCAACACCGATATGGATGGCAATCAAATCTGCAGCTTTTATACCGGGGCGATGGCCCGGGCGCGGGAGCTTTCGTTCCACGGACTGGACGCGGGGGAGATCGAGCTGGTGGTCATTTCTCCCAACGACCCGGAGGCGATGGTGAGGTATGCCGCCGAGTGCCGGGAGCTGGGCATTCCCTATCTCTACGATCCCAGCCAGCAGATCGTCCGTCTCTCCGGCGAAGCGCTGCGGGAGGGGCTGGAGGGATGCGATCTGCTGGTGGTCAACGAGTACGAGTTTGAGCTTTTGCAGAAAAAGACAGGACTCAGCGCCGAGGCAGTCCAATCCGCTCCCGCCCGCGCCTGTGTGGTGACCCGGAGTGAAGAGGGGTCCCGCATCTGGGCAGCGGGCGTTGTTTACGACATCCCTGCCGTCCCTCCGGAGCGGGCAGCCGACCCCACCGGCGTCGGCGATGCCTTCCGGGCCGGCCTGATCAAGGGGCTGGCGCTGGGCCTCCCCTGGGAGCTGGCGGGGCGGATGGGGAGCCTGGCCGCCACCTACGCCCTGGAGGCCCCTGGTCCTCAAAGCCACCGCTACTCGCTCAGAGAGTTCGTCGCCCGCTTCCGCCGCCACTTCGACGACCGGGGAGCGCTGGCGGCTCTGGCAGAGGAAGAACAGACCCGATCACCCAGTCACCCAATCACCCAATAACCCGGTGACCTACCCCTCAAAGGAGTACGCTCATGCCAAAAGATCACGACATCAAAGACCTGAACCTGGCCCCCGGCGGCCGGTTGCGCATCGAATGGGCCGAGCGGGAGATGCCGGTCCTTCGGCTGATCCGGGAGCGGTTTGAGAGGGAGAAGCCCCTGAAGGGCGTGCGGCTCTCCGCCTGCCTTCACATCACCACCGAGACGGCCAACCTGGCCCGCGCGCTCCAGGCCGGCGGCGCCGAGGTCGTCCTCACCGCCTCCAACCCCCTCTCCACCCAGGACGACGTCGCCGCCGCGCTGGTCTCCTACTACGAAATCCCCGTCTTCGCCATCAAGGGGGAGGACAGCACGACCTACTACCGGCACATCCACGCCGCCCTCGACCACCGGCCCCACATCACGATGGACGACGGAGCCGACCTGGTGAGCACACTTCACAAGGAGCGCACCGACCTCATCGGCGATGTCATTGGTGGCACCGAGGAGACCACCACCGGCGTCATCCGGCTGCGGGCGATGGCCCGCCAGGGGGTGCTCCGCTACCCCATCATCGCCGTCAACGACGCGATGACCAAGCACCTCTTCGACAACCGGTACGGCACGGGCCAGTCCACGATGGACGGCGTCATCCGCGCCACCAATGTCCTCATCGCCGGCAAGACCGTCGTCGTGGCCGGCTATGGCTGGTGCAGCCGGGGGATCGCGATGCGGGCCAGGGGGCTGGGGGCCAACGTTATCATCACCGAGGTGGACCCCCTCCGGGCGCTGGAGGCGGTGATGGACGGCTACCGGGTGATGCCGATGCGGGAGGCGGCCCCCCAGGGCGACATCTTCATCACCTCCACCGGCGACATCAACGTCGTTGACCGGCCCCACTTCGAGGTGATGAGGGATGGAGCGATCGTGGCCAACTCCGGCCACTTCAACGTCGAGATCAACATCCCGGCGCTGGAGGAGATGGCCGTGGAGCCACCCCGCCGCGTCCGCCCCTTTGTGGATGAGTATACCCTGCCCGACGGCCGACGGATCTACCTCCTGGCGGAGGGCCGGCTGGTCAACCTGGCCGCCGCCGAGGGCCACCCCAGCGCCGTGATGGATATGTCGTTCGCCAATCAGGCCCTCAGCGCCGCCTACATCCTCCGCCACGCCGAGGAGCTGGAACGGACCGTCTACCCGGTCCCGGAGGAGATTGACCAGGAGATCGCCCGGCTGAAGCTGCAGGCGATGGGGGTGGAGATTGACGTTCTGACGCCGGAGCAGCAGAAATACCTGGCTTCGTGGGAGGAGGGCACGTAGGAACACGAATGGCACAGGATGGCAGGCTCCGAAGCCCCCATGTCCTGTCGGTAGCGGCGCTGGTCCTGATCGCACTGGCTGCCCGCCTGCTTCCGGGTCCCCGTACTGTGGACGACGCCTACATCACCTTTCGCTACGCCCGCAACCTGACGGAGGGGCTGGGCTTCGTCTATAACCCCGGCGAGCGCGTGCTGGGAACGACGACGCCCCTCTACACGCTTCTCCTGAGCGGGATCGGGCTGGTCACCGGAGGGCGGGATTTCCCCACAATGGCGATGGTCGTTAACGCGGCGGCGGGGGCTATCTCGGTCCTTCTCCTCTACCTCCTGGGCAGCCGCTTCTCAGGAGAACGGGGAGTGGGACTGGCAGCAGCCCTCCTGTGGGCCCTGGCCCCCTATTCCGTCACCTTCGCCATCGGCGGGATGGAAACCGACCTGACTATCGCCCTCATCCTGGCCGCTTTCCTTTCCCACCTGGCAGGCCGGACCTGCCCGATGGCCATCTTTGCCGCGCTGGCCTTTCTGGCGCGGCCCGACACCCTCATCGCCGCCGCTCCCCTTTTTCTCGACCTGTGGCTGGCCCGGCGCCGGTTCCCCTGGCGGGAGGCCGGCCTCGCGCTGGGCCTGCTCTCCCCGTGGCTGATCTTCGCCACGCTTTACTTCGGCAACCCCTTCCCCCTCTCCGTCGCCGCCAAGTCGGCCGCCTACCGTCTTCCCCCCACTGCCGACCTCATCCGCCTCCTCCAGCACTACGCTACCCCGTTCCACGAATCCCTCGTCCTGCCTCCCCTGGGAGTGGTGCTGGCCTTCGGCTTCTACGTGGGGTTCTCGGCGATGGGGGGACTGGTCGCATTCCGCAACAACCGGCGCTCCTGGCCCGTGTCCGCCTACCCTCTGCTCTATGCCGCCGTCTTCGCCGCAGCCAACCCGCTGCTCTTCCGCTGGTATCTCTCCCCTCCGCTCCCGTCCTATTTCCTCCTCATCCTCACCGGCGTCTGGACCCTGTCCCGCGATGTCGGCCGATGGTGGAAAAGCAGACGGGGAGAGGATAACCCGGATTCCCCAAAGATGTACCTGCTCCTTCTGCTCTTCACCCTCGCCGCCCTGGGCCTCACGCTGAACGCCTGGACCCTCCGGCCGGACCACGGGCCGGACCGTCCGGCACCGGAGATGGCCTGGTTCCGGCTGGAGCTGCTCTACCGGCAGGCGGCAGAAACGGTGCGGACATACGCCCGGGAGGGAGATACGCTGTGCGCGGGGGACATCGGGGTGCTGGGGTACGACACAGGGCTACGGATTCTGGACACGGTGGGGCTGGTGACACCCCAAACGCTGGACTACTACCCCACCGACCCCAACATCTACGTCATCAACTACGCCATCCCGGCGGACCTGGTGCTGGGCCTTGACCCCGATTATATCGTCATCCTGGAGGTCTACGGACAGCGGGGGCTGCTGCCCGATCCCCGCTTCCAGGCCCGCTACCGGCTGCTGGAGAAGATCGAGACCGACATCTACGGCTCAGACGGGCTGCTCATCTTTGCCCGGCAGTGACTCACCCCTGTACGCATAGGCCGTACACAGGTCCCCCAGATTGACCGCCACCGGCACTCCCCGCAGCCGCAGTCGGGTGACCAGCCGCTCCGCTGGGCGGCCCAGCCAGGGGATCAACGCCCCCACCCGGTTCATCAGATACCCCAGCCGCAGATACCGCCCCTGGGCCTGGATGCGCAGCACCGAGAAGCCTGCCTTCTCCAGCATCAACCGCAATGTACGGCGGTTAAAATAGTAGAGGTGCATTTCCATCAGCCAGGGCCAGCGTGCTCCCATCAGCCGGGCGAAAAGGCTCCCGATATCTATAGTGTGGACAATCAGAAGACCCCCCGGCCTGAGGAGGCCATAGACCCTCCGCAGCTCTCCCAGCGGGTCGGTGAGATGCTCGATCACATCCCACATCGTCACCACGTCGAAGCCCCCTTCCGGCAGCTCCGCTGTCTCCGTGGTGCCCTGGACCACCTGGAGACCCCGCTTCCGGGCCTCCTCCACCGCCCAGTGGGAGGGTTCCACCCCCCAGGCGTCCCATCCGTGCCGGGCGGCGATCTCCACGAATACGCCGGTGTAGGCCCCGATGTCCAGCAGCCGCCGGCCATCCGGCGGGCCGGTGAGCCGCTCCAGCGGCCGCAGGTGATGCTCAAAGGTGAGCACCCGCCCCTCCCGCTCCTCGATGTAGAGGGGGTCCTTTACCGCCTCGTAGGTCTCCAATATCGTCGCCCCCTCCTGCCGCGGGTTGGCGTAGACCAGCCCGCAACGGCGACACCGGACGATGGTGGGATGCACTCCATAGCCGCTATAGGTGCAGCGGTAGGCGGTCCAATCGGCAAGAGAGGGATTGGGTGGAAGGGTGCTGGGGAAACGGACCGCCGCGTCGTCGGCGCCGCAGAGGTTGCAGGCCACCCGCTCCATCAGCCGTCCTTCCCCCGCAGCCGCGCCCAGGCCAGCCGGAGCACCGTCTGCAGGGCGCGGAGGATCTCCGCCCGCGAGATCTTCGATCTCCCCAGACGGCGGTTGTCGAAGAGGATGGGCACCTCCCCCACCCGCCAGCCTCGCCGCTGGACGCGATAGAGCATCTCGATCAGGAAGGAATAGCCGCTGGAACGGATCTCCTCCAGCCCTACCGACTCCAGCACTTCCCGCCGGTAGCAGCGAAACCCTGCCGTGGCATCCCTGGCCTGCAATCCCAAAAGCGCCCGTGCGAAGCCGTTGGCCCCCCAGCTCAGGAGGATGCGGGGCCAGGTGCAGTTCCGCGCCCCGCCACCGGGGACATACCGGGAGCCGATGACCAGATCGTATCCCGTCTCTGCCTTCTCCACCATCGCCGGGATGTAGCGCGGGTTGTGGGAGAAATCGGCGTCCATCGTGAAGACGTAGTCGGCCCCTTCCTCCATAGCCCGCCGGAAACCAGCGATGTAGGCGGTCCCCAGCCCCAGCTTTCCCGGCCTGTGGATCACCGACACCCGCCCGTCGCTCTCTGCCGCTAGCCCCTCTGCCAGCTCGCCAGTACCGTCCGGTGAGTTGTCGTCCACCACGATCACCCGCAGCCCCACCGGCAACCCCAGCAACTGACGCACCAGCAGCTCGATGTTCTCCCGTTCGTTGTAGGTTGGAATAACAACAACGATGTCCAAGAATCCTGCTCCTCTATACAATAAGGAATACGCAATACGGAATACGGGCCACTGGCTACGTATTGCGTATTGCGTACTCCGTACTATGCCGGCAACACCCCCTCGTTCAACACCAGCGCCAGCGTCGCCAGCCACACCGTGCTCCAGCGCAGGACCCGTCTGGAGCGGCGCAGCCCGCCGTAAAGGAGAGTAGCCGCCACCAGGCCGCTCGCCAGCCGGGCCATCGCCAGCGGCTCCCGCCAGGTGGAGTGGGGCAGGAAGGGCAACACCGCTGCCTGGGCCAGGAGGACCGTTACCCACGGATGTCGCAGCCCCTGCACCAGGTCCCGCAGCGGGGCGACCACCCCCCACACCGCCGGCAGGACGAACAGCGGCCCCTCAATGGCCAGCAGCAGCCAGAAGGCCGGCAGACTGACGGCCGCCACCCGTATCAATCCCCCGAAAGGGATCGGTTCGAAAGGAGTGGCCATCTCCCCGCCGGACCCCACCCCGGGTTGCCCCAGCCAGGCCCAGAGAACCCCCTGCCAGATAGCGAAGGGGACTCCCACGGTCAACCCCATCTCTATCCCCTGCCGCCAGCGACGTTCCAGCGCAAGGTACAGCAGCAACCCCACCGCCGCCACCAGTGCTGTCTCCTTCGCCAGCGCCGCCAGGGCCAGCAGGCCCCCCGTCAGCTTCCAGCGCCGCGCCTCCCACGCCAGCAGCCCCCCCTGAACCAGACCCACCGCCAGCGGCTCCGTCAGGTCCAGCCGCAGCCCGGCCACCAGGCCGCCGTAGAAGCCGTAGATCAGCGCATACCACGGGGAGACACCCCGCGCCGCCAGCAACCGCTCCGTCGCCCAGGTCCCTCCCGCCAGCGCCGCCAGGTTGACCGCTATCAGCGTCCAGCCCACCCCCTCCGGGCAGCCCAGCGCCAGCATCCAGGCCAGCAGTGGGAGAAGGACCCGCTGGTAACGGTAGGCCGGTGCGTCGCAGTGCCGCCAGCCACCCAGCGGATCGCGGGCGATGAAGTAGGCAAACTGGCCGTCATAGCCCGGTGTCCCCTGGGGGTTCCCTTCTCCATACCGGGTCCCCACCAGCGCAAAGGCCAGCGGGTCTCCCCCGAAGCGGGCAAGGGTGATCCCCACGTAGGCCAGCCCTGCCAGGAGGACCACTATCCAGGGCCGCAGCCATCTCCTCATCCCCGTTTCCCTCGCTCCCGCGTCCAGATCAGCCCGACCACCAGCCCTGCCAGCGCAGCCAGGCTCACTCCACCCCCGATCCGCACCAGGAGAGGGCGATAGACCATCTCCACCACGTGCTCTCCCGCTTCCAGATAAACGGCGCGGAAGGCGTGGTTGGCCCGCAGGAGGGGCGCAGGCTCCCCGTCCACCGCCGCCTCCCAACCGGGATACCAGGTGTCAGCCAGGACCAGGTAGCCAGGCCGGTCCAGCACGGCGCGTATTGTAACGCGGTTGAGGCCATCCTGCAAGACGATGGAGTGCTCGTTGCTGGTTGCCTGTTGCTGGTCGCTGGTTGCTCGTTGCTGGTGACCGATGACGTATGACGTATGACGTATGACGTATGACACAGCTGACTGCCGGGACCCGGTTAGGAGGACCTCGGCAGCAGGGTCGAAGGAGGGGGAAGTGAGGGCAGCCAGGACCTGATCGGGCGGGAGGACACGGGCGGCAGGGACGACCCAGGCGCGGCCCAGGGGGGCAGAAAGGGGGGCCACATAGACCCCCGATTCAGCGGTGGCGGTGACCAGGTGGGTGACTCCCATCACGCGGGCCAGGTCCGGCGCATCGTCCGCGGCGCGGATCAGGTCGTCGTACCAGCCCACCCGCAGCGGCTCGAAGTTGTTGGCCGACGCCACCCCGTCCAGCATCCCCAGGTTGGGGAGCAGCGTTTCCCGGAGCGGCCGCCAGAAGGAGAGGTCGCGCGGGCCGAAGGTATCAAAGCGGAAGAAGCGGCCAAACTTCAGCTCGTATCCCGGCTCAGGCTTGTCCCCAGCGGGCCAGAAAATCCGCCCGACGGCAGGGTCGGCTGCCAGCGCTGCCCCCACGTCGCTTCGGCCCTCATAGAAGGCCCGGTCCACCGACGGCACCAGTCCCCAACCGAAGGCCGCCAGGTCAACCAGCACCACTCCCACCACCATCCACCCCCACCCGCAGGGGCGACCCCTGTGGTCACCCCACAGCGCTAGCCCGCCCGCTACTGCCAGGATCAGCCCTGCCCGCGCCGTCGCCGGGCCGAAGCTGGCGGGGATGCCGGGGAGCCGGGCAGCGACCAGCCCCCCCAGCGCAGCCGCTACCCCCACCACCACACCCCACGCCCCACGCCGTCGGGCCGCCCGCCCCCATCCCCAGCTCTGGGCGCCGATCCCCGCCAGCGCCGTCAACGCCACCGTGGTCACCGCCAGCCATCGGGCAGGGGCCTGGAACCAGTCGAAGGTGGGGACGTGCTCGAAGAGCCACAGAAAGGCCGGATTGTTCCGCCCCATCGCCAGGAACAGCGAGCAGCCGGCCACCAGCAGCCAGAAGAGCGTCATTTCCCGCCAGGGATGTCTGCGCCGCAGACCCGCAATCGTCTCCAGGGCCAGCAGGAGCGGCAGGAGGCCGATGTAGGCTGCGTCCTCCCAGTAGTTACCATAGCCCCAGTAATCGCCCCAGGCCGGATTGCCGAAGAGGTCCGGCGCGATGAGGGTAAGCAGTCGCCAGGGCCAGAGGGAGTAGGTCAATCCCAGTTCCCGGTCCACCCCGGTCGCTCGCTGGGAAAAGCGGAGAAGCTCGGCGGTGGGCAGGAGCTGCACAGCGGCCAGGGCCAGGCCAACGACGAACGCGCCGCCGGCGAGGAGAAGCGCCCGCCCGTTTGCCCGTCGCGGAGGAAGACGGAAGAACAGGTAGGCTGTCAGGAGCAGAAGGCCGTAGAAAGCGGTCTGCGCATGGCCTGCCAGCAATCCCATCCCCAGCGCGCCGCCCAGCCAGAGCCCGTCCCGCAGCCGCCGGGTCTGGCTCAACCGCTCCGCCCGCCAGAGCCAGATGGGGAGCCAGGGAAAGGTGACGGCGATGCTGGGGAAGAGGCCGGCCCGGGCCGCCAGGAAGCCGCTTCCCTCCAGGGCAAGCCCCGCCAGCAGCGCCGGGAAGCGGCTCAGTCCTGTCGTCCTTGCCCAGCCGTACATCCCCATCCCGGCCAGCGCCAGATGGAGCGCCACCGTCCATCCCAGAGCTACCTCTACCGGGAGGAGCAGGGCCAGGCCGTAGAGGGGATAGAAAGCGCCGGTCTGATAGTTGGCCGCCAGGGGCGCGCCGCACCCCAGGAGGGGGTTCCAGAGCGGCAGGTGGCCCGCCCGCCACATCTCGGCCGCCATCCGCTGCCAGGGAACGAACTGGAGGGCCGGCGTGCCCCAGAAGAGCGCCTCCCCGGCAAGCAGGGAGCGTCGAAGAAGGAGCAGAGGGAGGACAATCAGCACAACCAGATCACCCAATACCCCGGTCACCATATCACCTCAAACACCCCATACCCCCCCGACCAGTACACCCGCCGGAGGTAGGGGACGGTGAAGGGGTCGAACCCCCCCAGCGCCCGTTCCGCCGGCCCCCAGAAGAGCCAGTCCACCCCGTACTCCGCAAGCAACGCCCGTCGCCACTCGTCATCGGTGGAGGGGTCGAAGAAACGGCTTACCAGCTCCCGCTTCTCATCGAAGCGGACCGTCTCCGGGCCGTGGCCGACAAAAGCCCGCGCCCCCACCCGGGCGGGGAGGTAGTTGCCGGTCTCGTAGGTCGCCAGCACCACATCGTCTGGCCGGACCCGCCCGCTCAGCCAGTCCAGCGCCGCCACTTCCCCCGCCTCCCGGAAGACCGGAGCGGGGCGGGGCAGGAGCGCCAGAGAGTTTCCCACCACAAGAAGGAGGCTGACAGGCAGGAGCATGGACAGCATCCCCACCATCAGCCCTCTCCTCAGGCCCTCAGAGCGGGGAAGCTCGACCGCCGCCCGGGCTGCCAGGAGGCTTAAGGGGACCTGCACCCCTTCCACCAGCCGCCGCTGGAGGTTGAAGGGGAGGTAAACCAGGAGCGGAACCACGCTAACCCAGGCCAGAAGCGCCCACATCGGCCCCCTCTCCCGCCACACCCGGGGGGCAATCGGGGCAGCCAGCAGCAACGGCAGGCCAAAGGCGAGCAGGTAGTGGGCCGGGTGCGGGGAAAGGATGCGGTTCTGGGCCGACCAGGCCGCGTAGACCGGGTCGGTGGTGAAGACCCAGGCGCTGTAGAGGACGACGGGGGCGGATAGGAAGCCGACCAGGGCCGTCGGTCCCAGCCCCCGCCAGGGGAGACGGCGCTGGCGCACGGCCAGCGCCACCCCTATTCCGCCCGCCGCCGCCCACGCCACCAGGACGTAGAAAGGGACGATCATACCCATCCCCAGCCAGGCCAGGCCGGCCAGGAGGGCAGGCCGCGAGAAGCGAGGTACATCCGTTTCCACTTCCCAGGCTTGCAGGATGAAGAGCAGGCCGAGCAGCAGAAGCGTCCGCGCCAGAGCGATGTGGGGGAAGCCGTAGAGGACCAGGAAGGTGAACCCCTCCGGCAGAATGAGGTCGAGGGGGAGGCTGCCCAGCCAGTCGGGCCGGCCCAGCGCCATCGGCAGCCAGCCCAGCCCCCCACCGAAAGCGACCAGCAGGAAGGCCAGCCGCCGCACCCGCAGGTCGGCGGTGAAGGCAGTCAGGAAGCGGTAAACGGTGAGCAAAAGCCCCATCCCGAAAAGCAACCGCGCGCCGTGATAGGTCCAGACCAGCCTGGCCGTCAGGTCGGCCCCGGGCAGGAGAGCCGCCAGTTTCCCCAGAAGGAGATGGAAGAGGAAGAAAAGGGTCCCCGGATGGGGTTCGGGAGTGTATGCGATATGGAAGAGCCAGGCCCCCTCCGCCCCCTCCCGCATCTTGGTCAGGTAGGAGTAGCCGTCCTCGACGGCGTAGACGAAGCCGCCGAACCGTCGCTCCGGAGTCTGGAGGGCCAGCCCCAGGAGATAGGGGGCCGAGGCCAGCGCCAGCGCCGCCGCGCCAGTCAGGAGGACCCACTTCCACTCACGCTCTGTCATCATCGGCCCATGACAAGATCACGAATCCAACGAATAAGGCAAATAACGCAAATTCCGGTTGGACACAGGCTCGAACAAAGCCGGGGTCGCCCGGAAACATTCGTGAGATTCGGCCTGTTTGCGCCATTCGCGGAGAATTCCGCGCATTGTTAACGACGGTAAATAGCTGCATTCCCGGCCTCAAAGAGGGGTTCGCCCGCTGGAGGCGGGCCTAACGCCTGCTCCCGCGGCCCGTAGAACAGGTACTCCACCCCCATCTCCTCCAGCCAGGTCGGGTCGCGCTCACCCCGCCAGAACCGCTCTACCTGCGCCCGCCGCGTCTCCGCCTCCACCGTCTCAAAGGGATGGCCATAGACCACCCGCTGCCCGGCCCAGGCGGGTATGAAGATGCCCATCTCCGGCGCGCAGAGGACCACCTCCTCGTGGGAAACATGTTCCCGCAGCCAGTCCAGCACCGCCCACTCCCCATCGCTCAGATAGAGGAGGGGGTGGCCCCCCACCGCTGCACCGACCCCCAGGGCAAGGAGAAAAAGGGGGGTCAGGACACAGAAGCCCACCAGGGCGACCTGCAGGGAAGCCCTCCACTGGCCCCTCCGCAGCCTCCACCAGCCCATCCCGGCCAGCAATCCCACCGGCACGCCCAGCCCCAGGCTGAGGCGACGGGCCAGGGTCAGAGGAAGCGCCAGCCCCACAGCGGTCGCCAGCGCCCAGCCCAGAAGCAGCCCGTCCTCCCCCCGTCGCCGCCGGAGGGCCACTGCCACCCCCACAGCCGCCAGAGGGGCCAGCAGCCCGAAGGCCAGAAGCCACTCCAGAAGGGAAGGAGAGGGGGTCGCGTTCTGCGCGTTCCAGGCCGCAAGGACCGGGTCGGCATGGATCGCCCAGAGGGTGTAGAGGGGGTATGGAAGGGAGAACGCCGCCGCCAGCATCATCCAGGCTATGAAACGGCAGGGAACCGACCTCTGGAGCACAGCCCGGACCCCAGCCGCTCCCGCCAGCCCTCCCAGCAGGGGGACCAGGCCGAAGGGCTGGATGGCCCCCAGTGCTACCGCTGCTGCCGTCATCGCCGCGCCGGCGCAGGAGGAGCGATCCGCCCGCAGCCCCCAGTGGGCCGCCCAGACCAGCAGCGCCAAGGCGGTGGGGAAATGAGCGTTGGTCAGCAGGGCAAGGAAAGGAAACGCCTCCGCCACCCACAGGTCGGGGGTTTCCCGCCCCAGTGGAGCGGCCAGCCACCCCAGGCCGGCCCCCATCGCCGCCAGGAGGAAGAGCAGACGGCGTTCCTTCAGCCCGTCGCTCAGGTGAGCCGCCAGCCGGTAGAGGCCGAAGAGGAGCGCCAGCCCTCCCACCGTCCGCACCGCGTGGTAGACCACCAGGAGCGGCAGGCGGGTCCAGCGAGCCAGGTGCCCCAGAAACAGGTAGAAAAGGTAGATCGGCGCCCCCTTTTGAGGCTCTGACGTGTAGGTAAGGCGGAAGAGCCAGGAACCCTCAGCTCCCAGGCGCATCTTCGCGATGTACGTATAACCGTCCAGCGGATTGTAGACCAGGCCGGTGAAGTGGACGCCCGGGGAGGCGGCCGCCCAGCCTGCCAGATAGGGCAGCCAGGCAAGCGCAAGCAGGCCCAAAGCGACCCCCGTCACCCACCGCCACTCCCGCCGTTCCACCATCCTCCCTTTTCCACCTCCTGCCTCCTGCCTCCCTGCCTATTTTAGCACAGAGACCACTTGCCAAAAAGCCCAGGCTCTGCTATAATCCCATTCGCGGGGCGTAGCGCAGTCCGGCTAGCGCGCTACAATGGGGTTGTAGAAGTCGACGGTTCAAATCCGTCCGCCCCGACCTGATACCGCCAAAGTTGAGACGTCGCTGACGCGACGCCTCAACTTTTTGTAGGACAAGCTTATGAGTTCTAACAAATTAATCCGGCCATAATCCTGCGCGGCTCTTGTGGAAAAAGCGTGGCGCAGGCCGCCAGGCCTGCAGGGACAGGCTAACAGCCTGCGCTACGCCCGGCCATTCTTGTGGGTATAGTGCTCCCCGACCACGCAAATTCCCGGAGAACCTCCTGCACCATTGTGCACGGATCAATTTTTCAAAGTTCATCAGCTTGTCCTGCGCTTGCCCTACAGAAGCCCTTGCCCTAAAGGGGAGTTCCGCCTATAATCTCCTTAAACCGCCAGGGAGGAACGATGGAGAAAGCAGACCTGATCCTGACCGGTGGCGTTGTGGTGACGATGAACGAGCAGTCCGACCTGTTCGAGCCGGGGGCGGTGGCGGTACGGGACGGGGTCATCGTCGCCATAGGGCCCGCCGGGGAGATCGAGGCTGCATGGGAGGCGGCAGAGGTGGTGGACTGCCGGGGGTGTGCGGTGATCCCCGGCCTGATCAACGCCCACACCCATGCCCCGATGACGCTGGTGCGCGGCCTGGCCGACGACCTCCGGCTCGATGTCTGGCTGATGGGGTACATGATGCCGGTCGAGCGGGCCTTTGTCCGCCCCGACTTCTGCTGGCTGGGAACCCAACTGGCCTGCGCGGAGATGATCCGCTCCGGAGTCACCTGCTTTGGCGACATGTACTACTACGAGGAAGCGGTGGCCGACGCGGCGGCCCAGGTGGGCATACGTTCAGTCTGTGCTCAATCCATCCTCAAATTCCCCACCCCCGATGCGACCAGCTACGACGAGGGGCTTCGGCTGGCTCAGGATTTTGTCGGTCGCTGGAAGGGGCACCGCCTGATCGTGCCGGCCCTGGGCCCTCACGCTGCCTACACCGCCACGGCCGAGCTGCTGCAGGAGTGCGCCCGGCTGGCGCTGGAATACGACGTACCCCTCCATATCCACCTGGGGGAGACAGCCCAGGAGGTGGAGGAACATCGGGCCGAGTACGGCATGCCGGTCGTCCCCTGGGTCAAAAAGCAGGGGGTTTTCGAGGCCAAAGTCACCGCCATGCACTGCGTCCATCTGGACGAGGGGGAGCTTCGCACGCTGCTGCACCACAATGTGGGGGTGGCCCATAACCCCAGCAGCAACCTGAAGCTGGCCAGCGGCATCGCGCCGGTGGTGCGGATGCTGGAGCTGGGACTAGCCGTGGGGATCGGCACCGACGGGCCGGCCAGCAACAACGATCTGGATATGTTCGAGGAAATGCGGCTGACAGCGCTGCTGGCCAAGGGGGCCACCGCCGATCCCACAGCGGTCCCCGCCAGGCTGGCAATGAGGATGGCGACGATCCTTTCGGCACGGGCACTCCACATCGCCGACCTGGCTGGCTCGCTGGAAGTGGGGAAGCGGGCGGACATCACCGTGATTGACCTGGAGCAAATCCACCTCACCCCCCGTTTCCACCGGGACGAGGACAGCATCTACTCCCTTCTGGTCTATGCAGCCAAGAGCAGTGACGTCCGCCACGTCCTCTGCGATGGCCGCTGGCTGATGCGCGACCAGGAACTGCTCACGGTTGACGTGGAGGCGTTGAGAGCGCAGGCTGCTCAGGTAGCACGGAAGATTGACCAGTTCCTGATCGAACGGGAAGAGAGCGTGCTGAGCAAGCTGCTGGCCATCGGCGGGGTTGCACAGGAGAGGACGTTCGAGGTGCAGGTGAAGGTGCACCTGCTGGATGCGTCCCCGGTGGAGAAGGCTCTGGGCAGCGACGATCTCCCCATCGTCCAGTCCTCCTGGCGTCGGCAATATGACACCTACTTCCTGTTCGAGGATGCGGAGCACAGCCGGCTGCGGTATCGGGAGGACGAGGTCCTGGACCAGGGGGGAGAGGTCAAAGACGTCCTCTACCGGCTGACCCTTGTGGGCGAGGTCAAAGAACGGGAATTTGCCCGCTCCGTGGTCCT
The DNA here is from genome assembly GCA_041082215.1 of Anaerolineae bacterium. Taxonomy (GTDB): domain Bacteria; phylum Chloroflexota; class Anaerolineae; order B4-G1; family DUEL01; genus JBDOIF01. The sequence continues at coordinate 57,661 of JBDOIF010000118.1, forward strand.
CTCCCGGTCCCGCTTCGATGCGCCGGCCACCCGCAGCCTCCGCTTCTACCGCGAGTACTTCAAGCCGAATGAGGTGTGGGAAGTGCATAAAGAACGCCGCCGGTATCACGTCCGATACGGCGGGACCGATTTCGCCGTCAATCTGGATCGGGTGATGAAGCCCGAGCTGCCCGGGACTTTCCTGGAGATCAAGAGCCGCACCTGGTCAGCCCAGGATGCGGAGCGGAAGGCGGAGCTGATCGGCGAACTGCTGGCCCTTTTCGGCGTGGAGGATCGGCAGCTGGTGCGGCAGGAGTACCTGGAGCTGGCGAAAGAGGCGGCCCGCCTGGAGATGACCAGGTCGGGTGGTCAACCCTGATGGGCCGTGACGGATAAGGGGGATGGGAAAACACCGGATTGTAGGGAATGGGCTGCGCACCGTCGGGTGGGTGTTGCTGGTCCTGGCGGCGGGGGCGCTGGGACTGTGGGCGGGCTGCACGCTCCAACCGCCCCCCGAGGGACAGGAGACGGCAGAAGCCACATACATCATCGAGAACAAAGGGTCCGATACGCTGGTCAACCTCGCCCTGGCCTGGGCGGAAGCGTACATGCAGCTCCATCCAGAAGTGCGCATCTCCGTAACGGGTGGGGGGTCCGGCACCGGCATCGCGGCGATGATCAACGGCACGGTGGACATCGCCAACGCCTCACGGGAGATGAAGCCGGAGGAGATCGCCGCCGCTGAGGCCAACGGTATCCACCCTGTGGAGTTCACCGTCGCCATGGACGCCATCGCTGTCGTCGTTCATCCCTCCAACCCGGTGGACCGGTTAACCCTGGAGCAGATCTCCGACATCTATACCGGCAGGATCACCAACTGGAGCCAGGTGGGTGGTGAGGATCGGCCCATCGTCCTCCTTTCCCGCGAATCCAACTCCGGCACGTATCTCTATTTCCTCGAGCACGTGATCCGGCTGGGGGGCGAGGAGAGCGACCTCCTGTTCTCTCCCGACACGCTTCTGATGCCCTCTTCGGAGGGGATCAGCACCGAAGTGCGGCAGAATCCCAATGCCATCGGTTACGACGGCCTGGGGTATGTGACGCCGGAACAGAAAGTGATCGCCGTAGCCCTCGGCCCCGAGGGTCCCTACGTGCTCCCGTCGGTCGAGACGGTCAACGACGGCACCTACCCCATCGCCCGCGCACTCTACATGTACACCGCGGGTGAGCCGAGCGGAGCGATCAGAGCGTACCTGGATTGGATACTGACCGAGGGGCAGGCGCTGGTGCCGGAGCTGGGTTTTGTACCTCTCGCGGTGGAGAGTTCGGCGGATTAGGTCAAAGCAATGAGCACGCGCTGGAAGGAATTTGCGGTCGAATCCATGATCCGTGTGCTGGGCCTCTCCAGCATTGGGTTCGTCATCCTCATCTTCTTCTTCCTGCTCAAGGAGGGAGTGCCCGCCTTCCTGCAGGTAGCGCCTGGCAACCTCTTCAGCACCCGATGGTACCCCATTTTCGATCTTTACGGCACCCTCCCCCTGATCCTCGGCTCCATCGTGGTCACCCTCACCGCCATCGGCATTGCCCTCCCGCTGGGGGTGGCGACGGCCGTTTTCGTGCGGGAGGTAGCCCCGGGGTGGGCGCGTGAGGTCCTCAAGCCGATGATCGAGGTCCTGGCAGGCATCCCTTCCGTCGTCCTGGGCTTCTTTGGTATGACGGTGCTGGCCCCCCTGGTGCGGGAGACGCTGGGGGCCCCCACCGGTCTGACCGCCTTCACCGGTGGGCTGGTCCTGGCCTACATGTCCCTCCCTACCATCATCAGCGTGGCAGAGGATGCGCTGGACGCAGTGCCCAAGAGCTACCGGGACGCGGGGCTGGCGATGGGGGCCACCCAATGGCAGACCATCTGGCGGGTGGTGGTGCCCGCTGCCCGTTCCGGCATTGTGACGGCGGTGATGCTGGGGATGGGGCGGGCCATTGGGGAGACGATGGCGGTGATGATGGTGACCGGCAACGCTACTCGAATGCCCCTCACCCTCGACTCCCTCTTCCGCCCTGTCCGCACGATGACCGCCACCATCGCCGCCGAGATGGGAGAGGTGGCCCAGGGCAGCACCCATTACCACGTCCTCTTCGCCATCGGCCTCATCCTTTTCCTGATCACCTTTCTCATCAACCTGGCGGCTGCCGCGACGATCTTCAAGAAGCGGCGGCGGGGAGGGCTGCGATGAGGAGACGTTACCTGATCCAGCGGGTCGGTTTTCTCCTCCTGGGTCTGGCGGCCCTGCTGGTCGTCATCCCCATCCTCTTCGTCGTCGGCACCATTATCGTCCGGGGAGCGCGGGCGATCAGTTGGGAGTTCCTCACGGCGATGCCACGGGACGGGATGAAGGCCGGCGGCATCTTGCCCGCCATCGTCGGCACACTCCTGCTCACCCTGGGCACCGGCCTGGCGGCCATCCCTGTGGGGGTGGGCGGCGCCATTTACCTGGCCGAGTACGCCCGGGACACCTGGCCCACGCGCCTCATCCGGCTGGCGATCATCAATCTGGCCGGCATCCCCTCCGTCGTCTACGGCCTTTTCGGCCTGGGGCTGTTCGTGCTCTTCCTTCACTTCGGCACCTCCATCCTCGCCGGATCGCTCACCCTGGCTATCATGACCCTCCCCGTCATCATCAGCACCGCCGAGGAGGCCCTGCGCGCCGTCCCGACAGAGTTCCGCACCGTCATCTTCAGCCTGGGGGGTACCCGCTGGCAGGCGGTCCGCGAAGTCGTCCTCCCCCAGGCGATGCCAGGCATTGTCACCGGCATTCTCCTGGGATTGCTGCGAGCAGCGGGGGAGACCGCCCCCATTCTCTTCACCGTCGCTGCCTTCTACCTCCCCCGCCTCCCCCGCTCCCCTTTCGACCAGACCATGGCCCTCCCTTACCACCTCTACGTCATCAGCACCCAGGTTCCGGGAATGCCCCCGAAAATCCAGTATGGAACCGCCCTGGTGCTTCTGGCGCTGGTCCTCTCAATGAACGTCGTCGCTACCCTCATCCGCAGGTACTACCGGCGCAGGAGAGAATGGTAACCCCAATCACCAAATGAACAATGACCAATGAACCGATACCCATAAAAGTCCGCATCGAACACCTCACCTATGCCTACGGGGACAAGGTGGCCCTGCGGGACATTACGCTGGATATTCCGGCCAATGCCATCACCGTCCTCTTCGGCCCGGCTGGCGGCGGGAAGACAACCCTGCTGCGGCTCATCAACCGGCTGAACGATCTGGTGGAAGGGACTCACCTGGAGGGGCGGGTCCTCCTCGATGGGCAGGACATCTACGGGCCGGAGGCAGACATCACCACGCTGCGACGGCGGGTGGGAATGGTGTTCGCCCTCCCGCTCCCCCTCCCTGGCTCGATCCGCCAGAACGTGGAGTGCGGCCCCCGCCTGGCCGGCATCCGCGACCCGGCCCGTCTGGACGAGCTGGTGGTCCGTAGCCTCACCCTGGCTGCCCTGTGGGATGAGGTGAAAGATCGGCTGGACAGCCCCGCCAGCGCCCTCTCCGGCGGCCAGCAGCAACGGCTCTGCCTGGCCCGCAGCCTGGCCCTTGAGCCGGAGGTCCTCCTGCTGGATGAACCCACCTCCGGCCTGGACCCCATCTCCACCAACCGGATCGAGGAGACGCTTTTCGAGCTAAAAAAGCAGTACACCATCGTCCTGGTGCCCCACAGCATCCAGCAGGCGGCCCGCGTGGCGGACTACGCCGCCTTCTTCCTGATGGGAGAACTGGTGGAATGTCAACCCGGCAGCCAGCTCTTCACCACCCCACGGGACCGGAGGACAGAAGACTACATCACAGGGCGGTTCGGGTAACGAGCAACGAGCGACAAGTATGACTAACGCCAAAATCCAGGTCGAACACCTCTCGTTTTTCTACGGGGCGAAGCAGGCCCTGTCGGACATCTCGATGGTGATCCGCGACCGGCAGATCACGGCGCTGATCGGCCCCTCCGGTTGTGGGAAGTCCACCTTCCTGCGCTGCCTCAACCGGATGAACGACACCATCCACGGCGCGCGGGTCGAGGGCCGGGTGCTGCTGGACGGGCAGGATATTTACGCCCCGGGCACGGACGTGGTTGACCTGCGCCGCCGGGTCGGGATGGTGTTCCAGCGGCCCAACCCCTTCCCCCAATCTGTCTTCGACAACGTGGCCTTCGGCCCACGGGTGCTGGGCCTGCACCACAAGAACGACCTGGAAGAGATCGTGGAACGGAGCCTGCGGGATGCGGGGCTGTGGGACGAGGTGAAAGATGATCTGCGGCAGGACGCCCTGGGCCTTTCCCTGGGCCAACAGCAGCGGCTGTGCATCGCCCGTGTCGTCGCTGTCCGCCCCGAAGTGATCCTGATGGACGAACCCTGTTCGGCCCTCGATCCCATCGTCACCCTGGAGATCGAGGAACTGATGAAACGGCTGCGCGAGGAATACTGTATCGTCATTGTCACCCATAATATGCAGCAGGCAGCCAGGGTGTCGGATTGGACCGGTTTCTTCTGGTTGGGGAAACTGGTGGAGTTTGGCGCCACCGGCGACCTCTTCACCCATCCGCGGGAGAAGCTGACCGAGGATTACATCACCGGCCGGGCAGGATAGAGAACAGGAGGTCGGTTATGCCAAGAGAGACCTTCGATCGGGAACTCCAGCAGTTGCAGGACAGGCTGTTGAAGCTGGGAAGTCTGGTGGAAGAGGCGCTCAGCGCCTCGGTGGAGGCCCTGCGTCGCAGGGACCACGAGGCTGCGCGGGCGATCATCGCCCAGGACGAGGAGATCAACCGGCATCGCTTCGCTCTGGAAAAAGACACCCTGATCCTGATCGCCACCCAGCAGCCGATGGCCAGCGACCTGCGCACGCTGGCCGCTATCCTGGAGATCACCACCGAGCTGGAACGGATGGGGGACTACGCCAAGGGGATCGCCAAGATTGATCTGTTGATCGGGGACGAGCCTCTCATCAAGCCGCTGATTGACATACCCCGAATGGCGCAAAAGGCGCGGGACATGCTCCACCGGGCGCTGACAGCCTTCGTGCATGGGGATATAGAACTGGCACAGGCCATCCCTCCCGAAGATGACGAGGTGGATGCCCTCTACCAGCAGGTCTATCGGGAATTGATCACCTACATCCTGGCCGACCCCCACAACATCGAACAGGCCAACTACCTGCTGTGGGCAGCCCACAACCTGGAACGGACCGCCGATCGGGTGGTCAACATCTGCGAACGGGTGGTGTTCACCGTCACCGGGAAGCTGATGGAGTTCGAGGACGCAGAGTAGATACCAGGCCCATCTGCCGACCACACGGGCAACCGTCTGATCCCTACCAGGGGGCCGTAACCCTCAATGCCGCTTCCAGCACCCTCTGCCCCACCATCGCTGCCCGATAGGGGTCGGTGGGATGTTCCAGAAGGACCGCCACGGCGTACCGGGGGGCAACTGCCGGAGCCACTCCGAGGAACCAGGCATGGGGCGGCCGGCCCTCTCCCGCCACTGCCGTCCCCAGATGCCCCAGCACATCGGGGCTGTAGGGCTGCCACGCCGCCAGGAGCACCCTCGCCAGCTCCGGCGCCATCACCTCCTGCGGGCGACCTTGAGGCTCCAGTTCGCGCCATCCCCCATCCGGCTCCTGCACCCGCTCCACGAGCCGCAGGATAGGGATCGCCCCATCGTTGGCCAGTGCCGCCGCCACCCGGGCCATCGCCAGCGGTGAGAGGGTGAGGCTCCCCTGCCCCACCGCCTCCATCGCTGGCCCCTTCGGCGCCCAGGTCCCCGCTTCCGTGGGGAGCTCCAGCTCCGGCGGCTCTGTCAGCCCCCACCGCTCCACGGCCGCAGTAAGCCCGTCCGTCCCCAGCAGTTCCCCCAGCGCAGCGAAGGGGGCCGGACAGGCGGACCGGTAGGCCGCCGCCAGATCGGCCAGCGGCGGAGGCTCCTCCCGACAACCCATCTCCACGCCGTCTACCCACACCGTGTCGGTGATCCCCTGAGCGGGATCCGTCGGGTAGGCCAGCTCCCGGCCCACCGCCTCGGCCAGCACCACCGTCTCCAGCGCGGCCCCCGGCTGGTACAGTCCCTGCGTGGCCCGGTTGACCAGCGGCGCAGCCGGGTTCTCCCGGAGCTGATCCCATTCCTCATCCAGCCGGGCCGGGTCGAAGGTGGGCGCAGAGGCCATAGCCAGCACATCGCCTGTCTGAGCGTCCAGCAACACCACCGCCCCGCTCTGCCCCGCCAGCGCCCTCTGAGCCGCCCGCTGCAGCTCCGCATCCAGCGTAAGCTGCACATCCCGGCCCCGGGGCGGGCGGTGGAGGAGGCCCGCCCAGGCCACCTCCCAGCCGGACCGGCCCACCTCCCCCCGCAACTCACCGTCGAAGGCCGCCTCGATCCCACCGGTGCCGTGCCGGAGGCTTGCGTACCCGACCACCGGCGCTGCTTCCACCACCGGGTAGGTGCGGGCGACCAGCCCGGACGGGGCAACCTCTATATCTGCCAGCGGTTCCCCCGACCGGTCCAGGATCCGCCCCCGCAGGATACGCTGCTCATACTCCACCCGGCGGGGGTTGTCCTCCCGGGCCGTCAGCCAGTCGGCGCGGGCCACAGACCAGTAGCCGCAGGTCGCCGCCAGGAGCGCCAGGGCCAGGCTGAGAGCACAGGCAACGTGGAGGAGAGGGGCAGGAGGGACGCGGAGACGGGGGGAGGAGGAAACGCCGGGACGTGGAAATGCGGAGATGCGGAGGAGAAGGCCCATGGTGATGAAGGTGACCACAAGGGAGGAGCCGCCATAAGAAAGAAAAGGGAGGGTAACGCCAGCAAGGGGGGCCAGCCTGACGTTGCCGGCCATAATCACCCACGCCTGGATCACCAGCGCCCCGGTGAGGCCGGCGGCCAGGAACTGCTCGAAGGAACGGGAGGCGCGGGCAGCGGCACGAAAGCCCCGGACCAGGAGAAGGCCGTAAAGAGCAATGGCGACCAGCATCCCCGCCAGCCCGAACTCCTCACCGAGGGCGGCGAAGACGAAGTCGGTGTGCACGGCGGGGATGTAGGTGGGGCGGCCTAACCCCAGCCCCTGCCCCACCAGCCCCCCCGACCCGAAGGCCAGCAGACTCTGGACAATCTGGAAGGTCCGATCGGCTGCGCCCGGCCACGGGTTCAGCCATCCATCCACCCGGACCGCCACCCGGGCGGAGCCAGCGTAGCCCACAGCGCCGGCCAGAAGGAAGAGAGCCAGCCCCGCCAGCACGTACCCCGCCTGACCGGTCGCCAGGTACAGCATGGTCAGGAAAGTGAAGAAGAAAAGCATCGCCGCTCCCAGGTCCTGCTGCCAGGCCAGGAGCATCGCCGCCAGGCCAAACATCGCCAGAAGCGGCCCCACATAGGCCAGGGGCGGCAGCCGCAGCCGCCCCACCTGATGGCCCGCCTCCAGCAACAGCTCCCGCCGTTCCGCCAGGTAGGAAGCCAGATAGACCACCAGCAGGAGCTTCAGCGGCTCGGAGGGCTGGAAGTAGGCCCGGCCCAGCCCCAGCCAGAGGCGGGGGCCGTAGCCGGAAGGGTTGACCCCCAGGATGAGGGTGGCGGCCAGCAGGGCCAGCCCGGCCAGAAGCCAGGTGTACCGGTACCGACGGAGCCATCGCAGGTCCTGCCCTGCCTGCACTACAGCCACCATCGCCACGGTGGAGAGCAGAAGCCAGGTGGCCTGACGGGGGAGGAAGTTAGGAGCCAGCCGGCCCACCATCAGAAGCCCCCAGCCGCTCAGGAGCGCTGCTGTGGGCAGCAGGAACGGGTCCCGCTCCGGGAGACGGCGGCAGAGGACGACGTGGGCAGTGGTGAAAGAAAGGGCCCATGAGAAAATGACCAATGACCAATGGCTGAGGGTGAAGGAGGGAGAGGAAAGATGCAGGGTCAGGCCGCCGAGGAGGACAAAAGCGGCAGCCAGTAGTAAGAGGGGCCGTTCACGACGGGCAGTCAGCGTCATCAGGGCCTTTCAGAGTTCGGGACCAGCCTACTTGCGCCAGCGACGGAGGCCCTACCCCAGATACTTCCCCACAATCGGCGCCAGGTCCCGCTTGAGCTGCTCAGGAATCAGGTCCCGCTGGGTGATGAGAGCAGTGGCCAGAGTGTCCTTGCATCCGCAATCCCGCTCCATCGCCGCCAGCCGGGGGATCAGCAGTCGGAGGGCGTCCTGGGCCAGTTGGGCGTTGGCGGCCAGGGTGGAAAGCAGCATTTCCACGTTGACCGGCTCCTCCGTCTCGTGCCAGACGTCGTAGTCGGTGATGTGGGCCATCACCGCGTAGCACATCTCCGCCTCGCGGGCCAGGAACGCCTCCGGGCTGGACGTCATCCCGATGATGTCCATTCCCCAGGCCCGGTAGGTGAAGCTTTCCCCTTTCGTGGAGAAGCGGGGTCCTTCGATGGTGATGAACCGTCCGCCCCGATGGACAGTGCCGCCCGCCTCAGCGACGGCATCGGCCAGGAGGGCGGAGAGGCGACCGCAGAAGGGCTCCGCCACGCCGATGTGGGCCACCAGACCGTTGCCGAAGAAGGTGTAGGTCCGTTTCTTGGTGAAATCGAAAAGCTGGTCGGGGACGACCACCTCTCCCGGATGGAGGTGCTCCCGCAGGGAGCCACAGGCGGAGATGGAGATGACCTGCTCTACCCCCAGCGTCTTCAGGGCGTAGATGTTGGCCCGGTAGTTGACCTCGGTGGGCATGATCCGATGGCCCCGGCCGTGACGGGCCAGGAAGGCCACCCGCACCCCCTCCAGCGTGCCGATGAGCAGCGCGTCCGAAGGGTCGCCGAAGGGGGTAGGGATCCGTCGCTCCTCCACGTCGGTCAGCCCCCCCATATGATAGAGGCCGGAGCCGCCGATGATGCCGATGCGGATAGATGTTTCGGCCATTTCGCTTTCCTCCCTTAACCGATGCGCTATTTCAGGTGTCCCGTGCCATCAAGCCGGAAGCGGTCGTTGTTCCCCATCGAAGAGTGCCCGCAATGCCTGAAGGCTGGTGTGGCGGGGCCGCCACCCGAGCTCCTGTCGGGCCTTTTCGTTGCTGGCGACGAAGGGAAAACGAGCCAGCCCCACCTGGGCCGGATGGGTCACGCCGCCCAGCAGCCCCAGCCGCCACAGCAATCCGAAGAGGGGCCGGGACTCAGGCCACGGAAAGTCCATCAGCCGTTTCCCTGCGCCGGTCCAGAGCTCCCGCCAGGGGAGCCAATCGTCGGGAGTGGCGTTGAAGACGCCCCGCGCTCCAGCCCACAACGCCAGCAGGATCAGGTCTACCACATCCTCTTCGTGGACAAACTGGCCCGGCGCCTGCCCCCCACAGACAATAATGGCCCTCCACCTTCGCCACAGGTCGGCCAGCGGCCCCTGAGCGTGGGGGCCTGCGATCCCCGGCGGACGGAGCACCGCACAGGCCACCTCAGGATGGCTCTGCCCGAACGACCGGCACATCTCCTCCACCCGCCCTTTGTGAACCCCATAGGGGTAATCGGGGTTGGGGCGGGGCTGGTGGGCCTCCGTAAGCGGCACCGGATTGTCCGGCCATGCTCCATAGACGGTGGTGCTGGAGAGGACCGCCAGCCTTCTGACCCCTGCCGCCGCTGCCGACCGGAGCACGTTTGCCGTTCCTTCCACGTTAGCCCGCTTCATCCGGGCCATCCGTCGGGGCGTCGCATGGAGGACGAAGGCGGCATGGACCAGCCCCTCTACCCGATGGTACCGCAGAAATTCCCCCAGCCCTGGATCGCAAATGTCTTCCTGATAGAAGATCAGCTTCTCCGATGCAGGATGGGGAAGGGGGCGCAGGTCGAAGCCGACCACCACTTCGATCTCGGGATCGGTCAGGAAACGGGCCAGCAGCCGGCTGCCCACGTACCCACTTGCTCCCGTGACGGCAACGACCCGCATGGGCGCTCCCTACATCATCCCACGGTACATCCCCCCATCCACCAGCAGGCTCACGCCGGTGATGTAGGAAGCGGCGGGAGAGGCCAGGAAGACTACGGCACGGGCCAGCTCGTCGGGGTCTGCCATCCGGCCCAGCGGGATCGCCGCCGTGATCTTCGCCGCCTCCTCCTCCGGCGTCGTGCCGTTCCGCTCCGCCCGGTCTCGCAGAAGCTGTTCCACCCGCTCTGTGCGGGTCCAGCCCGGACACACGGCGTTGACCCGGATGCCGTCGGGGGCCAGCTCATCGGCCAGCGTCTTCACCAGCCCCACGACCGCCAGCCGAACGCTGTTGGAAAGGATCAGGTTGGGCAGCGGCTGCTTGACGCTCACCGAGGTCATCGCCACGATGGAGCCTCCGCCCTGCTCCCGCATAGGGGGGACAGCGGCGTAGCAGAGACGGACAGCGCTCATCAGCGTGAGCCGAACCGCCCCCTCCCAGTCATCGGGGGTCAATTCCAGAAAGCGGCCTGGAGGAGGGCCGCCAGCGTTGGTCACCAGTATATCAATCCGGCCCAGCCGCTCCAGCACAGCCTGCACCAGCCGGTCCACCTCTTCGGGCATGGTGATGTCGGCGGGGATGGCCAGCACCTCAGCGCCGGTGGCCTCCCGGATGGCGGCGGCCGCCTCCCTCAGCGGCCCGGCGCTGCGGGCACAGATAACGACCGCCGCCCCTTCCTTCGCAAACCCCTGTGCCACCGCCCGCCCCAACCCCTGGCTGGCAGCCGTTACCAGCGCCACCTTCCCCCTCAACCCCAGGTCCATATCTCCCCCTTTCCATCCCAGTTTCCGCAGCCCTTCCACAGCGGGTCCGTCACCCGATACCGCTAGAACGCTTGTGGGGAAACCCTGCGGACCCAGGGGACACCATCAAACCCCTGGTCAGCGGTAATGATCTCTCGGACCTGATGCCGCTCCATCACCGCCAGATGGACCAGATCGCGCATCTCCAGAAAGGGCTGCAGCTCCGCCAGCTCCCTGGCCCGGACTACATCCAGGTCCTCGACCGGCAGGATGCGCCCCAGCATGATGCGATGGAAATGGTCGAAGACCCAGAGCCCCTTCTCACGCTGGCCGATGTGGAAGTAGCGGTAGAGGATTTCCTGAAGAACCTCAACGTCAGTGAGGGCCTCCAGCTCTCCGAGGGCGACAGCACGGATTACGCGCTGACAGGGACCTCGAAGGGGGTGTTCCGCACCTGCCGCGTACATCGGCACATTGGTATCAATAAAAACGGGCCCCATCGGCAAGCCCTTACGTTCCCGCACGGGCCTCTGTAATCTCCCGCTTCATCGTTTCCCAATCCGCCACCGGAGCCTCAGTACGGAAAAGCGCCTCGGCCGCCTCAAGGCGGGCCTGGCGATCTTCTTCCAGCAGGAGCTGAATGGCCTGACGGACCAGTTGGGCCACCGGGACTTTCCGTCGCTGCGCCTCTTCCCGTAGAAGATGCATCATACGAGGCTCCAGGCGGATTTCCAATCGCTCTGCCAGCGTTCCCATCACTCACTTCCTGTACGGTTACGGAATATTTTACCGTATTTTATCTCGAACATTCCCCATCGTCAAGCAGGACAAGCTCAGGCCTGTCCTACCATTTGCTGGTGCCCCGTTTCCATCCGCAGGACTACCTGGCCCAGGCCGATCAGGTCCCCGGCGCTCACGACAGTGGGACGGGTGACCCGCTCACCGTTGAGGGTCGTCCCGTTCTTGCTCCCCTGATCCTCCAGCCACCACCTTCCCTCCCGCCAGGCCAGCAGCGCGTGGCGAGCGGAGATGAAGGGATCGGGCAGGACAACAGTGTTGGCCGGGGTCCGCCCCAGGGAAGTGACCCCCTGAAGCGGGAAGACGGTCCCCAGTGCCGGCCCCCGTTCCCCCGCCTCCACCACGACCAGCCATCCTTCCGGCCGGGCAGGCTGCTCTGCCTGGATCGCCTGCCGCAGTTCCCGCCACAGCAGAAGCAGGACAGCCGCCAGAAAGGCATAGAGGAGAGCCGTCAAAAGGACGCGCAGCAGGAGAAGGATCAGGTCCAACGGATCAACCCCCGTCGTTTCCCGGAGGCACGCCCAATGCTGGCGTATCCTCTTCTCCCGGCTCCACCACCGGTGGGGGGTCTTCTCCGTAGATCACGTTAACGCCGGCAAAGGAGATCACATCCCCCGGTTGGAGCACGCATTCCTGAACCGGGTAGCCGTTGATGGAGGTCCCGCCGGAGCTACCCAGATCGTAGAGGATGTAGCGGCCATAGCGGCGGCGGAGCTGGGCGTGGTGGCGGGAGACGCGGGGGTCCTCCAGGATGATGTCGTTATCCAGCGCCCGGCCGATGTCCACCACCGGCTCGGTCAGCTCCACGTGCCGGTCACCGTCCACAATAAGAAAGGGCCTCCCGCGGGGCTCCTCCTCCACGGCTGCCCGGACCGCTTCCTGTTCCTCCTCCGTCATCTCCCGGGTGGAGCCGGGTTCGGCCCCTTCGGGGGGCTGCCAGCGGGCTTCAACCCGGACCGAGCGAGGGGCCACATCCAGCAGGGGCTCCACAGAGACAACGGGCGGGGCGGTGAGCGCCAGGCCGGCCTCCCGGGCCAGAGCGGTCACATGCTCGACCAGCTCCTCTGCCAGGGTCGGGCAGTGGGCGACGAGCAGGCCGAAGTCCTGGGGGTGGAGATAGATCCAGTAATGGGTGGGGGCCAGAAGGGACCCATCCGGCGCATGGACCCGGTGGTCTTCCATCGCACGGGCCAGATGGGTGGCGACCTCTAGGGGGTGCAGGTAGCCCGCGAAGAGGCGGGCGAAGGTCCCCTCCACCAGCCACTCGGCCAGGGCCTCGAAACGGTCGAGTCGGTTCATCGAGGGGTGATTATAACGCGGCAGGGGAGGTATGGCAAGTGAGCCGGCCCTCACCCGGTCGCCAGCACCTTCTCCAGCGCCGCGATCAGCCGTGCGTTCTGCGGGGGGCTTCCCACCGTCACCCGGAGGAACTCGGGCAGGCCGTAGCCGTCGCAGGGACGGACGATGACCCCCTGCTCCAGCAACCGCCGGGCCATCCCCGCCGCCCCCGGTCCGACCTGAACCAGCACGAAATTGGCGTGGCTCTCGATGTAGGGAAGCCCCAGCCGTTCAAACTCCCGGTACAGGTAGCGGCGGCCCTCCCGGTTGGCCTCGACCGATCGCCGGACAAACGCCTCGTCCTCCAGCGCGGCGACGCCAGCGATCTGGGCCAGCAGGTTGACCGCGAACGGCTCCTTCACCTGCCAGAGAGGGGCCAGGGTTTCACTGTGGGCCACCCCATATCCCAGGCGAAGCCCCGCCAGCCCGTATGCTTTGGAGAAAGTACGCATCACCATCACGTTCCGCCGGCCCTCGCGGATATATCGGAGGGTATCGGGGTAGTCCGGCGACTCCACGAACTCGTAGTAGGCCTCGTCGAAGACCACCAGCACGTGTTCCGGAACAGCTTCCAGGAACGAGGCCACCTCGTCCACGGTGACGATGGTGCCGGTGGGGTTGTTGGGATTGCAGACGAAGATGAGCCGGGTCCGATCCGTCACCGCCCGCGCCATCCCTTCCAGGTCCAGCCGGTATCCCCTGAGCGGCACCGCGACCAGTCGCCCGCGCATCACGTGGGTGTAGATGTCGTACACCGGGAACGAAGGCTGGCCCACGATCACCTCATCCCCTTCGCCTACGTAAGCCAGGCAGACCTGGACGATCACACCGTCTGCCCCGTTGCCGACGACGACCTGTTCCGGAGCCACCCCCAGATACCTGGCCAGGGCCTGCCGCAGGGTGTAGCTCTGGCCATCCGGGTAAAAGTTCAGCCGGGGTAACGCCTCCGTCAACGCTGCCAGCGCCCTGGGTGAGGGACCCAGGGGGTTTTCGTTGGAGGCCAGCTTGACCACGTCCTGCAGTCCGTACTCCCGCTGCACCTCCTCGATCGGCTTGCCCGGCACGTAGGGATGGACGCCTTCCAGTCCTCGCTGCGGTCGAATCTCACTCATCTTGTCTCCTGTCCCTTGCCCCCTGTCCTCTGACCAGCCGCACATCCCCCGCCCACGCCCCCTCTGGCGAGAGAAACACCGGGTTCAGGTCCAGCTCTTCGAGTTCCGGGTAGAGGAAGGGAAGATAGGAAAGACGAACCACCATATCGGCCAGGCCGTCCAGATCGCAGGCCGGCTGGCCCCGGATACCTGCCAGAAGGGGATAGGCCCGCACCTGGCGGATCATTCCCTCCGCCTCCTGGCGGTCCACCGGCGCAACGCGCAGGGCAACGTCGCGCAGGACTTCGGTGTAGATGCCGCCCAGGCCGAAGAGGACCACCGGGCCGAACTGGGGGTCGCGGGAGAGGCCAAGGATGACCTCCTGCATCCCCTGCACCATCGGGTAGACCACCACGCCGCGAAAGTCCAGGTCGGCGGCCACCCGCTGAAGCCGGACGAAGGCCTCCAGCGCCTGCCGGTCATCGGCGACGTTCAGGACCACCCCTCCCACGTCCGACTTATGGAGGATATGGGGAGAGACGACCTTCATCACGGTCGGGTAGCCCAGGTCGCGGGCGGCCTCCACCGCTTCCTGACCGGTCATCGCGAAGCGGAAGTCGAGCGTTGGGATGCCGTTTTCCCGCAGCCAGGCCATCGCCTCCGGCTCCAACAGCGGCTCCCTGCCAGGCAATGTCCGCTGCTCCCGGGGGATATCGGGCAGCGGCCGCCACCGGCCCTTCCGCTCCCCGTATTCAGCCAGGCGGGCCAGGACGGTCACCGCCCGTTCGCCAGTGGGGAAATCGGGCACGCCGCGCTCCCGCAGCACCGGCAGGGCTTTCTCCACAGTCCGCCCGGCCATGAAGTTGGCCACCACCGGCTTGCCGGTCGCCTCCGCTGCGTCGCACACCCCGCGGGCGTGGGGGACCGAGTCCAGGTAAGGTGGACAGACGTCCAGCGCCAGCGCCGCGTCGTACTCCTCCAGCACCGCCTTCAGCGTCTCCCGATACCCCTCCTCGGTTCCCTCCACCGTCAGGTCGAAGGGGTTGCGGAGGGAGCAGTAGGGCGGGAGGAGACGGGAGAGCCGTTCCCTGAGGGTGGGGCCTGGCTCGGCCACCTCCAGCCCGACCGCCTCTGCCCGATCCGCTGCCAGAACCCCTGGTCCGCCGGAGTTGGTGACGATGGCGACCCGGCGGCCCCGCACCGGCGGCAGATGGACCAGCCCTTTGCACAGGTCGAACAGCTCCTCGATCGTCTCCACCCGCAGGGCCCCAGCCTGGCGGAGCGCTGCGTCGTAGACGGTGTCGGAGCCGGCCATCGAGCCGGTATGGGAAAGGGCGGCACGCCGCCCCGCCTGCCCCCGTCCGGCCTTGACCACCACCAGTGGCTTGTGGCGGGTGAAAGCGTGCACCGCCTCCAGAAAGGCCTGTCCGTCGTCCACGCTCTCGATGTAGAGCGCGACCACATCCGTCTCCCGGTCCTCCGCCAGATAGGCCAAAAGGTCCACCTCACCCACATCGGCCCGGTTGCCGTAGCTGACGAACTTGGAGAACCCCAGCCCCTGCTGTTCCGCCCAGGCCAGGACGGCGCCCCCCAGCGCGCCGCTCTGGGAGATGAGCGCCACCCTGCCCACGGGCGGGCGGATCTCCAGTGTGGCGTGCAGGCCCAGGGGGTTGTTGAAAAAGCCGGCGCAGTTCGGGCCGACGACGCGCATCCCATGCCGGGCGGCGACTTCCCTCACCGCCTCCTCCCCTTCGGCGTTGCCGACCTCGGAGAAGCCAGCGGTGATCACCACGGCCACCCTCACCCCGGCCCGGCCGCACTCTTCCAGCACTTCGGGCACAGTGGGCGCAGGCGAGGCCACAATTGCCAGGTCCACCTCCCCCCTGATCTCCCCCACCGACTGGAACCCCGGCACAGAAAAGGCCCCCTGTCCCTTGGGGTTGACCAGGAACAGGGGGCCCCGGAATCCCGCCGAGACGATCTGATGGATAAGGACGTAGCCCAGTTTCCCCTCCGAAGCAGAACCGATAACAGCGACGCCTTTCGGGTTGAACAGGGAATCCAGCTCCATAAACTTCCCCCAGCAACCCAGTCACCCAATCACCCGGTCACCACATTGAGCCCAGCCCGGAAAGCAAACCGGTTACGCTCCACACCTTTCGGCCAGCGGGCCTCGACGGCCTGGAGCACCACCCCGGCGTCCATCACCTCCCCCAACCGGGTCCGGCCCACCGCCGCACCCAGCACATACACATTGGCCGGAACCGGTTCGTCCCCGTAGAGGGGCCGCTGGGCCGGATCGAGGTAGACCACCCGCGCCCCGGCTTGCTGCGCCGCCTCCAGGACGTCTGCCAGCGGCGGGTAGTTGGCCTTGCCCAGCATCACCGCCGTCGGCGGCCAGACGTGGCCATAGAGGAGGAAATCCCCCCCGGGCTTGAGGAAACGGATGCCTTTGAGCGCCTCCGAGACCTCCATTCCGATCACCAGGTCGGCTCCCCGCTGGGGGATATTGGGGCCGGCCCCCTCCCGTCCCAGCCGGACCTGTGCCTTGACGAACCCGCCTCGCTGGGCCATCCCCTTGTAGGGGTAGAGATGGACCGGCAGGCCGCGAAGCACGGCGGCCTCGGCGATCAGCTCCGCCACCGTGAGCACCCCCTGTCCTCCCACGCCGACCAGGAATATATCGTACCCCATCTTCCAGCACCTCTCCAGCGGTCAGGGGTTACACACCGGACGGTCTCGCCGCGCAGGACAGCTTTTCCAGGCCGCCCTGTGCAGGCCAAAAGCCCGGGCTGCTTTATCCCTACCCTCTGTGCCGGCGCAGGAAGGCGGGGATCTCCAGGTCATCCCTGTCGAATGCCGGCTGAGGGTGTTCCAGCACCTCCCGGACCGTCGTCCGGGCCGTCCGTGCCCGGGCTGGCCCGGTGTCGAAACCGGTGGCGATCACGGTGATGCGGATCTCGTCCCCCATCGTCTCGTCAATGACCGCGCCGAAGATCAGGTTCACATCGGGATGGGCGGTCTCTTTGATGATGGATGCCGCTTCGTTCACCTCGTGCAGGCTCAGGCTTGGCCCGCCGGTGACGTTGAAGAGGATACCCCGTGCGCCGTCAATGGTGATATCGAGCAGGCGGCTGGAGATAGCCTGCTGGGCCGCCTCCACTGCCCGGTTCTCCCCGCTGGCCCGGCCCACCGCCATCAGCGCCGCGCCGCCTTCCGCCATCACTGCCCGCACGTCGGCAAAGTCCAGATTGATCAGGCCCGGCACAGTGATCAGCTCGGAGATGCCCTGGATGCCCTGTCGGAGCACGTCGTCCGCCAGCCGGAAGGCGTCCTGCAGGCTCACCCGCTTCTCGACGATCTCCAGCAGCCGGTCGTTGGGGATCACGATCAGCGTATCCACCTGCTCCCTGAGGGCCTCGATGCCGGCCACGGCCGTTTCCGACCGCTTCTTTCCCTCAAAGGCAAAGGGGCGGGTGACGACGCCGATCGTGAGGGCGTCCATCTCCCGCGCGATCTTGGCGATCACCGGCGCGGCCCCCGTCCCGGTTCCTCCCCCCATCCCGGCGGTGATGAAGACCATGTCGGAGCCCCGGAGGACTTCATACAGCTCATCCGCAGACTCCTCCGCCGCCTTCCTCCCCAGCTCGGGATCGCCTCCTACCCCCAGCCCGCGCGTCAGTTTGTCGCCGATGCGCACCCGCGTGGGGGCATTGGAGAGCATCAGCGCCTGGGCGTCGGTGTTGATGGCGATGAAGTCCACCCCTACGATCCCTTCCTCTATCATCCGGTTGACGGCATTGCTCCCGCCGCCTCCCACCCCGACCACCCGGATCTTGGCGAAGTTCTCGACCTGCACTGTACCTGGCATTTGCACACCTCCTCCTGAAGAAGCACCTACCGCCAACGTCGTTTATCCCGGTAGAAGCGTTCTCAACCAATTCAGAAACCGCCTGCCCACCGAGGGTCCGCCCTTCGGCAGGGGGCGACGCACATCCGCCATCAGCCCCCAGCCCACCAGCCCTGCGGACACTGCATAGGCCGGGCCGCTGATCCGGTCCACCAATCCCACCAATCCACGTGGACTGCCGATGCGGACTGGCAGCCCCACCACATCCCGCGCCAGCTCCGCCATGCCGGGGAGCTGAGCCGTCCCTCCGCAGAGGACCAGGCCGGCTGGCAGGAGGCCGTCGTAGCCGGAGCGCTTGATCTCCTGAAGGACCATCCCCAGCATCTCTTCCACCCGCGCTTCAATAATCTCTGCCAGCCTCCAGCGGGGCAGGAGCTGGGGGCTGTTCTCCCCGAACGGCTCGGCCTGGAATCGCTCCTCCGGCCCTACCTGCGCGGGCCTTGCGTGGCCGTAACGGACCTTCACCTCCTCTGCCGCCTCCGTGGGCAGGCGTAGGCCAATGGCAATGTCGTTGGTGACGTACTCGCCTCCGATCCCCAGCGTCACCGTGTGCCACACTGTACCATCAATGAAGATGGCGATGTCGGTGGTGCCCCCCCCTATGTCCACCAGCACCACCCCCATCTCCCGCTCGTTCTCCGCCAGCACCGCATCCCCTGCTGCCAGGCTGGCCAGCACCACCTCATCCACCTCCACACCCGCCCCCGCCACACACTTGACCAGGTTCTGGATAGCTGTGGTCGAGCCGGTCACGACGTGGGCCTCCACCTCCATCCGGAAGCCGTGCATCCCGATGGGGTCGCGCACTCCCTCCTGCCCATCCACGATATAGTAGCGGGGGACAACGTGGACCAGTTCCCGGTTGTGAGGGACGGCGATGGCCCCGGCCGCATCCAGCGCCCGATCCACATCGTCCACAGTGATCCCCTCGTCCCGCCGGGAGATCGCCACCACCCCCCGGCTGTTGGTGGATGAAAGGTGTACCCCGCTCAGGCTCACGTAGGCCCGCTGAATCTGATAGCCGGAGGTCCGCTCCGCCTCTGCCACCGAGGCGGCGATGGCCGCTGTCGCTTCGGGAACGTTGACCACCACTCCCTTACGCAGCCCCCGCGAAGGGACGATGCCCACGCCGATAATGCGCATCCCTTCCCCCTCGCGCACCTCAGCTACCAGCGTGCAGACCTTACTGGAGCCTGCGTCAATTCCAACGACCGTCCGTTCCACGGTTCCCCCACAGGATTATGACGCATGACGCATGACGTATGACGTATGACGTATGACGTCAGGCGTCAGGCATCAAACGTCACCACTCATTGACCTCCGAGTAGTACGGCGCATCCGGGAAGCGCACATCCACAAAGCGGGGATGGACTCCCCGGTCCAGAAGGTGCTTCCGAACCAGTGCGTAGACCTGCAGGCGGCGCTCCATCCCGGAGCCCTGGCCCAGGATCACGCGCCAGCCCGCCGGGTCATCCAGGACCAACCCCCGACCAGGCCGGTAGCCGATCCGGCCAGGGGCGAAACCGAGCCGTTCCAGCTCCGCCAGCCCCACCAGCACCTCCCGATCCACCAGCCCGTTCTCGTCGGTGGGCAGTGGCCCGACGACCAGCCACCTCCCTTCCAGAGGACGGCTGGCCGGAAAGGCGCCGCCAGCAGCGTCCACCCACACCAGCCGCTCCCCTGTATCCCAGGCCACCAGGGGGTCCCGCTCCACCACGGCGATGGTGCATCTGGCGGGGAGGCGGCAGGAGACCCTGGCCTCCCGCAGCGAGGGGAGCCGGGCCAGGATGCGGGCCTCCGCTTCCCGTTCGTCCACCCAGAGGATGTGCAGCCGCTCCAGGCCGCTGGCAGCCAGGACCTCTCCTGCCGGGATGCGGCTGTTCCCCACCACCTCCGCATTCAGCACGTAGAAGCGGGGGCTGAGGGCAATCCAGAGGGCCAGGCCCGCTATGACCGCCAGGATCAGCCCCACAGGTACCCATATGGAGCTGCGGGCCTGGGGCCGGACCCCGGTTATATGGCCCAGGGCAAGTGGCAGGCTCTGCTCGAACCTCCCCTGGCGCTGCCGCCGGCGCTTGTACACCACTGCCAGTCATGCCTCCTCGGGCTGGTAGGAAATCCTGTTACGCGCTTTATCGGCGTGTCGCTCCAACGCCAGTTCGATCAGCCGGTCAATCAACTTCGGGTAGGGGAGACCGCTGGCCTCCCACAGCTTGGGATACATGCTGATATGCGTGAAGCCGGGGATGGTGTTCAGCTCGTTGATGAAAAGCTCCCCTGTCTTCCCGGACATAAGGAAATCGGCCCGCGCCATTCCGGCACAGTCTATCGCCAGATAGGCCTGTACCGCCAGCTCCCGCGCCCGTTCCGCCGCCTCTTCCGGTATAGGGGCGGGGATCAGCAGCTTGGAGGCCCTTTCTCCATCGTCCAGATACTTGGCGGCGTAGCTGTAGAACTCCCGGCTGGGGATGATCTCCCCCGGCACCGAAGCGACCGGCTCGTCGTTGCCCAGGACGCTTACCTCGATCTCCCGCGCCTGGGGCACCGCCGCCTCCACCAGCAGCTTCCGGTCGTAGCGGGCGGCGTCCGCCAGCCCCCGGGCCAGCTCCTCCCGGCTCCGGCACTTGGTAATGCCGACGCTGGAACCCAGGTTGACCGGCTTGGTGAAGACCGGGTAATCAAACGCCCCCTCCACCCGGTCCATCACCCCCTCCGGATCCGCCTCCCATTCCCTGCGCTTGACCAGCATATGGTCCACCACCGGGAGATCGTAGGCCCGCATCAGGGATTTAAAGATCGCCTTGTCCATCCCGAGAGCGGAGCCGGTCACCCCGGCCCCCACATAGGGGATGCCCGCCATATCCAGCAGGCCCTGGATCGTGCCGTCCTCTCCGTAGGGGCCGTGGAGGACCGGGAAGACCAGGTCCAGCCCGGCCAGGAGCTCCAGCACCAGCCGACCGTCCTCCTGTTCCAGCCGCATCAGCCCCCGATGGGAGGGGTCGCCCAGGATGACGGCGGGACCACTGAGCCCCTCATCGCCGGAGGTCAACGCTGCCATCGGATCCCCTCCGGCGATCCACCGCCCGTCCTTGGTGATGCCGATGGGCACGATCTCGTACTTCTCCGGATCCATCGCCGCCATCACTGAGCGGGCGGAGATCAGGCTGATCTCGTGCTCCCCCGAGCGCCCGCCGAACACCACGCCGACTCGCAGCCTCCCCATATCCCCTCCTTATCAATGAACAATTGGTCATTGTTCATTGTCCATCGTCCTCTCCCCATTCCCCCACCAGCTCGATCTCCGGCTCCAGCCGCACTCCGAACTTCCGCTCCACCTCCGCTCGCACGTGGCGGATCAGGGCCAGGACGTCGGCGGCGGTGGCCCCCCCTGTGTTGATGAAAAAGTTGGCATGCTGCTCGGAGACCTTTACTCCGCCGATCCGGTATCCCTTCAGCCCAGCCCCCTCGATCAGCCGACCCGCGTGGCCGCCTGGGGGGTTTTTGAAAGTGGAACCCATCGTCGCGCCGCCCGGGTGGCGGGTTCGCCGCCACTGGAGGATCTCGGTCACCCGCTCCAGCAGCCGCTCCGGCTCCCCCGGCTGCAATCGGAAAGTTGCCGCCAGCACCACATATCTCCCTGCGTCTCCGTGTCCCCGCGTCCCCGTGTCCTCCTTGAGCCGACTGCCCCGGTACCGAAACTCAAACCACTCCCCCGGCAGCTCGACCATCTCCCCATCGGGCCTCAGGAGCATGCTGCTCTTTAACACCGAGGCGACATCGCCGCCGAAGGCCCCGGCGTTGCCCACCACCGCTCCCCCGACCGTCCCCGGAAGCCCGGCCGCCCACTCCAGCCCTGCCAGCCCCCGGGAGGCCGTCTCCCGGGCCAGGGCCGCCATCGGCGCCCCTGCCTCCGCCCACACCATCCCATCCTCCCCGATCCGCACCCGGTCCGCCTGGTTGATCACCACCAGCCCCCGGACCCCGGCGTCGGCCACCAGGACGTTGCACCCCCCTCCCAGCACCCGCCAGGGGACAGAGCAGGCGCGGGCCAGTCGGACCGCCTCCACCACCTCCTCAGTCGTGCGACAGACAACCAGCAGGTCCGCCGGCCCGCCGACCTGCATGCGGGTATATGGGGCCAGCGGCTCGTTCCGCCGCGACCGCTCCCCCAACGCCTCAGCCAGCTCCCTCAACCCATCCATCGTTGGAACCATACGCAATACGGAACACGCAATACGGAATCCGCAATACGTATTCCGTATTACGTATTCCGTTTCTCTCTCACCAGCCGCATCTTCTGCGCCAGCACCTGGCAGTCAAACCCGTTTCGCCCCCGCTTCCTGCGGCGCAGGCCGCGCAGGCGACCGAGGAGCCGCTCACTCTGCATCTGTCGTCTCCTTCCCGCTTCGGAGCGCCACCAGCAGCCACTCCCCTACCCGGTCCCCATCCCCCGCCCCCAGTGTCAACACCACGTCGCCGGGAGCGACCTCGGTCCCCAGGATCGCCACCGCCTCCTCCCGCGAGCCCACCAGCCGGGCGTCGGGGTGACGCATGGCCGCCACCACATCGGCACTGGAGATCCCCAGCGTATCCTGTTCCCGGGCAGCGTAGATGGGGAGCACCAGCACGTGGTCCGCCCGCTCAAAAGACTGGGCGAACTCTGCAAGCAGCGCCTTCGTCCGGCTGTAGGTGTGGGGCTGCCAGACCGCCCAGAGGGGCCGGCCAGGGAACCGCTGACGGGCCGCCGCCAGCGTGGCCCGGATCTCTGTCGGGTGGTGGGCGTAGTCGTCCACCACTGTCACCCCATCCGCCTCCCCCTTCAGCTCGAAGCGGCGGGCCACGCCGCGGAAGCCTTCCAGGGCGGAGCGGGCGGTCGGGAAGGGAACCCCCAGGTAATCCGTCACGGCCAGAGCTGCCAGCGCGTTGAGGATGTTGTGACGCCCCGGCACCCGCAGCCGCACCTCCCCCAGCGCCTGACCCGCCCGCACCGCGACGAAATCGGAGCCGCCGGAGGGATTGGGCGTCACATCCCGTGCCGTCCAGGTCCCCTTCCCCTGCAACCCGTAGGAGGCCACCTGCCCGCCCTGCGCCGTCCGCGCCGCCCCCAGCTCCAGCGCCACCTGGTCATCCAGGCAATTGACCAGCAGCCCATCGGGCGGCAGCAGTTCCACAAATTCGGCAAAAGCGGCCCGGAAGCGGGCAAAGGTGGGGTAGCAATCCGGGTGATCGTGCTCCACGTTGGTCACCACCGCCACGCGGGGGCGCAACCCCAGGAAGGTCCGATCGTACTCATCCGCCTCCACCACGAAGTGGGGGCCTCTCCCGGCCCTGGCATTGGTCCCCAGCCCCAGCACCACCCCCCCGACGATGAAGGTCGGGTCCAGCCCTGCATTCCAGAGGACCGTGGCGATCATCGCCGTTGTCGTCGTCTTGCCGTGGGTGCCGGCCACGGCCACGCCGATGCGGCCCTCCATCAGCTTCCCCAGCACCCAATCGCGGTGGACGACGGGGATGCCCGCCGTTCGGGCTGCCTGGACCTCCACGTTTCCCTCCGGTACGGCCGAAGAGACCACCACCAGGTCGGCTCCTGCTACCTGCTCAGCCCGATGGCCGACGTAAATCCGGGCCCCGTCCCGCGCCAGCGCCTCAGCGACAGGGGAGAGGGCCAGGTCGGAGCCGGAGATCGCCACCCCCTGCTCCATCAGCACACGGGCGATGGCAGAAAGCCCCGCCCCGCCGATGCCCACCAGATGCACGTGCTTTCCCTGGAACTCCATCCCACAATCCTCAGATGAAGACGATGATGACAAACACGAATGCCAGCCCCACCGCCAGATAGAGGGGGGGGCCGGTGATCAGGCGGGGCGGCAGGTAGGGGATGAGCTTCGCTGCCGCCGAATCCGGCTCTGGCGGACGGATGCCGCCGACCCCCACCGCCCCTGGCTGATAGGTCACCTCCTCCACCGTGCGGCCGCTTTCGTCCACCACCTGCCGCACGATCCTCTGATCCTCCGGCACCCCATAGTAGGCCTGATCCACATAGAACCAGATCGAGCCGACGATCAGGACGCCGTTCAACAGGCCCAGGAAGAAGCCAAGCAGGATGTCCTGGAGCCGTTCCCGGGCCACTTTTGAGCCAATATGCTGGGAGAGTGTGGGGCTGGCATAGCCGAAGAGGATAATGATGGAGAAGAAGACCATCCGGATCCAGAACCGGCTGAGCGGCGTCATCGCCACCCAGATGTCCCGGATGGGGCGGACCATACCGGTCAGCACCTGCTCGATGAAGAGGGCCAGGACCACGCTGAAGGCAACGATCAGCTCCTTCGCCCACCCCCGCAGGCTGCCGATGAGGGCGAAAACCACCACCATCATCAGGAAGACGGTGTGCATCGGGATCATTTTGACCTCCCCTCTACGTCTCCCGTCGCCAGTTCCCACAGCGCCCCCGCCAGAGACGCCGCGGCCTCGGGGCGGGCAAGGGATCGCGCACACTCGCGCATCCGAACCAGCCGGTCCGGCTCTGCCAGCAGGTCGCACACCGTGGGCAGGAGCGACTCTTTCAGCCTGCCATCCTCCAGCACGACCGCCGCTCCCCGCCGGGCCAGCCATTCGGCGTTGACCCGCTGGTAGCGCCAGGCATGGGGGTAGGGCACCAGGATGGCAGGCAGGCCAAAGTACGGGAGCTCCCCCAGAGTAGAAGCCCCCGCCCGACAGACCGCCAGGTCAGCCGCCGCCAGGGCCTGTCCCATCTCCACACCGTGCAGGTAAGGATAAGGGTGATAGCGGTCCCGCAGATTGGGTGGAAGCCCCTCCGCCCGCTCCGCCACCCACGGCCAATCCAGCTCCCCGCTCACATGCACGACCTCTGCCTCCTTCAACAGCGGCTCCAGGCTTGCCGTCACCGCCTGGTTGATGCTCCGCGCCCCGTGGCTTCCGCCGAAGACCAGCACCACCGGTCCCCGTGACGGAAGCCCCAGCGCCTCCCGCGCCCCTGTCCGGTCTATCCCGGCGAACTCAGGCCGGACCGGATAGCCCGTCACCACCACCTTTTGGGCCGGAAGAAAGGCCCGGGAGTCCTCCACGGTGATCCCGATGCGGGTCGCCAGCCGGGCGATGAACCGGACCGCCAGCCCTGGCTCGATATCCGGCAGGTAGAGCAGGATCGGCGCCCCCAGCACCCACGCCGCCAGCGCCACCGGGACGCTGGCGTACCCTCCTGTGACGAAGAGGGCCCGGGGCCGCTCCCGACGGCCCAGCCTCAGGGCTGCCCAGAACCCCTGCGCCAGTTTGATCAGGTTCCGCACCGCCCGCCAGGGAGCCAGTCCGTGAACCCCCCCGGCGGGCACGCCTGCAAACCGCAACCCGGCCCGGGCCGCCAGCCGTTCCTCGACGCTCCCCCGCCCCCCCACGTAGAGGGGCTCCACAGGGCCGTATTCCCTAAGCGCCTGCAGGACGGCCAGGCCGGGATAGACGTGCCCCCCCGTTCCGCCTCCCGCGATCCAGATATGCATCGTCCCTCGTCCGGGCGCGCACCTCCGCGCCCTCCTTTGCCCTGGCCGTCCGCCCCTGGGAGATGCTCAGGAGCATCCCCACGGCGGCCAGGGAAACCACCACGGAAGACCCCCCCAGGCTGATGAACGGAAGGGCCGTTCCGGTGAAAGGCAGGACCGAAGTAACCGCCCCCAGGTTGAGCGCTGCCTCAAAGACGATCAGGCAGGTCAACCCGCTGGCCAGAAGGCTCCCGAACCCATCCCGTGCCCGCATGGCGATGCGGAAGCCCCGCCAGGCCAGCAGGGCAAACAGCGCCACGACCAGCAGGCATCCCACGACGCCCAGCTCCTCCCCCAGCGCGGCGAAGATGGCGTCGTTGTGGGCCATCGGCAGATAGCCAAACTTCATCCGTCCTTCCCCCAACCCGACCCCCAGCAGCTTTCCCTCCGCCAGAGCGTAAAGCGCATGCCGTGGGTGATAGGGCAACAGGGTCGGGTCCTTGAGGCTCTGGATGAACGCCTCGACCCGTCCACGGGCGTGGGGGAAGGACATCACCAGCCCCCAGAAGACGCCGCTTCCCACCGCACCGGCGATGAAGACCTGACCCAGATGGGCACCGGCCAGGAAGAAGACGGCAAAGCCGGCCAGGCTCAGGATCGCTGCCGCGCTCAGATCGGGCTGCAACACGACCAGCCCGGCCACCAGCCCCATCCACACCGCGAAAGGGATCAGACCGTAAGTCACATCGCGGATCTGCTCCCCCTTCGAAGCAACCCAGGCGGCGGCATAGATGACCGTGACCAGCTTGGCCAGCTCCCCTGGCTGGAGCGAGCCGTTGAGGAAGGACCGGCGAGCGCCCCAGAGCTGATTGCCGACCAGCAGAAGGAGGATCAGGAGGACAATCGTCCCCCCCAGGAGCGGTACCGCCAGTTCCCGCCAGCGGGTGTAATCTGTCCGGGCCAGAAAGGCTGCCACGGCGATGCCCAGCAGCACCCTCAACCCCTGCCGCTTCACCTGACGGAAGGGATCCCCTGCCTCCAGGTATCCCCAGTCGAAGGTCGTGCTGTAGACCATCAGCAGTCCCAGGAGCAGGAGTGCTGCCACCACCACGATCAGCACGTAGTCGGGCTCCCGCCGCCGCACCTTCTTCTCCATCCCTCCGTTATCCCTTCAACGCTTGAACCAGCTCCTTAAACCGGTCCCCCCGCTCGGCGAAATCGCGGAAGGCGTCGAAGCTGGTGCCGCCAGGGGAGAGGAGGACCACATCGCCGGGCCGGGCCACCCGGGCAGCGGCCTCCACCGCCTCCTCCAGCGTCCTCACCCGCGTGATCCCCTCCAGCCCTCGCCGCGTCCCCCCGTCTCCCTGCCTCCACGTCTCCTCCACCACCCGTGCGATCATCTCCCCGGCCTCGCCGAAAGTGATCAGGTGTCGCACCCGCGCCACCGCCTCGGCGGCGAACTCCCCCCAGGGCAGGTCCTTATCCCGCCCCCCGGCCAGGAGGACGAGCGGCTCCTGAAAGGAGCGAAGGGCGGCGATCACCCGCTCCGGAGCGGTGGCGATGGAATCGTCGTACCACTGGACCCCCCGCCATTCCCGCACCAGCTCCAGGCGGTGCTCCACGCCGGTGAAGGTGCGGATCACCTCCCGCATCCCTTCCACCGGCACGCCGGCCACACCGCTGATGGCACAGGCAGCCAGGACGTTGAGCAGGTTATGGTCGCCCCGCAGCCGGACCTCTTCTTTCCGGCAGACGACGGTGTAGACCCCGCTCAGCCGGAGGGCCAGCTCCCCGTTGGTCTTGTAGGCCCCCTCGTCCACCTCCACGCCGCCGCTGAAAAAGACAGGGTGGGCCTGGGTCTCCAGCGTCAGCGACC
Organism: Anaerolineae bacterium; assembly: GCA_041082215.1. GTDB lineage: Bacteria > Chloroflexota > Anaerolineae > B4-G1 > DUEL01 > JBDOIF01. The sequence goes on from JBDOIF010000118.1 coordinate 84,875, forward strand.
GGGCATTGGCGTCGTCGAAGCCCAGGACGGCGTAATCCCCCGGCCCCTGATGGGCGACGATGTTCCGCTTGGCAGCGATGTAGGCCTCCATCGTTTTGTGCCGGTCCAGATGGTTGGGCGTGATGTTGAGCACCGCCGCCACGTGGGGGCTTTTCGTCATGATCTCCAACTGGAAGCTGGAGAGTTCCATTACCACCCGGTCGTCGGGGCGGATGCGGGCCAGATCGCCGATGAGGGGGTTGCCGATGTTCCCCCCCACCCAGGTAGTGAAGCCTGCCGCCCGACACATCTCCCCCACCAGCGCCGTCGTCGTCGTTTTTCCCGCCGAGCCGGTGATACCGATCACCGGAGCGGGGCACCGCTCCAGGAAAAGCTGCGCGTCGTTGGTGAGCGGGATCCCCCGGCGACGGGCCTCGGCCAGGATCGGCGTATCCAGCGGCACCCCTCCGCTTGGACAGATCAGGTCCGCCCCTTTCAGGAGGCTCTTCGGGTGGCCGCCGAGGACGTACCGGATAGGCATCCCTTCCAGCTCGGCCAGGCGGTCGGCCAGCGCAGCCTTCTCCTTCAGGTCGGAGACCGTCACCTCTGCCCCCGCCTCCACCAGAAAGCGGGCCAGGGCCGTCCCCTGCCGGGCCAGCCCCAGAACGACGACGCGCTTACCTCGCAGCTCCAGCTCATCCATAGCTCAAAGTGCAATGGCCAGCGTTATTCTTCACCGATCCTCCGCCGTCCCCACCCAGAAATGGTCGGGCAGGATCGCCCGTCCGGGGCGGATCTCCACCCCCTCCGCCTCCAGCAGCTTCTGCTGGCCGTTCCCGTTCAGCATGCTGGGATGGACGAAGCAGACGCTTGGCGCATGGCCATACTTGCGCTGATAGTGGGCCACCGCCCGCTTCACCTTCTCCTCCAGCTTCCGGTGCGGGTCGTTATCAAACCACAACATGCCGATGTCCATATTCATCCTCCCGTTCCGTTCTCTCACCCCAGAGCTGTCACAGTCCGGGCAGGCTGGAAAGCCTGCCCCACAGCTACCTCAAATCAGGGCCAGCGCCACCCCTGCCATCGCTGCCATCAGCTCCACCAGCCAGAACCGCTGCACCACCTGCGTCTCCGACCAGCCCAGCAGCTCAAAGTGGTGGTGGAGGGGGGCCATCTTGAACAGCCGCCGCCCCTGACCGTACCTCCGTTTTGTATACTGGAAATAAGCCACCTGGGAGACGACCGAAAGGACCTCCCCTACCGGGACGAGCGCCACGATCGGCAGGAGCAGCCACTGCCCGGTCATCAGCGCCACCGTCCCCAGCGTCGCTCCCAGGGCCAGGCTCCCTGTATCCCCCATAAACATCTGAGCAGGGTGGGCATTGTACCACAAAAAGGCGAAACAGGCCCCCACCACGGTGAAACAGAAGCGGACCAGATAGACCTGCCCCTGCAGGTAAGCGATGATCCCGTAGGCGCCGAAGGCGCTGGCGGCGATGATCCCCGCCAGCCCATCCAGCCCGTCGGTCAGGTTGATGGCGTTGGAGGAGCCGATGATGACGAACATCGCCAGCGGGATGTAGAAGAGGCCAATGTCAATTTTCTCCGGTACGCCGGGGATCGCCATACTGCGCAATCCCAGGCCGTAATGGAGGATCAGGGCGACGAGGAAGGTCAGCCCCAGCTCCCATATGATCTTCTGACGGGCGCGGAGGCCCTCTCCTCGCCGTATTCCCCGCACGCCAGCAAGGTCGTCCACCCCTCCGATAACCGCGTAGGCCAGCATGACCCCCAGCGGCACCATTATGGAACGCCCGATCACCGTCCGCCCCAGCAGGTTGTAGATGTTCAGCGCCACGGTGATGAGCAGCACCGGCACAACGATCATCAGCCCTCCCATCGTGGGGGTTCCCAGCTTGATCTGATGGCCCTGCGGCCCATCAATACGAATCCGCTTGCCGATGCCGTACCGCCGCAGCAAACGGATCAACACCGGTCCCCAGCCCACGGCCAGGAGGAACGAGATGCTGGCTAAGATGAGCGCGAAATCCACCTATCCTCTCCCCAGCGCGTTGACGATCTCCTCCATCCGCAACGCCCGCGACCCCTTGATCAGGATCACATCCCCTTCCCTCACCAGCTCCTCCAGCAGCCGGACCGCCTCCTCATTGTTTTCCAGCATGTAGACCCGATCGGCGGGCATGCCCACGGCGATGGCCTCGCCAGCGATGATCCGCCCGCGGACCCCCACCGTCACCAGGATGTCGGCCACATCGGCTGCCCGCACCCCCACCTTCCGGTGGCCCTCCTCCTCATAGTCCCCCAGCTCCAGCATATCCCCCAGCACGGCGACCTTCCGCCCGCTCAGCTCTTCCAGGAGGTTGAGGGCAGCGATGGTGGAGGCGGGACTGGCGTTGTAGGTATCGTCCAGAATCGTGGAGCCTCGCGGGCCAGGGACCGCCACCAGTCGCAGTTGGGAGGTGGGGGCCCGCAATCCTTCCACGATCTCCTGCCAGGTCAACCCTTCCACCAGCCCCACCGATGCGGCCCGCAGCGCAGTATGGACCGAGTGGCGGCCCAGCAGCGGCACCTTGACGTGAAGCGTCTCTCCCCGATAGTGGAGCCGGAACCGCACCCCCTCCAGCCCCAGCCCTTCGATCCCGTCCGCCCAGAGGTCCGCCTCGGGCGAGAGGCCGTAGGTGAAGACGCGGGCGCGGGTGGCCTCCCGCATTCCCAGTACCCGGGGATCATCGTAATTGAGGATCGCCACCCCTTCCGGCGCCGGTGGCAGTGCCTGGACCAGCTCCGTCTTGGCGGCCACGATCCGCTCGATCGAGCCTGCCCGCTCCAGATGGACCGGATGGATGATGGTGACCACCCCGACGTGGGGCAGGGCGATGCGGGCCAGGTCGGCGATCTCTCCCACATCGTACATCCCCATCTCCAGCACCACCCGCTCGTGCTCAGGCGTCAGCCGGAGCAGCGTGAGCGGCAAACCGATCTCGTTGTTAAAAGAGCGCTCGCTCCGGAGAGTGACGTACCGCCTGGAGAGGACATCGGCCACCAGCTCCTTGGTGGTCGTCTTTCCCACACTGCCGGTGACGCCGACGACCCGGGGGGAATGGCGCCGCCGCCAGAAGGCGGCCAGACGGTGGAGGGCCTGGAGCGTGTTCTCCACCCGCAGCACCACCGGCACTGTCCAGACCTCCGGCAATGACGGCCGTGGAGGGGTCAGCTCCACCACCGGAACCGGCACTTCCACCCCCCGTTCGACAACGGCCACCGCTGCTCCCCGATCCAGGGCGTCCCTCACGTAGCTGTGGCCGTCGGCCTGTTCTCCCTTCAGCGCGATAAAGACGCCATCCGGCTCGACGGTCCGGGAGTCAACTGTCACCCTCGTCGGCCGTCGCTCCAGCTCCGGCGGCCGCTCGCCGGTCAATCCCTGAACAATGTCAGCCAGTGTCAACATACCCTTCCGTTCTCCTGCTCTCGGCTCCCCCGATCAGGGGGCGATCCCCAGCATCGGGAACAGCCGGGATGCCAGCCGCGAAAAGACAACGGCTGCTGTCTCCGAACCCCAGGGCGACGTCCGTGGCCGGTCCAGCCGCACCAATATGAGGAGCTGGGGATCGTCCGCCGGTCCATACCCCACGAACGAAGCGATGGTCCAGCGGAGATCGTACCCACCAGGGATGGGGATCTGAGAGGTGCCGGTCTTTCCTGCGATGCGGTAACCGGGCACCTGGGCCTGGGGCATCCACCGCTCCACTGCCTGGGCCAGAATCTCCGTCACCGTGCGGGCGGTCTCCGATGAAATCGGCTGCCCCCGCATCACTGGCTGGGACTCGACCACGGTCCCATCGGGGAGGACCTGCCGGGCGACCAGATAGGGCCGCATCAGCCGGCCCCCGTTGGCCACCGCTGCCACTGCCGAAGCCACCTGGACCGGCGTCGCGGCCAGCCCCTGCCCGAAACTATTTGCCCCCAGATCGGAGTCGTGCCAGTCCAGGTTCCCCGGCATCCGCACCTGTCCCGCTTCCTCCCCCTGCAGGTCCACCCCCGTCGGTCGGCCGAAGCCGAAGGCCCGGATATAGGGATAGAAGGTATCCGGCCCCATCTGCAGGGCCAGCCAGACCGCGCCGACGTTGAGGGAATGGCCCATCAGGCCCACCAGGTCCTGTTCGCCATAGGCCCTGCCGTCCCAGTTGTTGAACAGCCGCCCCCCGACCTCGATCTGGCCAGCATCCACGTACCGGCTCTGGGGGACGACCCTTCCGCTATCCAGTGCCGCCGCCAGGGTGAAAATCTTGAAGACCGAGCCGGGTTCGTACACGGAGCCGATGGCCGGACTCAAAAACCGCTTCTCCTCCTCCCAGAGGATGTACTGGTCGTACCGATTGGGGTCGAAGGAGGGGGCGCTGGCCATAGCCAGAATCGCCCCGGTGCGGGGGTCCATCACAACGATGGAGCCGCCCTCGGCGCCGAACGCCTCCAGCCCCCAGGCCAGCTCCTCCTCCACCACCGCCTGCACGGCCAGATCCACGGTCAGCACCAGGTCGTTCCCCCTCATCGGGAGAGGGACCCTGCCCTCCTCCTGGGGCAGCGGCCAGCGGCCCGACGGACCGGTCTCCCCCTCCCACACCTCTATCGGGGGTCGGAGCACCCGGTCATAGTACCCCTCCAGGCCGTAGAACCCCTCCCCGCCCAGGCTGACGAAGCCCAGCAGGTGAGCAGCCATCGTCCCCTGGGGGTATCGCCGCACCCAGCGGAGGTAGGCGTTCACGCCCTCCATCTCCAACTGGCGGACTGCCTCTCCCTGTTCCAGCGTTGCCAGCGGCTCCAGGCTCACCCAGGTCACGTTCCTCCTCAGCTCCGCCTCCAGGGCCTCTGGCGGCACCTGCAGGATGGACGCCAGCTGAGCGGCCGCAGCAGCGGGGTCTTTAACGAACGGGGGATTGGCCTCGATGGCATACCGTGGTTCATCCACGGCAAGCGGGAAGCCATCCCGGTCGTAGATCTCCCCCCAGCGGGGATCGGGGGATACCAGCCGGTGCTCCCGCTCCGCCTGGGCCTGCTGGCGCAGCTCACTGCCGAGGGCGACCTGCACCTGGATCAGGCGAAAGGCCAGCAGGAGAGCAACTCCCACCAGCAATGTCACCAGGAAGTTCAGCCGGCGGTGCAGGTAGTGGGCCATCTTACGGCTCTACAAATTCCACCCGCTCAGCCGGCATGAACCCCATCGCCTCCGCTGCCTGATGGAGTCGGTCGAGCGTCAGGTACTCAGCCAGTTGTTGTTCCAGCACGGCGTTTTCCTTCTGAAGCAGAGCCAGTTCATCCCGCATAGCCTGGATGCGTCGGGCGGCTATCGCCGTCTGGCTGACCAGCACCAGGTAGCTGCCGGCCACCAGCCAGACCAGGACCAGCACCGCCAGCAGTACCGCCGCTGTCCGACGGCTCAGCTCCGTGCCTCTGGGAAATCCAAAGGGCCAGAACCCCCTCCGTCCGCCTGACCCGCCTTCCGGGTTCTGACCCCTGGGCCTGGGGGCCTGGGATCGCTTTTCAGAACGCTGGGTTGTCATAGGCGCTCCGCTGCTCTCAACCGGGCCGACCGCGCCCGGGGGTTGGCCTCCACCTCCGCTGGCTCAGGACGGACTGGCCTGCGGGTGAGGGGCCGGAGCCGGGCCTTGTGGCCGCAGGTGCAGATCGGCGCTTCGGGCGGGCAGATGCAATCCCGCGCCTCCCGTTGCAGGAACCGTTTGACGATACGGTCCTCCAGCGAATGGAAACTGATCACCACCAGCCGCCCCCCGGGCCGGAGGAGGTCGAGCGCCTGAGGCAATGCCGCCTCCAGCGCCTCCAGCTCCCCGTTGACGGCGATGCGAAGCGCCTGGAAGGTTCGGGTGGCGGGGTGGATCCGCTCCGGGCGGCCTACCGCCCGCTCGACCACCTCCGCAAGCTGCCGGGTGGTCCCCAGCGGCCGGGCCGCGACGATGGCTTCGGCGATGCGACGGGCTTGCCGCTCCTCCCCGTAGCGGTATAATAAGCCCGCCAGCTCTTTAACAGACAGACTGTTCACCAGGTCGGCCGCGGTCGGTCCGGGGGCGGTCGGGTCGAACCGCATGTCCAGCGGCCCTTCCTGGGAGAAGGCGAACCCCCGCGCCGGGTCGGCAAGCTGGAGGGAGGATAGCCCCAGGTCCAGCAGAATCCCGTCGGCGGGGGCGAACCCCTCTGCCAGTTGGGCCAGAGCGGCAAAGGAGCCGTGCCGCAACACAGCCCGCCCGCCGAAGCGGGCCAATCTCCTCCCGGCCGCCTCCAGCGCCGCCGGGTCCCGATCCAGACCCAGCAGCCGCCCGTCAGGGGCGGAAGATTCCAGAATGGCCTCCGCGTGCCCGCCCCCGCCCACCGTCCCGTCCAGATAGACGCCTCCAGGCCGCACCTGCAGGAAGGAAAGGGCCGATTGTAAAAGGACCGGGACGTGGACAGCAAACTCTCCCCGCCCCGGTTCCGTCCGTCCAGTGGAGCTTAGACCCCCAGGGCCGCCCATCGCTCGGTGTTGTCTGCGTCCTCCTCCACCCGCTCCTGCACGCCAGCCCAGGCGTCGGGGCTCCAGACCTCAATGTAAGTGTCGCAGCCGGCGATCACGACCTGCCCATCCAGGCCAGCGTATTCCCGGAGCTGCTGGGGGATGTTGATCCGCCCCTGCCCGTCGGGGACGGTATCGGCGGCGCTGGCGAAGAGCAACCGCCGGAAATCCCGCACCGTCCGGTCCGTCATCGGCAGGTTGGCGACCCGCTCCTTCAACACCCGCCACGACTCCATCGGGTAGATGACCAGACAGCGGTCTATCCCCTTGGTGACGACAAGGCCCGTCGCCAGTTCCCCCCGGAACTTGGCGGGGATGGTCAGCCGCCCCTTTTCGTCAATCGTGTGCAGATACTCTCCCAAGAACATCTGTTCTACATCCCCCACCGGGACCGTTGACAAACGACCGGTAAAGGGCGTATGCCCCACTTTGACCCACTTTATCCCATTATATACCACTTTTTGCCCCACGTCTAGTACCTGCGGAATTTTTTAAGCTTTCTCCCGCTGCCAGACCCTCTGGGAGAAGTTTTGCCAGGCCCAACTCGCGTCCGAACCTCGGAGAGCACAACTTGACGACAACCTGCGCCCGTGTTACACTCGGTTACTTGAGGAATTACGCCCTTACAGAGGGGAAAGACCACGGGGACACAGAGAGCACGGAGAAACATCGGGAAACCTTGAAATTTCTATCGAACTCCGTGCCCTCCGTGTCCCTGTGGTGAGAAGAGATCCAGGTGCGCTTCGGGCTGCCGCAGCGTGCTATCTGGGGGAAAGGGATGGGAGAAGGAAAATGAACCGATCGAGCCTGCGATCCAGAAGGGGACAGGACATATGGATGGTTGTGGGGTGGCTTTTCCTGGTCGCCCTGGGGATAGCGCTTGTCTGGTACGGGTTCGGCCAGCCGGAGACGGCAGGGCCACCACCGACAGCCACCGAGCCGGGGGGCCTGCTGCCGCTCACCCCACTGGTGAACACGCCGGGGGCAACCGTTCCGCTGCCGTCCCCTACCCCTACGGCCGGACCGCCGACCGCCGCCCCCCTGCCGACAGCGACTCCTGAGCCAACCGCCATCCCCGCCACGCCGACCCCTGCCGTTCCCCTCGTCCGCGCCGGGGAGAATGGGGTGAACGTCCGCACCGGTCCGGGCACCAACTACCCTATTATCGGCTTCCTCCAGCCGGGGACGGAGGCCCCGGTGACCGGCCGCTATGGGGAGTGGTGGCAGATCCAATACGGTGGGACGACCGGCTGGGTCTACAACGGCGTCGTCACCTCTGCCAACACAGAAGGGGTGCCCCAGGTCGTGCCGCCCCCCAGCCCGACGCCCGTGCCCCCCACCGCCACCCCAACCCCCACCACTTCACCGACCCCTTCCAGCGTCCGGGGGTTGGTGGCCAACAACTACTGGGTAGAAGGAGCCCCCGGTCCCTACGCCGCCAACCAGGACATCTGGTTCAATATGGACATCACCAACACCTCGAACCAGACGGTAGCCTACACGGCTCTGGGGACGTGGGTGGAGGAGACAGGGCAGTTCCAGAAAAGCTGGTCCTACTCCTCCTTCGCGCCCGGGCAGCACTTCACCCACAGGGACCGCATCAATCAGTTCAAGCTGGGGCCGGGCAGCTACCACCTGTGGCTGATGATCTGCTTCTCCGACGGGACCTGTGTGAAGTTGAGAGGGCCGATCTCTATCACCGTGCAGTAAAGCCCCGGTCGGGCCGCCAAACAACGGGATGCAGAAGGCAAAGGCAGTCGTTGAAGTGGTGATCGTCTTCAGCCTTACCATGCTGCTCATAGCACTGGTAAGTCTATCGCCCATCGGCAGGTGGGAAAGACAGGTATCCAACCGGCCCTTCGTTGAGTATGCAGTGATGATCGCCTTTCCCTTGCTTGTAGCGGCTGCTACCCGCAGAAACCTGGCGGCCTGTGGTCTATCCTTGCGCAACATCTCATATCATCTGGATATAGCAGCAACCGCATTTGTGCCTGTGGCCGTCGCCAGCGCCGTATTCGCCCTTGTTGATTACAGGGTATGGCAGGGTTCGCTTATCCTGGCTGCTGTACAGATCGCCGTCCTTTTCGCGTCAGGCTGGTTATTGCAGCACAAGCCGACAGCGAGCGAGAAGGGAGCTTCCCCTGGCACGATCTTGCCGATAACCTGCCTGGGACTCTTTACCGGTGCCCGGCTGGGGAATGCTGTATCTGCCTTTGTCTTCTACGTCTTCTTTCTCGGGTTCGGGGAGGAGCTTTTGTTCCGGGGGTACATCCAGTCCAGGCTGAATGCGGCTTTTGGGAGACCGTTCCGGTTTTTCGGCGTTCACTGGGGCTGGGGGGTCGTGATCACCGCCGGCCTCTTTGGGTTGATGCATGCTATCAACACAGGCAGTCTGGTCAGCAGTCGCTGGGAACCGGCGTGGTGGTGGGGCTTCTGGACATTCTTTGGCGGCCTGGTCTTGGGCTTTGTCCGGGAAAAGAGCGGCAGCATCATCGCGCCTGCGATTCTGCACGGGCTACCGCAGGCCATTGCGTGCGCTGCGCTCGGCCTTTAGGGCCAGCCCGCGCCTGAAGCCGATGTCGCCCTGGTTGTGGTGCAAGATTCAATCCTGCGCCACGTGTGCCAGCTTCTCCAGCCGCCGCAGCTCCTCCAGAAGCGATTGCGGCGAGAGCGCGCTTTTGCGCATCAGCCCCTGGATGTGTTCGTCGAGGGCCTTCCGTTCCTCGGGCGTCACGTCTATAGCGGTGAGGACGGTGATCGGGATGCCGGCCGTCTCCGGGTCGGCGCGGAGCGCCTCCAGCACCTCAAAACCGCTCATCTTAGGAAGCAGGAGGTCCAGAAGAATAGCGCCGGGCCGTTCGCTTCGCGCTACAGAAAGCCCCTCCTCCCCATCATAAGCTGCCAGCAGCGTGAAAGGCTCATCGCGGAGAAACTCCTGGAGCAGGGGGACGAGGGCGGGATCGTCGTCTATCACCAGCACCTCAAGCCTTCCCCCGGCACGCCCGAGGGGGATGAGCCGTCTGAGCAGAGCCCGCAACTCCCCCCGATCCACCGGCTTGGTCATAAACTCCACCGCCCCCAGGCTGAACGCCAGTTCCCGGTCCTCCAGCGCCGAGACGATCAGGACAGGGATCTCCCGGGTCTGGGGGTTTGATTTCAGCGCACGCAACACCTCCCATCCGTCCCGATCGGGCAGCATAATGTCCAGCATGATCAGGTCGGGCTTCAGCTCCTGCGCCCGTCTCACCACCCGGGCGCCGCTGTAGTGCTGGAAGGGGAGATACCCTTCCTGGCGCAGATAGAAGGCCAGCAGGTTGCTGAACTGGCGGTCATCCTCAACGACCATTACCTTCCTGACACTGGGAGAAATCTCCCTTTCTGACCTTTCGCCTTCGGGGATCGAAGGGCCGGCGAGCGGAACGATGAAGGAGAAAGTAGCCCCCTCTCCCCACCGGCTTTCGACCCAGATACGGCCGCCGTGCATCTCGACCAGCCGCTTGCTGATCGCCAGCCCCAGGCCCGTGCCCGTCATCTCCCGGGGAGCGGTGCTTTCCGCCTGGCGGAACTCTTCAAAGATGATCTCCTGGTCTTCCGGCCTGATCCCAATACCGGTGTCGCTCACCGAAAAGAGCATCCCCGCCGCGTCGGCCGGGCGGCAGGAGAGGGTAATCCGCCCCTCAGCGGGGGTGAACTTATGGGCGTTGCTGAGCAGGTTCAGCAGGACCTGTTTGATGCGGAACCGGTCGGCGGTGAGGGGAGGCAGCTCTTCCGGATATTGAACCGTGAGGAGCTGGGACTTTTTGGCGATCAGCGGCGCGACCGTCGCCTGAACCTCCGCCAGCAATTCCTTCACATCGAAGGCCGTCGGTGAGAGCTTCATCCGACCGGCCTCGATCTTGGAGAGATCGAGGATGTCGTTGATCAGGGCCAGAAGGTGTTGCCCGCTGCTGTGGATATCCTGAACACACTCCTTCTGCTCCGGCGTCAGGTCGCCAACCAGGCCGTCCATCAGCACCTCAGAGAAGCCGATAATCGAGTTGAGGGGGGTACGGAGCTCATGGCTCATGGTGGCCAGGAACTGGCTCTTGAGCCGATCCAGCTCCTGGAGGCGGATATTCGCATCTTCCAGCGCCTTCGCCCGCTCCTGAAGCTCGGCCCGGGCTGCTTCCACCTCATCGAAAAGGCGGGCCCGCTGGATCAGCACCGCCAGGTTGCCGGCCAGTGTGCTCATCAGCCGCTGGTCGTCGGGGGTGAAGGCATTGAGCCGGACGCTCTCGACGTTGATGACGCCAATCACCTCCTGATCCACTACCAGCGGGACGCAGAGCTCGGAGCGGGCGGATGGATCCGCCTCGAAGTAGCGAGGCTCGGCCCGCACGTCCGGGACCAGCACAGGCTCCCCCGTCTGCGCCACCCAGCCGGTGATCCCCTCGCCTGCGGGAAGCCGTAACCCCCTGACCGTTTCAGGAGGGTAACCAACGCCGACCTCCAGACGGAGGGCCTGGCTTTCCGGCTCCAGCAGCATCACGGCCACACGGCTGCCCTCCAGGGCAGCAGCAAGCGCCTCCGCCGCAGCCTGAAGAACATCCCTCAAATGGAGCCCGGAGGCGGCAGCCAGGCTCACGTTGTGGAGAAGTTGCAGCTCCCGCACCCGCCGCTGGGTCTCGGCAAAGAGACGCGCCCCCTCCAGGGCGACGGCCGCCTGATTGACCAGCGTCTGGCCCAGGCCGATCTCGCTTTCGGTGAACTGGCGGGGGCCTCCGCTCTCCCAGACCTCGGCGAAGCCCAGCACCCGGTCCCGGGCCACCATCGGCAGGATCAGCTTGGCATAAGCTCCATACGCTTCCAGGTCTGCCCGCTCCTGGGGGTCGGCCCGGGGGTCCTCCACCTGCACCTGGAGCGGTTGCCGGTCGGCCAGTGCCTGGACGGTAGCAGGGTAATCGGAAAGGGGGTAGGTCTGGCCCAACTCCGATACCTGCTCCTTTAGGCTGGCCGCACGGGCCATATATTCGGCGATGATCGTGCAGGTATCCCTTTCCTCATCCAGGCCATAGATCTCCACGCTGGTCCCGTTGAGGGCCTCGCAGAGGTGGCGGGCGACGTAAGCGAGGATCTGCTCCTCCTCCAGAGTGGCCGAAAGGGCGGCAGCGAAGCCGCGGAGCAGGTTCGCCTCCTGAAGCTGGGCGCGGGTTCGCTCGTAGAGGCGGGCGTTCTCGATGGCCAGCGCCACCTGGTTGCCAAAGGCGGCGGCAAACCGAGCCTGCTCCTGGTTGTAAGCCCCTGCACGACGTGAGAGGGTGACCAGCACGCCGATGGGCCTCTCTTTGACAACGAGGGGTACGCCCAGCCAGGCGTGGAAAGGTTCAGCCTCCTCAAACGGACACCAGGCGGGGTCTGCGTGCAAGTCCTCGACGGTCAGCGGCTCCTGCCGACGGAGGGTTTCCTGCACCAGTGGGAGGGCCTCCAGCCTGAACCCCCTGGCGAGCCGGCCAGAGCGGTCCATCCCCTGGGAAGCGACAAACCAGCAGGTATCGCCACGGACCAGGCCGATCAAGGCCGCATCGTATGGCACGATCCCCCTGAGCTCGTCCAGCACCTGGTCGAGCAGCTTATCCAGCTGGAGGGTCCGGCTCAGGGCAGTGGCGGTGTTCAGCAGGGTGCGGGCGATCTCCCGCTCCCGGGCGACCGCTTCGAAGAGGCGGGCGTTTTCCACCGCGATGCCGATCTGTCGGCCGACGGCGATCAGCAGCGCCTGGTCGTCCTCGGAAACAGTGTGCGGGCCGGTGTCAAAGAGGCCGATCGTGCCCACAGGCCGGTCCTTATGGCAAATGGGCACGCCCAGGTAGGCCCGAAACCCCGCCTCCAGCAGCTTAATCACCTCCGGCGACGAATCTGCCCCCAACCCCTCCATCGTCAGGGGTCGTCCCATCCGGTATACAGCCTCACACGGAGTTCCGGCAAGACCCGTCGCCTGAAGTTGCCGGGTGAGAGCAAGGGGCAGCCCCCGGTGGGCAAAGAGGACCAATTCACCGGTGTGCTCGTCGCTCAGACAGATCAGGCCAGCGTCGAAATCCAATGCTTCGATCATGTAAGAGAGGGCCTGGTCCAGGGTTTGAGACAACTCCATAGAAGAAGAGAGAGTCTGGGCGATCGCATGAAGGGTTGAAAGCTCCCGGGAGCGGCGCCGGACGGCCTCTTCTGACTGGGCCCGCTCCAGGGCCCGGCTGAGGATCTGGGCCACGTTTCTGAGGAAACCGATCTCTTCCCGCTCCCACTCCCTGGATCGGACGGTGTCGTCGAAGCTGAAGAATCCGTAGAGCGTGCCGTGGACGTAGAGGGGGCTACAGAGAATAGAGCGAGCCCCCCGGGCCTTCAGGAATCTCCTCTCCGGAGGAGGGAGCTGATCTATGTCCGAGACGGCGATGACCTCCTGTGCCCGGAGCTTTTCCGTCCACCAGGTAAGGGGAGAAAGCTCCACGTCCTGTGAAAGTTTTTGTTGGGAAGGGGTTCCCCCATCCACCCACTCGTGGGTGTTGCTCATCCGGCCCCCGCCGTCGTGGATGCGGAAGAGGTAGGCGCGGCTGGCGTTCAACACCGTGCCGGCTGCTCGCAGCGTTTCTCTGATCGCCTCATCCGGGTCGGAAGGCTCCACAAACCGGGCGGAGATCTGACTGAGGACCCGCTCCATTTGCAGATAATAGGTCTGCCGGGCCTCGGCCTGCTGTCGTTCCGTAACATCTCGGATAATTGCGACAGTATTCCACCAGCCCCTGATCTTGACCGTCGAGAGGGAGGCCTCGACGGGGAAGAGCGTCCCATCCTTTCGCCTGGCTGTCAGTTCAACGACCCTTCCGGCAACGGCCTCTTCGCCAGCGCTCCGGTATCGGGCGAACTCCTCCTTGTAAAGCCGGTCGTAGTGGGGTGGCGCAATCAGGCTGTGGAGCGGCTGGCCTATTGCTTCCTCTTTTGAGTAGCCGAACATCCGCTCCGCCGCCTGGTTCCAGAAGGACACATTCCCCTCCTGATCGGCGATGACGATCGCATCCCAGGCTACAGCGGCGATCTTCTCCAGCCGCTCTTCGCTCTCCCGGAGGGCCTTCTCCGTCCGCTCGTGCGTCTTCTCCGACTCCTGGAGTTCGGCCAGACGGTGGCGCAGCTCCTTTAGTTCCTCCAGCAACTGTTCGGGGCTTTTCCCTGTATCTTTCATCGCTCTCCCGCCTCTTCCCTTTTTCCCGGCGGACTCAGGAACGCTCTCACCTGGTCGGGGAAGGCGCGGGTATCTATCGGCTTGGTGATGTAGCCGTCGCAGCCAGCGGAGAGGGCCCGTTCCTGCTCCTCGGCCATAGCGTGGGCGGTGAGGGCCACGATGGGGATGTCCGCCGTCTCCGGCTGTGACTTCAGGTGTCGGGTGGCGCTGTAGCCATCCATTTTCGGCAGCCCCATATCCATCAGAATGAGGTCAGGCCGCTCGCGGGCAGCCACCTCGATCGCCTCCAGGCCATCCACAGCGACGAGCAGCCGATAGCCGAGAGGTCGGAGGATCGTCTCGACCAGCTTCCGATTCAGGGGGCTATCCTCAACGACCAGAATGGTCTCTCCGGCCACGGTCACCTCCCCGCCTGCAGGCTGAAGGCCAGTTGGGGGAATGCCTCACTCCTTCCCGTCGCCGCTATAAATTATATCATAAAACAAGGGGGGTGTCTACAGAAGCCATCGGCGGGTATTCACAGAAGGTGCTCAGCGCCCTCGGCGGTCAATTCTTCACCTCGTAGATTTTGACCCCATCCTGATTGTAGACCAGCCGCAGGCCCTCCATCGTGCCGAACTTGGAAAGGCCTCTGGGGTTGTAGTACAACCGCTCATAGGGGCCGATATATACATAACGGACGCCGTACTTCTCGATGATCGCCCGGGCGCGGGCTATGTCGGAGGTGTTGTAGCACTCGTTGACGTCCAGTTGCCGCTGCTCCACCTCCCCGGCCCCCGCCGCCATCCGTTGTTGCACCTGATGCCAGCGCCATCCAACTACGGAGGGGAGGCCCGTGTAGATGGAAACGCGGTTCCCCCACAGATACTCCCGCGCCCCCAACCCTTCCAGCACCACCGGCGACCCCTCGATGTTCTCCTGCATCCAGAGGATGGCCCGGTAATCCGGCTCCAGCTCCACCTCCCCCTGTATGTCCCAGATGCGGCCCGAGGCCATATAGGCCATCCCGTCGAGGGTCGGAGCGGTCTCCACGATCCGGTCCTTCACCTTTGCCGGGATGCTCATCACAGGGAAGAGGGCCATCCCCGCGATCAGCACCCCCATCGCTGCCCACCACGCCTGCCGGGCGTCAATCGTCCAGTTCTCCATCCGTTCGTCCAGCCAGACCAGGGCGACCGCTGCCCCCACCGCCAGCGAGGTCCACACCTGAAGGTAGAACTTGAAGACGGTGTTCATCCGTCCGATGTCCCCCTCCAGCACGACGACCTCCACCAGCAGGCTGAGCCCCAGCGCCAGGCCGGTCAGCAACCAGACGATCCGCCGCTCGACCGGCAGCCCCCCATTCACCGCCAGGCCCGCCGCCACGGCTGCGACAGGAAGGGCCACCAGCGCAACCGGCAGCCCGCCCCAGGCCAGGACCAGCCCGAACACCAGCAGGCCGATCCCCACCGCCAGCATAAGCTGGCGCGGCCTCCCCGGCCCCGTCCCCCCAGCCCATCTGAACAGTCGCCGAATGTCTCCCCCAAGGAGGGTGAGGAGAGGAAAGAGGAACTGGCCGATTAAAAGGAGGTAAATGTCCAGCGGTGTCCTGGGACCGCTCCAGATTTGCAACCGGCTGTAGGCAGTTATGTAATTCCGAATGTAGGGCAGGAACAGCAGTACCGTCAGGGCCGCCAATCCCGCCCCCTGAAGGAGAAACTGTGAAAGCGCCCGCTTCGATCCCTTCCCCTTCCAATCCACTCCCAGCGCCAGCCCTGCCAGCCCCAGCAACAGATAGGTGGGGTAATCCCACGTATTGATCGCCCGCAGGCTCCCGATGACCAGCCCGCCCATCAGCAGGGACAGCACCTGTCGTCGTCCTCGCCCCATCCCCCGCGCCCAGTCCAGCGCCACGGCCAGGACACAGAGCGTGTAGGGAATGGCAAACATATGGGCATGGGGGTCGCCATAAAGAAAGGTGAAAGCCGGAAACTCGGTGATCGGCCCCACCCCACTGGCATCCGGGGGGATCATCCGCGTGGGGTCCCAGTAGGGGGTCTCCGGGCGGAAGGGAAGCTGCGCTCCCTTCAGAACCATCCCCAATCCCCGCAGCGTCTGCAAAAGCTCCGGCAGGCCGGGGATGGAGCTCTGGAAGGTCGGCTCGCCGGCCAGAAGGCGGAAGCCGTTGACCAGCAGACGGACCTCCCCCAGGTTCCCCAGCACCAGGACGAAGAGGACCGCCATAAACCCGGCGGCGTACCGGCGGCCTGTCCCCCCCTCCTGACCGGCCAGATTGAAGGCAACGGAGAAAGCCGCCCCGCCCACCAGCGCGTAGAAGAGGACCAGCGCCAGGTTGTAGGCGATGGAGGGCATGATCCCCAGAAGTTTCGTCAGGGAAGCGACCAGGACAAAGCCGAAGTAGTAGTAGTTGATGTAACCGCCCGCGAACCAGGGGTCGTAGGGAGGGAACCAGGTGGATTTGATGACAGCGTTCAGATAGGCGAAGTCCATCGGCTTCTCCCCGCCGACCACCGGATGCCACAGGTCGGGGTTAAGCGACCGCACCCAGGCCCAGGCGATGAACAGGACGAGGAACAGCCCCTCGTAAACCAGGATCGGCTCCCTTCGTTCCCGCAGGAAGGCCCGCAGCCCGGCCCACTCCCGCCTGGCGACGGCTCCCCCGCCCCCCGCAAGTAGCAACATAGCCAGCAGGACCGTGCCGCGCGTGTTGGGCAGCAGGTGCAGGCTGGCCATCAGCCAGGTGAGATACCCCACCACCAGAAGCCCCAGCGCCCGCGCCAGCCCGTACCCCCGGTCCTGAAGACGGGGCAGAGCGACGAACAGCAGCGGGAAGGCCAGCCAGCCGAGGGCCGCCACCGCCAGATACCAGACCACCGCCGCGAGCACGGAGGAGCGGTTGAGGAGGCTCTGCCGGTCAAACATCTCCGACCAGGTCCCCCCTGCCTGCTGCTCCGCCCAGGTCTCCGGATCGAGCACCGGCTCCCGCACCCTGCGCCCGGCCTGCCGGGGCGTCACCCAGACCACGTGGTCCAGCAACGAGGCGGGGAGCAGGGCCTGCGCCCGCTGGCGGGAGTAGGCTTCCGTCTTGCGGAAGATCAGCACACGGGGATGGTCATAGACGCTGAAAGCCTCCTCTGCCGGCGGCAACGATACGGAGATGGGAGCAGCCCGATACTGATAGAGTGCCTCGGGTACGGGGAATGGTTCCTCCGTATCCGGGAACTGGAAGGGGCCGACAGCGGGGTAAGAGGTGAAGTCGGCTACCAGCTCGAACCCCAACTCCCCACTGAAGAGGGCTTTGTAGTAAGCGACGGTCAACGGGTAGCGGGTAGGCAGGCGGGGGATGGAGGCGTAGAGCCGGTTGCTGCCGATAATGATGTAGTCCGCCTCATCCAGCCAGTTGAGGAGGGCCTCCCGCTTCTCCAGCGTATCGTCGTAATAGAGCTGCAGGGTCCCATCGGAGCTGGTGGAAAGCCCCCGATACATCCCTCCGAAGGGGTCGTAGCCATCCACCCGCAGCGGCGGCGGCCAATCCCAGTGCTCCGTGGCAAGGACCGAAGTGAAGAGCTGGATCGGCCCTCCCTCCACCGTCTCCACGATCAGATAATAGGTTGTCCCGGCCAGAAGACGCTGCGGGGCCATCGGGAAGGTGAACGCCTGCCCCCGCTGACCTTCCCCCACCCGCAGGGGAGGCGGCTCGATCGGCAGGGTCGCCTCAGCCATCACCGCCCTGCCGCCCGGGTCGGCCGCCACCATCACCCAAACCCATTCCGGCTCCGGGTCCCCACCGACATCCACCACATAATTGAGCGTGACCCCCCTCAGGTCCGCCTCCTGGTCCACCCGGAACGGCGCGGTCACCGGGACCCCTTCACTGGCGATGCTACCGCCTGCCAGACTGACCGGGACCTGATCCGTGCCGTCGGCGGTCTGGAGCTGGATTGTAGCTGCGGTGGGGATGTTTTCAAAGATCCAGCGGGATGCAGCGATGCGGGTGTGCGGGCGGATATAGACAGAAAGAAGGGCCACCGCCCACAGCAAAGCCCCCCCAACGGTTACCCCCGCCATCACCCAGGGGCCGGCCCTCCGCCTGCTCCGCTCCCACAGCCATACCACCAGCCAGGCGGCGAGGAGGACAAAGGCGGGATAGACGGGCAACAGATACCGCACCGACTTCACCCATTGCGTGCCCTGATAGAGAAAATAGCCGGTAGCCCAGACCCAGACCAGCAGGAAGGGGGAGAGCACACGCTGACGCAGCCATCGGCGGGCCGACTCCACCCCCGCCACCCCCCACCCGGCCCAGGCCACCAGCCCCAGGGGCAGGCCCAGCCCCCAGAAGACCATATTGATCCAGGGAAAGACCAGGGGGGTCCGGCCAGCCCACTGGTGGCCAGGATAGGTGTCCACGGAGCCAGACATCAGCCCCCGGACCTCCGCCATATTGTTCAACCATCCGGGATTAAGGCCCAGTCCCAGGAGGCCTGGCCCCATAAAGGCATACGGCTGGGCCAGGCGAAAGGCCAGCAGCGCCACCCCTCCCGCCAGCAGGAGGCGCGTCAGGGGCAACCCCGGGGGCCGACCTCCGGCCCTCCACCACCAGATTCCCCCGGCCAGGGCTACCAGCAGCCCCAGCGGCCAGACGCTGATCTTGCAGGCCATCCCCAACCCGGTCGTCAACCCGGCCAGCGCGAACGCCCCCCATCCACCGGTTTCCACTACCCGCAGCGCCAGATAGAGCGTAGCGGCGACAAAGAAGTTGGCAAAGGTGTCCACTGTGAAGAAGTGAGCCTGCTGGATGGGGAGAGCCGCCAGCGCATAAAGCAAAGCCGCCAGCAACCCCAGCCGGGAGGAGCCCATCCTTCGCCCCGCCAAGAAGATAAAGACCAGGCTTCCCAGATCGAAAAGGGCCGACAGCGCCCGCCCCACCATCCGCGCGCCGCCCCCGCTGAACGCGCCTGGAGCGCACCCCTCCACCGTCCGCCCCAGAAGGACCGGCGACAGCAGCCGCGCGGGGAGGTTGTGGGGCGATTCGCACCACCGATCCAGCCCCTCCGCCACCGCCCGGGTGACGAAAAGGGGAAGGGTCCCATACACAAAGAAAGTATAGCCCTGATTATGGGGGTTCAGCGGGGAGCTGGCCGTATCCAGGTAGAGGCGTGGATGGTCGGGCAGCCGGACCGCCGATACCACCTGTCGCAGGAACTCCTCGTCCGGGTGGATCGGCTGTCCTTCCCCCCAGCCCAGCCCCGTGAAGCGGAAAAAGGCCCCGATCAGAAGAACGCCGATCAGGAACAACGCAGTCCACAGATGGCGCAAATCTCTCACTCCTCCCTCCGTGCCGGGATCTCATACACCGTGAACAGCGGCCGCCCGCCTGCCGTAGAAAAGAAGCTCTCGAGGACGCTGTCCGGAAAGGCCGACCGGATCCGGGCCAGGTCGTCCCGGTTCTCCTCCAGGACGACAAACAACGCCCCGCGGGAAAGGTCCAGCCCTTCCATCCCCTCCTCCGGCGAGAAGTCCCGCCCCTCCACGCCCCGCAACCGGAAGGCGATGGCGCCGAAGTCCCAGTACATCACCGGCGCGCCGTCGAGATAAACCGGTGGCACCTCCTCCCGCCCCTCCAGCGCATCGCAGAGGACATCGGCGACCTCCGCAGTAGGATTGCCGTAGATCCGGCGGGGGGTGTAGACGCCGAAATAGAAGCCCAGATTGATCACAACGACAATGGCCAGCACCACCCCCACCGCCCATCGGCAGGTCCTGCGGGTCGCAGAGGTATCCCCCAGTCGCCGCACCAGCCCCGTCGTCTCCACCAGCCCCACCGCCGCCAGGACCGCCGCCACCGGCGCTATTCCCACCCCCCGCTGACTGGAGGGGGGATTCTCCGTCAGGGTCCACCCCAGCAGGATCAGCGACCAGAACCACAGGAGGAGCAGGCCGTAGCCCGGGCGGCGTGCCCTGCGGGTAACGGCCACCAGCCCCAGCACAAGAAAGACGCCGGAGACCGGATCCAGAAGCGGCACACCCGGACGGTACCAGAAAGTGGGATCGGGGGTGAAATGGAAGGCAGAGACCGACTTCCAGAACTGCTGGAGCAGAAGGGCGGTGGCGCTGCGGCCGGTGACGGCCTTCGCCTGCTCCAGCCAGCCGGAGGCGAGGATGCCGACCTGGTTGTAGCGGGAAAAGAACTCCGACGGGTGGGCGATGTAGTGGAACAGGAGGGGGAAAAGAGCCACTCCTACGCCCATCAGCAGGAGGAGGATTCCCCACCCCTGCCTCCGCAGGAAGCGCGGCTCGACCAGCGCCCGCCAGCCCAGATACAGCCCCGCCACGATGGACGACAGGCGGGCGCCGAAGTAACCGTACCAGGCCAGGCCCAGCGTGAACCCGGCCAGGCCGAACCAGAAAGGGTAAACAGGCCCCACCGCGTCCCGCTCTCCCTCCCGAAGCCCGCGCAGGAGGAACCAGAGGGCCAGCGGGAGGAACAGGCCATCGGCCACCTGGTTGGAGGCCAGACGGCTGAAATGGATACTGTAATGGCCAAAGGCGATGAGGACCGCAGCGATCCACCCCACCCAGCGACCGGCCACCTCCCGCGCCAGGAGATAGGTGGCGAGCACAGTCGCTGTGCCGATGACGGCGGAAAGGGCGCGTGCTCCGGCAACCGTGGACCCGAAAAGCCGCATCCCCAGCCCGTAGGCCAGGAAGGACATCGTGGGGACGCTGTACCAGCCGGTGGAGAAGGGGTTGCCCAGGGGTGGCCCCAGCAGCCGAAGGGCCGCCAGCGCCTGGGTGCCTTCGTCGCCGCCGAAGTTGGCCGGGATCGTCTCCAGGGCCACCGCCCGGGCCAGCAGCGCGGCCAGCAGGAGAGCCGCCATCCCTCCAATCTCCAGCCGACGTGTCCGCACCCAGCCCGCCAGCCGCCCCCAACACTCCCGCTGTGGCAGGGGCATCAGCGCAGCCAGGTAGAGAAGCCCCCCCAGCGCCCAGGCGACCAGGGGAAAGGTGAAATCCGCCCCTGGAGCCGCGCGGACGGCCAGCAGCCCTGCCGCCAGCGACAGCCCTCCGCCCGCCCCCACAAGGGCCAGCCGCACCCCGACCAGACTGCAGGGCCATTGGAGCCTTCCCCAGAAAGAGAGCCTTGCCCCCCGCTCCGTCCGCCGCGCGGCAGCCGCCCACAGGAGCGCCCCTACAACGTAGAAGATCACGCCGTCCCACACGAACTCCGGCCGCCAGATAAAGTAGGCCTGCCCCAGGAGGGCAAACGCGATCCCCGCGATGAGCAGGAAAGCCGCCTGTCGTCGGCTATGCTTCTGCATCCTCCCTCCCGGCGACGAAGAACCAGCAGGCCCCCTCCTGCGGCGGAGGCTCGTCGAAGAAGGGCCGCACCAGCCGTTCGGTCAGCCACAGATTCGCCCGCGACGGACACACCACCCACCTGCCGGTCAGCCGCTTCGCCACAAGGGACGGAAGCCCCAGATAGTGCCCCCACTCGAGAACAACCACCGCCCGCCGGGAGAAATAGGTCCAACACCGGACCATTCGCAGGCCGGCTGCCTCCAGCCGCATCTTCCAGACCCCCGGCCCGTCGCAGTGGTGGTGGCGGGCGATGCGGTTGAAGAAGGCCCGGTAGGCTTCTCCCACAGGATGCAGCCCCAGCCGGTCCAGCGCCCGGCCGACAGAAAGGAACGGAAGGAAGTTGGGGCCGGGCACAGAGAAGTAGAAGGCTCCGCCGGGCCGCAGCACCCGTGCTACCTCCGCCAGCACCGGCTCCAGCCGGGGGATGTGCTCCAGGACCGAGTTGCTGACCACAGTGCCGAAAAAAGCGTCGGGGAAGGGGAGCCGGCCCCCATCGGCGCGGACCAGGAGCCGGTAGGAGCCGCGACGACGGGCCTCCCGGAGGGGGGCCGCCCACGGGTCGAGGCCGACCTCGGGAGGGCGGGGAAGGCCCACGGCGCCAAAGTGACCGTCGCCACAGCCCAGGTCCAGCACAGGTTCCCTGAGCGGCAGGTCGGTGTAGAAGCGGGCCTCGACGGCCCGCAGCAGCGCCCGAAAGGCCGGCAGATCACGCAGGTGACGCCAGAGCAGGTCCTCGGCCACAGGATAGAGTATACCAGGAGCCGCCGCTTCGT
This sequence comes from Anaerolineae bacterium, assembly GCA_041082215.1. Classification (GTDB taxonomy): domain Bacteria; phylum Chloroflexota; class Anaerolineae; order B4-G1; family DUEL01; genus JBDOIF01. The sequence goes on from JBDOIF010000118.1 coordinate 106,779, forward strand.
CAACCGGGGGGACTGGTAACGCACATCGGCCGCTTCTGACCTGCCCCCCTCCCCCTCACCCCCCCTGGCCCCCTCCTTCTTTCAATTTCAGTGCGAGTGGTCCTCTCGCCCGCCAGTGGATCGCGAATTCCACGAATGGCCTGAATACAGCGAACAGGAGGGACACCTGCTCCATTCGCGGTATTCGTTTCCACTTGCGCCATTCGTGTTTCCCCAGGTCCGGCCCGGGCCAGGGACATCCCGCCCCCAGACTGAAATACACCTGGCCCGGAATACGGAGTTGCTCACAGGCCCCGGAAATGTTACAATGGACTCACCAATGTTCGAGAGAGACTTTGCTTCCCCCTGTACTCTGTGCAACTCCACCGACCGGCCGGTGGCCGCACATCTGGGGGTCTGCCTGGACTGCATCCGTCGGCGCCCTGAGGAGGCGCTGACCATCGCCAAGACGGCCCACGCCGCCGCCCGCCTCCCCTTCGATCTGCCTCCCGCCCCTCCCCGCGCCGAAGGGGGCGTCCGTTGCGGCCTCTGTGGCCAGGACTGCGCCATCGGCGAAGGGGAGCGAGGGTACTGCGGGCTGCGAGAGGTCCGGGAGGGGAAGCTGCACCACCTGGCGGGCACGCCGGACCGGGGGCTGCTCCACTGGTATCGCGACCCCCTGCCCACCAACTGCGTCGCCGACTGGGTCTGCCCCGGCCACCATCAGCGGGGCAAACACAACCTGGCCGTCTTTTACGCCGCCTGCAGCTTCGACTGCCTCTACTGCCAGAACTGGCACTTTCGGGAGGTCAACCCGCTCCGGTCCGAAAAGCTGACTGCCAGCGGGTTGGCCGACGTCGCCAACCCGCGCACCTATTGTGTCTGCTATTTCGGCGGGGACCCCGCCCCCCAGATGGCCCATGCTCTGGCCGCGAGCCAGCTCCTGGCCAAGCGGGGGGTGGTTGTCTGCTGGGAGACCAACGGCAGCGGCCATCCCCGGCTGATGGACCGGGCGGTGGAGCTTTCGCTGCGGACGGGCGGCTGCGTCAAGTTCGACCTGAAGGCCTACGACGAGAACCTGCATCGGGCCCTCACCGGGGCCAGCAACCAGCGCACGCTGGAGAATTTCGCCCGCGCCGCTGTCCGCTTCAACGAACGGCCCGATCCCCCGCTTGTCATCGCTGCCACTCTTCTGGTACCCGGCTATGTGGACGCCGAGGAGGTGGGGCACATCGCCCGTTTCATCGCCGGCTTCGACCCCCGCATCCCCTATGCCCTCCTGGCCTTCGCCCCCCACTTCTACTTTCCCGACGTGGGGTACACCACCCGTCGTCAGGCCGAAGAGGCGGAGGCGGCCGCCCACAACGCCGGCCTCACCCGCGTCCGCATCGGCAACCGACACCTGCTGGTCTAGCGGAGCCAGCCCTCCCGGCGCTATGCCACCGCCCGCATCGCCGGTCGGCTGCGCAGCCACAGCCACCCGATCTGAACAAGCTGCCCAACCCCAAAGGCCGCCAGACCCACGTACAGCCCCGCAGCCCTGACCCAGGTCGCGCCGGCCCAGAGGAGGCCGCTGGTGACCAGCAGGAAGATGGCGATCGCCTCGGTGATCCCCCGGGTGCGACGGCTGTAGACAATAGCCCCCTGATACCAGCTCTGAAGAACGTTGAAGGCCGGCATCGGCAGGGCCAGCCACAGCCCCCGGGTGGCAAGCTCTGCCAGGGATGGACTCAAAGCCGATACCTGTCCGAACCAGAAGGCGGCAAAGGGAGTGGCGGCCATTACCAGCAGCAGGGACGTCGTTGCAACGACCAGGATAGCCGTGAAGCGGCGGAGGGCGCGGACGGCCTGCGGCTCGTCCAGCAACGCGATGACGACCTCGTTGTAGGCCACCCCCGCGCTGCGGAGGAGGAAAATGAAGCCGGAAAGCACCGGCCAGACAGCCAGCGAGTCCAGCGCCCGGGGCATACGGCTGAGGGCCGCGCTGCCGATCGGCTGGGCCAGCAGATTGAGGAGGGAGGTCATCGCCAGCGGGACGTAGAAAGCGAGGAAGGCGCGAAAAGTGAGCCCATCCCCCGAATGGGAAGCTGTCCTCAGCGGACCGCGGAGCACAGGCCGCACCCGCAGCCCGGCGTAAACCGCCTCGCTGAGCACGCCAGCGGCGAGGGCGGCAGTGGCGACGACGATGCCAGGAAGGGTACGGACGAGATAGCCGGTGGCCAACACCAGCCCGTCCGCGCCCAGACGGACCAGCGTGCCGACCCCCACCGCACGGGAGTGGCCGAAGCGGATCAACACCCCCTGGTTGAAGCGGCGATAGGCGATGGACCAGGTCCACGGCGTCATGATCATCAGGCCGATGCGGGCTGGTTCGACGATCTCCGGCGGCGCGCCGATCCATTGGGTGACGACCAGATCGTACAGAGGGGTGAAGGCAACCAGCACGTGCAGGCCGGTCAGCAAAGCCCCCATCCACATCATGAAGCGCCGCAGACGGACATAGGCCGCCCAGTCCCTGCTGAGGGCCGTTGAGGCGGAGAGGAGCATAATGATGGGGGATTCGACGATCAGTGCCAGCGGCCAGACAATGCCGCCGAAGGCGGCCAGGTTGATCTCTGGATCGGCCAGCCGGGCCATCACAATGCTCAGGGCGGGCGATTCGGCCGACATCAGCAGCCAGCTCATCGCCAGCGGCCACCAGACCTGAACGACCCGGCGCAGTGACAGCCTCCCACCACCAGAAGGATCACCCCTACCGTCCATCTATTCTTCCCTGCAGGAGCGGATTTGCCCGGCTAGCCTGCCCGCACCAGCTTTCCCTCCTCCCACAGGAGGGGTCGGGACCGGGCGGATATCCCTGCCAGCCGGACGATGACCGCCGTGAACGTGGCGGGGTCGCCGGTGGTATAAAATGTATGCTGTCCTGCGCGGCCCTGTGGGGCATTCTTCCCCGCGCTGGCCAGCACCCGCCCCGTCTGCCGCGCTACCGCCGGGGCCGGGTCAATGATCTCCACTCCAGAACCCACCACCCGCTCGATGAGGGGGCGGAGGAAAGGGTAGTGGGTGCAGCCCAGCACCAGCTCATCAATGCCAGCCGCCAGCAGCGGCTCCAGACAGGCCCGGACCAGTCTCTCCGTGGACGGCGTATCCAGCTCGCCCGCTTCCACCGCCTCCACCAGCCCCGGGCAGACCTGGGGGAAGACCCGCACGTCGGCGGCGAACCGTTCCAGGAGCGAAGCGAACAGCTCCCCCTGAAAGGTAGCTGGGGTGGCGATCACCCCCACCGCGCCGGTGCGGGTGTTCTGGACCGCCGGCTTCACCGCTGGCTCCATCCCCACGAAGGGAACGTCGGGGAATGTGGCCCGGAGGTGGTGGAGAGCAGCAGCCGAGGCGGTGTTACAGGCCACGACGACCACATCGGCCCCTTCCTCCAGCAGGAACCGGGCGATCCCTTCAGCAAACCGGCGCACCTCCGCCAGGGGGCGCGGGCCATAGGGGACATGGGCCTGGTCGGCCACGTAGAGGGTGTCGTGGCCGGGCAGCTGCCGGGCGATCTCCCGCCAGACGGAGAGGCCTCCAACGCCGGAATCGAAGACGCCGATGAGGGCCATGCTCGTTGCTGGTTGGATTATGGGAAGGCGATTGTGTAGCGGTAGGAGGCGGGTTCGGTGGTGACAGGGGCGTAGGCGGAGATGGCCATCACCGCCCGGCGAACGCCCCCTCCCAGCGGGACCTCCCACTGGCCTGTCTGCGCCCCGTCCAGCTCCAGCCGCTGTACCGTCGTCTGAGGGCCGAAAAGGACCAGCTGGATCAGCCACCGCTGTGGGAGGACATTGGTGTGGCGGATGAAGCCAGCAGGCTCCCACCCACCACCATCGGCCTCGAAATCGGAAAAGTAGCCGATCTCAGGGATCGCCACATCGTCCAGGACGAATCCCGGCCGGTTCACCGCGTCGTCGGTTATATACTCGAACCGGACCAGCACCTTCCGCCCGACGTAGGGGGTCAGGTCCACCGTTTCGTGGATCCATTCCGGCTCGTCCCCTCCCCCGCTCCGGCCGGTGTAGGCCCAGCCGAAGGAGTTGCCGTTGGGGTTGGTGGGCGTGCCCGAGGGTGTCTCGATGATCCGCCACGTCTGTCCCCCATCGGTGCTGACCTCGACGTAGGCGTAGTCCCAATCCTCTTCGAGATCGTACCAGCACCAGTAATCCAGGGTGGCTCCGGAGACTCCCGAAAGGTCAAAAGCCCGCGTGAGGGTCATGTCCGAATCGTCCCCCCGGTTCGACCACCAGAGATACTGTCCGCTGTGGGGCTGTGCGTTGACCAGCCCCACCTGATTGGACCCGGTGAAGGAGAAGAGAAGCGGCCGGTCTCCCTCCATCTCAATATAGTCGGTGCCGTACTGGGAGACCGTGGTCTCGCGACTCAGCGGGTAGTCTCCTGAACTGAACCGGGCATCTTTGCGGAACTCGGGCGGGTCAATATCCCCGTACCCGTACCGCCCACCCATCATCTCCGGATCGTCCAGCAGGTTGGCGATCACCCAGTCGGTAAAGAGGTCCACGTGGTTCATCCCCGTCCCCAACCCGTCCAGGACCGCATCCACAGCCGCAAAGCCGTTCTCGTCGTGGGCGACGAGCGCCTGAGTGGCATCGGGGCCGAACCGGTCGAGGAAGTAAGAAGTGAAGAGATAGCCCGCGCCATAGTTGGCCCCCGCCGTCCCCGGCCCCTCGGGCCAGGAGTTGAGCTGCGTATCCGGCCGGCTGGAGAACTCATACTCGGACCCGCCGGGATCGAAGCCGTTGAGGTAGGAGGCCAGCTCAGAGAAGCCCTCGTTCAGCCAGGTTTCCTCATTCCGGTCGTTATACCAGTGGATCATGTGCTGAAACTCGTGGGCCAGCACACCGTTGTAGAAGACGGAGTTCACCCGGACGTTTTCTATGTTGATATAGAACATCTCCATCTCGTTGGAGTCATCCCGCACAGCGGAGACGAACTCGTCGGCGGAGGAATAGTACCCGGCGACGGTTTCGCCCAGGTTCCGGGCGTGGAGGATAGAAAGATGGGGATCGTTATCCACGCCGGGGGTCCACTCGGAGCCGAAGAAAGCCCGGTTGGTCGGATACGTGTGGCTCTCGAACAGCTCGGCGGCCGCCTGGAGTTCGTCAAGGTCTACCTCTACCCCTTCCTCCACCCACATATAGACATGATCGGTCTTGTAACGAAGGATGGCATAGACATCGAACTGCTCGTCGGTATCCACATTGGAAGCGTGGAAGAGGCGGCGGGTGCCAATGGGGTAATCCGGTGAACCGCCGGGATTGGTGGTACGGGGTGTATCGGGGGGAAGCCCCTTCAAGCGGATGGCCAGCTCGTGGAGGTCCCGCACCGGGACCATGGTGGAGGCCAGCAGCGCTTCCGTATCCGAGGCTGTATTGGGCAGCGGCTCCTGTGTCACAACCGGAGAGGGCTCAGGGGTCGCTTCTTCCGTCACAGCCGTGACAATCGGCTCGACGTACCGCTCCCAATCCAGCTCGGTCAACCAGCCACAACAGCAGCAAGCCAGCAGCAGGGAAAGGGCTGCCAGCGTGACAAAAAGAGTAGAGATCTTCATTCTGCGCTCCTTCTGGAAGGTCCCATGCTAGCTTATTATAACATATCCTGCCCATGAGCGAAACACTACTTTCGCCAGGTGTATTTCAGTTTGGGGGCGAGATGTCCCTGGCCGGGGCCGGGCGTGGGGAAACACGAATGGCGCGAATGGAAAAGAATACCGCGAATGGGGCAGGTATCCCTCCTGTTCGCTGTATTCGGGCCATTCGTGGGATTCGCGATCCGCCGAGGGGCGAGAGGACCACTCGCCCCGAAATTGAAATACCCCCCGCACCCGGATGCGCTTGCCCGATCGGCAAAAACATGGTATACTTTACCTACCGAACGTTCGGTAGATTCACGACAGTAAGGACGTTGACCACCGGCATCGGCGTTGCCTTCCTCCTCTAACCCCACCCCCCTCCACATCCTCATAGATGCAGCGGCATACAGGCCCGAAAGGGCGCAGGGGTTGTCCATGTCTCAGAGGGGAACGGGACGAGAAGAAACGATCCTGCGGGCAGCCGCCCATCTCTTCAAGGAGAAGGGGTACCATAACACCTCGATGCAGGACCTGGCCGACGCCCTTGACCTCCAAAAAGCGAGCCTGTACCACTACATCGAAAGCAAAGAGGACCTCCTTTTCCGCATCATCGAGTATGGGGGCCGTATGCTCCAGGAGCAGGTAAAAGAGGTCCGGGCGACCGATCTCCCCCCTGCCGAGAAACTCCGCCTTGCTCTGGAGAACCACGCCATCGGCATTATGGAGAATATTGACCTCTTCTCCGTCTTCCTGAACGAATACCGCAACCTTTCCCCCCCTCGACGCCAGCAAATCCTCAAGGTCCGCAGGCAGTACGAGCAGATGCTGATGCAGATTCTGGAAGAGGGCATCGCCAGCGGCGATTTCCGCCCTGTGAATGTAAAAATGGCCGTGATGGGGCTTCTGGGAATGCTGAACTGGACCCGTCAGTGGTACTCGCCCGACGGCCCCCTCTCCCCCCGGGAGATCGCCGCCACGCTGGTGGACCTGGCGCTGCACGGGGTGATGGGGGAAGAGGCGAGGGGCAAGTGGCAAGAGGCAAGTGGCAAGAGGCAAGTGGCAGGGGGTGAGCAGTGATTGACTTCCGATTGACCGAAGAGCAGGAGCAGATGCGGCAACTGGCCCACCGGTTCGCCGAGCGGGAGATCCGACCGGTGGCCGCGGAGTACGATGAGAGTGAGGAGATGCCGTGGCCGGTGCTGGAGAAGGCGGCCCGGATCGGGCTGACCTCCTACCAGTATCCCGAAAAGTACGGCGGCGGCGGGATCACCAGCGCGCTGACCGCCTGCCTGGTGGTCGAGGAGCTGGCCTGGGGTTGCCTGGGGATCGCCACCGCCATCGTCGGGGCAGGCCTGGCGGCGGTCCCCATCATGATTGACGGCAACGAGGAGCAGAAGGCCCGCTATATCCCCTGGTTCTGCGACGCCGAGCGGGTCCGGCTGGGCGCCTTCGCCCTCACCGAGCCGGAGGCGGGGTCGGACGCCGCTTCGATCCGCACCGCCGCTGTCCGCAAAGGCGACCGCTACATCCTCAACGGCCAGAAGCGGTTCATCACCCACGGCGGCATCGCCGACCTCTACGTGATCTTCGCCACGGTGGACCGGAGCCTGGGCCACCGGGGGATCACTGCCTTCATTGTGGAAGGCAATTCACCAGGGCTATCGGCGGGCAAGAAGGAAAAGAAGATGGGGATGCGGGCCTGCCACACAGGGGACGTGATCCTGGAAGACGTGGAGGTGCCGGTAGAGAACCGACTTGGCGAAGAAGGGGAGGGCTTCTACATCGCCATGCGGGCCTTCGAGCACACCCGTCCCGCCGTTGCAGCCTGCGCGGTTGGGGTGGCCCGCGCCGCCTACGAGTACGCCCTCCAGTACGCCCAGGAGCGGGTGCAGTTCGGCAAGCCCATCATCACCAAGCAGGCGATCCGCTTTATGCTGGCTGATATGGCTACGGAGATCGAGGCAGCACGGCTCCTTACCTGGCACGCAGCGTGGCGGGTTGACCAGGGACTTCCGGCCAACATCCAGGCCAGCATGGCCAAAGCCTTCGCCGCCGATATGGCCATGCGGATCACCACCGATGCGGTCCAGGTCCTGGGCGGCTACGGCTATATGCGGGAATACCCCGTGGAGAAGTGGATGCGGGATGCGAAGATCCTCCAGATTGTGGAGGGGACCAGCCAGATTCAGAAGGTGGTGATCTCGCAGATGCTGGCAATGGGGATAGAGTGAAGGAGGCAGATGAAATGAAACAACCCCATCCGTTCCTATGGCTTTCCGAGCCAGGCCAGAAATGGGCCTTCATTGCGACCGCCGTTGTCGCCGTTCTGGTGATGGCTTCCCTGCAGGTGCTGGGTGGTCCACTGAAGACAGAGGCTGCCCCAGGTGGCATCATCTCCTACGAGTTCGCCCGCGACCTGGAAGGGGCGAGCCGGATTCTGGCCTCCTGGGGGCCTGAGGCGCGGGTCTTCGCCGGCCTGAACCTGGGCCTGGACTATCTCTTCATGGTCGCTTACGCCTGCGCCATCGGGCTGGGATGCGTGCTGGTGGCCCGCCGCCTGGGCCGGTGGAGCCGCGGCCTCGCCGTGCTGGGCGTGGTGCTCTCATGGGGGCAGTGGATCGCGGCGCTGCTGGACGCGACGGAGAACTACGCCCTGATCCGGCTGCTCCTGGGATCGGAGCGGGCATTATGGCCGGCACTGGCATATGGGTGTGCCCTGCCGAAGTTCCTGATCGTGGGTGTGGGCATCCTGTTCGTGGTGCTGGGGGGCATCCTGTCCATCCCGATGGCCGGCCGCAGGTCTCGTTAGGAGGTATGCCAATGGAAGCGTTCTCGTTACAGGGAAAGGTCGCTGTGGTTACCGGCGCATCTCGGGGCATCGGACGGGCCATCGCCCTGCGGCTGGCCCAGGCCGGCGCGAAGGTGACGGTATGCAGCCGCAAGCTGGAGAGTGTGGAACAGGTGGCCGAGGAGATCCGGGCCGCGGGCGGGGAAGCGCTGGCGGTCGGAGCCCATGTAGGACAGGCCGAGCAGGTGGAGGCGATGGTCGCCCGCACGGTGGAAAGCTTCGGGCGGGTGGACATCGCTGTCAACAACGCCGCCACCAATCCCCACTTCGGCCCCATCCTCACCGCTGATGAAGGTCAGTGGGACAAAATCCTGGATACCAACGTAAAGTCCGTCTTCCGTGTCGCCAGAGCGGTCGCCCCGTACATGAAAGCTCAGGGCGGAGGCAAGATCATCAATATGGCCTCCATCGCCGGCCTGCGTCCCTCCCCCGCCATGGGGGTCTACTCCGTCTCCAAGGCGGCGGTCATCATGCTCACCCAGGTGCTGGCCCTGGAGCTGGCCCCCGATAACATCCAGGTCAACGCCATCGCCCCCGGCGTGATCAAGACCCGCTTCAGCCAGGTGCTCTGGCAGACCCCCCAACTGGCCGAGCCGATCCTGAAGGGTACCCCTCTGGGCCGCTTCGGGGAGCCGGAGGATGTGGCGGGACTGGCCCTCTTCCTGGCCTCCCCTGCTTCCGACTACATCACCGGGGCGGTGTTCCTGGTGGATGGGGGGATGAACGTGGCTTCGGCAATGGCGTGAAAAAGTGGCAGGTGGCAAGTAGCAGGTGAGAAGTGCAGAATGCAGGATGAGGAGGGTGGCTATGTCCTTAAACCTGGATGCTATCGGCAAGAAGATCGGCCCTGTCTCCACGGAGTACGGGTGGAAGGACCTGGTCCTCTACGCCCTGGGGGTCGGGGCCGGATCGGCTGAGCTGGAATATGTCTACGAAGCCCGACTCAAGGCGATCCCCTCCTTCGCCGTCACCGTCGCTTATCCCCTCTTCGCTGAGGTGGTCGCCCTGGCCGGGATCAACCCGATGGGGCTGCTGCATGGAGAACACGACCTGTTCCTCCACCGCCCCCTCCCCCCCGAAGGGGACAGGCTGACGACGGAGGGGCAGATCACGCATATGTACGACCGGGGAGAGGGACAGGGCGCGCTGGTCATCGCCGAAGCGGTTACCTACGGCTCCGACGGGCAGAAGCTCTTCACCAATGTGGCCACCCTGTTCGCCCGGCTGGACGGCGGCTTTGGTGGAGACCCGCCTCCAAAGGAGCCGTTTGCCTTCCCGGAGCGGCCACCGGACCTCGAGGAGACCCAGCATCCCTCCCCCGACCAGCCCCTCCTCTATCGCCTCTCGGGGGATACCTTTGCCCTCCACGTTGACCCCGAGTTCGCCCGTGCCAGCGGTTTCGAGCGGCCCATCATGCACGGCCTCTGCACCCACGGCTTCGCCTGCCGGGCGGTGATCGGGCGTCTTTTCCCCGGCGAACCGGAGCGGATGGCCCGCTTCCGCGTCCGCTTCTCCCGCCCCCTCTACCCCGGCCAGCCCATCCAGACCCAGATCTGGAAGGTCGAGGAGGGCAGGGCCATTTTCCGCACCGTCAATCTGGAGACGGGGGAGGTGGTGCTGGACCGGGGGATTGTGGAGTGGGTCAGCCAGGAGGAGGCCCGGCGGCGGGCACAGTACGGCATCCGCTTTGATGGTCGGGTGGCGGTGGTGACGGGCGCCGGACGCGGCCTGGGACGGGCCTACGCACTGGAGCTGGCCAAGCGCGGCGCCAAAGTCGTCGTCAACGACCCCGGCGTCGCTCCCGACGGCTCCGGCGGCTCCACCCAG
>JBDOIF010000128.1:0-21404 GCA_041082215.1 Anaerolineae bacterium
AACCTGGTGCGGGGCAACTATGGCGCCCACGCCGTCTACCTGGGCTGGAGCGGCTCCCGCTTTGAGGGCAACGTGGTGGTGGATAACGCCACACGCGAAGGGATCCGTCTGGTCGATAGCCCCGACCTCACCCTGGTGAACAACGCAGTGGTCCGCAGCGCCAGCAACCTGTACACCCTGGTCGCCTTTGGTTATTCCGGCGGCCCGCTCACCGCAAGGCTGGTCCACAACACCCTGGTGGGCAATGGAAATGTGCCCGGCGTGTACATTGAAAGCGGCTACGTGACGCTGTTCCTCACCAACACCATCATCGTCAGCCACACCTGGGGCATCACCAACACCTATCCGGCCAGTTCCACCGTCTATGCCGACCACACGCTGTTCTGGGCCAACGCCAACAACGGCATCGCGGGCACGAATCCGGTATTCGGCGACCCTCGGCTTCTGCCGGACGGCTACCATCTGGGCCCCGGCTCAGCGGCGATAGATGCGGGGGTGGACGCGGGCATTACCACTGATATAGACGGCGACCTGCGCCCCATCGGCGCAGGGTACGACATCGGAGCGGATGAATGGCAGATGCAAGTGTATCTGCCGCTGGTGCTGCGGAACTTGTAGCGGGGGCTTCAGTCTGCAGCAGGGCTGGGAATCGCACCTGCAAAGGACAGCAAAAATACAGGCACCCCCGGTGGGACTCGAACCCACAGCCATCGGCTTAGAAGGCCGGTGCTCTTCCTGTTGAGCTACGGGGGCCTGCGTTCTTATTCTAAGCGACCCTTACCTCCCTGTCAAGCCCATCACCTGGGCTTCGGACAAGGGTTCAGACCTGAAAGGGCCGTCCTAAACATACGCCCAGCGACCCACCGCCGGGCGTCATCTGCGAGCTGTAAGCTGAACAGAGGCCTCGGCTCCGTTACCTTTCCAGCACAGGACGGAGCCCCTTGTAGACCATCTGGCCTGAGAGGGTGCGCAGGATCGTCTCCGCCGGCCGTCCGACCACATCCGCCAGCTCCCGCGGGCTGAGCGGCACGTTGCCGTTGGAGAGAAAGACGCGAAATACCGCATCTACCAGCGAGATCTGATCGCTGATGTACCCCGGTTGACGGCTGCAGTGCTCCCGGATGACGTGATGCAACCCGTCCACCCGCGTCACCTCCCCCGTCTTGGGGTCTATCCAGTCTATCTGCTCTGTGGCGAAATGCTCTGCATAGACCGCCCGATGCTCCGGGCAGAGATGCGACCGTAACTCCACCCGCAGGTCCCGCCCCGTCCGTTCCCACCACTCCAGGCTGATGTGAAAGGGGGTATCCAGCGTAGGTTTGATCAGACTTAAATGCCTCGGCGAGGCCTTGACCTCACTCATCGTCACCCTCTAGAAACTCTGCCCCCGGCTCCGGGCAGCCCAGTAGTTGTCGCCCATCGAGACATATCGCTCATCGAGCACCAGCGCAGCCAGAATCGGCCCCGGCGGCGTGCGCATCGCCACATTGACGGCGCTGTAGAGCGTCGCTGCGTGCACCATCCCCTGAGGGGAGAGCTTTGCCAGCTCGGGGAAGATGTCGGCGATGACATCCTCCAGGGAGAACTTCCGCTGCCGGGCCCGCTCCCCTACCGCATCCAGAGAGAGGAAATCCTCCACCCCGATGACCATCAACTCGTCGTACTCACAGGAGAGGAGATGGGGGGTCATCTCAAACGTCAACCGGCCATTCTGGACGGTCGCAACTCGCACCCATTCCCGCCGGGGCCGCGTGGGCCGACACCGGACAACAACCACCCCCGGTTCACCGGCCCGCTGGACCTCCACATAGGCCCCCACCGGCATCCGGTACCGCTCATACCACCCGAACAGGCCGTAGACAAAGCGCCGCTCCCGCACCACCCAGCCAGGCATCTCCTCACCCGTATCCCCATCCCGGAAGGTGAAGCGAATACGATGGGTCCGACCGGTGGGGAAGACCCGGGCGAGCCGGGGCGAGAGCGGAAGCGTACCCGAACGGCGATGGGGATAGGTCAGCACAACCGTCACCGGCCCCCCCGACTCCGGCGGGGCAACCAGGTCCGACCACTCGTCGTCCAGCCACCGCTCCAGGTTGAGCATGCCCTCGTTCAGCAGGCGATGGTCGTATTCCAGAACCCAGGGATGGAGCCTCTCCGGCGGGTTGAGCACCTCGGCTGGCTCCAGCCGGCGCAGATACCAGAGCACCTCCCCGGCCGGCCCCACCTCATCGAACCGATCGTCCTCCTGGAGGGCATAGTTGAGGGAAAAGACCCCCAGCCGGGGATTGACCTCCTCGGGAAGGTCCAGATCGCCGATCAACACCTCGGTGGGCAACGGCCCGCCCCCGGCCATATCCAGCACCGCTTCGGCCAGATTGAGCTGCCCCGGGCTGATCTCCACCAGCAGGTCCCTGAGAAACCACTCACCGGCCAGACGGATGAAGGCAGGTTCCAACTCGAGGCGGGTAGCCAGTGTCGCCCGGACGCGAGGGCCGAACTCGGAATAGAGGGAGTCGGGGGAACGCAGCTCAACCTCTTCCAGAGGGACTGCCTGGTTGAGTGGGTGGTCCGTCAATTCGGCAGCGAACTCCCGCAGCCGACCGCCAGGGAACGCCACCTGGATCACCCGAAAAGGACCGTATTCGGGGTTGCGTCCTTCCCGCACCCCCACGACCTCCCCCACCTGGTACTCCAGCGCGGGGAAGACGACTTTCTCGCCAACCTGATAGGAGTTCTTGGGGAGATAGGGGGTCCCTTTGGAGAGTTCCTGAGCGATACGCTCCTCTTCCCGCCGGCAGCGGAACACCACGACGGCCTGTGCCAGCTCGTCCAGCGGGAGCGGAACCTCCCGCTCCATCAGCAGGTTGCTGAGGTACTCCAGATCCTCGTCGGTTACCCGGAAGTTCTCCCAGTAGGCCGCTTCCTGTGTGTTGCGCCGAATCACAACCGGTATCTCCATCCAGTACGCTCTGCAATGAGAGGCCCCAAGGGCACGGAACGGATTATACCAGGCTTCGGTCGGTTTGACAAATCCACAAGCTGCTTCCCCTGCCCCATCAACGGGCGACGATCCGGGTGCCGAAGGGGGCCTCCGGCTCCAGAAGAGCGCGACGAACCATGCCCGGCTCCAGGCCGGAAAGGATGTGGACAACCAGGTCCGGCCAATGCTCCACCAGCCCGACCATCTGGGCCACCTTCCCCGCCATCCCTCCCGTCACATCCACCCCCTGTGATCCGGAAAGGAAGGGACGAATGGAGGGAAAGGTCGCGGGGGTGATGCGCGGGATCACCTCCCCCTGCCCATCCAGCACCCCGGCGGCCTGGCCCACCAGCAGGATGCGACGGGGCGCAAGGACCCCCGCCAGGTAGATGAACAGGTCCTCCGTCGAGGCGATGGTCCCGCCCCGGACCTCATCCAGCGCCACGTCGCCGTAGATCAGGGGGGTTAGCCCGCGTGCCAGCGCCTCCCGGATCGTGCCGACCTCCAGATAAGCCACCTCACCATCCCGGCAGCGGAGGGAAGCGGACGGCTGAAGGCTGAAGGCGGGGACGCCCTCCTCCAGGAACAGTTCCGTCACCAGCCGGTTCAGCCGGGCAGCCGCAGCAGCGACCTCGACAAAACCCCGCCATTGTTCGGGCGTGTGGACCCCATCCCGGGTTCCGTAAGGGGCCGCCGCATAGTGGCCGAAGGAACCGGAGCCGTGGGCCAGCACCAATCGGAGGCGGGGGCTTCGTTCCTGCGCCTCCCGCACCTCCTGCGCCAGCCGCCGCACCCGGTCCGGCAGGAGAGCATAGGGACGGGTCTTATCGGTGATCAGGGAGCCCCCCAGCTTGAGGAAAACAAGCTCTTCCATCACCCCAGAATCAGCGGACCGTCTCCACCGCTGTGAAAAAAGTGCGGGCTGCGCCGGCCTCCGTCAACGCCGCCTCCACCTCGTCCGCCAGGCCCATCTCCACAAGGGCGACCACGTTGCCGCCCCTCCCGGCGCCGGAGAGCTTGGCCCCCAGCGCCCCGGCCATCCGGGCCGCTTCGACCAGCCCATCCAGCTCGGGGGAAGAGACCCCCATTTCCTGCAGGAGTTCATGGTTCCGATCCATCAACATCCCCAGCTCGTCGGGGTCCCCCTCCTCGATCGCCCTCCGGGCATCCTCCACCAGCTCACCGATCTGGTCAAAGAGAAAGTCATAGTGAGCTGGCTCGGCCTCCCACCGACGCCGCACTGCCTCCACCACCCGACGGGTAGGGCTGGGGATGCCGGTATCGGCGATGAGCAGGTGGAGCGGCTCCCCCACGCGCAGCGGTTCCGGCGGCTCTCCCTGGACAAAATAGACGGGCCGCTCGTAGGCGATGACGGTGTTGTCTATGCCGCTGGGGGTGCCATGGTGGAGCTTTTCCACCTCAAAGACGAGCTGGCTGACCTCGGGCGGGGAAAGCTCTGCCCCGACGAACCCGGCCAGCGCACGGACGATGGCCGCAGAGACCGCTGCGCCGCTCCCCATCCCCCCGGCGATGGGGATGGTGGAGGTGAGGGTGAGGACAGCGTCCGGTTCATCTGCCTCCAGGTGGGCCAGGGTGAGCCGGGCGATGGCCGCCAGCGGGTCGTCCCCAGGGGCATCCCCCAGGCGGATGCTCCGGTTCAGGTCGAGGGCCACCAGCGTAAGGCCGCTCCCCGGCGGCACGGCCTCCACCCTCGCCGTGGCCCGCACCCGGGAGACCGGTACGGCAATGGCCGGCCGCCCGTAGACCACAGCGTGCTCCCCCAACAGGATCACCTTTCCCGAAGCAGATGCATGAACCATCGCCCCCCCATCACCGAAAGAAGTACATAATCAACACGACCGCCAGCGCCCAGAGGAGCACCCCGGCCTGAAGAGGACGGTCCCGCAACACAATCTCCTCCGGCTCCCCTCCCAGCCCGCGGACCTGAACCAGGTACAGGTAGCGGAAGACGGCGTAGAGGACAAAGGGGGTGGTGAGCATCATCGTGTGGTTGGCCGGCAGGTTGGGGGCGGAAAAGGTGTAGAGGGCATAGGCAACCAGCGTGGCTGCGGTGACGATGGTGATGATCTGGTCCAGGAGCGGCAGGTTGTACTCCTGAAGGCTCTCCCGATGGGCGTTGGCGTTCTCCTTCAGCAGCACCAGCTCGTGACGGCGCTTGTTGAAGCCGATGAAGAGCGCCAGCAAGGCCATGCAGACATACATCCAGGGGGAGAAACGTTCCGCCTCCACCAGTGGAACCCCCGCCGCCACCCGCATCACGAACCCGGCGGCGATGGTCAGCACGTCAATGATAACCAGGTTTTTGAGCAGGAAGGAATAGGCAACCTGGAGCAGGAGGTAACCCAGGAGAACCCCGCCGAAAAGGGAGTTGAGCCAGAAGCCGGCGGGGAGGCTCACCAGCGGGATCAGGATGGCTGCGGTGAGAGCCACACCGGTCGAGAGCTGACCGGAGGGGATGGGCCGGTTCCGCTTGCGTGGGTGTTGCCGGTCCTTCTCCACATCCACCAGATCGTTGATGATGTACACCGTTCCGGAGACCAGACACAGGAGGACAAAGCCGGCCACCGTCCGTGAGAGGTAAGTAAGGTTGAAAAGCTTGACGTCGAAGACAAGAGGGGCAAACACGAAGACATTCTTTAGCCACTGCTTGGGACGCATCGTTTTGAGCAGAGCAATGAACCCCACAGCTCGGTCTCCTCACAGATGTGTGATTCTTGATGATAACAGAAAATGGGAATTCGCGCAAACAGCACCGCCCCACTATCCTCCCTTCAACAATACTTGCAGCACCCTCCCAAGAGCGACGACCAGGACTGTCAGCATGCACAGGCCGATAACGCCCAGCACGCCGACCACAATCCAGACAGTCCTCGTCTGCCGGCCAGCCTGGGCCACCATCTCCGGAACGCCGCCCGTGGAGACGACGAGAGGCGTCTTCGGCCCCTTGCCGACGAACATCTGGCCGTCCCTCTCCTGAACCGTCCCCACAACCGTGACCTCCTCGCCCGCACGCAGTGCCCAGACCTGAATGAACCCTTCCGCCATACTCGGGGGAAGCCCCACTGCCTGCAAAGCATCCAGGCGCTCCTGCCCGGTAGGAACGATCCCCTCCCCACCGATCAGGAGAGGGTCCAGCCCGGCCGGGTCAACCCAGACCGTACCTGTGCCGTCGTCCAGCAGAAACGGCCGCGCCTGGACGCGGTCCATCTCCTGCTTCTTCTCCCCAATGCCGATCCGCAGCGACAGCCGCAGCACGGCGATATCCAGGAACGGCTGGACCGGATCGGGGACCTGCGAGATGGTTCCCCTGAGCAGGACCAGCCCCTGGTCTGGCCGAAGGGTCGCGACCGAACGCGAAGGGACCTGGGCCAGCATGGCCCGAAGCTGCTGACGCTTGCGGCCGCTGCGAAACAGCAGGGCGAGGAAGGGGATCATCGCCACGGCGAAGAAGAGGACCAGCCCAGCACAACACAGAAGCGGAATAGCAGAACCGAAGTCCCCTGACATGCTGTTCTCCTTATTGGCTCAAGGTTTGCGTCATACGGGCAAAATTCTAGCCCCTGACCAGGTCGCGCAGGGTGCGGTAGCCTATGATATGTATCCCACAATTTCGAATGTGGCGCCGCAGTTCTTCACTGCCGAAGGCCTGGTAGTCCCCCACCCGACACTGCCAGTCAGTGGCGGCTGCACGCAGCTCTGGAGTATCCACCGCCGCATGGACAACGAAATGGGTCAGGCCCGGCGGGAGATTTTCGAAGGCCTTCCGGGCCTGTTCCAGCCGCTCCTCCGGCCGGTCCAGCGGCAGGCCGTCCACGCGGTCGAACAGAGGCAGCCCCTGGGCCTCCAGCTCCTCCACCATGCCGGCCGCGAACCGGGCAGTCCCGGCATCCAGCCCCATCTCCCGCCAGCCCGCCTCGTCGAGCCGGAGCATCAGGGCCGGCAGGCTGTATCGGCGGGCCAGCCCCAGGTAAGCAGGGATAAACTTGAGATGGGCCACGGTGCCCATATGGGTATCCAGGTGGGTCACGTCAATGCCGGCCGCCAGGGCCCGGCTGACCTGGGCCTCGAGCTCGGCCTGAACGGCCGCAGGGTCGGCGCGCGCCTGGACGTCCTCCGGCTCCCGATAGAAGTAGCCTTCGTCGTCCAGCAAGCCCGAGGCGGGATCGCGGGTGGAGATGGGGCCCCAGCGGTAGGCGTCCCACTCGCTGTTGAGGGTCAGATGGACGCCCATATCCACCTGGGGATGCTGGCGGCAATACGCAGCCAGCGCAGGGAACCAGGAGCATGGGACCATCGTTGACCCACAGGAAACCAGTCCGAAGTCCAGCAGATCATAGAAGGCCGACAGGGTAGCCTGACACATGCCGACGTCATCGGCGTGGATGACGGCCACGCGGTCGGTATCGGCCAGGCCCAGCCGGCGCAGCACCGGATTAGGTTTCATCCTGTCCCTCCGTGGGCATGAAACTGAGGCAGATACTGCCGGTTGGTCTCCAGCAGGTCATCCAGAACCGCCTGCACCCGGTCGGCGGAGGGGCCCAGGGGATGGGCCAGCAGCGCCTGATAGGCCGCACCCCGATCCCCATGCACCGCCGCCTCGACAGTGAGCAATTCGTACATCTTCACCTGTGCCAGCAGGCCGAAGCAGACCGGCGGGAGGGGTTGGGCGGGAAGGGGGTGAACCCCGGCCCGGTCCACCCGGCAGGGCATCTCCAGCACCCAGTCGGCGGGCCAGCCAGCCACCGCGCCGGCGTGGCGGACGTTCACTATATGGACCTCGCCGCGGTCGTTATGGTGGGCATCCAGCAGTTGTGTGGCGAGGGTGGAATAGTACGCCCCGCCCCGCTTCATCAGGCCCGGGGGAGGCTCCGTGAGGTGGGGGTCGGCGTACTGACGCAGAAGCTCGGCCTCGATCTCCATCACCTGCTCGGCGCGGGAGGGAGGCCACCGCTCCTGCTCGGCCAGCTTGCGGTGGGTGTAATAGTAGTACTGAAGATAATAGTTGGGGATCATGCCCAGGACCTCGATGGTGCGGGGGTCCCACTCCGGCTCAGCCTCGGCCCGCAGGTGGGCCAGAAACCCCTCCAGGACCAGGGGCCACATTTCCTGTCCGTCCACGGCGAAGCCCCGGTGCCAGGTGAGGTGATTGAGGCCCAGCGTATCCAGCCGTGCCCTTTCCGGCGCCAGAGGCTCGCCCAGATGCTGGCTCAGGCCCTGCAGGATGCCCATGGCAGTGGTGATGGCCACATTGCACACCCCCACAGCCTGGACCTGAGGCGCATAGCGGGTGAGGGCCTCGGTGACCAGTCCGGCCGGGTTGGTGAAGTTGACCAGGAGCGCGCCGGGGGCCAGTTTGGCCATCTTTCGGGCGATGTCGAGGAGGACGGGGATCGTGCGCAGCGCCTTGGCCATGCCGCCCACGCCGGTCGTCTCCTGGCCGATCAGGCCGTGCCGCCGGCCCAGGTATTCGTCGGCGCGGCGGGCAGCCATGCCCCCCACCCGCAACTGAGTGATCACGTAGGCCGCCCCGCGAAGGGCATCCTCGAGGTCCCCGGTTGTGACTACACAAAAAGGGGCGTGAGCGGCCGCCACCATCCGCCGCGCAAGCCCCCCCACCACCTCCAGCCGCCGGGGAGCGATGTCCATCAGCCACAGCTCCTCCAGAGGGAACGAGGCCGCCCGCTCCAGAAACCCCTTCACCAGCTCCGGCGTGTAGGTCGAACCACCGCCGATAACTGCTACCTTCATCCTCCTCCCTTCACCTCCACAGCAGTATACGCAGTTTCGGGGTTGAGGCAAGTGCAACAAAGGAAGAACGCAGACTTCCCACCCGCAAAAAGCCCCCTACCCCTCCCCAGCACGAGGAGGAGAAGGGGGCAACGCAGAGGCCAAACGCAACGGGGTTAACCCGACCAGTCCCACACCCCTCGATCGTTCAGGCTCCAGTAGGCCCGTTCCAGAATCCGGTGATGGCCATCCTCCTCCGCGGCCAGCCTCTGGAACATAGCCTTCCCGTCCGGATCGCTCACCTGTCCGGCCAGGGTGGTATACCGCTCCCGGGCTTTGCGCTCGAACTCCATCGCCGCGGTGATGATCCCCATCAGGCTCATCCGGTTGGGCTCCTCAAAGCCCTTCACCTCCCGATGCACCGGAAGCTTCATCTCATATCCTTCGTATGCGATAAAAGCCCCCCGTTTGCGCAGCGACTCCTCCAGGGCCTCCAGCTTGCGGTAGTGATGACGTTCGAACTCGGCCAACTGCTCAAAGAGCTGTCGTCCCAGGCTGTTGCCAGCCCTCTGCGCCGCATCGGCATATGCCGCTGCCGCCTCCTCCTCAGCCTTCATCCCAATCCGTATGGCATCCAGCAGGGTCAGTTCCTGTTCGCTCATCTTTTCTCCTTTTCTCTGTATCTGAGAGGGCTTCCAACTGCCCGGCACTTTTGTTGGCATGCAGGACGCTTATCACGAATGGCGCAAATGAGCCGAATATTATGAATTCAGACATTCCGCAGCCGCAAGCTGTTGGTCACCACCGTGACGCTGCTTGTCGCCATCGCAAAGGCAGCCAGCACCGGATGGAGCTGCCGGAGGATTTCCGGCACCACGGGGAACGGATAGAGCACACCGGCCGCCACCGGGATGAGAATGACATTATAGAAAAAGGCCCAGAAGAGATTTTGCTTGATGACCCGCATCGTGGCCCGGCTGAGAGCCAGCGCCCGGGGGACGGACCGCAGGTCGCCCCGCATCAATGTCACGTCGGCCGTCTCCATCGCCACATCGGTGCCGGTGCCCAGGGCAATCCCCACATCCGCCCGGGCCAGCGCCGGCGCATCGTTGATGCCATCGCCGACCATCGCCACCAGACGGCCCCCCTCCTGCAGCCGCCCTACCTCCTCCGCTTTGTCGGCCGGGAGCACCCCGGCCACCACCCGATCTATCCCCACCTGGCGGGCGATGGCCTCCGCCGTCCGCCGGTTGTCGCCGGTGAGCATCACCACCTCCAGCCCCAGGCGATGAAGCTCGGCAACCGCCTCTACGGACCCCTCCTTCAGGGCGTCGGCGATCCCCAGCAGGCCAGCCGCCTCTCCATCCACGGCCACCGCCACGACTGTCCTTGCCAACCCCCGCAGACGCTCCACCTCGCCGACCAGGCCGTCCAGCCCAACCCCCTCCCCCTCGACCCACTCCGGCTTCCCCACCAGGACCCGGCGCCCCTCGACCGTGGCCCGGACCCCCCTGCCGGGGATCGCCTCGAATTCCTCCGGGTCAGCCAGAGGAACGGCCCGCGCCTCCGCCTCGGCCACCACAGCCTCCCCCAGCGGGTGCTCTGACCCCCGCTCGGCGGAGGCCGCCCAGCGCAGGAGGGTTTCGGGATGCCCGGCATCTGAAACCACCACATCGGTGACCTCCGGCCTGCCCTTCGTCAGCGTGCCGGTCTTATCCAGGACGACCACCTCCAGCCGGTGGGCGGTCTCCAGCGCCGCGCTGTTTTTGAAGAGGATGCCCATCTCCGCTCCCCGACCCGTACCGACCATGATGGCGGTAGGGGTGGCCAGCCCCAGGGCGCAGGGGCAGGCGATGACCAGCACAGCCACCAGCCGGATCATCGCCGCCGTGAAGTCGCCGCCCACCCCCCACCAGACGGCAAAGGTGAGCAGGGCGACGCCGATAACCACCGGCACAAAGACCCCTGCCACCCGGTCGGCGAGCCGCTGGATGGGGGCCTTGCTTCCCTGCGCCTCCCGCACCAGCCGGATGATCTGGGCCAGGGCTGTCTCCGCCCCCACCCGCGTCGCCTCGAACCGCAACAGCCCCTGCCGGTTGACCGTCGCGCCGATCACCCTGTCCCCCGGTCCCTTGTCCACCGGCATCGGTTCGCCGGTGAGCATGCTCTCGTCCACCGACGAACGGCCCTCCACCACCACCCCGTCCACCGGAATCCGCTCGCCGGGGCGGACCACCACCAGGTCCCCCACCCGGACCTGGCCCACCGGCACATCCATTTCCACCCCGTCCCGCACCACCCGGGCGGTTTTGGGGGCCAATCCCATCAGCTTCCTGATCGCCGCGCCGGTCTGCCCCTTGGCCCGCGCCTCAAGCAGCTTGCCCAGCTTGATCAGCGTCACGATGACCGCCGAGGTCTCAAAATAGACGTGGTGCCCCGCTGCTGGAAAGAGGAGCACTGCCAGGCTGTAGAAATAGGCCACGGAGGAGCCCATCGCCACCAGCGTGTCCATGTTGGCGGTCCGGTTGCGCAGGGCATAGTAGGCCCCCACGTAGTAGTCCCAGCCGGTGTAGAACTGGACCGGCGTGGCGAGGGCCAGGAAGAACCAGTTGAGCCAGGGGCCGTGGGACCAGGCCCCCAGCAGGCCGAGGTCACGGGCCATGCTGAGGATGAAGAGGGGAAGGGAGAAAAGTACACCGACCCAGAACTTGCGGGTCTGATCGGCGATCTCGGCCTGCCGGGCCTTCTCCTCTACATCCTCCATCTCTTCCGGAGTGGCGGCCTGGATCACGCCGTAGCCAGCTTCCTCCACAGCGCGGACCATTCCGGCGACCGTCGCCACGCCGGGCACGTACTCCACAGCCGCCCGCTCGGTGGCGAAGTTGACCGTTGCCTGGACCACGCCGGGGAGCCGGTTGAGGGTCCGCTCGACGGTAAGGGCGCAGTTGGCGCAGGTCATTCCGGTGATGGGGAGCTCGACCCGCGCTGTCACCACGTCGTACCCCGCCTCCCGCACCCGCTCTACCAGCTCGGCAGGATGGATCAGCGCCGGGTCGAAGACCACCGCGGCCTCCTCGGTGGCAAAATTGACCACTGCCTCGGCGACCCCTTCGGCCTTCTTCAGGCTGCGCTCGATGGTCAGGGCACAGTTAGCGCATGTCATGCCGGTGACCGGCAGGGTAAGGCGGGTTTGGGTGGGCAAGCAGGCCTCCTTATTGGGTGACTCGGTGACTCGGTGACTGGGTGATTGGGTGATTGGGTGATTGGGGGCTAGGCAGGTGGGTAGTTGATCTCGGTGAGGGTGGCGACGATCTGCTCCCAGGTCGCCGGGGGCTCCCACTCGACGGTGACCTGCTTGCTTTCCACCTCTCCCTCGACCCGCTTCACCCCCTCCAGCGCCCCCAGCTCCCGCCGGATGGTCATCACGCAGTGATGACAACTGATGTTTGGCACCCGAAAGGTCTTGCTCTCCATAATTTCACCCCTTATCAGAGGGACGAAAGCCACTTCACTGCCTGGACGTCCACTCCCATCTCCTACCCTCATCACAGAGGTCCGGATTTCGAAGATGATTATAACACAAATTGGGGGCAGTGTCAAGTGGGACGAACTCACGCGATTACTTGACTTTTCCCATAAGTCCTCTATACTTGAAATCTATCTGAAAAGTCTTGGGGCAGGCTTTCCAGCCTGCCCGGATAGCCTGGAAGGGCTGTCTGTACAAACGGCAAAAGGAGGGATTTTGAATATGGAAACACCTGCCCCGATCAACCCGCAGGCCTATACACCTCCCCCCCTGAGTCCATCCGATGAGCGGACCTGGGCGATGCTGGCCCATTTGAGCGTGCTCCTGAATCTCGCTACCGGCCTGCTCGGGCCGATCGCCGCCCTGGTCATCCACCTGGTCTTTAAGGATCGGTCTCGATATGTAGCCTACCAGAGCCTGCAGGCCCTCATCTTTCAGCTTGTCGCCTGGCTGGGGGGTAGCTTTGTGGCCGGAATCGCCTGGGCGATCACCGGTGTGCTGAGCATTGTGCTTATCGGCCTCCTCTGCATCCCTATCGCCTTTCTGTTCACCCTGCTCCCCCTGGCGGCCATCGTCTACGGCGTCGTCGGCGGTATCCAGTGCAGCCAGGGGCAGGATTTCCGCTACTGGCTGGTCGGCGATTGGGTACGTGGAACGATGGCGGGATGAGCACTTGACAACACAGGAAAAGTCCTTACAATGACTTTTCAGATAAGTGTTCCTCAAAATACCATCCAGGAAAGGAGAGAAAAATGGCAGAGGAAATGATGCGGGCACCTGCGGAGGTCACCGACGATGACAAGTTATGGGCTCTGTTGAGCTGGCTGTTCTGGCCCATCGCTATCGTTGTCCTGCTTCTGGAAGACAAGAAACAACGGCCGTTCATCCGATACCATGCCATCCAGTCCCTCGCCCTGGCTGTGGTCGGGTGGGTCATCAGCTTCATCCTCAGCTTTGTGGTCATCGGCTGTGTCGTCGGCGTCGTCTGGCTGGTCTACGTGATCTATCTGGCGATCAAGGCTTACCAGGGCGAATGGGTCACCATCCCTTTCATTACCGATTTCTGCAAGAAGCAGGGTTGGATTTAAAACACACCGACCCTCAAAAGCCCCTCCTGTGGGAGGGGCTTTTCTGTCTCCCGATTATGTGGTAAGATAACCCTCTGGGGCGTTCAACGATGCCCATTCAAACCAACCGAACAGGAGGCCCCGCTCCGTGCCAACCACGATCAAGCGCTGGCTGGTCGCCCAACCGGCTCCTGAGCCTTTCCTTTCCCGGCTTTCCCACCTGCACCCACTGGTGGCCCAGGTCCTCTACAACCGGGGGCTCACCACCCCCGACGACGCGCTGTCCTTCCTTGAGGGCAGGCCGGGGCCCGATGACCCCTTCCGGCTGAATGGGATGGCCCAGGCGGTGACCCGGATCCGAAAGGCGATCAAACAGGAGGAGCCCATCGTCGTCTACGGCGACTTCGACGCCGATGGGGTGACCGCCACCGCCCTGCTGGTGCTCACGCTCAAAGCGCTGGGAGGGCGGGTCCAGCCCTACATTCCCCACCGACTGGAAGAAGGATATGGCCTCAACCGGGAGGCGCTGGCCGAGCTGGCCGCCCGGGGCGCAAAAGTCGTGATCACCGTAGACTGCGGCATCCGCTTCCCCGCCGAGGTTGCCTACGCCCGACGGCTGGGGATGGACATCATCGTCACCGACCACCACGCCGTCGGCAAAGAAGAACTGGAAGCAACAGCCGTGGTCAACCCTCACCAGCCCGGCTGTCCCTACGCTTATAAAGACCTGGCAGGCGTCGGGCTGGCCTACAAATTGGCCCAGGCCCTGCTCCGGGTCAATCGGCAGGTGCCGGTCTGGAAAGGGAGCCAGCTTCAGGAAGAGGACCTGCTGGACCTGGTCGCATTGGGGACCGTGGCCGACCTGGCTCCGTTGACCGGGGAGAACCGCGCGCTGGTCATCCAGGGGCTGAAGCGGCTGAACTCCGAACCGCGGCCCGGCGTGGACGCTCTGATCCGACAGGCCGGCCTTCGGTCCGGACAGGTTGACGCGGCGGCCATCGGCTACGCACTGGGTCCCCGGCTGAACGCGGCGGGACGGATCGCCCACGCCGACACAGCCTATCAGCTCCTCGTTGCTGAATATCCGGAGGAGGCCAAGCGGCTGGCCGAGCGTCTCGATAACCTGAATCAGGAGCGACAGCGGCTCACCGCTGAGGCGCAGGAAAGGGCGCAGGAGATCGCCCGCGTCCAGCAGGCCGAACGGCCGCTCCTCTTCATCGCCGCCCCCGACTTTCCGGCTGGCGTCATCGGCCTGGTGGCCTCCCGGTTGGTCGAGGAATTCTACCGGCCAGCCATCATTGTAGAGCTCAGCCAGGAGAAAAGCCGGGGCTCCGGTCGCTCCATCCCCGAATTCCACATCACCCGCGCGCTGGACGACTGCGCCGACCTCCTCATCCAGCACGGGGGCCACGCCGCCGCCGCTGGCTTCACCACTTTCACAAAGGACCTGCCCAGGCTCGAGGCTCGCCTGCTTGAGCTGGCATTCGAACGGCTGGCCGGGCAGGAGCTTGTCCCCACCCTCCACATTGACGCCGAGGTCCCCCTGCGGGAGATGGGGTGGCCGCTGTGGGAGGCGCTGCAACCGCTCCGCCCCTACGGCGAAGGAAACCCCGAACCCCTGTTCCTCAGCCGCAACATTCAGGTGCGGCGATGGCGGACCGTGGGAAGCGAGGGGCTGCACCTCAAACTGCTCCTCTCTGACGGACCGGTGGTCTGGGACGGCATCGCCTTCCGCCAGGGGGATTGGGCCGACCATCTGCCCGACCGGGTGGACATCGCCTACCATCTGCAGGTCAACGAGTGGAACGGGGAACAACGGCTCCAACTGAACATCCAGGGCATCCGGCCCGCTGGCTGGGAGGGAGGATGGGGATGAGAATACTCGTCACCGGGGCAGCCGGCTTTATCGGCAGCCACGTGGTTGAAGCGCTCCTGGCCCGGGGCGATACCGTGGTCGGCGTGGACAACTTCAACGACTACTACAGCCCCGCCCGCAAACGGGCCAACGTCGCCCTCCTTACCCCCCACCCCCATTTCACCCTCCACGAGGCCGACATACGGGATGGGGAAGAGATGGAGCGCATCTGCACCGGAGCGAGCTTCGACGTCGTCGTCCACCTGGCAGCGATGGCAGGGGTCCGCTACTCCATCGAGCGCGCCCCCCTCTACACCGACGTCAACATACGGGGCACGGTCAATCTGCTGGAGGCAGCCCGCAAGGGGGGAATCCCCCATTTCGTCTTTGCCTCCACCTCCTCGGTATACGGTCGGACCCGGCAGCTACCTTTCCGGGAGGACGACCCCCTGGGCCGTCCGCTGGCCCCCTACCCCGCCACGAAGATCGCCGGGGAGGTGATGGGGCACGCCTACCACAACCTCTTCGGCCTCTCCTTCACGGCCCTGCGCTTCTTTTCCGTCTACGGCCCCCGCGGCCGCCCCGATATGATGCCCTACCATATCACCGAGTGCATCGTCCACGACCGGGAGTTCGTCCTCTACGAGGGAGGGGAGATGTACCGGGATTGGACCTACATCGCCGACATCGTCGCCGGGGTGGTCGCAGCGGCGGACCGGCCGCTGGGGTATGAGGTGGTCAACCTCGGCCGGGGCGAGCCGGTGCGTATGCGGGATTTTGTCGAGCTGATCGAGGAGCTGGTGGGGAAGAAAGCCCGGATGACCACCCCCCCCGCCCCACCCAGCGAGCCTCCCATCACCTATGCGGATATCTCCAGAGCCCGCGCCCTCCTCGACTACAGCCCCACCACGTCCGTGGCTGAGGGGATGCGGCAATTCTGGGACTGGTACAGGGCCAGCGTAGAAGACACGGGAGGCAGGACACAGGGCAGATGACGAAAACCTTCTGGCCTCTGGCCGTTCTTCTCCTTCTCCTTCCCCAGCAAGGACCTCCCTCTCCGGACATCCGTTTCGGGGCCGTGGAGGCTTTTCAGGACCCGGCGGCCGCTGCCGAGGCGAGCGTGGGATGGGAACGGATCCTCTTTTACTGGTCGGAGCTTCAGCCCAATGGCCCCGACGAGTGGAACGGCTACCACGTCCCCGATGAATGGCTGAACCAGGCCGCGGCGGCCGGACGGGAGGTGGTCGGCCTCATCAAATATACCCCCGCCTGGGCCACCGACGGGGAGCCAGGCTGCGGCGTACCCCGTGGGCTGGACCTGCCGGTGGACGATCCGGGAAACCTGTGGGCCACCTTCGTCCGCCGCGTTGTGGGCCTCTATGCGGGGCGGATCACCCACTGGATCATCTGGAACGAGCCGGACATCGCCCCCGGCACCTACGGGATGGAGTGGTGCGGCTCGGTCGAAGAGTACTACCAGCTCCTGAAGGTGGCCTACCTGGCCGCTCATCAGGCCAACCCCGACGTCGTCATCCATCTGGCCGGGCTGACCTTCTGGCACGACCGGACCTACCTGCGCCGCTTTCTTGCCGTCGCCACACAGGACCCCACCGGGCCGGAGCACGGGTACTACTTCGACGTGGTCTCCCTGCACATCTACTTCCAGACCGAATCGGTCCCCTACATCATCAATGAGACCCGCGCGGCGCTGGCCGCCTACGGGCTGACCAAACCGATCTGGGTGAACGAGACCAACGCCTCGCCCGATTCCGATCCCCTCTGGCCCCTCGTGCGGCCCCGCTGGCGGGTTGATCTCCAGGAGCAGGCCTCCTTCCTCCTCCAGTCCTTCGCCCTGGCCCTGGCAGGTGGGGCGGAACGGATCGCAGTGTACAAATGGAGGGACGCAGGGCTGCCCGCCGGGGGGGAACCTTTCGGCGTGATCCGTCCCGATTTCAGCCGTCGCCCCGCCTATGAGGCCTTCCGGGTGATCACGACCCACTACGCCGGCACACGATCGGCCCGCGCCGACCGACAGCCCCTTTTCTACCAGGTGACGCTGGACCGGGGGGATCGGACGACGCGGGTCCTGTGGGCGCGGACGGCAGCGACGGTGACGGTCTCCCTGCCCGCGCTGGCAACGGAAGGGCTGCTGGTCTCTCAGACCGGGGAGGCGCAGCCCATACAGCCGGTGGACGGAACCTACACCGTGGTCCTGCCCGGCGCTCGCTGCGCCGACGAACTGGGCTGCATCATCGGCGGGCCGACCTATCTGCTGGTGGAGGATACCCCGGTAGGGGGCGGTCACCCGGTGGGAAACGCCGACACAGGGGAAGGGACTCCAGCCGAAACCGAACCGGTGGCAACGGCGACCCATACTCCCACCCCCACGCCGACAGCAACGCCCTCCCCTACCCCGACGCCGTCGCCGACCCCCACGGCCACGCCTTCCCCTGCGCCTGCCCTCACACCCTCTCCCACCCCCTCACCTGTCCACTCACCAGAGGGCTCACCCCTTCCTGCTCGCCCCCTTTTCCTCCCCCACGCGCTGGGGACGTCGGCCCTCCTGCTCTCCGGCCTCCTCGCCGTGGCAGCCGTTCTGAAGAAGCGCCGCTCTCAGCGGGGATAACCCCGGACGCCGTCTACCGATCCCCCTGCCCCCTCAGCGTGCCCAGGAGGCTGGAGAACTCCAGGGGGAAGATGAACTTGGTGGCAGGGCTCTCCCCTAATCGCCTCAGCGTATCCAGGTACTGAAGCGTCATCGTGTTGGAGTCCAGCTGCTGGGCGATGCCAAAGATATGCTGGAGCGCCACCGCGTACCCCTCGGCGCGGAGGGCCTGGGCAGCCCGCTCCCCCTCCGCCCGGAGGATATTGGACTGTTTCTCCCCTTCGGCGCGGAGGATGGCCGCCTGCTTCTCTCCCTCCGCCACCTTGATCGCCGCCTCCCGCTGGCCGTCGGCCTCGGTGACCATCGCCCGCCGGTTCCGCTCGGCGGACATCTGCCGGTTCATCGCTGCCTGGATCTCCTTGGGCGGCTCGATCTCCCGGATCTCCACACTGGTCACCTTGACCCCCCACCGCTCGGTCACCTCGTCCAGCTTGACCCGGAGCACCTCGTTGATGCGCTCCCGCTGGGCCAGCACGTCGTCCAGCATAATGTCGCCGATGACCGCGCGGAGCGTGGTGGTGGCGATGCCGATGGAGGCCCGCCGGAAGTCCCCCACCTGCAGCACGCTCAAATCGGGGCTCACCACCTTCCAGTAGATCAGGAAATCCACCCCGATGGGCGCGTTGTCCTTGGTGATGCAGACCTGATGGGGCACTTCCAGGAACTGCTCCCGCAGGTCCACCTTCACCGCTTTGTCCACCACGGGCAGCAACAGGACCAGCCCTGGCCCCTTCGTGCCGATGGCGCGGCCAAGGCGGAAAACGACCAGTCGCTCATATTCCCTGACCACCCGGATCATCGAGAGCAGGATGATCAGCAGGACCAGGCCGGCGAACAGAAGTAAGATGAACAGTCCAACGATATCCATCACGACCTCCTTCTAATAGTTGAACAGGGATTCCGTCAGGCTGGCACAGAGCCCCCACGCCCAGGTTCCGCCCCAGAGGCAGAGCGACAACACACCGGCAGCCAGAAAGATCCACCCCAGAACAATAGCGACCTTCGCCAGGCTTTCCTGCTCCTGTCCCCCAGCCCGCGCCTTCGCCAGGGCCCGATACCCCAGATACAGGCCCAGGGCTGCGCCGAGGACTGGAACGAAGGACGATCCCAACACGGTGGCGATGATGCTCCAGGCGGTCAGGCTCATCCTCATACGGTACACAGGGGCCCTATACACTGGCGGGGGCTCGGGCGGCGCTGCGACCTCCTGCTCCTCTATGAACTGGCTGCCGCAATAGGCGCACTCCCATCGGTCCGGCCCGACCCGCAGGAACTGGGAGCTTCCGCAATTAGGGCACCTGGCAGGCTTCATATGCCCTCGTGCGAAGTGGGGGGAACAGGAACGACACGGAGCCGGACCCCCTGCACATCCACCACCCGCACCCGCGCCCCGGCAGGGATGGGGGATTCGGCCTCAGCCGTCCATAGCTCGCTCTGCACCTGCACCGTGCCGACAGGGGACAGGTCGGTGGTGGCGACGCCTTCTACGCCGATCACCGCCCTCGGGTCAGTTTTGACCGGCAGCCGCTGAGCACGCACGACGGCGGAGAGGACCCAGCCGAAGAGCCCCAGGGTGGCCAGGGTGGCCCCTCCCACCAGCCACCGGGAGACAATCAGGTTGGAGCCAGGGCGGAAGAGGAAGAGGGAACCCAGCGCCAGCGCGGTGGCTGCCCCCAGCGTGAGCCCCGCGCTCTGCACTTTCAGGTCCACCACGAAGAGGATCATAGAGACCACGACCAGCACCAGGCCGATAAGGTTAACCGGGAGCTGGGCGAGTCCAAGGGCGGCCAGCACCAGGCAGATGACCGCTGCCGCTTCGGGAAAGCCGGTGCCCGGCATCGCCCACGCCGCCACCACCGCCCACAGGCCGAGGATGAGAAGGCCGTAGGCAACGTTCGGATCGGTCAGAAGCGCCTCCAGTGTTTCGAGCCACCCCTGGGTCATTTTTCCCCTCCCCCCTTAGCATATCCGCTCCCGCCCATTCTTCCGGACAGGCCGCCGACGGAGTGCTGACATCTGGGCGCAGCTATCAGCCGCTCCGCTTCCCTTCCGCTTCGGCTACCACCTGGTTCCCCAGCTCGAAGGCCCGCTGCAGCGCTTCGGGATGCCTCAGGATCTCCAGCCGGGCATCCACCCCGCCCACCAGCAGCTCCCCCCAGTACTCCGCGCCGTACACGCCGAAGAACCCCCGCACCGTCTTCACCGCGCCGACGAAATCCGGATCGGACTCGCCCCCCACGGAGAGGAACACCCCCCACCTCCGGTCGCGCCCCGCGGCGGTTAGCAACGGTGGGGCCTTGAGGACAAACTTGCGCGCCCACTGGCACTGGCTCCGATCCACCACCGCCTTCACCTGGGCCGGGAGGTTCCAGAAGTAGAGGGGGGCAGCCAGGGCGATGACATCCGCGGCGATCAGTTTTTCGTGAAGGAGCTGGAAGTCATCCTGGACCACGCATCGGCCCTCCTCCCAGCAGCCATCGCAGGCGATGCAGCCGGCGATCCGGAGCCGTGCCAGCACCACCTTTTCCACCGTCGCCCTGCTGTTCTCCGCCCCCATCAGGAACCGATCCAGAAGGGTTTCGGTGTTCGCCCTGCGTCGAGGGCTTCCGGCAATCCCCAGAACCCGAACCATTCCCCTATCTCCCCCACAAGCGCATTGTATCATGCTTGCAGGTTCTTACCAAGCCCGGCCCACCGCTTCAAAAGCCCGATCCCCCGGGCTACTTGTACATCTCCACCTTTCGGATACAATAGTTGAGCCAGGGAGGACAACGCAGTGAAAGTTACCTATCGGGACAGGGAATGGGAATTTGAGGGCCGGATGACCGTCCGTCAGGCGATCGAAAAGGCCGGGCTGAACCCGGAGGCCGTCCTGGCGGTTCGGGAAGGCAGATTGCTGACGGAGGACACGATGCTGGAACCCAACGACGAGCTCAGGCTGATCTCCGTCATCTCGGGCGGATAGCCTCTCCTCTGGAGCACAAAGATGAACTTCGATGTTTGGGCCGTACTGCTGGGCGCATTCCTTCTGGGTTCGCTCCCGACCGCCTACCTGGTGGCCCGCCTGGCGGCCGGCATAGATATCCGCACGGTGGGCGATGGGAACATGGGGGCCAAAAACACCTACCTGAGCGTCGGTCCGCTGGCCGGCGTGCTGGTAGGGGCTGTGGACATCGGAAAGGGAGCAGGGGCGATCGCCCTGACGCGGGCGCTGGGAGAACCGGAAGCTGTGGTGCGGGCTGCGGGACTGTGCGCGGTCCTCGGCCACGACTTCACCCCCTTCCTGCGCTTCCGGGGCGGACAGGGAATGGCGACGATCCTGGGGGTGTTCGGCATGCTATACCCCTGGGAGCTGGCCGGCGCGCTGATGGTCGTCGCACTGGCCCTGGCCCTCACCCGGAACTGGGACCTTTCGTGGGGCATCGGCTTCGGACTCTTTGCCCTTTCCCTCTGGTTCACCGACCATACTGCAGGAGAAGCTTCCTATCCCCTTATCCTCCTGCCGACCATCGGCCTGAGCAAGCTTCTCCAGGTGTGGCGCGCCCGACGCGCGGCCAAATATG
>JBDOIF010000156.1:0-19414 GCA_041082215.1 Anaerolineae bacterium
ACCAGTGGCGCGGGCAGCCTCCAGCACGTTCTTCGTCCCGCCCACGTTGACGGCCCGCATGGTCTCCGGGTCGGCGCGGCGCTGCGGGATGAGCGCGGCCAGGTGGTGGACGACCTCCACCCCCTCGCAGGCCCGCCGCACCGCGTCGGCGTCCCGGATGTCCGCAACCACCCATTCCACATCCGGCTCCGCGTCATCCGGGCGCTTGAGGTCCAGCGCACGCACCCCGTCCCCCCGCGCCCGCAGGCCGCGCACCAGATACCGGCCCAGAAAACCCGCGGCTCCGGTCACCAGATGGAAGGCCATTTCACCACCTCGCCTTCGTGTAGATCGGCTCCCGGCGCGGCTGGGCCGCCTGCGCGGCGATGTACCACTCGTACACCTGGTTGTAGAGGGCCAGTTTGTCCGGGTCCAGTTTGACCCCCAGGCCCGGCCCCGGCGGGACGCGGATGGCCCCATCCTCGTAGGGAAGCGGCCCGCCCTGAATGACGTCGTCCCCCAGGTAGTGGTAATGGACGTCCGGGGCGTGGTGAATGCTGGGCAACGACGCGGCCAGGTGGAGCACTGCCGCCAGGGAGACGCCGAATTCAGTGCCGGAGTGCATCCCCATATCCAGCCCGAAGGTCTCGCAGAGCTGGGCCAGGGCGCGGGTGGCCCGCAGTCCGCCGTACCAGTGGGGGTCCGCCAGCACCACATCCACCGCGTCCAGCAGCGTCGCCGGAGCGACATCCTCGTAGCCAAAGCAGGCCATGTTGGAAGCCAGCGGCATCCAGGGGGCCAGCCGCTTGAGTTTTGCCATGCCGGAGAGTCCCCAAACCGGGTCCTCCAGATACTCCAGGCCGCAGTCGGCCAGTTCGCGGGCGATGCGGACCGCTGTCGTCAATGCCCAGGAACTGTTGGGGTCCAGCCGGATGGGAACGTCGGGGAAGCGGGCCCGGAGGTGGCGCACCGTCTCCGCCTCCAGGTGGGGCGGATAGACGCCGCCCTTGAATTTGATGGCCCGGCAACCTTTCCCCTCCACCAGTTCGGCACACTTAGCCACAATCCGGGCGTCCGCCTCCTCCCATGGGAGCAGCTCCTCGCCGCCGGGCGGCGTCTCGTAGAAGATGTAGGCCGAGACCGGCACCCGGTCCCGCATCTGCCCGCCCAGCAGGTCGCAGACAGGCCGCCCCACCGCCTGCCCCTGGATGTCCAGACAGGCGAACTCGATGGCAGCGTAGGCGTTGATCAGGTTGGGGCCGAACATACGGACGTAGAAGGGGTTGGAGACCTTCCAGCGCAGCCGCTCCAGGTTGAAGGGGTCCTCGCCCAGGATGAGCATCCGGCAGGAGCGGAGCACCTCTTCCATTTGACGGCCGCTGGGAGTGAGCGTCGTCTCGCCCAGCCCTACCAGTCCCTCGTCGGTGACGACCTGGATGATGACCCGCCCAAAACCGAGGTGGACGCCCCAGGCGTGGGCCAGCGGGACCCCCAGGGGGATGGCGACGGGGGTAACGATCAGGTCGGTGATTTTCATGCGCCCCTCCTTCCTCACCCTTCCCCCAGCGGCTTTGCCGCTACCCCCTTCTCTCTCCTGACTGAAGATCAGGAGAGGGGAGGGGGTGGCCCGAAGGGCCGGAGGTGGGGTGAGGTCCTCAGAACCGTCCGTACTTCAGGAAGACGTTGAGCGGATGTTCGCCCGCGCGCAGTTCCTCCCAGATTTTCCGCTCCGTCTCCATGACCTTTTCGGCCTCCAGCAGCACCTCCACGGCCAGGTCCTGGGGGACGACGACAACGCCGTTGGCGTCGCCGACCACCCAGTCGCCGGGGCGGATGTGGACGTCGCCGATGCGGATGGGGACGTTGATCTCCACGTAGCGCCAGCGGCCGCGGATGTCGGCGGGGGTCCTGTAGCGGGCAAAGACCGGGAAGCCCAGTTCCACGATGGCCTCCACATCCCGCACACCACCGTCTATGACCGCTCCGCCGCAGCCTTTGGCCTTCGTCGTCGTGCTGATCATCTCCCCCCAGTGGGCGGTGCCGGGATCGTTGGAGGTGTCGTAGACCACCACCTGTCCCGGCTGGAGCGCCGCATACGCCTCCACTGCCACCTGGAGGTACTCGTCTTTGTGGATGACGGTCGGGGTGCCCTTGACGGTCAGCGACGGCCCTGCCACGCGCATCCCGGGCGCGATGGCCTGGATCTGGGGCGGGAGAATCTGATGGAATAGCCCCTTTTGATCCAGGATGTCGGCGATGGCGGGGGTGCGCACCTGCCTGTAGCGGGCGATCATCTCTTCCAGGGGAATATCGGTTGCGGACATGTTGCACCTCCTCATATGTTGCGTACTGCGTACTACGTGTTCCAGGGCTGGCCGGGTACCAGCAACTGGACGCCCAGGCCCTCGGCCCGGAGCGAATCGGCCCAGGCGGCCAGCGCGGCCTGCACCTGGTCGGCGTTATCCATTTCTATCCGCATTCCGGCGGCCCGGTCCAGCCACTTCCCGGCGCAGTGCAGGTGCAGGGGGATGGTCCAGCGGGGCCGGATGGCGCGGGCCAGGGCAGCCACATCAGGGAGCGACATCCCGTCGTCGCCGAAAAAGGGGTAATGGGCACAGGCGGCCTGGACGAGGGCCGCATCCAGGGCAAAGGAGGAGAGGGCATCCCGGAGCGCAGGGGTCCAGCGGGTATCGCCGCTGAAGTAGAGGTTCTGGCTCCCCACGACGACAAAACCCACCGCGTCGGGGGCGAGGGGGTGGTCGGCGGGGAGGGCGTGGACGGTGAGGGGGCCCAGGGTAGCCTTCTCGCCGGGCCGCAGCGCGACGGCCTCCCGGACTCCGGCCTGCCGCGCCCGCCGGGCGGCCTTCTCGGAGCCGATGACGGCGCACCCCAGCCGCCGGGCCAATGCCAGTGCCGGGTCATCCAGGTGATCTAGATGATTGTGGGAGACCAGCAGGGCATCCAGAGCGGTGATTTCGTTTGGGGAGAGAGCGGGGGGCAGAGCGCGGGGGGCCAGACGGCGTTCCAGCCAGGAGTGCGGGCCGAACCAGGGGTCAGTGAGAAGAGCCACCCCATCCAGTTCTACCCGCACGGTCATGTGACCAATGAGGGTGAGGCGCATGCTGGCCTCCTTTCAGGAGCAGGGCAAATCCCATTTATTGGGAATTAATCTCACTAAGCAGGATTATACCTCAAGCTTCTCTTCTGTCAAGTCGTACTTTTGGCGGGGGAATGGCCGACCCACGAAACGGCCGCCGGGACGTAGCGCAGGCTTTAGCCTGCGTCGTGCAAGACGAATCCTGCGCTCCATTGCACACAAACGGGCATCCTTCCACGCAAGTTTCCAAAGGGCCGATCTGCCAGCCCCTGTCCCAATTCGTGGTCTAACCTCAGGTACCTTTATGTACTGATCCCAAGACTATTCCCAAATAGACTATTGACAAATTGTACATACGGTGATATACTTTTATTAAGGAGGATGGTTTGATGTACCGAGGCGGTTGGCGATGGCATGGGTGCAGCCGTCGGGCGGTGCGCTTTATGGAACCGACGCTGCTCCTCCTCCTGCACTACGGCCCAGCCCACGGGTACACGCTTCTGGAACGGTTGGAGGAGTTCGGCCTGGGTGGGCTGAACCCCAGCGTCGTCTACAGGGCACTGCGGGATATGGAGGAGCGGGGATGGGTCACCTCCTTCTGGGACGAAGAACAGGCCCAGGGACCGCCCCGCCGGGTTTATCGCCTGACCGCCCTGGGGGACGAGGCGCTGAAGTTGTGGGCACAAGACCTGGAGGAGACACGGGGATTGATTGACCATCTGCTTGCGTCTTACCGCCATCATATGGAAGAGGGCGAAGATGAACACCATTGACCTGTTGCTGAAAAGCCTGCAGACCGATGCGCCGGTCCGCCAGGTACTGGTGGGGGCCTTCTGGACAGCGGTAGTGCTGGATACCGATCCACCCCGCTGTGGCCTGGCTTCCACCCTGCGTGGAGAGGACCACGAAGCCGATCCGCCAGTGCCCGATGCAGGCCATCTCGCAGAGAAAAGCGCACAGGCGCTGGCTGAGCGGCTGCGCTCGGAGCACACGCTCGAGGCCAGCATCGGAATGGCAGCCTTCAACGCCTTATTGGACGTAGATGAATCAACCTGTGTAGAAATGAACGCCGAGGAGGTCATCATCGAGAGAGGAACAGGGCGACGGGTTGCTATCGTCGGCCACTTCCCGTTTGTGGACCGGGTGCGACGGGCAGCGTCGCAATGCTGGGTGGTGGAACTGCACCCACGTCAGGGCGATCTGCCCGCCGGACGGGCCTCCGAGGTACTGCCACAGGCAGATGTGGTCGCCCTGACCGGCACGTCGCTTATCAACCACACCTTCGATGACCTCATCCAGCTCTGCCGACCCGATGCCTACGTTCTGCTCCTGGGCCCCAGCGCGCCGCTTGCCCCCATCCTCTTCGAGGCTCGCGTGGATGCGATCAGCGGCACACTGGTCACCGACCCCGACCGGGTGCTGACCGCCCTCTCTCAGGGTGCTACGTTTCGACAGATCAAACAAACCGGTGGCCTGCGCTTGCTGACAATGACGAATGACGCTTGACGAATGACGCTTGACGAGTGCCATTTGACGCCTCATACATCACGTTCGTAGGAGGAACTGGTGAACGAAGCACAGATTCTGGAGGCTCTACGAGGGGTGGAGGACCCCGAACTGCACAAGAGCATTGTGGACCTGGGAATGGTACACAAGATAAATATCGAAAATGGCACGGTCCGTTTCACGCTGGCGCTGACCACCCTGGCCTGCCCGCTGAGGGACCGCATTGTAGAGGACGCCCGGAGGGCGGTGCTGGCGCTGGACGGCGTCCGGGAGGTGCAGATCAGCCTGCGCGAGATGACGCCGGAGGAGAAGGAGCGCATCTGGCCCAAACAGCGCCAGCAGCAGCAACAGCCCGGGGTGGCGGCCCACCTGAACCATATAGACCGCGTTGTGGCGGTGATGAGCGGCAAGGGGGGCGTGGGCAAGTCGTCGGTGGCGGCGCTCCTGGCAACGGCGCTCCGCCGCCAGGGGAAACGGGTCGGTGTGCTGGATGCGGACATCACCGGTCCCAGCATCCCCAGGATGTTCGGCCTCCACGAGCCGCCTCCGCTGGGGCCGGTGGGTATCCTGCCCGCCGAGACCGGAACGGGCGTCAAGGTCATGTCCATCAACCTGCTATTGCCGGATGAGGATGAGGCGGTGATCTGGCGTGGCCCCCTCATCAGCGGCGCTATCCAGCAGTTCTGGGGAGATGTGGTCTGGGGCGATCTGGATGTGCTGGTGGTGGACCTGCCGCCGGGGACCTCCGACGCCTCGCTGACGGTGATGCAGTCCATCCCCCTCAACGGGGTGCTTCTGGTCACTTCGCCGCAGGACCTGGCGGGGATGGTGGTGCGTAAGGCGGCAAGGATGGCCTATCACCTGAACGTCCCCATCGTCGGCCTGGTGGAGAATATGGCCTATGTCGTCTGCCCCCAATGCGGGGAGCGCATCGAGGTCTTCGGCCCCAGCCAGGCGGTGCGCACGGCGGCGATGCTGGGCGTGCCGCTGCTGGCCCGGCTGCCGATGGACCCCGAACTGGCCCGTCGCTGTGACAGCGGGGAGGTGGAGGGCTATGCCAGCGACTCCCTCGACTCTCTGGCCGAGGCAGTGCTCCAACGGCTACCAGTGACGAGAAGCATTCCCCTGTTCGTGGAACGCAAAACGTAAAACCTGGAGCGCAGGATGACAGAACCCCCCCCTACCCTTCAGGAAAAAGGCCTCCTGGCAGCCTATCAGCGGGACGAGATCACCGAGCATCACATCTACACCCGACTGGCACAGGCCATCCGTTCACCGGAGAACCGGGCCATCCTGGAGCGGATCGCCGCCGACGAACTGCGCCACTCCCGCTACTGGCGCCGGCATACCGGGCGGGAGGTAAGGCCAAACTGGCCAAAGGTCTGGGCCTACACGCTGATCGGGCGGCTGCTGGGGATCACCTTTGCCGTCAAACTGATGGAGCGGGGAGAGAAGGGAGCACAGGACAACTATACTCAGATGACCGGGGTGGTCCCCGACATCGGGACCATCGCCCTGGAGGAGAAGGAACACGAGGAAGCCCTCATCGCCCTGCTGGACGAGGAGCGATTGCGCTACACGGGCTCCATCGTCCTGGGGTTAAACGACGCGCTGGTGGAACTGACCGGCGCGCTGGCCGGGCTAACCTTTGCCCTGCAGAACACCCGGCTGATCGCGATGACAGGCGCTGTCACCGGCATCGCTGCCGCGCTCTCTATGGCGGCGTCGGAATACCTTTCCACCCGGGCCGAGGAGACGGAGCGGGACCCCTTAAAGGCGGCGCTGTACACCGGCGCTGCCTACATCTTTGCCGTCCTGACCCTCATCTTCCCATATCTGTTGCTGAGCAACTACGTCATCTGCCTGGGAGCAACGCTGGTTGCAGGCCTTCTGATCATCGCTTTCTTCAACTTCTACATCTCCGTGGCCCGCGACGTACCCTTCCGGCGTCGCTTCCTTGAAATGGCAGCGCTGAGCCTGAGCGTGGCTGCGATCAGTTTCGGTATCGGCGTGCTGCTGCGTACTGTCTTCGGCGTGGAGATATGAAACCGCAGAGAACGCGGAGAGCAAAGAGCTCTCTACTTCCCAAGGTTCCTCCGTGTTCTCTGTGGTGAAAATCCAGGGAGAAAGGAGGTGAGACGAGATGCCAGCAGGTGATGGGACAGGCTCGATGGGCCAGGGACCGATGACCGGTCGGCGCGCGGGCTACTGCGCCGGTTACGGTGTGCCTGGCTACGCCAATCCTGCCGCCCCGCGGATGGGGATGGGGTGGCGATGTGGCCGGGGGCTGGGCTGGGGCCGAGGCGGCGGTTGGCGCTGGCGTCACTGGTACACCGCCACCGGCCTGCCCGGCTGGGCCCGCTGGGGCGCACCCCCGGCCTGGCCCGTGCCGCCAGCGGCTCCCTACGCCGCTCCGCCATCCCCTGAGCAGGAAGTCGAACTCCTACGGAACCAGGTGGAGTGGTTGAAGGAGCAACTGAAGGCCATAGAGAAGCGGATCGCAGAACTGCAAAAAGAATAGGGGCACAGTTCACACTGTGCCCCCGGGAGCCGGGGCGGGCGACCAAATGAAGCAGGGCCACCGTCCGCCCCGATACTCACCATTATATCCTTACCGAAGGGAGAAAGCAAATGTACATCGTCGTCTCCTCCAACGGCGCCGATCTGGATGCCCAGGCCAGTCCGGTCTTTGGGCGGTGTCCATACTTCATCTTCTGTGGAGACCGAGACTTCAGCTTTCGAAGCCGTGGGAAACCCGGCCCTGGCCTCCGGAGGCAGGGCGGGAGTACAGGCGGCCCAGTACATCATCGAAAAAGGTGCCCAGGCCGTCGTATGCCCACGGCTGGCGGGGCCACCGCCCCGGAGCACGCCGGAATGGGCCGGGGGATGGCCCACCGCGCGGCTGTTGCCGACCCCTCCCGCGAGGAGGAGATCGCCCGGTTGAAACAGGCTGCGGCGGACCTCCGCCAGCGACTGGCAGAGATAGTGGAGCGGCTGGAGCAACTGGAGAAAGGAACAGAAAAATGAGGATCGCGATTTCGGCAGATAACGACTGGGGACTGGAAAGTGTTGTCAGCCCTCACTTCGGGCGCTGCCCTTACTTTGTGCTGGCGGATCTGGAAGGTCAGGAGGTCAAGGGGGTTCAGACCATTGCCAATCCCTTCTACGGCAACCATCAGCCCGGCCAGGTGCCGGCCTTCATCCACCAGCAGGGGGCAAACGTGATGCTCACCGGCGGCATGGGCGCCCGGGCTGTCGCTTTCTTTCAGCAATACGGCATTGAGCCGGTCACCGGCGCCTGCGGCACCGTGCGCACCGCCCTGGAGCAGTACCTGCGCGGAGAACTCCGGGGAGCCGCGCCGTGCGCCGAAAGCGTCCGGCATGGCCACGTAGAACTCCCTATTTGAGGTAAGCGATGGGTACAATCTCGGCGCAGGTGAGCCTCTACCCGCTGCGTCAGCCCTCCATCGGGCCGATCATCCGGGAAGCAGTGCGGACCTTCCGGGAGCGGGGCCTGAGTGTCCGCGTCGGCGCGATGAGCACGCTGATGTGGGGGGAGGAGCAGGACGTGTTCGCTGCTCTGCAGGAGGCGTTCCATCGGGCCGCAGAGGAGGGGGACACGGTGATGGTGGTCACCCTCTCTAACGCCTGCCCCACGCCTGAGGAGCCATAGGTGTCGTCGGATCTCTTCGACGAATCGGTGGCGGCCCACTATGAGGGCTGGTACAGAACCCCAGAGGGGCAGCGAGCCGACCGGTTGGAGAAGGGGCTGCTGGAGTGGCTCTTGGAGCGCTTCCAGGAAGCAGCCTCTGTCCTGGAGGTCGGCTGCGGCACGGGCCACTTCAGCCGATGGCTGAGCGCGAGGGGACTGAGGGTGGTCGGTCTGGATCGCTCGGGGCCGATGCTGGCCCAGGCCCGAATGCTGGATGGCGTCTCGCTGGTGCGCGGCGACGGCCATCGCCTCCCCTTCGCCGACGGGTCCTTCGACATAGCGGTGCTGGTCACGACGCTGGAGTTCCTGGAGCAGCCGCGGGAGGCGCTGAAGGAGGCGCTGCGGGTGGCCCGGCGGGGGCTGATCCTGGGTGTGCTCAACCGGTGGAGCCTTTTGGGGGTCGCCCGGCGGCTGGCGGGCCTCCGGCGCCGCACTATCTACAACGCGGCCCCCTTCTACGGCGTGGGGGAGTTGAAGCGACTGCTGCGCTCGGTCGCCGGCAAGAAGGCGCATATCCGGTGGCGCACGACACTGTTCCCGCGCGGGTATCTCTGGGAGCGTTCAAGACTCCCCTGGGGCGGGTTCGTCGGAATGGCGGTGATCCTGGAGAGGAAGGAGTGAACAGCATCCCCCATACGGAATAAGGGGTACGGGAGACAAGAGATGTGTCAGGCAACCGTATACCTGGGAGAACAGGAGATCGCACGTGAAGTGACGTGGCTGGAACCGGCAGAGGGTGGCGTGCGGCTGGCGACCTTTTTTGAGGAGCCGCGCGTCATCCCTGGCCGGATCCGGCACATTGACTTTCTGAAACATCGGGTCATCCTGGAGCCATTGGAGGGCGAGGATGAATGAGACGGAGAAACTGCGCGTGCTGATCCCCCACTGGATCGAACACAACGACGAGCATGCCGATGAGTTCCGCGAATGGGCGGCGAGGGCCGGTGCGGCTCAGGCGGATCTTGAGGCCGCAGCCAACGCGCTGAAGGCGGTCAACCGCCACCTGCAGGCCGCGCTGGAGAAACTGAGTAAGAGAGAGAAGTGAAACACGCCTGCGTTGTTGCGGTTTGCCGAAGCACACGCCGCACCGACCCCAAGGTGGATATTGGCGAGGGGGAATTACGGGCAGGCCTTGGCCTGGTTGGAGACGCCCACGCTGGAATGAGTGAGCGAGAGGTGAGCCTGCTGTCCCTGGAGAGCATCGAGCGGGCCAACCAGGAGCACGGCATCCATGCCATCCCCGGCTCCTTCGCCGAAAACCTCACTATCCAGGGGCTGGACCTCCTCTCGCTAGAGGTGGGGGATCGGCTGCGGGTTGGTCCGGCGTTGCTGGAAGTAGTGCAGATCGGCAAGCCGCCCGATGTCGCCCATACCTATAGCTTCCACGGCGTCTCCATACTGCCCCGGGAGGGGATCTTCTGCCGTGTGGTCGAGGGCGGCCGGGTGGCCCGCGGCGACCCGGTTCGGGTGCTGCCGAAGGAGGAGCGATGAAACTGACCTGTCTGGTAGACAACGCGGTCCGGCCCTACTCCCGGTTCCGGGGAGAGCACGGCCTGTCCTTCCTCGTCGAGACAGAAGAGGGGAAGGTCCTCTTCGACACAGGGGCCAGCGGGGAGGTGCTGCTGCACAATCTGGAAGTGGCAGACGTCGCCCCAGAGGAGATCGCGGCGCTGGCCCTCAGCCACGGCCATCATGACCACACCGGGGGCTTATCGGCGCTGCTGGCCCAGCGGCCGGGCCTGCCCATCTATACCCACCCTGATCTCCCGCGCGAGCGGTTCTCCCGGCGCGAAGGGGAGATGCGGTCGGTGGGGCTGCCGCTACCCGTGGAGGAACTCCACCGCCGGGCCGAGCTCCGGATGAGCACCGATCCGCAGGAAGTCATCCCCGGCATCTGGACCACGGGGGAGATCGCCGACCGGCCCGAACCGGGGGGGTACAGTGACCACCACTTCGTCCGCAGCGGGGACGGCTGGATGCCCGACCCCTACCGGGACGATATGGCTCTGGTCCTGGAGACCTCGCAGGGGCTGGTGCTGGTCAGCGGCTGCTGCCACGCCGGGCTTCTGAATACACTGCTTCACATGCGCCGAACGTTCGGGCAGGACCCGGTGGCAATAGCCGGAGGGACCCACCTCATCGCCGCCGACGAAGCCCACCTGCGCCACCTGGTGGAGGTGCTGCGAGAAATGGGGCCACCAGCCCTCTACCCCAACCACTGCACCGGTCAGACGGCCTATGTGACCATGGCCCTGGCGTTTGGGGAACG
Organism: Anaerolineae bacterium; assembly: GCA_041082215.1. GTDB lineage: Bacteria > Chloroflexota > Anaerolineae > B4-G1 > DUEL01 > JBDOIF01. The sequence goes on from JBDOIF010000156.1 coordinate 10,564, forward strand.
CGTCGCTCCCTGTCCAGCCGGGACTGTACTGGAGTTCTGATCGGGAGGAATACTGTCTCCCATATCAAGACCCGTTTTCCTACGGGCCAACAGCCTGCGCCACATCGCGAATTGTAACTGGTCATTCTGATCTGTACACCGAGACGCGGAGAGTGCAATGGACCTGATTCCAATCGTTCTCTCCGGATTTGCGCTGGCATCTCTGGCGCCGATTGTTGTCCGGCTGGCACGCGGGAAGGCGGGCTGGCTCCTGGCCCTTCTGCCCGCCGGGCTGACCCTCTACTTCGCGCGCCTGCTGGGACCGGTTGCGGCGGGCCGAACGTTCGCCGTCTCCTATCCGTGGGTGCCCGCGCTGGGGGTTTCCCTCTCGTTCTACCTGGACGGGCTGAGCCTGCTCTTTTCGCTTCTCATCTGCGGCATCGGCGCACTGGTCGCCGTCTATGCTGGATCGTACCTGCACGGACACCCGCACCTGGGCCGCTTCTACCTCTACCTGTTGACCTTTATGGCCTCTATGCTGGGGCTGGTCCTGGCGGATAGCGTGCTGACGATGTTCGTCTTCTGGGAACTGACCGGTCTGGCTTCCTTTCTGCTCATCGGCTTTGAGCACGAACGGGAGACGGCCCGCACGGCGGCGCTCCAGGCCCTCCTGGTGACCACCGCCGGGGGACTGGCCCTACTGGCGGGACTGCTCCTGTTGGCCCAGGCGGGCGGCAGTCCCCAATTCTCCGTGCTGCTGCAGAGCGGACGATCGCTCCAGGGCCACCCGCTCTACCTGCCGATTCTCCTGCTGGTCCTGGTTGGGGCCTTCACCAAATCGGCCCAGTTTCCCTTCCACTTCTGGCTGCCGGGCGCGATGGAGGCGCCCACACCCGTCAGCGCATATCTCCACTCCGCGACCATGGTCAAGGCCGGGGTCTATCTCCTGGCCCGCGTAAGCCTGATCCTGGGCGGAAGTGAGGCCTGGCACTACCTGGTGGCCGGAGCGGGGACGGCCACGATGCTTCTGGGCGCGCTGGTGGCCCTCTGGCAGACGGACCTGAAACAGCTCCTGGCCTACTCCACCGTCAGCACGCTGGGGGCGCTGGTGCTGCTGCTGGGGCTGGATACCGTCCTCTCCGTGAAGGCAGCAACCCTCTTCCTGCTGGCCCACGCGCTCTACAAGGGCGCCCTCTTCCTGGTCGCCGGGGCGGTGGACCACGAGACGGGGACGCGGGACGTGACCCGTCTGGGGGGGCTGGCGCGGGCGATGCCCGTCACCGCCGTCGCCGCCGGGCTGGCCGCGCTCTCTATGGCCGGGCTTCCGCCGATGCTGGGCTTCATCAACAAGGAGTTGCTCTACGAGGCCAAACTGCAGGCGCCGCGTGCGGCCCTCTGGGTGACCGGCGCCGGTGTCCTGGCGAACGTCTTGCTGGTGGCGGTGGCGGGAACGGTGGGGCTGGCACCCTTCCTGCGCCGCCGCGCTGATTTGCCGAAGAAGCCGCATGAACCGCCGCCCGCGATGCTCCTGGGCCCGGTCGTCCTGGCGGGGATGAGCCTCTTCTGCGGCCTCTTCCCGGAGACGGTCGCCAACTCCCTGCTTTCGGCGGCGGTCAGCGCCGTCCGGGCCGAACCGACGACGGTGGAGCTGAAACTCTGGCATGGGGTCAACCCGGTCTTCGCCCTGAGCGTCCTCACCCTGGCCGCCGGGGCCGTCCTCTTCGCGACGCGGGACGTCCTGCGCCACGCTGGGGCCCTGGGAGACGCGGTCGGCCGGTTCGGGCCACAGCGGTGGTATGAGGGGCTCCTGGCGGGGCTGAATGGACTGGCCCGCGCCCAGACGCGGCTTCTCCAGCACGGCTACCTGCGGCTGTACTTGATGACGGTCGTCCTCACCACCGTCGGGCTGGTGGGGTCGGCGCTCTTCCTGGGGGGTGGCCGGGTCGGGCCGGTGGGCACCCTCGTGGACGTCCGCTTCCACGAATGGATCATCGCCGCGCTTATCCTGCTGGGGGCGCTCATGGCTGTGCTGACCTCCTCGCGGCTGGCGGCGGCGGCCGCGCTGAGCGTCATCGGCTACGGTGTGGCGCTCATCTACATGCTCTTCAGCGCGCCGGACCTGGCGATGACCCAGTTCGCTGTGGAGACCCTTACGGTCATCCTCTTCGTCCTGGTCGTCTACCGGCTGCCGCGCTTCGCGGCGCTCTCGTCCCGCCGGACGCGCGTCCGGGATGCCCTCATCGCGCTTTCAGCGGGCGGGCTGATGACCGCGCTGGTGCTTGCGGCGACGGCTGTCCCCCGCGAGCTGCACCTGGCCGCGTTCTTCGCCCAGAATAGCTGGCTTCTGGCGAAGGGCCGCAACGTGGTCAACGTGATTCTGGTGGACTTCCGCGCGCTGGACACGCTGGGGGAGATTACGGTGCTCTCAGTGGCCGCGATTGGCGTCTACGCGCTGCTGCGGCTGGTCCTCACCCCACCCCCTGGCCCCCTCCCGCCCGAAGGGCCGGGGGAGGGGTGAGGAAGGAGGTCCGATGTTCTCGCTGATTCTCTCCACCGCTGTCCGCTATCTGTTTCCTCTGATGCTTCTGTTCTCGGTCTTCCTGCTCCTGCGGGGGCACAACGAGCCGGGGGGTGGATTTGTTGGGGGACTGGTCGTGGCGGCGGCCTTCGCCTTCTATGCCATCGCCTACGGGGTCCCGGCGGCCCGCCGGACGCTGGGGGTGGACCCGCGCGCCCTCATCGGCGTCGGGCTGCTGGTCGCCGTCGCCAGTGGGCTGGTATCGGTGCTCCTGGGCCAGCCCTTTATGACCGGCCTCTGGGCGGAGCCGACCCTGCCGGTTCTGGGGAAGGTTGGGACGCCGCTCCTGTTTGACGTGGGTGTCTACCTGGTCGTCATCGGGGTTATGGTAACGATCATCTTCACCCTGGCAGAAGAGTAGGACAACTGCAAGCAGTTGTCCTACGGCGTTACGGAGGAATCGCTGTGGAAACCGTTCTGGCCTTTGTCATCGGAGGGCTCTACGCGGCCGGGCTCTACATGTTGATGCGGCGGAGCCTGGTCAAACTGGCCATCGGCCTGGCGCTTCTGGGCCAGGCGGCTAACCTGCTCATCTTCACCCTGGGCCGCCTGCTCCGGGGCCGCCCGCCCCTCATTCCGCCCGACGCGACCGCTCTGGCAGGCCCTTACGCCGATCCGGTCCCCCAGGCCCTGATCCTGACGGCCATCGTCATCGGCTTCGGCGTCCATGCCTTCACCATCATCCTCATCAAACGCGCCTACCAGACAGTGAATTCTGACGACCTGGACGATTTCAGAACAGAAACGTAGCGCGGGCCGCCAGGCCTGCCAGATGCAGGCTAACAGCCTGCGCTAAAACTGAGGGTGAAAAAGAGAATATGACGCTTATTCTCCCGATTCTGATCCCGTTTCTGACAGGCGTCGCCGGGCTTCTGGTCTGGAGCCGGCAGCCCGTCCAGCGCGCGCTGAGCGTCGTGGGTGCGGCGGGGTTGCTGGGCGCAGGGCTGGCGCTGCTGGCTTCCGTCTGGCACGAGGGGGTCCAGACGCTGCAGGTGGGGGACTGGCCCGCGCCCTTCGGTATCTCCCTCTCCGCCGACCTCTTCAGCGCCATTATGGTGGTGCTGGCGGGGACTGTTGGCCTGACCGTCGCCGTCTACTCGCTGGGGAGCATAGACCCGGACCGGGAACGGTTCGGGTATCACCCGCTCCTGCACATCCTGCTGATGGGCGTCTGCGGGGCTTTTCTGACCGCCGACCTCTTCAACCTGTACGTCTGGTTTGAGGTGATGCTCATCGCCTCGTTCGTGCTGATGACGCTGGGCGGCGAGGGAGCCCAACTGGAAGGGGGCATTAAATACGTCGCCCTTAACCTGATGGCATCGGCCCTTTTCCTGGCGGGAGTGGGCATCCTGTACGGGGTAACCGGCGCGCTGAACATGGCCGACATCGCCCGGCGGCTGGTCCAGGTGGAACAGCCGAGCCTGGTGACGGCCATCGCGCTCCTTTTCCTGGTCGCCTTCGGCATCAAAGCAGCCCTCTTCCCGCTCTTCTTCTGGCTTCCAGCCTCGTACCACACGCCGCCAGTGCCCGTCACAGCCCTCTTCTCCGGCCTGCTGACCAAAGTGGGCGTCTACGCGCTGATCCGCGTTTTCACACAGATGTTCGCTCACGACCTGGAGTACATCCAGCCCTTGATTCTGGCCATCGCTGGACTGACGATGGTCACTGGCGTACTGGGCGCGGTCGCGCAGACCGAGATGCGTCGTCTCCTCTCCTTTCACATCATCAGCCAGATCGGGTATCTGCTGATGGGGCTGGGGTTGGGCACGCCGCTGGCGCTGGCGGGGGCCATCTTCTTTACGGCCCACGTCGTCCTGGCGAAGGCGGCGCTCTTCCTGGTCAGCGGCATTGTCCACCGGATGCAGGGGACTTATGACCTGAAGAAACTGGGCGGCCTGTATCGAACGCAACCGGTTCTGACTGTCCTCTTCCTGCTCCCGGCCCTCTCCCTGGCGGGACTCCCGCCGCTTTCCGGCTTCTTCGCCAAACTGGCGCTGGTCCGGGCCGGGCTGGAGGCTGGAGAGTTCGCTATCGTCGCCGTCACCCTGGGGGTGAGCCTGCTGACCCTCTTCTATATGACCAAAATCTGGAACGAAGCCTTCTGGAAGCCATTGCCAGAAGAAGGTAAGGCAACTGCGAGCAGTTGCCCTACCGTTCTCTGGCTGCCGCTGGGGCTGCTGGCCGCGCTGACGGTCGTCCTCGGCCTGGCTGCCGGCCCGCTCCTCACCCTGAGCCTGCGGGCGGCGGAGCAGTTGATGAGGTGACGGCGCAAGCGTAGCGCAGGCCGCCAGGCCTGCGGAAACAGGCGAACAGCCTGTGCTACGGTGTAACAGGAGCCGTCAGGCCTGCCGGACGCAGGCGAACAGCCTGCGCTACGTGGTCGGAGGAGTATATGAGCGCGTTTCTGCTTAACCTTCTGCTGGCTCTGGCCTGGGTTGCGCTGACGGGGCGGTTCAACACGGTCAACTTCGCCTTCGGCTTCGCCCTGGGCTACGGGGTCCTCTGGCTGGCCCAGCGGGTGCTGGGGCCCTCGTCCTACTTCGGCAAGGCGCGCCGGTTCCTGGGGTTCCTGCTGTTCTTCCTCTGGGAGGTCGTCAAAGCGAACCTGCACGTGGCCTACATTGTCCTCAACCCCCGCTATCGGCTGCGGCCCGGCGTCGTTGCTGTCCCGCTGGACGCGCGGACGGACGCAGAAATCACCCTGCTGGCCAACCTCATCACCCTGACGCCCGGCTCCCTGAGCATAGACGTATCGGCTGACCGCAAGGTCCTGTACGTTCACACGATGGATATGGGAGGGGACCCGGACCGGTTCCGGCGGGAGATCAAGGAGGGGTTTGAGCGACGATTGCTGGAGGTGATGCGGTGAGTCTGGCGGACCTGATTCTGTACATTGTCCTGCCGGCGATGAGCCTGGCGATGTTGCTGGCCTTTGTCCGCCTGGTGCGGGGGCCCACCCTGCCCGACCGGGTGGTCGCGCTGGACCTGATCGGGACGCTGGGGATGGGGATGATCGCCGTCTACGCCATCGCCCGCGACCTGCCGGTGCTGCTGGACGTGGCGATCGTCCTGGCGCTGCTGTCGTTCCTGGGGACGATTGCGTTCGCGCGCTATCTGGAACGGAGGGTCGGGCCGTGAGGGAGGTCGTCAGCGGGGCTCTGGTCCTGATCGGGGCGCTGTTTGCCCTGGTGGCGAGCGTGGGTATCCTGCGCATGCCCGACCTCTACACCCGGATGTCCGCCACGACGAAGGTCGCCACGCTGGGCGTCGGCTCCACCCTGCTGGCGGTAGCGATCTACTTCGGCGAGCTGGGCATCGCTGCCCGCGCCCTGGCGGCGATCGCCTTCGTCTTCCTGACGTCGCCGGTGGCAGCTCACATGATTGGCCGTGCGTCCTACTTCATCGGCGTACCGCTGTGCCGGGAGACGGCGCTGGACGAACTGCGTGGCCATTACGACCTGCGCACCCACGAACTGGAGTCGGTCTGTTTTCCCGAACTGGAACTGCAGTTGCCGGACCTGCAGGTGGGGCGGCTGCGGATTCCCGACAGGGCCGCCGTCGCCGGGATGACGCTGGCGGAGACGGAACTGCGCCAGCGCCACGGCGTGACTGTCCTGGCGATCTGCCGGGGCACATATACGATCCCGAACCCGGACGGCGATGTGCGGCTCCTGCCCGGCGATGAGCTGATCCTCATCGGCCCACCGGAGCGGCTGGACGAGACGGCCGAGGCGCTGCACAAGAACGACCCGACAAGCATTACCGGGGAATGATGTAAACCTCCCGTCGGTACGGCTTCACCTGCTCCGCCACCCCCTCTTTCATGATATGGCCGGAGATGTGCATGATGGTATCGTTAAAGTCGGGGTCCTTCCCCATCCCGGCCAGGCAGGGGTAGTGGTGGTGGAGCATCCCGGCCTGGAACTCCGCCTCGTCCACCGAGACCCCCACCAGCCCCTGGGCCACGTAGCGGGCACACCCGCAGACGGTGTCCCGTACCACCTCCACCTCCGCAATCGTCCGGGTCTTTGGGTCCACGGTGATCCGCAGTTCCGGCCTCCCAAAGTAGCGGGCGAACTCAGCGATGAGGGGGTCGTTGTACTCGACCCGGTGGCGACGGATGTTGTAGGAGTTCTCAGTAAGGGAACAGAGGGGCTTCGGGGTGACGCAGGCCACCCCCATCTGGGCCAGCCAGCCGCGCAGTTGACGGGCCAGCCCTCTCGGCAGCCACTCCTCCCGGTCCACCGGCGCGATGACGGCCCGCGCGCCGGTCCTCTTCACCACCTCCGGCACCAGCTCCGCCACCCCCTTGTGCTCCCCGAAGGCCAGCACCAGATCGGCCGGGGGCAGATCGTCGGGCAGGTAATCCTCCGGGTAGTCTATGACGAGCGGGTAGGACGACGGCGCCCGCCAGACGTGAATCTCCCAATCCCCCGGCGCGTGGGCGCGGATGTTCTCCACGTGCCGCTGGCCATACTCACCGGTGATGATAGCTAAAATGCGCATAAGGGCCTCCTGTAGCGCAAGATTAATCTTGCGCTACATCATCCAGCAGCCGCCGCTCCCCCTCCAGCGCGCGGATGTCGGTGACGTCCTGCACCACCTCCAGGGTCCCCCGGTACTCGCCCCGTTCGTCCCGCAGGGGGAAATAGCGGATGTGGATGAACCGCCCCTGCATCTGAATCCAGAACTCCGCCACGTCCCGCCGACCGGCCCGGAAGCCGTCCAGGATGCGCTGGACCCGGTGCAGGCTGGCGGGCGGGTGGCACTTCTGGACCTTGCGCCCCAGGGCCGCCGGAGGCCGCAGGAAGGTCCGCTCCCGGGGCTTGTTGAAATAGCGGACGGTGTCCTCCGCGTCCACGTAGGTGATCTCTACCGGCATCACGTTAAGGATGAGGTTGACCTCCTCCGGTGTCAGGGTGCCTGTATCCAGGTGGAGCAGGACGGAAGCCAGGGCCCGGACCTCCGGCGGCGGGGTCGGCGCGACCTCCACGGGCGCCGGACCTGGCGCGGGTGCCGCCACCACCCCCTCCGACGGCCAGCGGTCCCCCGGCTGGACCCAGGCGTAGCCTGCCTCCGGCTCCTGCGCCCTGATCGCCCGCCAGTCCTTGTCGGTCAGCAGTTGCAGCGCGGTGGGAAAGAGGATGTTCTCCTCCTTGAAGAACATCTCCCGGATTGCCGTCGCCATCGGCCCAAAGACCCCGCCTATCCGGGCCCGGAAGTCCTCCGGGTCGTTGCCCGGACCCGCCTGCAGCAGCGCCTCCAGTGCCTTCCAGCCGCCCCGGATGTCGTCGTGGATGGCCCACATCACGGTGGAGGGGCCGGTGAAGCCCTTCCGCTCCAGGTACGGGAAGAGGAAGTTCTCCTTACGCCGATAGTGCCTCTCGTACTCCCGCAGTTCCCGTAGCCGCTCCCGCGCCGCGGCCAGCCGGTCCGGGTCGGTCGGCGCGGCCTTCAGGGCCTCTATCGCCTCCTGGAGACGGTCCAGGGCCTGGGCCGCGGCGCGGTTCTCGGCCCGGAAGGTGTGCACCGGGTGGCCGGGCAAACTTTCCGGCGGCACCTGCGCCTCCAGCGACTCCCGGAAGACGGCGACATGGACGTCGCAGAGCCGCTTGATCTCCATTTCCGGGAAGCCCTCCTCAATGAGGGCCTGCTCTATCTGGGCGATCTCCGTCGGCCCGACCTCTCGCAGCAGAGCGGCGAACTCCGCCTTCACCTCGTCCACGCTCCGGCCCTCGTGCAATTGCCGGATGATTCCTTTCAGGATTTCCCGACGATGGGTGGAGTTCTGGATATATTCGCTCATTGGACGTACTCCGTGTTACGTATTCCGTGTTGCGTATTCCGTGTTTCGTGTCTTCGTGCCTTCATAGTGAGAATCCACAAAGCCAGGGCGAGCAGGAAGAGGGCGATGCCAGCGTCTATGGCGAACAGGATGGGACGGGCGGGCGCCGTGCCGGGTTGGCGGAACAGGTAGAACTGGACGGCCGCGAAGGCCAGGACGGAGCCCGCCAGCACTCCCCAGCCGACGACCTGGCGAAGCCACCCCCGCGCCCCCAGCCGGTCCACCACCAGCAGGAATCCGACGGCCGCCGAGAGCGCCGCCAGCACATGCCAGTGGCCCACAGCGAAGGCCCGCTCCCAGGCCGGGTCGCCCGCCCGCACCGCCTCCAGATTGACGGCTACCCAGACCCCCGGCACCGTCACCACCAGGTTGACGAAGAGCAGGTGGAAGAGCATCCCGAAGCGGATCGGGTCGCTCAGGAGCGCCCGCCAGGCCGGACGGTCCGGCCG
>JBDOIF010000035.1:0-1272 GCA_041082215.1 Anaerolineae bacterium
GCCCGGTGTGAAGAGGATCGGGTATCTGGTAATCTCCGCGTAGTCGGTAACGTGCTGGATGGTCGCTTCCAGGTCCGGTATCTCCTCGGCCAGGACCTCCAGCGCGGCGACGGCCTGCTGCTCCACCCAGTTACAGGCCTCGCAGCCCGGTCCCAGGACTTTGATGTTCAGCGGCATATGCTCCCTCCTGTTTCGTAGCGCAAGATTAATCTTGCGCTACAATAATCTCCGGCTCTATGATGACTTCCGACTTGATGGAATTGGCAACCAGACTGTACTTGCGGGCCCCCTCCAGCGCCCGGAGCACCCGCTTTTCCACGGCCGCCGGGTCCTCGCCTCCCGCGCGCACCACAATCTTCGGCCACAGCCGCACGTGGGTGAAGATTTCCGTCCGGTCCAGTTCTACCAACTTGGTCCCCTCGGCGCGGCACTCGTAGGAGACAAGGTCCAGTTTGAACCGCTCCGCCGCCCAGAGGAACATCATCATGATGCAGGTGTTGACGGCGGCGACGAAGGCGTCCTCCGGCGTGAGAACGCCGGGATGACCGTGGGCGTCCGGCGGCGCGGAGAAGTCCATTTCCGGCCCGTTGCCCATGACAACATGGCCCCAATGCTCCCCCTTCCAGGTGACGACGGTGTAGTACGTGGCTGTGCGGCCCATAGGTCTCCTGTGGTAAGACAACTGCTTGCAGTTGTCCTACATATGCTGGCGGCAGAACTTCTCGTACTCCCGCGCCAGCGCGTCGGCGTAGGCGGCCTCCTCCTCCGGCGGGATGGGGTTGTAGATGCGGGTGGTCTCCAGAAGCTCCCGCGTCGTCCCGTCGCCGGGCCGCTTGCCGACCTGGTAGAACTGCTCAAAGATAGCCGGCAGCGCGATCAGCGTGACCGCCCGCCCGTTGACTACCACCTTCTGCACCGGGATGCCGGAGCCACAGGAGCAGAGGGTGATGGTCTCCTCCTCAGCCTCCGGGACCTCCGGAGCCGGTTCCTCCACAGCGGCCTCCTCCGCTGCCCGCGCCGTCCGGCCCAGGAGTTCGTCCACCAGCCGGGCCACCTCCTGGGCGACCAGGTCGGCGGCCTGCATCCCGGCCTCGTTCAGCCGCCGATTGCCCCGGATCGGACCCGGGCCGTTCCCCGCCACCACCTCCGTGACAACAATGCTGGCGGCAGGCTTGCCGGAGTACATCTCCGTCGCCCGCGCCGCGCACCGCTTCTCGCAGCCGTCTATGGCGACCGTCGGATAGAAACGGGCGAAGGCCCGGTCTCCCTCAC
>JBDOIF010000036.1:0-8829 GCA_041082215.1 Anaerolineae bacterium
TGATCGGGCGATCGAACAGTTCCGGGCGGCGATCCGCGCCGCCCCCGACGAGCCGGAGTACCGTCTGAACCTGGCGAAGGCGCTTTCGCGGGCCGGCGACTTCGATCAGGCCCTGCGGGCAGTGGCCGACTTTCTGCGTCTGGAACCCGATTCGAAGGTCTCCGAACGGCTTCAGCAGCTCTTCGCCTCCGGGCTGGACCCGGTGGAGAGCGTGCTCACAGAGAGGATGAGCATGGCTCGCCTGCCGATCGAGGAGATCGGGGCTGCGCTGAAGATATGGCTGGAGTTCCGCATCGCCATCGGCCGTGAGCCGCTGGTCCTGCGCAAGCCGGAGGCCTGGGCGGCGGCGGTGGACTACACCGTCCGCAAGGTCAACCTGCGCCAGATCACACAACGGGAGATCGCAGAGCTGTACGGAGTGGGCGAGCGTACCGTACACGAACGCTTTGAAGAGCTGGTCTCTGTGCTGGATGTCATGCCCTGCGACTACCGGTACTTCGTGGGGGACGACAACCCGCTGGATAAGCTGGTGGAGGCAGCGGAACTCCTGGAGAAACTGGAAGCCCGGTTCCACGAACCGTGAGCCTGCAACCGCACCTGGGGAGGAAGCCCGCTACCTTGGGTAGCGGGCTTTGCCTGTGGAGAGGATGTGCGTTAACCAAACCGTAACCGCATCGCAATTTCGAGCCGGTTTTTTTGTGGTATTCTCTGGGCAGAGCAGGAGGGGCTGGTCGTGCGTTTGACTCTCTCGGCCTGTCCGCCCTTCTCCCTTTGGGCGGTCGTGGAATCCCACGGATGGGCGCGGCTCCCGCCTTTCTCCGTTGACCGATCGGCGGGGGTGCTTGCGCGCGTCGAGCGGCTGGCAAGCGGCCGGGTGGTGGAGCTTCTCATCAGGGAAGCAGTGGGCGGGGTCTCCGTGGAGATGCGGGACCCCCTGAACGGCCCCGAACGGGAGGAGGTGAGCCGCAAGGTCTGGTGGATGCTGGGACTGGGGGAGGACCTGACCCCCTTCTACGCCCTTGCCCGGAAGGAACCCAAGCTGGCCCACGTCGAGCATCGGGCGTTGGGGCGGATGCTCCGTTCCCCCACGGTCTTCGAAGACCTGGTGAAGACGATGTTGACCACCAACACTACCTGGAACGGGACGATCCGCATGGTGGAGGCGCTCGTCTCCCACTTTGGGGACCCCCTGCCCACCGATCCTTCCCGCAATGCCTTCCCTACCCCACAACAACTGGCGGCGAGGACCGAGGAGGAGCTTCGGGACCTGGGGTTGGGGTATCGCGCTCCTTTTGTGGCAGAATTATCCAGACGGGTGGCCGCTGGGGAGCTGGACCTGGAGGGATTGAAGGATTCTAACCGACCAGCAGAGGAACTGCGTGAAGTCCTGCTCAGTGTGAGGGGGGTGGGCGAATACGCAGCGGCTACCCTTCTCATGCTTCTGGGCAGACACGACTACCTGCCGATTGATACCTGGGCCTGCAAGCTGGTCTCCCGCGAGTGGTACGGCGGTGAGCCAGTAGGCCGGGAAGAGGTGGAGGCAGTCTTCGAACGATGGGGTCCCTGGAAGGGGCTGGCCTACTGGTTCTGGGACTGGGCCCTGTGGGAGGAAAAGGCGTGAGAGGGAGCAACAGAGCCGGAATGATCAGGGGAAGCCTGGGAGCCGCTCTGCTGGAAAGCATGCGGGCCGTCCAGCGGGCGCTCCTGCAGCAACCTGGCCTTCCTCCCGAGGTGCTGGTTCAGCGGATCGAGGAATGGAAACAACTGGTCGAGGAGATGGCAGAAGGATCGGCCCAGGGAGCGGAGCTGGCAACCCTGTATGAGATGAGCCAGGCCCTGAACTCCTCCCTCGACCTCTCAGAGACCCTCCAGGTGGTTATGGACTCCCTTATCCATCTCACCGGTGCGGAGCGGGGCTGTCTGATGATGCTGGATGAGGAAGGGAACCTGGAGATTCAGGCAGCCCAGAGCTTCGACCAGCAAAACGTTGATGCATCCGACCTGGAGCTCAGCCACACCGTCGTCCGAAAGGCCGTGGAGGAAGGTCAGCCGGTGCTGACCACCAACGCCCAGATTGACCCCCGTTTCTCCAGTCAGGAGAGCGTCATCGGGTATCAGTTACGTTCCATCATCTGCGTCCCTCTCCACGTGCGGGGACGGGTGATCGGTGCCCTCTACCTGGATAACCGGATCCGGGAGGGGGTCTTTTCCGAGACCGACCTCCCCATCCTGAAGGCCTTTGCCAACCAGGCCGCCGTGGCGATCGAGAACGCCCGCCTCTATACGATGACCGATCAGGCCCTGGCCGCCCGGGTCGAGGAACTCACCACCCTTCAGAGGATTGACCAGGAGCTGAACGCCAGCCTGGATGTCGGGCGGGTGCTGGATCTGACCCTCTCGTGGGCGATGCGGGCCACAGGAGCCAGAGGAGGAACGCTGAGCATCCTGGACGACGAGGGGAAGATCCAGACGATTGCCCATATGGGAAGTGAGACTTCGACAGCGCTGACCCCCGATCTGTTGCAGGCTGCGATGGCTAACCAGCAGCCAGTCGTCGTTGGGGATGGCCGGATTCTGGTGCCCATCCGTTCCAAAGACCGGGTGATCGGGCTGCTGGACCTGGTGGGGGACGGCGATGGGCCGTTTCGACAGGACCATGTCCAGCTCGTCGGCCGGCTGGCGGACCACGCCGCCGTCGCTATTGAGAATGCCCGGCTTTATGAGAAGGTGCAGCAGGCCAACCTGGCCAAGTCTGAATTCGTCTCCGTGGTCTCCCACGAGCTGCGCACGCCGATGACCTCCATCCGGGGCTATGCCGACCTGCTGGCCAAGGGGGTCGTCGGCCCGCTCACTCCCCAGCAGGAGGAGTTCGTCCGCACCATCCTCAGCAACGTCGAGCGGATGCAGGTGCTGGTCTCCGACCTGCGGGATATATCCCGCATCGAAACGGGACAACTGCGGCTGGAGATGGAGGCGGTACACCTGAAGGACGCACTGGAGAGCGCGCTGGGAACCATCCAGGCCCAGATCGAGGCCCGATCCCAGGAACTGACCATCATGGTGCCGGAGGGGTTGCCGCCGGTCTATGCCGACCCCAACCGGCTGGCGCAGATCCTCACCAACCTGCTCAGCAACGCCCACAAATACACCCCCGAGGGGGGGCGGATCGGCGTGCGGGCCTGGCTGGACGGGGGATACGTCCATTGCGCTGTCTCCGACACCGGCATCGGTATGTCCCCGGAGGACCAGGCCCGGTTGTTCACCAAGTTCTTCCGCTCCGAGAACCCGGCGGTGCGAGAACAGCCGGGGACCGGACTGGGGCTTTGTATCGTCAAGAGCCTGGTGGAACTCCAGGGGGGAAGGATCGAGGTGGAGAGCCAGCTCGGAAAAGGGACCACCTTTACGTTTACCGTGCCGGTGGCTGTGGGGAACTGAAGTCGTTCAACCACTCCCACACGAAGGCTTCGATGGCCTCCGGGGGGGTCCGGGTGACGTCGAACCAGCGGATGTGGGGGTCGTTCAGGCGGAACCAGTTGTACTGGTGACGGATCAACCGGCGGGTGGCCCGCTTGATCTCCGTCACCACCTCCTCCAGTGTCGCTTTCCCCTCAAAGTAAGGCCGGAACTGCACGTAGCCCAGGCCCGACATCGCCGGCAGCTCCCAGCTGTACCCTGCTTCCAGGAGCCGTCGAACTTCCTCCAGCAACCCCGCCTCCATCATCCTTTCCACTCGCTCGTCGGCGCGGGCATAGAGGGCGGCCCGGTCCATCGTGAGGCCGATCTGGAGGGTCCGGTACGGCGGCGGCTGGCGGAGCTGCTGGGCGGAGAAGGGCTGGCCGGTGGTCAGGCAGACCTCCAGGGCACGGATCACACGGCGGACGTTGCGCGGTTCGATGCGGGCCGCTGCCTCCGGGTCGAGGGAGGCGAGGCGGGCGTGGAGCGCTTCGGCCCCCTCCCGTCGGGCCTGCGCCTCCAGCTCGGCCCGAAGCCGGGGGTCGGGGGGGACGGCGGGGGGACTCCACCCTTCCACCACGGCCCGCACGTACTGGCCTGTCCCCCCGACCAGCATCGGTAGCCGACCCCGGCCGTGAACGGCAGCGATGACCTCCTGGGCCATCCGTCTGAACCGGGCCAGCCCTACCGTCTCATCGGGGTCGGCGATGTCTATGAGGTGGTGGGGGACCCGCGCCCGTTCCTGGGGGGTCGGCTTGGCCGTGCCGATGTCCATCCCCCGGTAGAAGAGGCGGGAGTCGGCAGAAACGACCTCCCCGCCCAGCCGTTCCCCCAGATACAGCGAGAGCGCCGTCTTCCCTACCGCTGTGGGGCCTACGATGACCAGTAACCCTGTCACCCAGTTACCCTCCCCCAATCACATTTTCCAGCAATTCGACCCGGACCAATCTGCCCGATCGGTCCAGCTCAACCGCCACCAGGTCCAGCCGCCATTCGACCTCCTCCAGCCCGTGCTCGGCCATATAGTGCCCGGCCACTTCGAGCATACGGGCCTGCTTGGCGGGGGTCAGAGACTCCTCCGGTGTTCCGTAGCCCATTCCCCGGCGGGTGCGCACCTCGACGAAGTGCCACACATCCCCTTTCCGGGCCACGATGTCCACCTCGCCGGCCTCACAGCGCCAGTTCCGCGCCACGATCTCGAAGCCCCGGCGGGCCAGCTCCTGAACGGCCAGCGCTTCCCCCCGATGGCCCAGCCCAACGCGGCTGCGGTTCATCTCCTGCGCCTCTCCAGCATCTGCTCGTAGAGAGCGACCATCTGGGCGGTGGTATGCCGGAGGTCATACCGCTGGCTGGCGGCCTGCGCCCCCTCTGAGAGACAGGCCCGGAGCGATCCGTTCCCCGCCAGCTCTGCCCAGGTCTGGGCCAGGGATTCCACCTCCGGCCTGGCCAGAAGGCCGTTCTCCCCCGGCCGGACGACCTGCCGGATCCACGGCACGTCCAGCCCCACGACCGGCAGCCCGCCTGCCATCGCTTCGATGACTGCGACAGGGAGCATCTCGATCCGGGAGGCGGTGACGAAAAAGTCGGCAAGGGCCACGTAGGTCGGGATCTCCTCAGGAGGAACGTTGCCTGTGAACCGGACCCGGCTCCCCAGCCCCATCCGATGGGCGTCGGCCTCCAGCCGATGCCGCTCCACCCCGTCTCCCACAAGCAGGAGGTGGGCATGGGCCAGCTCCGGTCGGGCGAGGGCCTGCAGGAGGAAAGGGACGTCCTTTTCCCGTTCCATCCGCCCGACGAAGAGGGCAAGCGGAGCCTCTGCGGGCAGGCCCAGCTCCTCCCTTCGCAGCCGCTTTGCGGGATGCCGGCATCTCTCCAGGTCCACCCCGTAGGGGACCACCTCGATGGGCCGTCTTACCCCCAGGTTTCGCATCACCTCTGCCGCCTCTAGCGAAGGGGTGGTCACCACATCGCAGCGGTCGCTGATCCGGCGGAGGATGGGGCGGAGGATCGCCCGATAGAGGGGAAGGGGCATAAAGGGGATGCGGATCGTGCCCAGCAGGTCGTACCGGCTGTGGCAGGTAAGCAGGATAGGGAGGCCATACCGTCGGCCATAGCGGAGCGCCATTCCCCCGCTGAGCAGCGGCTGGTTGGGGTGGAGCACGTCCATTGTGCGGAGGAGGGCCCGGGCCTGGCGGGAGTAGCCTGGGGCCACGTGGTAGCCCGGCTTAACGAAGGGGATGCCGGGGGAACGGACCACCCCTGGCTCATCTTCTGGGTCGGGAGCCCCTAAGGTGAAGACGAAGGCCTGGTGGCCCAGCTCTTCCAGCGCCCGCTTGTGGAGGGTGATGAAGCGGATCACGCCGTTGCTTCCCGGCCTGTAGCCATCGGTAAGAAGTCCGATGCGCATTCTGCCTCCCTAAATAAATCAGGGGTTGGAGGGTTTCTGTCGCTTCCGCTCCTCTATAAGCCGGTGATAACAGGCCAGCAGCCGGGCCGAAGTCTGGCGGATGTCGAACCGGTGGCGGCTCCGGCGGGCCCCTTCGGCCAGGCGGGCCCGCAGGTCGCCGTCCTGCGCCAGGCGGACCATCTGCCCGGCGAAGGCGTCCACGTCCTCGGAGCTAAGCAGGCCGTTGTCCCCATTCTCGATGGAGTCCTCGATGCCGGGAGAGGTGATGCCCAGGGCGGGCAGGCCGGCGGCCAGCGCCTCCAGCAGGGACAGGGGGTGCACCTCCGAGACGGAAGCGGTCACGAAAAAGTCTGCCATTGGCAGCCAGTTGGGGATCTCTTCATAGGGCACAGCTCCCACCAGATGCACCCGATCCGTCAGGACGGCCCAGGAGGCCAGCTCCTGGAGGTGTTCTTTCTGGGGGCCATCGCCGATGATGACGAGGTGGAGGTTGGGGACCAGGTCGGCGGCCCGACTGAAGGCCCGCAGGAGAAACACGACGTTCTTCTCCGCTGCCACTCTTCCCACGAAGAGCGCCACACAGGCTTCTTCCGGCAGTCCCAGGTCGGCCTTGGTGAGGGGGGCTGGGGGGTGGGCGATGCGCTCCACCTCCACCCCGTTGGGGATGACCTCGATGGGAGCCTCGACCCCCATCTCCCTCAACAGCTTCGCCACGTAGTGGCAGGGGGCTACAACCAGGTCGCACTGGTTGGCGAAATGGGGCAGGTAGGTTTCCAGCATGCTCTCGGAGAGGGGGGAAGGCACAAAAGGGAGGTAATAGCGGGCGTAGAGGTCATACCGGGTGTGGTTGGTAAAGACGAGGGGGATGTTAGCCTTGCGGGCGATGCGGACCGCCTGGCGGCCAGCCAGGAAGGGGTGGTGGGCATGGAGGACGTCCATCCGCTCTGCCAGCCGCCGGGCCCGGGAGGAGTAACGGAAGCTCAGGTGGTAGCCTGTGTCGGAGAGGGGGACTGCCGGGGAGCGGACAATGTTGGGTTCTGGGTCCTGGTAATCCTCGTAGCCGATGGTGAAGACGTAGACCTCGTGGCCCCACGATTCCAGGGTCTTCTTGTGGAGGGCGATAAAGTGGGTCACGCCGTTGATGATCGGCTTGTAGCAGTCGGTCAGTTGGCCGATACGCAAGAGGCTTTCTCCTGTGAAAGTAAATAAACCTCTATATGGAGACACAAAGAACACGGAATACCCAGAGGTGTCTCCGTGTCTCTGCGGTCTTTTTTTCGCTTAGCGATCGAAGTAGATGGACTTACCGGTAGCGGAGAGGGGGATGCCCATCACCAGGTCGGCGTCTATGAGGCCCAGTTCCCGCGCCACGACCCCCGCCCGGTACATGATGCGGTTGTCCACGTTAAGCATCGCTGCCGTTTTGACCGCCGAGCCGAGGGCAATGCCCATATCCAGAATGCGCATCGCGCAGTTGGGGCCGCGGAACTCTCCCTCCACCGTGTTGGTCTTGATGCACTTCTGGCTGCCGCAGGCGGCGCAGTTGAGCCCCACTGTGTCGGCGTCCTTGATGCCGATGAGGACCACTGCCGCGGAGTTGAGCACGTTCCGCCCATCCCGGTCGAAATTGACCTTGCCGGTCCGCTCGCCAAAGGCGATCATCGCCTCTCCCAGCCGCTTCAGCTCCTCCCCCTCGACGATCCTCACCACCACGAAGTCCCGTCCGGCAGTTTTAGGCGCGGTTCGGGCGGAAATCTCCATCAGCTCGGCAACCGTCCTCACACTCATCTTTCCTCCTCCTCGATCGTGTAGTTGTACGTGATCTCTGCTGCTGCTGCCAGGGTGGCGCCCACTGAACAATATTTGTTCCTGGAAAGCTCGATGGCGTCCTGCACAGCCTTCTCGTTCAGCCCCCGACCCCGCACCCGATAGGTCAGGTGGATCTTTCGGTAAGCCCACGGTGGTTCGGGTTCCTGTTCACCGGCGACTTCGACCTCCAGGCCGGTGAGCTGTTGCCGCTTCTTGGAGAGGATGTTAACCACGTCGTAGGCGGTGCAGCCGCCCAGCGCCACCAGCAGCAACTGACTGGGGCTCATTCCGACGCCGTTCTCCTCATCGGAAGCGGACATCACCACTGAGTGCTTCGTCCCGTCTATTCCTACGAACTGCAGTTTCTCCAGCCACTTCACGCGCACGGTTGCCACTGGACAACCTCCTGACCGATGCCTGACGTTTGACGTTTGACGATTGATGCGCTAAACGTCAAGCGTCATCAACCTCCTCAACTGCCGCGCCGTCCCCACCGCCTGCCCTCGCCAGTGGTTGTTCATGTAGACCAGGGTGAGCGGTGCTTCAGCATCCAGTTGACGGATCTTCGGCACCCACTCCATCAGCTCCTCGTCGCTGTAGGTGTAGTCATACCGCTCCCATGCCTCCTCGTGCTGCCACCATTTGGCGACGTTGCGGCCGTGGAAGCGGACGTAGGCCACAGGGCCGGTGGCGACGGCGATGGGCGGGATCAGCCCTTTCAGCCGGGGCTGGTCCACACAACAGAAGCCCAGGTTCAGCGCCCGCAACTCGTCAAAGGTGCGGCGGGTGATCCAGTCCCGGCTGCGGAACTCCACCACTACCGGCAGGTCGCCGAAGCCCTCCCGCAGACGGCGCAGGTAGGCGCGGTTCTTCTCGCTGGCGTGGAAGGAATAGGGAAACTGGACCAATGTGCAGGCGAACTTCCCCGCCTCCCGGAGCGGCTCCAGGGCTTCCACGAACTGGCGGACCAGGGGTTCCGGGTCCTCTCGCTCGTGGGTGATGCCCTGAAAGGCCTTGACGGAAAAGAGGAACCCTTCTGGTACTTTATCCACTATCTGAGCCAGGGTGGAGGGGCTGGGGATGCGATAGAAGGTGAAGTTCAGCTCGCACGTTGGGAACTCGCGGGCGTAGAATGGGAGCCACTCCGCCCTGGGCAGGTC
>JBDOIF010000059.1:0-12341 GCA_041082215.1 Anaerolineae bacterium
CTTGACGGAAAAGAGGAACCCTTCTGGTACTTTATCCACTATCTGAGCCAGGGTGGAGGGGCTGGGGATGCGATAGAAGGTGAAGTTCAGCTCGCACGTTGGGAACTCGCGGGCGTAGAATGGGAGCCACTCCGCCCTGGGCAGGTCCGACGGATAGACCAGGCCGACCCAGTCATCGTAACTGAAACCGCTGGTACCGATCAGAACAGGCATTCTTACCCGCCCCCTGAGGACTGGTTGCTGGTTACTCGCTGCTCCTTGTGGTTTTTCATTTGCTGCAAGTGTGCACGGGCTCTGTCATTTTAATATGGAGTAAGGATTAGTCAACCTGTAAGCAGGCAGGCGTTTCCCCTTCCAGCACGTTGATCGTGTGGCTTAAAGCCGTCGCCTTTCCATCTCGAAATTTGACCGGCGGCCCCATCCCACTCAACGGTGGGAGGAAGGGGGCCGTCGGAGCAGGCCAGAAGCAACTGGCGTATCAGATGGGCCGGAAGTACACTATGTCCAGGATGCTCCCCCTTCGCTCCGCCCTGTCCTTAAAGACAGGCTCCACACACATCCCGATGCAGACCTGGTCCGGTTCCACCTCGCCCAGGTAGTGGACCAGCCCGCCGTCGGAGCCGTCCAGCCGGATAAAGGCCAGGACGCGGGGTTCAGGCAGGGGGTTGCCGTCCAGGTCGAGATGGACGATGGTGTAGGTGTGGACATGTCCGGTGCCGGGCACCTCTACCCATTCTTCGAGATGGGCAAAGCACCGCTCGCAGTAGAGACGGGGCGGAACATACACCAGGTCGCACTCCGGGCATCGGGTGCCGAGGAGCTGGCCGTTGTCCTTGATCTCACGGAAGAACCGCTCCCCAGCTATCCCCATGGTGTACCGGTTGGAGATCGGGATCTCCCCTTCCCATGCCAGGGCATCCCGCAGGTGTTGGATTCGATACATCAGGCTCATTTTGCACCTCTTTTACTCTGGGGACTGGGTGATTGGGTGATTGGGTGACTGGGTGACTGGAGGGGTTTGAAGTAGAGGATGTCGGTGATGGCTCCTTCGCGTTCCTCTTCTGGCTTCCAGACCGCCTGTACCCGCATCCCGATTTTCACCGCCTGCGGGTCAACTTCCCCCAGCAGGTGGAGGATGCCCATCCCCCGCGAGGCTCCGTCAATGGCGATGACGGCGGGAATCTGGGGCTCCTCGACGCGCTCCATGTCCCAGGTGACATAGCAGAGGGAAAAGGTGACTACTGTACCGGTGTCCTGAAGGGGGACGAACGCATCGGCGGGAACGAAGCAGTGCTCACAGAACATCCGCGGCGGGACCATCACCCGGTCGCATTGGGGGCAGTGGGTGCCGATCAGACGGCCTGCCTTCAGTCCCTGAAGGAACCGGCCGATGGCGACTCCCGCGTCCCAGGCGTAGCGGGCATTGGGGTCCCAGGTTTCAAAGAGGACGCGCCCCTCCTGAAAGTCCTTTTCGCTCAGGTAGATGCTCTCGTAAACGTGTTGCTTCATCTCCCGCCTCCTAGATCCCCAGCACGATCACGGTGCCGACCTGCATCAGGTCGCCCCAGGCCTGGGCGACGCCCCGTTTTGGCTGGCCCGGCACCTGGCGGGCGCCCGCCTCGCCGCGCAACTGCCAGAAGAGCTCGGCCACCTTCATCAGGCCAGCGGCGGCGATGGGGTTGCCCACGCCCAAAAGGCCCCCGCTGGGGCAGACCGGCAGGTCACCATCCCGCTGGGTGATGCCCAGGGCTGTGGCCTCCGGCGCCTTGCCCCTGTCGAACAGCATCAGCCCCTCCAGATGGTGGAGTTCCTTATAGTCGAAGGGGTCGTAGGGTTCGGCGATGTGGATCTGCTTGCGCGGCTCGGTGATGCCGGCCATCTTATAGGCCATCCGCGCCGCCTCCTCCACGTAGGTGGGGTAGGAGAGGTCCCGGCTGGTCCAGTAGGCGGTGTCGAGGCTCCAGCCCACGCCCTCCACCCAGACCGGCTTGTCGGTCACCCGGCGGGCGACATGCTCGGCGCACATCACCAGCGCCACCGCCCCATCGGTGACGGGGCTCACATCCAGCCGCTGCACGGGCCAGGCGAGCACCTCCGAATTAAGCACATCTTCCACCGTGATGTTCGGATCCCCCAGCAGCGCCGCCGGGTGGTCGGCCGCGTTCCGCTTGTTCTTTACCGACACCAGAGCGATGTCCCGCTTGTCCAACCCGTACCGGCTCATATAGGCATTCATCTCCAGGGCGAAGATCCACAGGAGGTTCGGTCCCAGCGGCCGCTCGGTGGTGTGGTCGAAGATGGTCAGGAAGGCCCCTTGCGGGTGGGGCTGGCAGGAGGACATTTTCTCCTCGGCGACGACGAGGACGGTGTCGAAGAGGCCGCTGGCGACGTGGTACCAGCCCTGGATAGGGGCGAAGACCCCCGTGCCGCCGCCGACATAGCCACGGATGACGGGCTTGCCCCAGCCGCCAGCGCCATCGGAGAGGTATTCGCTCTTCATATGAACGCCGTCGAAAGCCTCTGGGGCGCTGTCTACGATCACGGCATCTATATCGTCCAGCGTCAGCTCGCAGGACTCCAGCGCCTTGCTGGCGGCCTCCCAGGCCAGTTCCTTGGCCGTCTCCTGGGCGCGGCGGACGAATCGGGTCATCCCCGCGCCGACAACTGCAACTCGATTTCGTCCCATCGCCCGCCTCCTAATTGCTCAAGATCACGGCCGCGCCGCTGGTGGTGGGCACGCCGCGCCAGGCGAAGGCCAGCCCGGTCTCCACCCCTTCCAGCTGACGGTCGCCGGCCTCTCCCCGAAGCTGGAGCACCACCTCCAGCATACGGGCCAATCCCGTGCAGTCCAGCAGATGTCCCTCGCCCAGCGCACCGCCGGAGGGGTTCACCGGGAACTCTCCGGTCATTGCAGTGCCTCCCTCCAGGGTCCACATCCCCGCCTCCCCCGGCCGACAGAGCCCCAGAGCCTCCAGGTGCTGGAGTTCCTTGTAGGCGAAGGTGTCGTCCACTTCGGCGAAGTCAATCTCGTTGCGTGGGCTTCTGATCCCGGCGGTGCGATAGGCCATCTGCCCGGCCAGATAGGCGTAGCCAGCCTGGCCCCAGGGGCGGCTTTCCAGCCAGAAGGTGTCGTTGGCCCAGCCGATGCCGCGGATCCAGATGGGGCGGTCGGTGAGGGCTCGGGCGGCCTCCCCCGAGGCCAGCACGAAGACCACCGCCCCGTCGGCGTGATCGGCGCAGGCCAGGCGGGTGAGGGGCTCCGCCACCGGCTCGGAGGCCAGCACGTCGTCTATTGTGAGCTGGGCCCCGTAGCCGGCCAGGGGGTTGGTCAGCGCGTTGGCCCGGTTCTTGACCACCACCTGGGCGCAGGCCTCGATCGGCGTCCCCGACTCGGCCAGGTACCGCTGCATCTCCATCCCGGCGATGGCGTAAGGATGGAAGGCCAGCGGGCGGTTGAAGACGGGGTCCATCGCGTAGGCCAGGATATAGGGCAGGGTGAGGATGTTGGAGGCCTTGCTGTGGGCTTCGACCACCACAATGTCAAACTGACCGGTGAGGATCTGCATCACCGCTGCCGCGACGCCGTGGATGCCGTCCCCGGTGATGGTGTGGTTGGGACGGAGCGCCCCGCCCAGCTGGTCGGGCGTGTATTCATCGAAAATGCTGGTCCCTTCGTTGAAGTCCTCCGCCACAGTGACAAAGCTATCCACATCCCGACGGGGGTCCACGCCGGCATCCTCATAGGCGCGGACGGCGGCTTCATATATCATTTCTTTGTACGAGACATCGGGTGTGATGGAGCGGAAGGGGCTCCACCCCACCCCCACGATGGCCACTTCTCGGATCATAGCTCGGACCTCCTGGAAAAATACAGGTGGCAGGTTGGCAGGTAAGCAGATTGGCAGGGTTATGCACTGCGGTTCTCCGTGTTGCACCTCCTTCAGTGCGTTTCCATATGATGTTGTAACAACGCCTCTTCGAAAAAGGCGACCACCCGCCGTTCCCACTCCTCGGCAGCTACGTCCAGGTACGCTCCATGGCCACAGCCAGGGACGATCCAGAGCTCCTTTGGCTCGCGTGCCCGGCCCAGAAGCCTCCACGGATGGGTTGTCGCTGTCTCCCGGTCCCCATAGATGAGGAATAGAGGGCGGGGGCTGATGCGGTCAATGACGGAGATGGGGCTGATCTCTCCTGCGTTCACCCCCGCCTCAAGTCGGAAAAAGAAGAGGATCGCGTGGTAGAAAGGAACCGCCCACCAGGGGCCGTTCCCGTCGTTGAGGATGTCGGCTTTCAGGTCGTAGAAACCCCCTTCTGCTACCACCGCCTCGATCCGGGGGTCGCTGGCTGCCCCCAGGATACCGGTCACCCCTCCCAGGGAGAAGCCCAGCACCCCAACGTGGGCCACGCCGGGCTGGGCCAGCACCCATGTCACCGCTTCTGTCAGGTCGGCTGCCTCCCGGTAGCCCAGGGAGCTTTCCCCCTTCGGGTGGGCGCAGGAGCGGAGTTCGGTGAGCAGAAGGCCATAACCGTGCCGGGCCAGGATCGCCCCTTCCCGCAGCATTCCCTCCCGCGCCCCGCCCCCGCCCGGCAGGAGGATGATCACCGCGCCGTTCTGAGGGGGAAGATACCAGGCCCGGAGGGTCAGCCCGTCGTGGCTGGGGTAGGAGACCTCCTGCGCGTTCTCGATGCCCACGCTGGCGGGGGTGAGGCCAGCCTCTGCACAACCGGGATGGGTGAGATAGTGGGTATAGAGGTAACTCGTCGGCAATATCACACCGGAAAGGACCCCAAGCAGGGTCGTGAAGGTCCAGAGCGTCAGCCGCAGCCAGTGCCCCCGGTTCCTTTGCACAGGCTTCATTTTATACCAAAGCCGGGAATTTGGGAAGGCTACCGGCCGCTTCTTTCCACTTCTTCCAGGAACCGCAGCACCAATCGGTTGAAGACGGCCGGGCGGTCAACTGGCGTGGCGTGGCCGGAACGGGGGATCACCTCCAGCCGGGCACCCGGGATGCCCGCTGCCAGCTCCTCCTTAGCTGCCAGATGCACCGTGGTGTCCTCTGCTCCGGCCACCACCAGGGTCGGTACGTGGATGCGGGCCAGGTCGTTTCGGCCGTCGAAGCGGGCAGCCGCCTGGATCGCGGCCCAGTAGGCGGCGGGGTCGTTGGCCCGCAGCCGCTCCAGCGCCGCCCGCCGCACCGTTTCCTGGCCGGGGTGAGGAAACATCCCCCGCGCCACCACTTCCGCTTGCTTTTCCAGCCCCCCGGTCAACAGCGCCAGCGTCCGCCGCAGAAGGGTCCACCAGCTCCGGAACCCCCGGGGACGGAGCCGGGCGAAGGTGTTGACCAGAACCAGGGAACGGACCCGCGATGGATGGTGGACGGCCAGCGCCTGGGCCACCAGGCCGCCGAGGGAGAGCCCAACCACATGGGCCGCCCCGATCCCCAGCCCCCTCATCAGGCCGGCCACGTCCTCCGCCATTTGAGGGATCGTGCAGGGGCTGGTTGGCCGGTCGGTCCGGCCGTGCCCCCGCAGGTCAGGCGCCACCACCCGGTACCGCCCGGCGAAGGCGGGGAACTGGAGCCACCAGTCCTCAGCGCAGGAGCCCAGCCCGTGGATGAGGAGCACCGCCGGGCCATATCCCTGGACCCGATAGTATATCCGCAGGCCGTTGACGATCTGGTAGGGCATTTCCGCTCCCTTTCACGCCGCTGGCACCAGTTGCAGGAAATGTCGTTTGCCAACCCGCAAAACCGCCTCACGAGGTTCGACCATCAGGTCAACGTCGGCGACCTGCTCCTCATCCAGCCACACCGCTTTCTGCTGGATCAGCCTTCGCGCATCGCTCTTGGAACGGCTGAAGCCTGCCTCAAAGATCAGGTCCACAATATTGATCGGGCCGCTCAGCTTCCGGACCGGCATCTCTTCCGGCAGCTCTCGTTTCTGAAAGACGGTGCGGAAGTGCTCCTGGGCAGCGTCCGCCGCCTCCGAGCCGTGGAAGATATCCACGATCTCCCAGGCCAGCCGCATCTTGGCATCGCGGGGATGGACCGAGCCGTCGGCCAGGCCGGCCTTCAGGCGTTCGATCTCCTCCGGGCTCCAGCGGGTCACCAGGTCGAAATAGTTGGGCATCGCCTCATCGGGGATGGACATCACCTTGCCGTACATCACCTCCGGCGGCTCGTTGATGCCGATGTAGTTGCCCATGCTCTTGGACATGCGCATCTTCCCGTCGGTGCCGACAAGGATGGGGAAGGTGATGCAGATCTGGGGCTTCTGGCCGAAGGCCTCCTGGATCTTCCGGCCGGCCAGCAGGTTGAAGAGCTGCTCCGTGGCGCCGATCTGGACATCGGCCTGCAATGCCACGGCATCGTACCCCTGCATCAGCGCGTACATAAACTCATGCAGCCAGATAGGGTCGCCCCGGTTGTACCGCAGGGCGAAGTTGTCCCGCACCAGGAACTGCTGGACGGTAAAGAGGGCCGCCAGCTCGACGATCTCGCGGAAGGTCAATTTGGAAAGCCACTCCCCGTTATATCGCACCTCGGTCCGCTCGGGGTCAAGGATTTTGAAGGCCTGTTGAACGTAGGTGCGGGCATTTGCCTCCACCTGCTCCAGCGTGGGGCGGGGACGGGCTTTATCCCGGTCGGAAGGATCGCCGATGAGAGCGGTAAAGGTTCCGATGACGAAGATCGCCTGGTGGCCCAGTTCCTGGAACTGACGGAGTTTACGCATCGTGACCGTGTGGCCCAGGTGGAGATCGGGGGCAGTGGGGTCGTAGCCGCAGTAAACCCGAAGAGGGCGGCCCTCTGCCAGCCGGTCCCGAAGTTCCCGGGTCATATGCCCTCTGATCTGCTCATCGCCGAACTCAGCGCCGTGCATCAGGACAGCCACCTGCTCGTCTATGGACAGTTTCCGCATGTCGCTCCTCCTCAGAAAAAGGTGGCGGGGAACAAAAAAGCCCAACCTGTGGGCTGGGGATAGCGGATTGCAGCGCCGACCGACCCGCAGGCGCTACAATCCGCCGGTATAGATATAGGCAGAAGCGCTCCAGACGCCCATCGTTCTTTGCACCGTATTATAATCGAATTAATCCAAACGGCAACTGCTGGAGAAGGAGAAGGACCATAGAGACACGGGGAAATGGAGACGCGGAGACGCGGAGAGACGCCGGGGAACCTCCAGACCTTCTGAGGGACTCCTGGGCCTCCGTGGTGAAAATCTTCGAACACCCGGCGCAGATCGGGCTTGCGCTTCAGGGAGGGGATGATATAATGAAAACAACCCCTGGTTATTGCATCTTTCCAAGTTGATCCGACAAAGGCCAAAGCCGCCGGGTGGTTCTTTCAATCGCAGAGGAGGCAGAGGGGATAGGGAAAAAGGCGCTGCGAGCCCGGCCATCCGGTTTGGCCCTCACCCTACCCCCTGGCCCCCTCCCCTCTCCCGCCGCGCGGGAGAGGGGAGGGTTGCCTGGCTATTGGCATAATAAATAATAATTTGTCAAGCTGCAACTGCCAGGGGCGTTTGAGGCTTTTTCCGCCGCCTGTTTGAATGGATGGCGGCCCTGATGGCAGGTTGGGAGTTGGAGACAGCCCGGTGGGCGAAAAAGAGAAACTTTGCCGTGAGGCCGTGCCCGGCGCCCGGCGGCACCGGATGACGGCCTTTTCTTATCGGTCTGCCGCAATGATCAGAAAGGGAGCATAACTGTGAGCCTGGGCGTTGTGATTCTGGCCGCCGGCCAGGGAACCCGAATGCGGTCGCAGGTGCCGAAGGTGCTTCACACTCTGGCCGGACGACCGATGGTCCTCTATACCGTCGAAGTTGCCCGCGCCCTCACCCCTCTCCCGCCGGTACTGGTGGTGGGCTGCGGGGCGGAAGCGGTGCGGCAGGCGGTGGGCAGCGCGGCAACCTATGTGGAGCAGGCTGAGCAGCTCGGCACCGGCCACGCCGTGCTCCAGGCCCGCCCTGTCCTCGAAGGGCAGGCATCGGAGGTCCTGGTCCTCTACGCCGATATGCCCCTGCTGCGGGAAGAGACGCTGCGGAGGCTGTGGGAGCACCAGCGGGCCGGATCAGCTCCCCTCACAATGTTGACAGTGGTCCACGGCGACCCCCACGGCTTCGGGCGGGTGATCCGCGATGGAAGCAGGGCGGTGGTCCGCGTCGTCGAAGAAGCAGCGGCGACGCCGGAAGAGCTGGAGGTCCGGGAGCTGAACGCCGGCGTCTACTGCTTCGACGCAGAGTGGCTGTGGGCCCATCTGGACCGGATCCCCCTCAGCCTGCCCAAGCGGGAGTACTACCTCACCGACCTTATCGGCATGGCCGCGGCGGAGGGGCGGCCGGCGAAGGCGATCCCGGTCGAGGACCCAAGCGAGGTCCTGGGGATCAACACCCGAGTCCATCTGGCCGAAGCGGAGGCTGTCCTGCGGGAGCGGATCAACCGCCGGTGGATGGAGGAAGGGGTAACGATGGTGGACCCGGCGACGACGTACATCGAGGCGGAGGTGGTCATTGGACCGGACACGGTGATCTGGCCGAACACCGTGCTGCGAGGGCGGACGCGGATCGGCTCTAACTGTCGGATCGGCCCCAACAGCATCGTTGAGGACAGCACCATCGGCGACGGATGCCGGGTGGTGGCTTCGGTGGTAGAGGGTGCGGTGATGGAGGAGGGGAGCGATGTGGGGCCCTTCAGTCACCTGCGGCGAGGGGCCTATCTGAAGGCCGGGGCCCATGTGGGGAATTTCGGCGAGGTCAAGAATGCCACCCTCGGGCCGGGGGCCAAGATGGGCCACTTCAGCTATCTGGGCGATGCCGAGGTGGGGGCTGGGGCCAACATCGGCGCCGGCACCATCACCTGCAACTTCGACGGGGAGCGGAAACACCGCACCGAGATCGGAGAGGGGGCTTTCATCGGTTCCGACACCATGCTGGTCGCCCCGGTCCGGGTCGGCAGGGGGGCAAAGACGGGGGCTGGCTCGGTCGTCACGCGGGATGTGCCGGACGGCGCAGTGGTCTACGGCGTGCCAGCGCGGGTCCGAAGGCAGGCGAGCGAGAGGGGCGGAGAGACGGGGGAGGAAGATGGGACCTGAGCACTGGATCGGCCTGGCAGGGGTTGTGGTGCTGGTAGCGGTGCATGCAACCCTGGCCGCAGCCCGGTCGGCCTTTGCCAGTGTGCGTCGGAGCCAGTTGAGGGAGATGGCGGAGGACGGCCTTCCCTATGCCAGGTTGGCTGCCCGGCTGGCTGAAGATGCCAGCCGGCTGCTGGGGACGCTTTATCTGGCCAAGGCGTTGGCGGCGACGATGGCAGCTGTTCTGGCTGCCCTGGTTCTGATTGCCCCCCTCGCGGCTCCGCTGGTCCAGGTGGGCCTGCCAGACCCCTGGGCGAAGGGGGTGGCGGCGGTTGTGGTGGTAGGGGGATTGGCCCTCTTTAACGCCACCACGGGGCGGCTGGTGCCGGAGGCATTGGCCGCTGCCAACCCGGAGAAATGGGCCCTCCGACTGGCCTGGCCGGTCAACGGACTGGAGATCATGCTCTGGCCGCTGGTCCGCCTGACGGTCTGGCTCAGCAACCACCTTGCTGTCTCTCTGGGTGGAGTTCCCTTCAGCGGCGCCTCGCTGATCACCGAGGAGGAGATCCGCATGCTGGTGGACGCCGGGGAGGAGGAGGGGGTCATCGAAGAGGAAGAAAAGGAAATGATCTACTCCATCTTCCAGTTTGGCGATACCCTGGCGCGGGAGGTCATGGTCCCCCGCATTGACATCGTGGCTCTGGAGGCCGACACCCCTCTTCAGGAGGCACTGGAGGTAGTGGTCCGGGCCGGCCATTCCCGCATCCCGGTCTATGAGGAGACAGTGGACCACATCATAGGGTTGCTCTATGCCAAGGATCTGTTGATTTACCTGCGGGGCGAGGGGCCGGAGCCCGGGCTGCGGGAGATCCTCCGTCCGGCCTACTTCGTGCCGGAGACAAAGAAGGTGGACAACCTGCTGCGGGAGATGCAACAACGGCGGGTCCATATGGCCATCGTGGTGGATGAGTATGGGGGGACTGCCGGGTTGGTGACGGTGGAGGACATCCTAGAGGAGATCGTCGGGGAGATCCAGGACGAATACGACGCCGAGGAGCCGGTCTTCCAGCAGGTCGGTGAGGAGGAGTACATCCTCGACGCCCGGATGGACCTGGACGACGTGAACAGACTGCTGGGGACTCAGTTGCCGACGGAGAAAGGCGACACCCTGGCGGGTCTGATCTATAGCGACCTGGGGAAGGTGCCCGCGGTGGGGGAGCAGCTCCGCATAGACGGCCTGCTCATTGAGGTGCTGACCGTGACCGGGCGGCGGATCCGTCAGGTGCGGGTACGGAGGGGACCGGCAGAGGAGATGGCGGATGGAGGCGTTCGATCGTGAGGAGCTGATCGCCCGGGCAAGGGAGGCCCGGGAGCAGGCCTATGCCCCCTATTCCGGTTATCGAGTAGGGGCAGCCCTCCTTGGCCGCTCGGGGCGGATCTTCACCGGCTGTAATGTGGAAAACGCTGTCTATCCGCTCTCCATCTGTGCCGAGCGGACGGCTGTTGTCAAGGCGATCTCCGAGGGGGAAAGGGAGTTCGTCGCGATCGCGGTGGTCACCGAGAACGGTGGGAGTCCCTGCGGCGCCTGCCGGCAGACGCTGCGGGAGTTCGGCGAGGGGATTCGGGTCCTTATCGCCGACGTCAGGGGGAACTACCGGGAGACCACCGTTGCCGCCCTGCTACCGGATAGCTTCAGTGAAGCGGATCTGACAAAGGGAGAGGGTTCGGGTTGCTGAGCGCTTGACAACTTTCCCCTCTGTGGTATGATTAGGCAAAATTTCATAGCCCCGGCGGCACTCTTATCCAGAGAGGCGGAGGGACCGGCCCTGTGAAGCCTCGGCAACCGGACCGGCGGCTGGTCAGCGACGAGCAACCGGCCCCGAGTCACGGTGCCAATTCCGGCAGAACGGAGGTTCTGGAAGATAAGAGGTGGTACGCCTGTCGTGCCCCTTCTGTCCTCCAGAGGGGGTTTTTTTTGCCCGCTTCCATAGCTGGAGCGGCGAGGCGGGCTGGCTCTTTGGTGGGGGATCGTCCGGCCGGGGGAAAGGAGAGCAAAAGTGACGGGACGGAACATCATTGTGACGGAGGCCACAGGTCAGTATATCGAGGACCTGCCGGTCGAGATCGTCGAGCGGAAGGGGATCGGCCACCCCGATAGCCTCTGCGACGGGATCGCTGAACGCATCTCCGTGGAATACTCCCGCTGGTGTCAGGAGCACTTCGGCACCCTCCTGCACCACAATTTCGACAAGGTGCAACTGGTCGCCGGAGAGGTGGAGGTGGGTTACGGCGGCGGCTATATGATCCGCCCCATCCGCATCCAGATCGCCGGGCGGGGAACGCCGGCCTACAAGGGGCAGAAGATCCCTCTGGACACGATCGCCATCGAAGCGGCCCGGACGCACATCCGGGAGACGATGCGTCACCTGGACCCCGATCGGCACATGGTCATTGACTCCTTTGTGGGCCGGGGGGCGGAGGAGCTGGCCTATGTGGTGGATCGAGTCACGGCCAACGACACCAGCTTCGGCGTGAGCCACTGGCCCCGCTCCGGCCTGGAAAGGACGGTCTACGAGACCTCCCGGTACATCAACTTCCAGTTGATTGACCGGTTCCCCATCGGCGAGGACGTGAAGGTGATGGGGGCACGACACGACGACCAGATGGTCCTTACCGTCGCTCTCCCCTTCATCGCCGGACAGGTCCACGACGCGGCCGAGTACGTCGAGCTGCGGCGAGCTGCGCAGGAGGCGATCCAGACCTTTGCTGCGGAGCTGGATAGCCGCAAGGTCATCGTTCACGTCAACACCGCCGACGACGTGGAGGCGGGTGCGGTTTACCTGACCCTCACAGGGACCTCGGCGGAGATGGGGGACGACGGCGCGGTGGGGCGGGGCAACCGGGTCAACGGGTTGATCACCCCCTTCCGGTCCGCCAGCCTGGAGGCGGCCTGTGGCAAGAACCCCATCTCCCACGTGGGCAAGGTCTACAACGTCCTGGCGATGCTGGCAGCACGGGCTATCGTGGAGCGGGTGCCCACGGTGAAGGAAACGACGGTCTACCTGCTTTCCCAGATCGGCGCGCCGCTCGACCGGCCGCTGGTGGCGACGGCCTGCGTCCGCCCCGTCTCCGGCTCCCTCACCTCCAGCATCCGGGCGGACGTGCAGGCGGTGCTGGACGAATACCTGGCTCAGGTCCATACGGTGCGGGACCGGATCCTCAGTCGGGAATTTCCGCTGTTTTGATCGTAGGGGCGACCTGCGGGTTGCCGTTGGT
>JBDOIF010000119.1:0-4493 GCA_041082215.1 Anaerolineae bacterium
ATCTTCACCCGAACGTACGATTTCATCACCTGGCTTCTGCCGGTGACCAACCACTTCCCCCGCGCGCATCGCTTCACCTTCACCCGCCGGCTGCTGGATGCCGCCTTCGATCTGCTGGAGCGGCTGGAGGAGGCCAATCACCGCCAGGGGAAGCTTCGTCTCGCGCTGCTGAAGGAGGCGGACATCTATCTGGATCGGGTGCGGCTATACCTGCGAATGGCCACACGCTGGGAGTGGCTCTCTGCCGGTCAGTACCGTCATGCTGCGGAGATGGTGACGGAGATCGGTCGCCTTCTCGGAGGCTGGCAGAAGGTCACCCATGAAGAATAGGAGGCAACTCGCGGCCCAACCATCGGGCCGCCGTTGCGGGGGCGGGCCGGCAACTGCCGCCGGGCTGTGGAAGGGTGGGCCCGCGCGGTGCGCGGCGGCTCCTTCAACAACAATCGCCGCAACGTGCGCTGCGCCTACCGCAACAGGGACAACCCCGACAACTTCAACAGGAATCAGGGGTTTCGTCCGGTGGCGGCCACGCTTTTCCGGTATGCCGGAACTGCCCGGCGGGGAGGGCAACAACCAGAGTTGCCCCTGCCTTCCGGGCCGAGGCGAGAAAAACGGCGCGGCCCGCCCCTGGCCGGCGGGCCCTTCCCCCGGGATGGGATCCGCCGGGCGAATACGGAAGCGCCCTGCCCCCTGGGTTCATCTCTGGGGCTGGGCACGCCGCAGAGGTGCCAGGCGCCTCGAAGGCGCCTGGCACCTGGCCCCAGCAAATGTATACTCAACTCTGTTCGTGGGATAATCTGCTCCTGTCCTATCGCCGCGCCAGCAAGGGAAAGCGTGGCCATCCATCCGTGGCCGCCTTCGAGTACCGCCTGGAGACTAATCTGCTCCAACTCCAACAGGAGCTGGCGACGAAGCGGTATCAGCCAGGCCCTTACAACTCCTTCTACATCCACGATCCCAAGCGCCGCCTCATCTCCGCTGCCCCCTTTCGGGATCGCGTGGTCCATCACGCCCTCTGTAACGTCATCGAACCTCTCTTCGAGCACCGCTTCATCTTCGATTCCTATGCCAACCGGGTGGGTAAGGGCACCCACCGGGCACTCGATCGGTGCCAGCAGTTTGCCCGCCGCTTCCGTTACGTGCTCCAATGTGATGTGCGCCAGTTTTTCCCCGCCATTGACCACGCCATCCTCAGGGAAACCCTGGGCCGCGTCATCGCTGACTCCAACGTGATGTGGCTGGTGGGCCGCATTCTGGAGAGCGGCGTTGGTGTGCTGAGCGAGGAGTACGAGATGGTCTACTTCCCCGGCGACGATCTCTTCGCCGCCCTCCGCCCCCGCGGCCTGCCCATCGGCAACCTGACCAGCCAGTTCTGGGCCAACTGCTACCTGGACCCCTTCGACCACTTCGTGAAGCGGGAACTGCGGTGCAAGGGGTATCTGCGATATGTAGACGATTTCCTGCTCTTCGCCGATGACAAGGCAACACTGTGGGCCTGGCAGGAGGCGGTGATGGCCCGGCTGGCCCAATTGCGACTCACGCTCCACGAAGAACGGGCACACCCTCGTCCGGTAACCGAGGGCATCCCCTTCCTGGGCTTCGTGGTCTATCCCACCCACCGGCGGTTAAAGCGGCGGAAGGGGATCGCCTACCGGCGGAGGCTAAAAGGGCTGCTGCGAGCATTCGCAGCGGGCCAGGTCTCGCTAGAACAGGTGGACGCTTCCGTTCAGGGATGGATCAACCACATCCGGTACGGTGACACCTGGGGGTTGAGGCGGGCAGTATTTAACAGCCTGCCCGTCCATCCCCCTCCGGTATGATCAGACGGCCGGCACCCGCTACGACCAGAGGGACCAGAGACCAGAGCTATACCGGGGCCGCCACCGGACGAAACCCCAGCCTCCTGAGGAAGACGTCGGGGAAGTCCCCGCCGCGGTAGGCGCAGCGCACGAAGCGGCGACCGAGGTTGAAGGAGCCGCCGCGCACCGCGCGGGGGGCCGCCCCCTCCAGGCCGTTATCTTCCCTCTCCAGGTAGCCCCCGTAATCCCCTACCCACCTGGTGGCGCACCACTCCCACACGTTGCCGGCCATATCCGCCGCCCCGTAGGGGCTGTCCCCGTCGGGGGAGTACTGACCCACCGGGGTCGGGCGGCCAGGGCCGCCCTCGGCGCTGTTGCACCGCCTGGGATCCCATTCATCCCCCCAGGGGTACTTCCGGCCGTATTCGCCCCGCGCCGCCTTCTCCCATTCCGCCTCGGTGGGTAACCGGATCTGCCATCCCTCGGGCAGGGGCGCAGCGCGCTGCGCCCCTGCGGCCTCCACCGGCTGCCGCAACCGCTCCGTGAGCCAGCGACAGTAGGCCACTGCCTCGTACCAGGAGATGCCAACCACCGGTTGCAGGGGGTTATCAAACCCCTTATCGCGCCAGTAACGAGGTTCGGTCCAGCGCTCCTTCTCCTTCGCTGCCCATCCAGCCTCCGTCCAGTATCTGCGCTCCTTGTACCCACCTGCTTCCACGAAACGGCGGAACTCCTGGTTGGTCACCGGATAGCGGCCGATCCAGTATTCATAGGGAATGTCATAAGTGTGCCGTGGTTTCTCGTTGTCATAAGCGTCCGGGTCGTCGTCCGCGCTGCCCATCAGGAAGGGGCCGGCCGGGACGCGGACGAACTGGTCCATCACGAACTCGCCAGGGGACTCCGGCTGCCGCTCCAGCAGGCGGGGCGCAACCCGCCTCGGGGTGGGCTCCTCCACCTCCCCCACCGGCGGGGCGGTGAGGTGGATGTAAAGGTGGAGCTCCTCCGGCCCGATCTCGAATCCCTCCAGCTGGGCCAGCACGCCCTGCAGCCGCCGGTTCTCGCCGATCATGGCCTTCAGTTGGGGGTCAATGGGAGGTCCTCCCTCGTCGGCTTCCCTCCCCCGTTTTATGAACGCGATCCCCTCCCGGATGCGCTGGGGCCGCTCCCTCTCCGGCAATTGCTCCAGCCAGGCCCGGAACGTCTCCCCGCCTGCCTCTGTGAGCACCAGCCACAGATGGAAGTGGTCCCGATTCGCTCTCTCCGCCTGCCCGGAATTGAGCAGGAGCGCCCACTGTAGCTCGGCATAGTTGATAAAGGTCTTGATGCGGCGGGGGTTGGTCTCCCCCCCCCGGGTCAGCAGCCTGAGGCTTTCCACCAGCGATGGGTTGGCTTCCGCCAGCCGCTGTTCGCCGGCCCGGAGACCGTCCAGGAAGTCAGCCAGGCTCTGCTCCCCCTCCGGCTGCAGGGGCGGCAGATCGAACCGGACCTGGATGATCTTATCCAGATACCGCTGGCTCTCCCGCCGCAGTCCCTCGAAACTCCTGTAGTGGGCAGCCACCGCCTCCTCCACCACCTTCCGCGAGGCTCCGATCACGAAGACCGTGCCGGGCCTGTCCATCATCAGTTTGATCGCCTCCAGCACCTGGACCGTCTTTTCCGGCAGGCAGCGGTCCAGGTCGTCTATAAAGATGGTCAGCACGCCGCGGCGGTCGTCAATGCATCGGTCGGGTGCATCGTCCCGGTAGAGCCACCAGCCCACCAGCCGGTCGAAGACCTCCAAGAACTCGTCCAGGAAAGCCAGGTTGGCCCTGAAGCGGGATTCGGCCTCAAAGCGGGTCAGGTCCAAGTCAATCTTGCCCAGGGAGAAGACCTGGGAGAGGGTACTGAGGACGGCCTCGGGAACCCGGAGTTGCGTTTGCTTGGGATCGGAGAGGGCAGCGTAGAGTCTGGTGATGGTTCCATCCCGCCGCATCTCCCGGAGCACTTCCTCCACCAGGGCGACGAAGAGAGCCTCCTCCCGGCTGTACTTCCAGGCGTTGAACCAGACAGTGCGTACGGGACGGAACTGCTCATCGTCAGGCCACTTCTCCCCTTCTGCGATGAATCCAGGCCGCTTCTTGCGGTCGGTCGTCTGGTCCAGATAGGCCCGCATCGCCCGCATCAGCGTCGTCTTGCCCGATCCCCACTCTCCGTGGATGCCGATGGTGAGGGGAGTGCAGGTATGCCTGGCGGCGATGATGCGGGCGAAGGTGCGGGCGTAGCTGTCAAACTGGAAGTAAGAAGGCTCTTCGGGCCGCAGCGGCTGGTCGTTGAAGATGAGCGGGGTGATCCAGCGCGGTTTGCTTTTCTCTGCCATCGAGCCCCCTCCTAAAGTTGTTTCAGGTGGCGGAGCTTGCGCGGTTTCTTCACGTACCGTTTTGAAGTATAATCGTCTCGAAGAATCCGCGCAAATCCGCTCATTCGTGTCATCTGGCCCATTCGTGGTATTCGTGATCCGCAAGCGCTTAGTTAGAGGGATGGGAAGATGCCGTTTCTGGAAATCCGTCGCCTGCACAAATCCTACCCCGACGGCTGGACCCTTTCCGACGTCAGTTTCTCCGTCGAGGAGGGGGAGATCCTCTGCCTCCTGGGCCCCTCCGGCTGCGGCAAGACGACCCTGCTGCGGCTCATCGCCGGGCTGGAGGTGCCGGACGG
>JBDOIF010000135.1:0-2635 GCA_041082215.1 Anaerolineae bacterium
GGAGCCAGATACAACATCAAGATCAACACCATCGCCCCCATCGCCGCCACCCGCCTCACCCAGGATATCCTCCCACCCGACCTCCACGACCGCCTCACCCCAGACTTCGTCTCCCCACTCGCCCTCTACCTCTGCTCCGAACAGTGCCCGGTGAGCGGCCGCATCTACCAGGCCGGGGGCGGCGTCTACGGTCGGGCCGCCGTGGTGAGCGGGCCGGGGGTCAGGCTGGGCACCGACAAGCCCCCCACCCCCGAGGAGATCGCCGCCCACTGGCAGGAGGTCCTCTCGCTGGAGGGGGCGAAGGAATACGAGAACGCGAATGAGGCGTTGATGAGCATGTTGGAGTGAAACGTCAAACGTCAAACGTCAAACGTCAAACGTCAAACGTCAAACGTCAAACGTCAAGCGTCAAAGGTCAACGAGGGAGGAGCAGTGGATTACGAGGAGTGGCTGGTGACAGTCCCAGAGGAGATCAGGGCCGATTCTTTATGGAGAGTAACGGCCTACCGTCTGGCCCTGTTTTTGGGTGACCTGGGATGGCACGACACAGCGAGGCTGGTCGAGGACCGGCGAATGGTCAGCCTGGCCGATCAGTTGTACCGGGCTTTGGGATCCATCAGCGCCAATCTGGCTGAAGGATACTCACGAGGGACTGGCAGGGACCGTGCCCGCTTCTACGAATACGCCCTTGGTTCCGACCGAGAAAGTCGGGATTGGTACTTCAAGGCCCGGCACATTCTTGGAGAGACCGTGTTCCGGCACCGTCTACAATTGCTCACGCGGCTGATCCAGCTCATTCTGGTTATGATCCCCCAACAACGGGGGCGCTCCCTGCGGGAGCCGCTGGCCACCTATGGGCCGTGTGCCGACCAGGCAGAAATAGACAAGACTCATAGCGAGCTGGAAACCTCGCTCACCGCCCTACTCCACCATATCCCTCTCCCTGACGCCTGATGCCTGACGTATGACGTATGACGTATGACGTATGACGTATAACGTGCAACGGGAGGAGACCATGATCGGCATTATCTCCTACGGCGGCTACATCCCCCGGCTCCGGCTCAGCCGGGCCAGTATCGTGCAGAACATCGGCTGGCTGGCTCCGGCGATCATCACCGTCGCCCAGGGGGAGCGGTCCTTCTGCAACTGGGACGAAGATAGCCTCACCATGGCGGTGGCCGCGGCACGCGATTGCCTGACGGGGACCGAAAGGCAGGAGGTGGACGGCCTCTACCTGGCCTCCACAACCCTCCCCTTCGCCGACCGGCTCAACGCCGGCATCGTCGCCACCGCCCTCAACCTGCGCGAGGACCTCCTCGCCGCCGATTTCACCTCGACGCAGCGGGCAGGGACCACGGCGCTGGTCGCCGCGCTGGAAGCGGTGCAGGGCGGAGCACGGAAGCGGGTGCTGGTGGCTGCATCAGACCGGCGGGAGGCAAAGGCTGGCTCCTTCTACGAGATGTGGTTCGGCGACGGGGCCGCCGCCCTGCTGGTGGGGGATGGGGACGTGATCGCCGGGTTCAAGGGCGCCCACTCCGTCTCCTGCGACTTCGTGAGCCACTACCGGGGCGCGCTCCGCCGCTTCGATTACGCCTGGGAGGAGCGCTGGGTGCGGGATGAAGGGTATGCCCGGATCCTCCCCGAAGCCATCCAGGGGCTCCTGAAGAAACTGAACCTCTCCATCGAAGAAGTGGACAAACTGGCCTACCCCTGCTTCATCAAACGGCAACACGGCCGCATCGGCCGGGAGCTGGGGGCCAAACCCGAACAGATCATGGACAACCTCCACGAACTCTGCGGCGAGACCGGAACCGCTCACCCGCTGGTCCTGCTGGTCCACGCCCTGGAGACGGCCCAGCCCGGCGAGCGGATCCTGGTGGCCGGCTTCGGCCAGGGCTGCGACGCTCTCCTCTTCGAGGTTACCGAAGCCATCCGGGACCTGCCCCCACGGACCGGCATCCGTGGCTCGCTGGCGAACAAGAAGAGCACCGACAACTACCTCAAGTTCCTCAAGTTCCGCGACCTGATCGTCACCGAAGAAGGGATCCGGGCCGAGGCTCCAAAGCAGACGGCCATGACCACCCTCTGGCGGAAGCGGAAGATGATCCTGGGGCTGGTCGGCGGTCGGTGCACTGTCTGCGGCACGCCCCAGTTCCCCAGGATGGACATCTGTGCCAACCCCGACTGTGGCGCGGTGCACACCCAGGAGGACTACGAGTTCGCCGACCGGCCCGCTGTGGTCAGGTCCTTCACCGGCGACATGCTGGCCGTCTCTGTGGACCCGCCCGCCATCTATGGAATGGTCCAGTTCGAGGGGGGCGGCCGGATGATGGCCGACTTCACCGACTGCGAACTGGAGGAGGTGCGGGTGGGGATGCCGGTGCGGATGGTCTTCCGGCGGCACCACGTGGACGAGGAGCGCGGGTTTGTGGGGTATTTCTGGAAGGCGGCGCCCGTTGTGGAGGCGGGGAAGCGTGCCGAGAGGGAGATCCGCTTTGATGGTCGGGTGGCGGTGGTGACGGGCGCCGGACGCGGCCTGGGACGGGCCTACGCACTGGAGCTGGCCAAGCGCGGCGCCAAAGTCGTCGTCAACGACCCCGGCGTCGCTCCCGACGGCTCCGGCGGCTCCACCCAG
>JBDOIF010000148.1:0-59988 GCA_041082215.1 Anaerolineae bacterium
GGAGCCAGATACAACATCAAGATCAACACCATCGCCCCCATCGCCGCCACCCGCCTCACCCAGGATATCCTCCCACCCGACCTCCACGACCGCCTCACCCCAGACTTCGTCTCCCCACTCGCCCTCTACCTCTGCTCCGAACAGTGCACCGACACCGGGCTGGTGATCAATGCCGGAGGGGGCTTTTTCAGCCGCGCGGCGGTGGTGGCCCCTCCGGGCGTTCTGCTCAGCCAGCAGGAACCTCCCACCGTCGAGGAGATCCACCGGCACTGGGCTGAGATCGACAGCCTCAGAGGGGCACGGGAGTATCCCGATGCGAACGCGGCGCTGATGGCGATGCTGACGGCGGAGAGACGGGCGGAAGGGGAGACGCGGGGACGCGGTGAGGAGGAGACGCAGGAACGCGGCGGCACGGTGAGGGAAGTGTTTGCGGGATTGGCGGAGCGGTTCCGGGCAGACAAGGCCGCCGGAGTGGATGTGGTGTTCCAGTTCTCCATCTCCGGCCCGGGCGGCGGGGATTGGTTTGTTGTCGTCAAAGACCAGACCTGCACCGTGCAGGAAGGGGTGCACGAACGGCCCACGACCACCCTGAAAATGGCCGAGGCGGACTTCCTGGCGCTGGTCGCAGGGAAACTGCCCGCTATGCAGGCCTTTTCCACCGGCAAGCTGAAGATCGAGGGCGACCTGATGAAGTCGCAGTTGGTGCAGAAGCTGTTTGGGTTGTGAGACGCCAAAGGAGGAGCAAGCATGGCCACAGGAATTCGCGACAAGGTGGCGATTATCGGGATGGGCTGCACCCGGTTCGGTGAGCGGTGGGACGTGGGGGCCGAGGAGTTGATGGTCGAGGCGTTCGAGGAGGCGCTGAAGGACGCAGGGGTTGAGCGGACCGAGATCCAGGCTGCCTGGCTGGGTACATGCTTTGAGGAGATCAGCTTTGGCAAAAGCGCCCTTCCCCTTTCGCTGACCCTGCGGCTGCCCAGGATCCCCGTCACCCGCGTCGAGAACTACTGCGCTACCGGCACCGAGGCCTTCCGTGGAGCCGTCTACGCCGTCGCCTCCGGCGCCTGCGACATCGCCCTGGCCCTGGGGGTGGAGAAGCTCAAGGACATCGGCTACGGAGGGCTTCCCAACTGGGGGGCCAGCGCCGGCACCCTCACCTGGCAGTGGATGCCCAACGTCACCGCGCCGGGGGCCTTTGCCCAGCTGGCTACCGCCTACGCCGCCCGATACAGCATCCCTATGGAAGAGCTGCGGCGGGCGCTGGCCCACATCTCCGCCAAGAGCCACGCCAACGGGGCCCGCAACCCCAAGGCCCATCTGCGGCAGGAGATCACTATCGAGCAGGCGCTGTCCGCCCCCATCGTCGCCTACCCGCTGGGGCTGTTCGATTGCTGTGGGGTGAGCGATGGGGCCGCCTGCGCCATCGTCGCCACGCCGGACGTGGCCCGCGGCCTGGGCAAAAAGGACTTCGTCACCGTCAAGGCCCTCCAGCTGGCCCTTTCCAGCGGGGAGGAGATGGGCTACAACGCCTGGGACGGAACCCACTTCGTCACCACCTCCAAATGTAGCACCGAGGCCTACAAGGAGGCGGGCATCACCAACCCGCGGGAAGAGATCAGCATGATGGAGGTCCACGACTGTTTCTCCATCACCGAGCTGGTGACAATGGAGGACCTCCACATCTCCGAGCGGGGACAGGCGATCAGGGACGTGCTGGACGGCTTCTTCGACCTGGACGGGAAGATCCCCTGTCAGCCCGATGGGGGCCTTAAGTGCTTCGGTCATCCCATCGGCGCCTCCGGCCTGCGGATGCTCTATGAAATGTACCTGCAACTGCAGGGCCGGGCCGGCGAGCGGCAGATCCCGAACCCCCGCTATGGCCTCACCCACAACCTGGGGGGAATGCCGTATATGAACATCTGCAGCATTGCCATTGTGGGCAGGTATGGGGAGTAAGAGACGGAACACGGAATACGGATTTCGTGCTACATATTGCGTATTCCGTAGTGCGTAAGGAACGGCTTGCAGATGGAGTACGCTCATCCGAAGCTGAACCAGCCCGTGACGGCCATCGGCGGGGAATATGTCCTCGTCAAAGAAGAGCGGCTGCCGTTCCGGGGCCGGGAGGTGCTGTACCTGATGGGCCACGTCGTCTTCAATACTTCCTGCTGCGGGATCGGCGGGTACGGCTACGCCCTGGTGCCGGGATTCGTGCTGGAGTGGAAAGTATATGCCGACGGGCAGGGCCGCCCCGTCAGCCGGGTCGAACCGATCCGGGACGAGGCTGCCCGCCGGGAGGTGGCTCAGGCGATCCGGCGACGGGAACCCGTCCACCAGGTGGAGTTCCTGTGATCAGAAACTCTCCCCATAAATACGGGGAACGCGGGTCTCTCCTTTGAGACCATCTGGCTTCCGGGCGCTTCATAGCTGGAAAGCTTTTCTACAAGGAAAGGAGGGAGGATCAAATGGAAAGGCCCTGGCTGAAGCATTACGATGAATGGGTGCCGCCGACGCTTGACTATCCTCCCATCCCGCTCGACCGCTTCCTGACCCACTCGGCAGCCAAACACCCCAATCATACGGCCACCATCTTCGGGGCGATGGTCGGCTCCCGGCTGATGGATGCCAGACTGACCTACCGTCAACTGGACGAAGCGGTGAACCGCTTTGCCGCAGGCCTGCAACGGATGGGCGTCGGCAAAGGCGACCGCGTGGCGATCATGCTGCCCAATTGCCCCCAGTTCATCATCGCTGCCTACGCCACCTGGCGCATCGGCGGCATCGTCGTCTGCTGCAACCCCCTCTATGTGGCCCGGGAGGTCAGACATCTGGTGGAGGATTCCGGTGCGGAAACCTTTGTGGTGATGAGCAGCCTCTATGAGCGAATCAAATCCATCCGCGCCGAAACCCCGCTCAGACGGGTGATCGTCACCAACATCAAAGAATACTTCCCTCCCCTGCTCAGGTTTCTTTTCACCCTGACCAAAGAGAAGAAGGAGGGCCACAGGGTGGACATCTCTGCCGACCCGAACACCTACTGGTTCCAGGATGTCCTCCGGAAGGCCCCCGCCTCCCCCGAACCGGTGGAGATCAACCCGGAAGAGGTCGCCACGCTGATCTACACCGGTGGCACTACCGGCATCCCGAAGGGGGCCCAGCTCACCCATCGCAACCTGGTCTCCAACGCCTACACCCTCAACATCTGGGCCAGGAGCAAAGAGGCGGAGGATGTGATCCTGGCAGTGATGCCCTACTTCCACTCCTACGGCCTGACAGTGGGGATGAACACTCCCATCGCCAACGCGCTGACCATCGTCGTGATCCCCAACCCCCGCGATATGGTCCACGTCCTCACCTCCATCCAGACCTACCGGGTCACCTACTACCCCGGCGTGCCGACGATGTTTGTGGGATTCCTCAACCACCCCCGGCGGGACCAGTTCGATCTGAGCTCCCTCCGCTTTGCCGTCAGCGCCGCCGCCCCCCTCCCCCCAGAGGTGCAGCAACAGTTCGAAGCGGTCACCGGCGGCATAATGGTCGAAGCCTACGGCCTCACTGAGACCGGCCCGGCAGCCACAATGGACCCCATCGGCCATCCCCGCCCTCGCTCCATTGGCGTACCGCTGCCAGATACCGACCTGAAGATCGTAGACGTGGAGACAGGCGAGCAGGAACTGCCCCAGGGGGAAATCGGCGAGATCATTATCAAAGGCCCCCAGGTGATGAAGGGGTATTGGAAGATGCCCACTGAGACGGCCAACGCTCTCCGCACCGGCCCCGACGGCCAGCCGGGATGGTTCTTCTCCGGCGACCTGGGCTATATGGACGAAGACGGCTATTTCCACATTGTGGACCGCAAGAAGGACCTGATCATCTGCGGCGGCTACAACGTCTACCCCGCCGAGGTGGAAGCGGTGCTGTACGAGCACCCCAAGGTCAAGGAGGCGGCGATCGTCGGTGTGCCGGACATGACCCGTGGGGAGACGGTGAAGGCGTACATCGTCCTGAAGGAAGGGGAGACGGCCACAGAGGAGGAAATCATCGCCTTCTGCCGGGAACGGATGGCAGCCTACCGGGTGCCGCGCATCGTCGAATTCCGCGACGAACTCCCCAAGTCCATCATCGGCAAAGTGCTGCGCCGGATGCTGAGGGAGGAGGAAAGGGAAGAGGCGAGGAGCAAGAGGCAGGAAGCGGGGAGCGAGAGATAGAACGGAGGTCCGTATGACCGAGAAGTACGACGCCGTCGTGGTCGGCGCGGGGCTGGGAGGGCTTTCGGCGGCGACAATGCTGGCCCGCAACGGCCTGCGGGTGCTCCTTCTGGAGCGACACAACATCCCCGGCGGGTACGCCACCAGCTTCGTCCGCGGCCGGTACGAGTTCGAGGTCGCCCTGCACGAACTCTCCGGCATCGGTCCGCCGGAGCGGAGGGGAGGCCTCTACCGGTACCTGGAATACCTGGGCGTCGCCGACAGGGTGGAGTTCCTCACCGTGCCCCACCTCTATCGCTCCGTCTTCCCCAACCTGGATGTGACGCTGCCGATGGGGCGCGAGCCTTTCGAGGCCCGGCTCTGTGAGACCTTCCCCCACGAGGCCCGGGGGATCCGCCGCTTCCTGAAGCGGGTCTTCGACCTGGGCCAGGACTTCGGCCGTGTGGTCCGCCAGCGGGGAGCGGTTCACCCCCTTACAATGCCCTTCCGCTTCCCCCACCTCTTCCGCTACCTGCCCACCACCTGGGGGCAGGTGCTGAACCGGGACGTGCGCGATCCGCTGGCGCGGGCAGTGATCTCCCAGTACTGGGGGTATGTGGGCCTGCCCCCCTCCCGCATCTCCTTCCTGTACTTTGCTGTCACCCTTGCCGCTTACGTGCTGCGAGGGGCTGCCTTCCCCAGAGGCCGCTCCCAGGCCTTATCCAACGCCTTCCTTGCCACCTTCGAAGAGCTTGGCGGAGAGAGCCGCTTCAACTGCCCTGTCCGTCGCATCCTCACCGAGAACGGCCGTGTCGTCGGCGTGGTCACCGAAGAGGGGGAGGAGGTCCAGACCAACTGGGTCGTCTCCAATGCCGACCCCATCACCACCTGTCGGGACCTGATCGGGGTGGATAAAGTGCCCTCTTCTTTCTTCGCGAACCTCCAATCCAGCGAGATCGCCCCCTCCACCGTCAACGTCTACCTGGGCGTGGCCCGCTCGCCGGAGGCGCTGGGCCTTGCCGAGCACGAAATCTTCATCAACAGCGACCCCGATTTCGACCGTCACTACGAAGCGATGCAGGCCCTCGGGCCGGTGCCCGCCATCGCCCTCACCTGCTACAACATCGTCTACCCGGAGGTCTCCCCGCCGGGCACCTCTGTTGTCGTGCTGACTGCCCTCTCCTACGGCCAGCCCTGGTACGATGTACCCCCCGAGGCCTATGTGGAGACCAAAAACCGGGTCGCCGAGGCGAT
Organism: Anaerolineae bacterium; assembly: GCA_041082215.1. Taxonomy (GTDB): domain Bacteria; phylum Chloroflexota; class Anaerolineae; order B4-G1; family DUEL01; genus JBDOIF01. The sequence continues at coordinate 5,442 of JBDOIF010000148.1, forward strand.
GATCCAGCTGGCGGAGCGGGTCGCGCCGGGCCTGCGGGAGCACGCCGAAGTTGTGGAGGTCTCCACCCCCATTACCAATATGCGCTACGCCGGGACGATGGGGGGAAGCATTTACGGCTTCAATCAACCCCCCCGCGACAATATGGTATGGCGGATGGGCCACCGTGGGCCGGTGGAAGGGCTGTACTTCGTCGGCGCCTGGACCCGGCCGGGCGGCGGCTTCGAGCCGTGTGTGATGTCCGGCCAGATGGCCGCTGGCGCGATCCTGCACCGGATTAAAAAGGAACGGGAGGGGGCATAATGGCGCCGGAGTTCCTCTACTGGCTGCAAGATGTCTTTGCGTACCTGCGGGTCGCCCGGGAGCGGCGTCGGCTCCGCCAGCCGGGCCATGGCTTTGACTACACCCGGGACCGGGATACGGTCCACCGTATTGTCTCCCGCATCCACCCCCAGAGGATGCGGCTGCGGGTGGTCGAGGTGGTGCAGCAGACCCCCACCAGCAAGACCTTTCGTCTGGAGCGGACCGATGGCCCGCTTCCCCCCTTCCGTCCCGGGCAGTATGTCAACCTCTTTGTGGACGTGGACGGGGTGCTGACCAGCCGGCCCTACAGCATCGCCTCACGACCGGGCAGCCCCTACCTGGAACTGACGGTGCGGGATAAACCGGGCGGCTTCGTCGCTCCCTACCTGCTCAGCCAGATCGAGGCAGGCGACGAACTGGAGTCCTCCGGCCCCGCTGGCCACTTCTACCACGAGCCTCTCATAGACGGGAACGACCTGGTCTTCCTGGCCGGAGGAAGCGGCATCACGCCGTTTATGAGCATCATCCGCGACGCACTCCACAACAACCGGCCTCTTCAGATCCATCTCCTCTATGGCAGCCGCTCCCCCGACGACGTCATCTACGGCGAAGAGCTGGCCGAACTGGCCGCCCGCCACCCCAACTTTCGCTACACCCTGGTCATCTCCGAGCCACCGCCGGGATATGAGGGCCTCACCGGCTTTCTGGACGCCGATCGGATCCGGGAGCAGGTGGGGGATGTGAGGGGCAAGACCTTCTACATCTGTGGTCCTGCCGTGATGTACGATTTCTGCACGACCGCCCTGGAGAGGCTGGGGGTGCCGCCCCACCGAATCCGACGGGAGCTATATGGCCCCCCCGACGACGTGACGAAAGAGCCGGGCTGGCCGGAGGGGCTGGCCGCGGACACCCTCTTTGAGGTGGAGGTGGTTGGTCGGGGCACCGTCCGCGCTATGGCTGGCGAGCCGCTGTTGAACACGCTGGAGCGATACGGCTTCCTTGTGCCGGCCCTCTGCCGCTCCGGAGCGTGCAGCGCCTGCCGACTCCGCCTCCTCTCCGGCCGCGTCTTCAGCCCCGCCCATGCCACCCCGCGCGAGGCGGACCGGCTGTATGGCTACATCCATGCCTGTGTCAGCTACCCGCTGGAGGATCTGAGGATCCGACTGCCCTGAAGCCCGAAACATCCGCCTCCCATATCCTTCAGGAGTTACGCACTTGCGACAGGTGAATAACTACAGAGGCACAGAGGGTGCGGAGAAACCCCGGGAAACCGCCGAATCTTCTGTAGAACTCTGTGTCCTCTGTGTCTCTGTGGTGAGAAAAGATTGAACTGCGTAAGTCCTGTCCTTGTTGAGGAGCCTGCTATGTTCCAGACCCGTGTCACAAAACTGCTGGGGACCCGGTACCCGATCGTCGGCGGCTGCATGATGCACATCTCCGGGCCGGAATTCGTCGCCGCCATCTCCAATGCCGGCGCGCTGGGGATGATGGCCTCGGCGATGTTCCCCTCCCAGGAGGAGTTCCGCCAGGCCGTCCGCCGCTGCAAGGAGCTTACCGACAAGCCCTTCGGCGTCAACCTGAGCCTCTTCCCGGCCCTGCGCCCCATAGACAACAACCTCTACGTCGAAGTGATCCTGGAGGAGGGGGTGCCGGTGGTGGAGACCAGCGGCCACCGCCCGCCGGAGGAGCTGCTGGCCCGGCTGAAGGAGGGCGGGGTGGTCACGATGCACAAGTGTGTCAGCATCCGCCACGCCCTCAGCGCCCAGCGGGCAGGGGTGGATGCGGTGACGGTCTTCGGCAGCGAGGGCGGAGGCCATATCGGCGAGCTGGGGTTGAGCACGCTGATCCTGATCCCTATCGCCGCCGACGCGCTGGACATCCCGGTGCTGGCCGCCGGCGGCATCGCCGATGGGCGGGGGCTGCTGGCTGCGCTGGTCCTGGGAGCCGAGGGGGTCACCATCGGCACCCGCCTCCTGCTCACGGAGGAATGCCCCATCCACCCCAACCTCAAGCGGGCGCTGGCCGAGGCCACCGAACTGGACACCCTCCCCATCCTCGGTTCCCTTCACAACACCCTCCGCGCCTGGAAGAACGAAGCCGCCCAGAAGGTAGCCGAGCTGGAGGGCCGGGGGGCGGAGATGTGGGAGGTCCTCTCCATCGTCGCCGGAACACAGACGAAACGGATGTTTGAGGGAGGCGATGTAAACGCCGGGGTCCTGGCCTGCAGCCAGTCCATCGGCCTCATACGGGAGATCAAACCCGTGGCCGACGTAATCCGGGGGATGGTGGAGGAGGCAGCAGCGATCCTGAACGGCCTGGAGGGTTGTGAAAGACCCGGATGGCCTCAGCAAGTAAGTTAAGGAGGATACCTATGAACACAGCAGAACTTTTCACCGCCAGGCAGTCCAGCAGGGTTGTCCTGGCCTTTGTCCTCTGCCTGGTCTTGCTGATCGGCGCGGTGGCGCTTGCCTGGCTGGTGCAGAGGGATTTTGGCCGGGTCGAGGTCTCCAACGTCACCTACCCCAACTACAACGGCATCCTCGTCCGCGCCAAACTGCTCCGACCCAACGACGCCACACCTTCCAACCCGATGCCGGGGATCGTCTACATCCACGGCTATCAGAACAACCGGGAGACCAGCGATGCCTACTGCATCGAGCTGGCGCGGAGAGGCTTCGTCGTCCTCAACATTGACGCCATCGGACGGGGCAACTCCGGCATCCCCAATGACCCCGCCGACCCCGACTTCGACAAGACCTACGGCGGCCGCACGTCGCTGGCGTACCTGAAGGCCCTGCCCTTTGTGGATCCCAACCGGGTGGGCTTGATGGGCCATAGCCTGGGCGCAGAGATGGCCTACACCATCGCCCTGGGGGATCCCACGGTTCGGGCGCTGGTGATCTCCGGCTTCGCCTACACCACCGACGCCTCGCCGACGATGCCGAAGAACATGCTGATGATCATCGGCCAGTACGACGAGTACCGGAAACGGATGACCGGTGTCAACGACATCGCGGCAGAATGGATGAGCAGCCCTCAGACGCGCAGCGCGATCCCCGTCCAGAACCCCCAGATCGGAGTGACCTACGGGGACTTTGCCCAGGGGACCGCACGGCAGGTCTTCGTGCCCAGGACCATCCACATCCTGGAATCCCACAGCCGGATCGCCATCGCCGAGGCTCTGCAATGGATGAAGAGCGCCCTCCAGCCCGACGAACAATACTGGATTGACCCTGCCCGCCAGATCTGGCCGATCAAGGAGTGGGCCACGCTGGTGGCTATGGCAGCCTGCTTCGCCAGCCTGCTGCCGCTGGCGCTTATTCTGCTGCGGACAGGGTTCTTCCGCTCCCTCCAGGGGCCTGCGGCCGGGACCTATTCCTGCTCCGGGCGAGCTTACCTCAAGCACGCCACCGTCAACGGGCTGCTGATGTGGCTCTACCTGCCGCTGATCTTCGCCCTTTTCGGCCTTCACGTCTATGTTATTCCCATTGACAGGGTCTTCCCGATGATGATGGTCAATGGGACCGTCTGGTGGTTCCTGTGGATCAACCTGTTCGGTTTCCTCATCTTCCGTCGGTGGTACAAACGACAGGCCCGAGAGCGCGGGCTCACACTGGCCGACCTGGGCATTTCCTATCGGCAGGACCGATTCGCGCTGGATTGGGGCCAGATCGGCAAGGCGGCCCTCCTGGCCGTGCTCCTCTTCGGCTTCGCCTATCTCTGCGAGTATATCCTGGAGCAGGTCTTCATCGTGGACTTTCGCTTCATCTTCCCCTTCGCCAGCGACCTCACTCCCTACCGGTGGCTGATGTTCCTGCTGTACTTCCCCTTCCTCCTCGTCGGTTTCGTCCTGCTGGGGTTTTTCCTCCACGGGCAACTCCGCCGGCCCAGGAAGGAGACCTGGCTGAGGACCTTCCTTTCCTGGTCGTTCTGGAACACCCTGGCGCTGGTCGCACCGCTGATCCTCTTTCTGATGGTACAGTACCTGCCTCTGCTGACGACCGGAGCTATCCCCTTCGTCGGCCCGGGAGGGATGCTCGCCTCCTTCACGATGAACCTCTTTCACATCATTGGCGTACTGATGATCACAACCCCCCTCTCGACCTGGCTCTATCAGCTCACCGGCCGGCCCTACGTCGGCGCGATCCTCAACGCCGCCATCGTCGCCTGGATGTTCACCTCCTCCCAGGTCATCGCGCCCATCCCGGTCTGAGACGGGAGTCGCTGCCCCCCCGCAGCCCTGCGCCCTCCGACAAAGGAGCAGTACCGATGACAGCCGATCCTGTCCTGTTTGAGAAAACCGATGCCATCGCTACCATCACCCTCAACCAGCCCCAGACCCTCAATGCCCTCACCTACGAGATGACGCTCCGTCTGCGGGATATTGTTGAAGAGATAGCGGGCGACCCCGAAGTGCGGGCAGTTCTGCTGACCGGCGCAGGCCGGGGGTTCTGCTCGGGGGCCAACCTGCTTTCCGGCTCCGCCGAGACCCTCGCCGCAGGCGGGATGAGGATGCGGGCGCTGATCCTGACGATGAACGACGTCCTGGCCCGCATCGTCGAGATGGAAAAGCCCTGGCTGGCGGCGGTCAACGGACCGGCAGTGGGCGGCGGCTGTAGCCTGGCTCTGGCCTGCGACCTGGTGCTGATCGCCGAGTCGGCCTACCTGTGCCTGGGCTACGTCAACCTCGGCCTGGTGCTGGATATGGGCAGCACCTTCCTGCTACCCCGGCTGGTCGGTCTGCGCAAAGCGGCCGAACTGGCCTTTTTCGGCGAGCGGATCTACGGATCAGAGGCCGCCGAACTGGGCCTGGTCAACCGGGCTGTGCCAGACGACGCGCTGATGGATACCGCCCGGGAGTGGGCTGCACGCCTGGCCGCCGGACCCACGGTCGCGCTCGGGGCGATCAAGCTGGGGATGCACCGGGCCCTCCACGCCTCCTTCCGCGACGCCCTTCACTGGGAGGCTATGATGCTCTCCCTCGTCGCCCAGACCGGAGACGCCGCCGAAGGGCTGATGGCCTTCTTCCAGAAACGGAAGCCGGACTTCAAGGGACAGTGAAGACGCGGAGACGCAATGGTGTGATGCAAACGAATATGGACACACAAACGTCCCGTCCCCTGGACGGCCTGCGCGTGCTGGACCTCTCCCGTCTACTCCCCGGCCCCTACTGCTCCCTCATCCTGGCCGACTTCGGGGCGGAGGTGATCCGGATCGAGCCGCCCGACGGAGGGGACTGGCTCCGACATGTGCCGCCGCTGGAGGAAGGGGTGAGCGTCCTCTTCCGCGCCCTCAACCGGGGCAAGAAGAGCCTCGCCCTGAACCTCAAAGCCCCGGAGGGAAGAGCGGTTTTCCTGCGGCTGGTGGAGACGGCCGACGTGCTTCTGGAGGGGTTCCGCCCCGATGTGATGGAACGGCTGGGCCTGGGGTATGAGCGGCTGGCCCGGGCCAACCCCCGACTGATCTACTGCGCCCTTACCGGCTACGGCCCCGAAGGCCCGTATCGGGACCGGGCCGGGCATGATCTGAACTACATTGGCCTGGCCGGCCTTCTCGACCTGACGGGGCCACGCGACGGGCCGCCGGTCATCCCCGGCACCCAGATCGCGGACCTGACCGGTGCGCTCTGGGCGGCGATCGGCATCCTGCTGGCCGTGGTGGCGCGGCAGCGAACCGGTCGGGGGCAGCGGGTGGATGCCTCCTTCCTGGGAGCGGCGCTGGCCTGCCTGCCGCTGCCGGTCGCCCGACAGCGGGGCGGCCTGCCGATGGCCCGGGGCGGAAGCGACCTGACCGGCGGCGTGGTCTGCTATCAGGTCTATGAAACCGCCGACGGTGGCTACCTGACGCTGGCGGCGCTGGAGCCTCAATTCTGGGCCGCCTTCTGCCAGGCAGTGGGCCGGGAGGAGCTGATCGGCGAGCAGTACGCGCCCGCCGTCCCCGGCCAGCCCACCTACGAGGCTCTGCGCGCCCTCTTCCGGAGCCGCACCCGCCAGGAGTGGGCGGGGATGCTGGCGGAGACGGATGCCTGCTGTGAGCCGGTGTACACGCTGGCGGAGGCGCTGGCCTCCCCGCCTGTGGAAGCGCTGGAGATGCTCACCGACATCGGGCTGCTTCCCCCCGTCCGTCTCTCGGCCGGGCCGTCTCCCGCCCCTGTCCCTGCCCCCGCCCTTGGGCAACACACCCTTCCACTGCTGACCGGGTTGGGGTACACTCCCGCCGAGATCGCGGCACTGCGGGAAAAGGGGGTCATCGCCCTGCCAGCCACGCCACCATCAGTGTGAGGACCTCCCCGCTGGATGCCAGCCGGTCCGGTTCGATCCGATCGGCGGTGTCGGTGGGCAGGTAGAAGTCCCGCTCCGCCTCATCCCAGATGAGCTTGACAGTGGGGATGGACTGGCCGCTGAAGGCCGTATGCCACCCCTCGCCGGTGCTCCCTCGCCGCCAGACGCGCCGATCCAGCAGCGCCGCACCCGCCTCCAGCCGCTGGATCAGGGGCAGGTCGTGTTCCCGGGTGCCGTAGAAGAGCAGCTTGTACCCCCGGCCGCCCCCCACCCCATCCAGCGCCACCACCCCTACCGTCCGCGTGAGAGGGAGGGCAGGATGAGCCAGGTAATGGGCTACCCCCACGCTCCCCACCTCCTCCGCTCCCCAGGCGGCGAAGACCACGGTGCGGGCCGGCCGATACCCCGCCTCCCGCCAGACCCGCGCCATCTCCAGAAGCGCCGCCACACCGGAGCCGTTGTGGTTTGCGCCAGGGAAGAGCACCCCGTCCGGCGAACGGCCGATGTGATCGTAGTGGGCCCCCACGATGAGCACCTCATCCGCAAGCCCCGGGTCGCTCCCCGGCCACACGCCCAGCACGTTGGCAGTGAGCGTGGTGGTGAGAGGGGTGCGCGGCAACGACAGCCGCACCCGCACCCCCAGCGGCAGCGCCGGCGGCGATGCGGCCAGGTCGCTGTACTCCACCCCCACGTGGGCCAGCAGCCGTTCAAACCCCTCTTTGCCCAGCACAAAGACGGGGATGGGCGCATCCCCTTCCAGGCCGGGCCGGAGAGGGGTGAGAGCCAGGGCTGAGGATTCCTCCTCTGTAACGACGATCAGCCCCCCTGCCCCCCGCTCGGCCAGCTCCGTTGCCCGGGCCGGAGGATCATCCACACCCTGTTCCAGGACCACAGCTCCCCCGAACCGCAGCCCCTCCAGGTCGCGCCCGCGCACCCAAACCAGCTCTCCCTCCACTTCTCCCGCCCCGCTCCGCTCCACGAAATCCCGCCGATACTCGAGCGCGAGCGCCACCTGTCCCTCACCGTCCAGCAGCGCGAAGGCGGGGATAGTGAGCATCTGGGTGTGGGAGATGGGGAACCACTGGAAATACCCCCGCTTGCCTTCTGCCAGCAGGTCGCCCAGCGGCTCAAGTCCCGCCGCCGCAAACTGCTCGGCGATGTAGGCCGCTGCCCGGTCCGCCCCCTCTGTCCCTGCCTCCCGCCCCCCCCAGTCGGGGCCGGAGAGCAGGGCGATATCATCCAGCGCCCGGCCAGCGTCGAACCGCTGCGCCACCCCGACCAGCTCTTCCGGCACTCCGCTATTCAGTGCGTACTCCCGCCACCCTTCCTGAAAAGCCGCCGGGTCCACCCCCAGCGCTCGCTCCAGCGCTGTGGCCAGGTCACCGGCGCCCACCGCCCGCTCGATCAGCCGCCGCAGCCCCGCCTGCCCATACCGCTCGGCCACATAAGCGACCACCGACCAGGACTGAGCATAGGCCAGCTCGACCTGCCCATCGGGCAGTTCTTCAAAAGAGGGGAGCGAATCGAGCGGCAATTCCTGATGGCGGCGAACGGCATCCTGGACCACCGGCATATAGCGGGCCGCTGTCCAGTGCTCCCCCATCGGCGTCACCTGCCCCCCCTCGTAGGCTGCCACACCCTCCTGCAGCCAGTGATCCTCCAGCCCCCGCGCGAAGAGCACCTGATGGGCCAGCTCGTGGGCCAGGGTCTGCAGGATCGCCCGGTCGCTCTCCCCCCGCAGCCATAGTTTGATGGACTCCCCCGGCTCGGTCCACCCGGTGACCCAGCCCGGCAGGGAGAGGGAGATGGAGGTCCGGAAAAGCTCGCCGTCCCCATAGAGCTTGATCTCCTGCGGAAGCGGAGGAGTTGCCCCCAGGTCGGCTGTCACCCGCCTGTAGGCCGTTTCCGCCAGCTCCAGGACGTGGCGCGCCCACGCCTCGTCGCCGCCCTGATACTTCAGCAGAAAGTGGTCGCTCCGAAGCTGCCGCCAGGCCACACCTGCGTACCGCCATCCCCCCTCCTCCCGCACGAAGCGGGCGTCGTAAGTCAACCGGCTGGACTGTCCGCCGGAGATGGCCGAGCTTACAGTCAGCGCCACCGTCGCCTCCCCTCCGCCGGGCGACCAGCCCACCAGCTCCCCGGCAAGGGTGTAGGAAAGGACGGGGTGATCGGTCAGGTCGGCAAACCAGTTCCCCTCCTCGATGCGCAGGACCGGGTCGGCTGAGGTGACGGTCCCCAGGAATCCCGTCCCATCGCCCGAAAGGACCGCTCCAGCGCGGGCGTCGAGGACCGCTTTGATGGCCGCTGCGTCCGCCCGCAACGGCTCCAGCCAATCGGCTCGCCAGTCGGCCTCGAACCGGGCAGGAGAGACCCCCAGCCCTTCCTGGAAGGCGGCTTCGGCGTTGCCCGTCTCCTTCCAGGCGGCGCACAGCGCCCGCAGCCCCGCCGTGCCGTGGCGCTCCAGCAGGTACCCGGCAAGCCCCCAGGCAGCAGCCTGCCAGCTCTCATCCTCCGGCGACGCCGGGGCGGAGAGCCATTGCAGTTCGGAGGAGGTGACCACCTCGGCGGCGGCAAGGGCCGGCAGGAGGTCCCGCGCTGCGTCGGGCCGGTAGCGGAGCGCCAGCCCCTCTCGCAGCCAGGGGGCCGCTTCGGACGGGAGGCCCATCTGGCTCAGGAGGAGGCTCGCCAGGGCTGGGGTGACCGGCTCCCCCCAGGCGATCTCAACCCGCCTCGCCGAGGGGACCAGCCAGCGGCTCTCCCTCCCGACGGCCGGCCGGGCGATGGCCCGCATCGCGGCAGAGCTGGGATAGAAGATGACGCGCACACCGGGAGCTGGCTCCACCCCCAGGTCCGCAGCGAGGGCCAGGTAGGCCGCCTGGGTGGTGGAAAGCAGCTCACCAGCCCCCACCGGCACATCCGGGAAGCGGGCCACGGTGACGAGGTCGCCGGAGAGGGTGTCCAGCTCGTAGTCGGCCAGGACCCACACCCCATTCCGTTTCACGAAACGGACATCGTAGGAGACCGAAGGCTCCCGCCGGGTCGCATCGGCCCAGCGGTAGGCCACCGTGAGGCCCACCCTCGCCTCCCCCTCCCCGACCCGAATCCGCTCCGGCTCCATCACCAGTTCGGTCAACTCCCGCGACCAGAGGTTATCGAACCAGCCAGCCTGGGCGGCCCGGAGATCGGCGTCGGCGGGGTCCACCCCGGCCAGGAACGCCCCCCGGTCCCCCGTAGCGACGGCAGCCCACAGCCGCTCCACTGCCCGCTCCACCTGGACGTGCCCGTCGGCCAGCGCGGCCAGGGTGTGGGCAGCGATGACGCCGGAGGCCTGTAGCTTCTCCACCGCGATGGCCTCCGCTGCATCGTCCGGCGTGTGATAGACCTCATCGGGCCACCAGATGGGCATCGCTGCCGGGACCCCGGCCTGGATAAAGGTGGCGTGGTCGCTGCGGCCGATGGACGAATGGGTGGCGGTGATGCCGAAAACGGAGGCGCTGGCCAGCAACTGAGCCGCCACCGGCTCCTCGCCATCCACCATCAACGCCTCGCCGCCGCCGACCATATCCAGATTGAGCACGGCGACGGTCTGGCTAAGGGGAAGGACAGGGTTCTCTACATAATATTCGGAGCCAAGCAGCCCCTGCTCCTCCCCGTCCCAGGCGGCGAAGAGGACGGTGCGGGCCGGGCGGAACCCGGCTTCGTGCCAGAGCCGGGCGATCTCCAGCATCGTCGCCACACCGGATGCGTTGTCGTTGGCCCCGCGCATCACCTCGCCATCCGGCTCCTGGCCCAGGTGGTCGTAGTGGGCGCCGACGATGACCACCTCGTCGCTCCGCTCCGGGTCGGCCCCCGGCAGCAGCGCCAGCACGTTGCGGGCCTCCACCGCCTCTAGCTCCTCCAGCCGGACCTCCATCCGCACGGTTACCGAGAGGGGGGTGGCGGTGAAGCGCAGGCTGAGATCGTCCAGCGTGTAATCGGTCCCCACCAGCAGGTCCTCCGCTACCCGTTCGGAGATCAGGTAGGCGGGGATCGTCTCCGGCACCCAGGCGGTCTCCCGGTAGCCGCCCCGCCGGAAGATCGGCCCCTCCCGCTCCCGGTCGAGCAGGAGCAGCCCTCCCACCCGGTGCTCGACCGCTTCCCGATAGACCTGAAAGTCGCCGGTGTACCGGCAGAGGACGATCCTCCCTACCAGGTCCTGCCCGAGGAAGGCATCGTGGTCGCACCGGTTGAGCCAGACCACCCGCCCTTCCCCGGCCCCTGCGCCGACGTAGCCGCCGGTGAGGGCGCGGTAGTCGGTGCGGTAGCCGTAGGTATGGGTGAGGACCTCCCCGGTGGGGAGGACCACCTCAAGGGTCGGCAGTTCGACGATCCGGCCGTAGGGAAGGGTGAAGGTCTGGAAGTAGGTGCTGTTCAGGCCGGCTGGCTCCAGGCCGTATTCGGCGAAGCGGGCGGCGATGTAGTCACCTGCGGCCCGGCCGCCGGGGGTGCCCGGCTGTCGCCCGCCGCGGGCGTCGGCGGCCAGATAGGCGATATGCTCTAAGGCCTGCTCGACGTCAAACCCACGGGCCAGCGCCGCATGGTCGTCGGCAGGGATCAGCCCCTCCGGGACGACCGGGGCTGGCGCGGGTGTTGCCGTCGGCCGCGCCCCCCCGGGGACGATGGTGCCCGCTGAGGGGAGCTGGAACCGGGGGGAAGCCGTCACCTCCGCTGCCGTTCCCGGCCCGCTGGGCCGCAACAGTATCCCCAGGTAAACGAGGATGGCAGCCTGCAGGAGGGCCAGGACGATTATCAACGGGATGAGCACACGGCGGTTTACAGCAGGTGGTTTACGCATTTCACCGTCCCCACACCCCCAGCCCCTCAAACCCCTCCTCAAATGTCAGTTGCTCCAACTGCCCGGAGGCCGGGTCGTACACCCAGAGATCGGCATAAGGAAGGTCGCTATTGGGCCTGCGACGCATCGGCCCCATCGTGAAGAGGAGCAGGGACGAACGGGAGGCCGCCCCCACGCCCTCAGGCGACCAGTTGGGCCAGACCAGCCAGTAATCCCCCTCCATATAGCTGCCCGGCTCCACCGCATCCATCTGCCCCGACTCAAGGTCCAGGATGAACAGCGCCTGTCCGTATTCCCGCACTACCTGAAAGGAGGCGGCGAGGGCGATGTGCTGGCCGTCGGGCGACCAGACGACCTCCTCCGGGTTCCCGGTCATCTGCGCCACTTCCTCCATCTCTCCCTCCCCGCGGACGATGAAGAGGACACAGGCGGAGCCGGTCGCCACGGCCACCGCCACCGCTTCCCCGTCCGGCGACCAGGCGGCAGCGCTGGCCCGGCCCCACACCTCCCGCATCTCCCCCCCTTCGACGGGGAGCCGATAGACGCCGGACTCTTTCCCGATGGGGGCCGCGACCAGCAGCAACTCGTCGCCAGCGGGCGACCACTTCATCTCGTCCACGACAAACCCGCCGATCTCCAGGCTCTCCTCCACCCCGCCTCCGTCGGCACGGGCGATGTGGACCGTCGTCGTCAGGGTGCTGCCCTCAGGGGGAGAGGCCTGGGAGACAAAGGCCAGGCGCGTGCCGTCGGGCGACCAGGCAGCAGGAAGCCCGGCGACAGAGGTGATCCCTTCGCTCACCCGGACCCGCTCCGTACTGTCTGCCGCCGCCACCACGACAACAGCATCCTCATCCTCCGACCTCCAGGTGATGTAGGCCAGGCGCGTGCCGTCGGGCGACCAGGAGGGGAAGAAAGCCCTCCACCCCTCTTCCGAGACCTGATGGGGGTTAGAGCCATCCCCCTCCATCACATAGACCGCCGGCTCCCCCTCCTGATCCGACACATAAGCGATTGGCGGCCGGCCCCCCTCCGCCCCGGTCTCCACTCCCGCCCCCCGCCGCTCCAAGGTCAGGGCCAATGCCAGCCCTCCGGTCACCACCACCGACACGGCCAGCGACACCGCAATCCCCACCAGCAACCGGTCCCTCATGACGTTTCACACCCCCAGGTCACGCAACACACAATACAAAATACGGAACACGCAACAGGTGTTACCGTGTTCCGTCAGTATCTCGGCTCGTGCGCCGCCGTGATCAGGGTGAGGTTGATCACCTGCGCCGCCTGGCTGAGATGGTCCAGGTCAATGTTCTCCAACCCGTCTGCCGCCAGCGCGGGGACCGGGTCCCCCCAGGTGACCAGGAGCGTACCATACCGTCCTTTCAGAAGCCCCTGGTAGGGCCAGCGGACCCTTCCCCCCTGTGCTACGGGCACATCCAGCCGGTTGGCGCTGGCCGCCAGCAGGTTGAACAGGTTGGACTGGCCGGATACCGGCAGCACCACCAGCCCTCTCCCCTGATGACCTCCCAGCCGGTCCAGGTGGAGCACGGCGGAGAGCCGGTACGACCCCAGGATGCCAGGCCGATCCTGGAAGGCGTGGGCCCCCGAGTACTGGAGCGGCCCCCCGGCCCAGACGGCAAAGAGGACGCTGCGCCTTGGCTGGAAGGACTGCTCCTGCCACAGCCGGGCGATCTCCAGCATCACCGCCACGCCGGAGCCGTTTTCGTTGGCGCCGGGGTAGAGGGTACCGTCGGGACCTATGCCCGGCCCGTCGTAGTGAGCGGAGACCACCACCAGCTCGTCGGCCAGGGTCGCGTCCGCCCCATCCAGGAGGCCCATCACGTTGTAGAGGATGACGGTCTCCGGAGGGGCAAACGATGCCCGCATTCGCACCCGCGCCTCCAGCTCCCGCGCCATCCAGGCCGGGCCATCGTCCCCCAGTGCTTCGATCTCCTCCTGGAGGGCGCCGAAATCCAGCCCGTCCCCCTCCAGAATGGCGCTGGCCGTCTCCAGGCCGATGCGGAAGACCGGAAGCTCTGGCTGCTCCAGGTCTCCTTCAGAAAGAATCTGGTTGCGCGGGGCAGCGTCGGTGGAGACGACCAGCACCCCCGCCGCCCCCCGGATCATCGCCTCGGTGTCGAAGTCGAAGGGAGCGTTGCCCGCCACCACCATCGCCACCCTTCCCCTGAGGTCCAGCCCCCTAAAGCGGGCGTAGCTTTCCGGCGATGGGCGGCGGGTGGCCTCGCCTGGCCGGAAGAGCACCAGCGTCACCGGGGCCTCCACCTCTCCGCCTCCCCCGTGCCGCTCGACCGACTCGCCGTAGTCGGTCAGGCGGGTGAAGGTACGCAGCGTCCGCCCGTTCTCATCCACCAGCGTCAGCTCCGGCGGCTCCGCCGGATTGACCAGAGTGACCTCTACGTCCTCGATCCAGGTGGTGAGCCCGTAGGCCGTCAGCTCGGAAAGGATGTAGTCCGCCGCCTGCCGCGCCTTCTCCGTGCCCACCCCCCGCCCCTCCAGGTCGGGGGCGGTGAGCTGCTCGATGTGGTGCATCAACCCCGCTTCGTCCACCTGCCGGGCCAGGTGCCGGTAGGAGGGGGCAGGCCCCAGGGTGAGGATCACATAAACGCTGGCAGCGGTGACCAGGCCAGCCGCCACCAGGACCCGCCAGCTCAGCAACAGGGCAGTGTTGAAGACCCCCCGCTCGATCAGCCGCCGCAGCCCCTCTCCCAGCAGGTTGAAACCGGTAACGGAGATAAAGAAGGCCAGCGCGGGGTAGAGGACCATCCAGGGGCGGGAGCGGGCCCAGGCGCGGGAGCCGGCCATCATCGCGCCCCATTCGGGGACGGTGAAGTACTGACGGCGGGCGAAGTCATCCACCTGGATAGAGATGCCACCGCCGATATAGACCCCCACAAAGCCCAGCTCCCCCAGGATCATCAACACCGCTCCCATCTCCAGAAGGGTGATGACGATGAGGGCCGGCAGCACATTGGGCAGGATGTGGCGGATCGCCAGCTCCGGCCCGGTCAACCCGATGGCCCGCCCGCTGTCGAGGAACGGCTCTTTCTTGATGCGGATGAACTCCGCCCGGACGTACTGGGCGATCTCTCCCCAACCTATGGCACAAAGGGCAATGATGAAGACCGGAAGCCCCCGCCGGATGTCCAGGGCGAAGATGAGGATCACCGCCACCAGGAGCATCGGCAACGAGGCCAGGACCTGCACCGTGCCGGTCACAATCTGGTCCACCAGCCGACCCTCGCTCCACCCGGCCACCCCTCCGAGGAGCAGCCCCAGTCCGAGCCGGGCCATCGTGATAAAGGCGGCCGCCACCAGGGTATTGCGGGTGCCGTAGAGGAGCATGCTCAGCGTGTCGCGGCCCAGCTCGTCGGTGCCCAGCGGGTGTTCGGGGGAGGGGGGGAAGGGGGGGCGATAGAAGGTGCCGTCCCGATATTCCAGAACCCGCCGGCCGTGGAGGTAGGGGTTCTCCGGGGCCAGCGCCGGTCCGAAGAGCACCCCCACAAACAGCGCCAGCACGATCAGCCCGCCCATCAGCAGCGGGATGTTGAAGAGCACGTGCCGGGGCCGGATGTGCCGGGCGGGAAGCTCATCCGCCGGCACGGTCCGCCCCAGCCGGGAGAGATCGGCGCGGGGGTTAAGGAGATAAGAGAGAATCCTCCTCACAAACCGCCTCGCTCCAGCAGGTCTACAGTTGAAATCGCAGGGCGCATCTTCATACATACCATCCGGGGGTCCTTTGGCCCTCACCCCTCCCCTGCCGCGCGGGGGAAGGGCGGGGGTGGGGTGAGGGCAACCACTGCCGCGCGGGGGAGGGGCGGAGGCGGGGTGAGGGTCGCAACAGCTTTTCCTACGCCTCCCTCAGCCGCGGGTCAATCCACCGATAGACCAGGTCCAGGAGGAGAGTGATCAGCAGAAAAGTGACCCCTATACTCAGCGCCAGAGCCGCGACCACTCTGACCTCCCCCTTGAAGATCCCCTCCAGCATCCTCTGTCCCAGCCCTGGCCAGGAGAAGAAGACCTCGACCACGGGCAGGCTTCCCAGCCCGAAGCGGAGGGAAACGACGACGGCGGTGAGGATAGGGATGCCGCCGTTACGCAGGGCGTGTCGCCAGAAGACCATTGCTTCACCCAGCCCCTTGGCGCGGGCGGTGCGGATGAAATCCCGCTCCAGGACCTCGGATAGGGAGACAAAGGTGACGCGGGTGATGTGGGCCAGCGGACGGGCGGCCAGGACCAGCGCCGGGGCTATCACCTGGGGAAGCAGGCTCCCGGTCCGGTGAAGGCTGACGCCGTAGACAGGGAAAAGGCCGATGCCGGTGCGCTGGTAGAAGCGGATGTCGGCTACCTGGAGGAGGAGGGCCAGGAAGAAGCTGGGGATCGAGATGCCGATGACCGTCAGCGTGAGGGTGGGCAGGGCGAAGGGGGAATGCCGCCAGGCCGCCGCCAGCCCTCCGGCCACGACGCCCAGCACCGCTGCAAAGCCGACGGAGACCACAAGCAGCCGCCCGCTGGCCGGATACGCCTCGACCAGCGCCTCCCGCGCGGCGTGGTCCAGGTCGCCCGCCAAGACGTCGCGGAAGAAGTCGGCCGTTTCCTCCAGCGCCGGGCCGGCCAGGCTCCAGGCTCCCGGTGAGCGGCCTACAGTGGTGGAGTTGGCCCCCAGGCGCACGCCCAGGATGCAGAAGTATACAATGGCGAAGGCCACCCCGGCAATGAGGAGCAGCCGTCGCAGGAGGAAGGGCAACAGTCCTCGTTTCATCGCTTCAGGCCAGGACTTCCTCCATAACCCTCAGAGTGTATTCGATGTCCTCGTCGGTGATCCAGTAGTGGGTCACCGCCCGGAAGCGGCCGTCCTCCCGCCCCAGCACCAGCACCCCCCGCTCTGCCAGCCTGCTCGCCACCTCCTCTGGCGACACGTTCGTCTCGTCGGTGAGCCAGAAGTAGAGGATGTTGGTGCTCACCGGAGAGACCCCCACCCCTGGCAGTTGGGCCAGCCCTTCCGCCAGCCGCTTTGCCCGTGCGTGGTCCTCCCCCAGCCGGTCGGTCATCTTCTCCAGGGCGACGATCCCCGCTGCCGCCAGCACCCCCGCCTGCCGCATCCCACCCCCCACCACCTTCCGGGCCCTTCGCGCCTCGGCGATGAAGTCGGCGTCGCCGCAGAGGAGGGAGCCTACCGGCGCGCACAGCCCCTTGGAGAGGCAGAACATCACCGAATCCACCTCCCGCACCAGCTCCCGCACATCCACCCCCAGCGCCGCCGCCGCGTTGAACACCCGCGCCCCATCCAGATGGAGCCGCAGTCCGTGGGCGTGGGCCAGGCGGGCCACCTGAGCGGTGTACTCCGGGGTCAGCGGGGCGCCGTTGCACATGTTGTGGGTGTTCTCCAGACAGACCAGCCGGGAGCGGGGGAAGTGGACGTTGTCTCCCCGGATCGCCCCTTCGATCTCCTCCAGCCGCAGGGTTCCATCGGCCTGGTTGGGAATGGGGCGGGGGGTGATGCCGCCCAGCGCCGCCATCCCTCCCTGCTCAAAGAGGAAGGTGTGGCTCTGATCGCCGACGATCGCCTCGTCGCCGCGGCCACAATGGGTGAGGAGCGCCACCAGGTTCCCCATCGTCCCGCTGACGACAAAGAGCGCCGCCTCTTTCCCCATCCGTTCCGCCGCCATCCTCTCCAGCCGGTTAACGGTGGGGTCCTCCCCGAAGACATCGTCTCCTACCTCCGCCCGGTACATCGCCTCCCGCATCTCCGGGGTCGGGTGGGTCACCGTATCGCTGCGCAGGTCAATGACCCTTCTCATCTGTACCTCCTTCCCCACGCGCTTCGAACGGTCGAATTATAATCCTCCTGGCTCCCAAGTCAAAGCTGTGCGCCGGGTGACCGATTGACACCCTCCAGCCCGTGTGATACCATAGGTCCAGACAAAGACCGAGGAGGATAAGGATGGTTGTCACAGGGGAGCTTCAACTGCATACCCACGGCCATTGCGACGTGCAGGACATCACAGAGGAGGTGGCGCGGGTGGTGCGGGCTTCCGGCCTCAAGGCGGGAACGGTGACCGTCTTCTGCCCCGGATCAACCGGGGGGCTGACCACCATCGAGTACGAGAGCGGGGTCATCGCCGACCTGGAACAGGTGCTGGATGAGGTGGTCCCGCCGGACCGTGAGTACCGTCATCACCTCCGCTGGGGGGACGACAACGGCCACGCCCACGTCCGGGCGGCTCTCATCGGCCCCTCCCTCACTGTACCCTTCGTGGATGGCCGGCTGACGCTGGGCACCTGGCAGCAGATCGTCTTCTGTGACTTTGACACCCGCCCCCGCTCCCGCCGGCTCGTGGTGCAGATCATCGGAGAATAAGCCAATGCACATTATTTACCCACCTGTTTCCTCTGGACCAACCCGAAACGCCGACTTCATCACGAATGGCACGAATGGGCCAAATCCCATAAATTATAGAGCGTTTTTTTATTCGCGTGAATTCGCGTGTTCGTGCTATTCGTGATGGCAGCAAATAGTCACAATGCACATCCATAATTCAAGGGAAGAGATTAGGGGTAAGTGGCTGATCCAGGTCCTGGTGCTGGCAGCAACGTTGCTGGCCTTCGGCCTCCGGGCCGGCTCCCTGACGGCCCAATCCCTGTGGCGGGACGAGGTGGACGCTCTCTGCTACGCCTTTGAGTTCCCCCATCTGCTCGCCAGTTCCATTATGCCGGAAAGGGCAGACAGATTGACCACCCCGACCGCCTGTCCACCCCCGCCTCTCTCCCCCCCCGCTGCTCAGGCGGAGGGAAGTCCCCTCCAGAACCTGGTGGAGGTCCTGCGCCCGATGATCCGGCAGAACGGGCCGCTCTACTTTTTCCTGCTGCGGGGATGGGTCGGACTGGCCGGATCCAGTGAGTACGCCCTTCGTTTCCTCTCCCTCTGGTTCGGCGTGGTGGCCGTGCCTCTTGTCTACATTCTGGGACGACGGCTGAAGGGGCCGATGACAGGGGCGGCAACTGCGCTTCTGGTGGCTGCTTCTCCCTACCTGGTGTGGTACAGCCAGGAGGTCAAGATGTACACCCTGTTGCCGGCCCTGGTGCTTCTGGCCCTCTATTCCCTGCGCCGGGCAGCGGATGGGGGAGGAAAGAACTGGTGGGCGGTCAGCATCGTCGCCTCCAGCCTGGCCTTCTACACCCATATCTGGAGCGCGCTGCTGGTGCCGGTAGAGGGGGTCCTCCTGGCAAGCTGGTGGCCCCGGTGGCGGAAGCGGTGGCGAGGGGCGCTCGTCAGCCTGGCCCTGCTCACGCTCCCCTACCTGCCCCTGGCCCTCTGGCAGGTCCCCTCCACTTTCGTCCATCGGGAGACAGGGTTCCCCCCCCACACGCTGGGGGAGATGGCGGCAATTCTGCTCAACGGATGGAGCACGGGGATCGGCGGCAGAGGGTGGCCCTGGGGAGCGGTTGTCTGCGGGGGGGCGGCGGTGCTGGGCCTGGTCGAGAGAAGGCTCCGCGCCTGCCCGGCACGGGCTGGCTGGCCGACAGACCTGGGGCTGGCAGGATGGATGGTTGTGCCACTGCTGGGGATCTGGTTTGTCTCCCTCTGGCAGCCCCTTTTCACCGATCGGTATTTGATCTGGGCTGCGCCGGCCCTGTACCTGCTGGTCGGGGCGGGACTTGCCTTCCTCTGGCAGAAGGGACGCTGGCCCGCAGTGCTGCTCCTGGCGGCGATCCTGACCTTCTTCGGCCTGAACCTCCACTACCAGGCAACCCATCCCATCAAATCCGATCTCCGCGCTGCAGCGGCTTATCTGGAGGAGCGATACCGGCCAGGCGACCTCCTGATCTTCCAGATCCCCCACATCCGCTACACCTTCGACTACTACTTCGGTCCCGACGATTATACCTGGGCCGACGGCCTCTATACCAACCACCGGCAACCCGATGGCTCCTATCTCTTGAGCGAAGCGAGGGCGGAGGCATGGATGGCCCTGTTCACCCAGGGACAGCAGACCGTATGGCTGCTGGCTTCGGAAGTGGAAATGTGGGACGAGCGAAACCTGGTCCAGCGGTGGCTGGAGGCTAACGGGGAACGGGGGAGCGTCGCCCATTTCGCCCGGGTGGACGTTTTTCAGTACAGGTTGAGAAAATAAGCCTGGTCAGGCGATGTGGTAGACCTGGATATGCCTCTGCCCCATAATCAACAAATCACATTCGGTAGGGAAAGGGGAGGGAAACTCCTGCAGCAGGAAGAGCTGGGCCCGGGTGACCGGGAGGAATGGGTCGGGCATCGTGGCCAGAAAGTCGTTCAGGCGGGCCTCGGCGGGCAGGTGAAACACCCCCTTCAGAACGGCAAGGGGGGTGTAGGCGATCAGAAGCTCCTTGCGGGCCATCAGGTGGATTTCCCGGGCGGCTTCGGCCTCTTCGTAGAGGAGGAAAACCACCTCCTGCTTTCGGACGCTGACCTGGCGGCGGGCCAGGCCCCGGATGGGCCCCCCAGGCGTAAGAGGGTTGATGTGGGCCTGACGGAGAACCAGCGCGTCCCTTGTCCGGTCGTTCAGAAAATCCAGCGGATTACCCACCACCTCCAGTTGCCCGCTGAATTGAAAGGAGAGGGTGACGATCCGGACCCCGAACTCATGGACAGGTGGCCCTATTCTCTCCACGGTTGCCCCCTTCAATGTTTTGTGGTAAAATCGCTTTGCTTGGTGGGTGTGGCCTAATGGTTAAGGCACCTGGTTGTGGCCCAGGAGATTGTGGGTTCGAATCCCACCACTCACCCCTGGCGGCCGGGCACATCCCGGCCTCTTTGCATCGGCTGCCCCCGTAGCTCAACGGATAGAGCGCCGGACTTCGAATCCGTAGGCTGCGCGTTCGAGTCGCGCCGGGGGCGCCTGCGGAGAAGGCCAGCAACGACAGGCAGATGAAGATTGCTGGCTTTCTGTATGCCCTGCGGCCGCCATTATACCACACCTCGTCGGGGAGAGAATTGAAAGACGAGGTCAGGTTCCGCTTCGAACATCCAGACCGCGGGCGTATTTCAATTTCGGGGCGGGTGGTCCTCTCGCCCGCCGGTGGATCGCGAATCCCACGAATGGCCCGAATACAGCGAACAGGAGGGATAACTGCTCCATTCGCGGTATTCGTTTCCATTCGCGCCGTTCGTGTTTCCACAGGTCCGGCCCGGGCCAGGGGCATCTTGCCGCCAAACTGAAACGCACCTCAGACCGCAGAAAGCTTGACATCCCGCAGAAGTGCGGTAGAATAACAACAAGGCCTGTGGGGCTGTAGCTCAGCTGGGAGAGCGCTACAATCGCACTGTAGAGGTCAGGGGTTCGAATCCCCTCAGCTCCACCTGAGCTTTCCCCGACAGGGGCCCGTAGCGCAGTTGGGAGCGCGTCTCAATGGCATTGAGAAGGTCGAGGGTTCGAATCCCTCCGGGTCCACCTTGTCTGTCAAGCGATAGACGAAAGGCGGCGAACAGGAGTAGTAGGCCATCCCCCCAGCGAGTCGGGAAAAACCGGGTGGAAGCCCGACAGCCGGTGCCCAGGGGGAGCGCCAGACGGAAAGAGGTCGTCCAAGGCCGAACTCGCCTGGGAGCTGCGCCGGTGAAAGCCAGAGGCCGGTAATCGGCGACGGGAAGCCTCCGTTATCGGGCCAAAAGAGGGAGACGTTTCCCTGCGGGAAACGCTCTCCAATCAGGGTGGTACCGCGGAGCGCCCCTTCGTCCCTGAGACGAAGGGGTTTTCTCATACTTAACACAGAGGTGCAGAGGACACGGAGTTCCATCAAAGGTCGTGAGGTTTCTCGACGTTTCTCCGTGCTTCCCATATCTCTGTGATGAGCAGTTACCAAAAAGGAGGGAAAATCTGAGGGGTATGAAAACCAACGCATGACGCCCGGAGGACACGCAGGGGCCAGCCTGGTAGCGGCCTATATCGTCGAGCGCTGCGTGTTCAAGAGCGATACCACGCCGGTGACCCTGGGCCTTGCCGCCCTCACGGGTCTCCTGCCAGACCTGGACGGGCTGGTGTGGATGGCGGGGAATCGCGGGCGGGCCTTGAAAGAGAAACTCCGTCATCACGAGTTTCCAACACACACACCGCTCTTCTACCTGATCCTGACACTGGCACTGGGGTTGGTCGCCCCTCTGAAAGTCGCCGTGCTGTTCGGTGTACTGACTATGGGCCATCTGCTCCTGGATAGCTGGGGGACGGACGATGGGATTATGTGGCTGTGGCCACTGAGCCGTCGGCAATTCAGCCTGTTCCCCCGCAACCTGCACGCTGGAGGGGCCTACGGGCGGGCGTTCTATCGGCGCCATGTGCGCTGCCCGCGCGTGATCGTGCCTGAGGTAATGCTGACGGTGACCGGCACACTGCTGGCCCTCCACACACTGGCGCTTTTGTAAGAGTGAGGGAAAGGGGATGGAACGGGTAGAGCTGGCTCCCGACATCTTCCATCTCCAGTCCGGCGTCAACATCGGGCTGGCAGCCCGGGATGGGAAAGGGCTGCTGATTGATACCGGCCTGGATAAAGACACCGCCCGAAGGGCGTTGCGGATAGCCGAGGAGATGGACGTGCAGATCGAGGCGGTGTTCCTCACCCACGCCCATGCCGACCATTTCGGCGGCGCCCACTTCCTTCAACAGCGCCTTGGCATCCCTCTCTATGCTCCGGCCCTCGAGGCGGCGATGATGGAAAACCCCATTATGGAGCCGCTCTTCCTCTTTGCCGGGGCAGCGCCCATCGGCGAGCTGCGCCAGAAGTTCACCCTGGCCCCCCCCTGTCGGGTGGACCGGGTTGTCGAGTCGGGGCCGCTGGAGGTGGGGCCTTTCCGGGTGGAGGCGGTGCCGCTTCCGGGCCACGCCCTCAACCAGATGGGCGTCGCTGTGGACAATGTGCTCTTCTGCGCCGACGCGGTCTTTCCGGCAGAGACGCTGGAAAAACACAAAATCATCTTCTGCGCGGATATGGACGCCGCGCTGGAGACGCTGGCGCGCATCCCGGAGATGCCGTATGCCCACTTCGCCCCCGGCCACGGCCCCGCCTACGCGGCGGGGGACGAAATCCGGGAAATCTGCACAGCTAACCGGGTCCGGCTGGAGGAAATCCGGGCGCGGGTCCGGGAAGCGCTGGCCGAACCCGCCGACACCGACGCGCTGGTCCGGCACATCGCCGACTCCTACGGCCTGCACCTGACCACTGCCACCGCCTACTACCTCACCCGCACCACCATCCTTGCCGCCCTCTCCTCCCTGGAGCGCGCCGGAGAGGTAAGGGCGGTGGTGGAGGAGAACCAACTGATATGGGTGAGCGCCTGCAAATAACAAATCCGAAAGGGGCGGCTATGAAAACCCTCAGAATCGCTGGAGGCGTTGTGGCGTTGCTGGCGGTCATCTTTATGGCTGGGAATCTCATCTTCGCCTATGCCCGGTCGGCGCAGCGCCCGCAACCGGCGTGTCTCCAAAACGCCTGTGCGGCCAACTGTGTGGATAACGTCTATGTACTGGGAAACAACAACCTGGATAGATATGTGCGCCTCTACGAGAGCGCCTTCATCAATGCTGGCTGCACGGATCCCGACTGGTGGACCGCTTTCCAGTACCTGGTGGCCATCGCAGCGGAACTGGTCGGGGCGCCCGGAGGATATACCATGGACTGCCGTTCCATGATCGCCGGGCAATACGCTGTCTGTAGCGGCAGGAATTATTGTGGGGGTAACCCCTGTCTGTACGCGCCCAACGCCCGGGTGCGGTTCACCGAATGTGGCCAGGGCGGGGCAAGCGTTACCGTGGACAACGAGCGGGGAGAAACGCTTCCAGAATACGCTCCCACCGCCTACACCCGCGCCTTTGACACCTCCCTGTACCTGCAACGGGAGGGCGGCGAGTCATTGCTACTGCACCGGGAATCGGTGACCGCGCTGGCCTATTCCAACTGGGTGATTTCCGGCGGCTACCAGCAATGCCTGACTCAGTATGGGGATGACCCTCGGTGCCAGTTGCTGAGCCTCTTCGTCCAGCCGACCTCCATCTCGTTCTCCGTGGACTGGGGGGACGGGCTATACGACATGCGGTCGCTGATCTCCGCAAGCCGCGGCATGTCCGGTTCGCCCGCCAATGGCTACGTGAAACTGATGAGCGACGGCGACTCGGTCACCTTCGCCCAGGGCGACGTCTCCGGCTGGGTCTGGCAGCGCACGCGCACCAAAAGCTGGCCTTTGGGAGACTGGAGTGATTGGACCCATACCCTGGAACGGTGGGACGCTTCCAGCGGCGCTCGCACCATCACCAACAACGAAACCAACTCCCTGTATCACTGGAGCAGGACTGACCGCGATACGTTCGTCTTTGTGACCCACGGCCCCTCCCAGTATCTCCTGACCGGAGACTACACCCTCCGGGCCGAGGCATCCCTGCATCACGACAAGGACACGGCCGACAACACGGCCCAATGCACCTTTACCGTCTACGGCCCACCTCCGCCGACCCCGACTCCCATGCCGGTCACTCCCACACCCTGCCTGGGACAGCGAACGCAGACGCTCAGCCCGGGCGATACGGAGGGCGGCTTCTGCCCGGGCGAGGATCGCCATACCTACACGCTCCTGGTGCCCTCCGGCCTGCGCCGGCTGGACCTGCGACTGTTCTTCCCCTGGGAGGGGGGCCATCGCGACTTTGATCTGACCGCCCAGCCCAGCCAGCCGCTGCCAGCCAACAAGGTCGCGTGCGAACCTGAACACTACGCTTCAGAGACCGAGCAATACTGCGTCTTCCTTGACCCACCACCGGGTACCTATCAGGTATATGTGGACCGCACAAGTGGTTCGGGGACGTACACCCTGAGAGTCGCATTTGACTATGCGACGCCCACCCCCGCCCGGACGGCCACACCCTCGCCGACGCCGTGGGGCGGCGATACGGAGAGCGAGCCCAACGATGCCTTTGACACCGCCACCCGGTGGTCGCCCTCTCGCCCCATGCGCGGCCGCATCGGCGCCCCCGGCGATCAGGACTACTATCGGTTCGTCATCAACGAACCCGCTATCTACACGCTCCGGTTGGCTAACGTGCCCCCAGAAATCGCGCCTCAGATGACGCTGTACGACGCCAACCGCAACGTCCTCGCCTCCGAATCCGCGCGCTCCGCCGGGCAGGGAGTCAGCCTGTCCTTTGACGGCAACGCCGGTCAGGTCTTCTACGTTCGGGTCAAAGCAACCAGCAGCCAGCAGACCTCCCAGAGTTACTACGAATTGTGGCTCACGGCTCTCCCGGACCCCCACGAGCCGAACGATTCGTTCGCTACGGCCACTCCCTGGGACTGGCGTTCCGGCCCCATCCAGGGCTACTTCTGGGAGTCCGTCACCGGGCCGGGAGACTACTACCGGATAGAGATTCCGCCGGATATGCCCGCCGCGCTGCTCACTGTCCGCCTGCAGGACGTCCCCCCGAACATCCGGCCCAACCTGGTTCTCTACAACGGCAACCGCGATGTGGTGGCCTCCGGATATGCCAGCAGCAAGGGCGTCGGCCTGAGCCTGACCATAGACGTCAACCCCAGCGAGGCCTTCTACGTGCGGGTCCAGCCCGAATATTCCTCCCAGGTCTCCGACCAGCCCTACACGCTCCTGGCGACCACCGTGCCCGACCCCCACGAGCCGAACGATTCGTTCGCTACGGCCACTCCCTGGGACTGGCGCTCCGGCCCCATCCAGGGCTACTTCTGGGAGTCCGTCACCGGGCCGGGGGACTATTACCGGATAGAGATTCCCTCGGACATGCCCGCCGCGCTGCTCACCGTCCGCCTGCAGGACGTCCCCCCGAACATCCGGCCCAACCTGGTCCTGTACGATGGCAACCGCAACGGGGTGGCTTCGGAGTACGCGCCTTCGGCCGGGCAATCCCTGGTTCTGACGGCGACCGTCCGGGGGGCCGGTCCCTATTACGTGCGGGTGAGTCCCGAATACGCGAGCCAGACATCCGACCGCCCCTACACCCTGAGCGCTTCGGCGACCCGGATTGAGCCTACCCCGACGCGCACACCGACACCCACGCGGACCCCGACGCCCACGCGGACACCCACTTTAACACGCACGCCGACGCCCACGCGCACTGCGACGCCGACGCGGACGCCGACACCGACCCGCACTCCAACACGTACCCCCACCCCCACCCGGACGCCCACACCGACGCGCACGCCTGCACCCTGAGCGCGGAGGAACGCTCAACGGAACACGGAACACGGAATACGCAATACGCAACACGCACTACCGCAGGAGGTGCCCATGCCCGACCCATACATTCCTCAACAAATAGAACCGAAATGGCAGAAAAGGTGGGAAGAAGACCGTCTTTATCGCTCTGTCATTGATCCGAACAAGCCCAAACACTACGCGCTGACCATGCTCCCCTACCCCAGCGGCGACCTGCACATCGGCCACTGGTACGCCATGGCCCCCTCGGACGTCCGCGCCCGCTATATGCGCATGCGCGGCTACAACGTCCTCTTCCCCATGGGCTTTGACGCCTTCGGCCTGCCCGCCGAGAACGCCGCCATTGAGCGCGGCATCCACCCCTACCAGTGGACCATGGCCAACATTGAGAAGATGCGCCGCCAACTCAAGAGCATGGGCGCGATGTTTGACTGGGAGCGGGAAGCCATCACCTGCCTGCCCGGCTACTACCGCTGGACCCAGTGGTTCTTCCGCAAGATGTACGACATGGGCCTGGCCTACCGCAAGCGCGCGCCTGTGGACTTCTGCCCCAAATGCAATACCACCCTGGCCCGGGAGCAGGTCTGGGGGCCGGACCGGGTCTGCGAGCGGTGCGGCACGCCCGTCATCAAAAAAGAACTGGAGCAGTGGTTCTGGCGCATCACCGCCTACACTGAGGAACTGCTGGACTTCTCCAGGATTGACTGGCCTGAGCGGGTGGTCGCGATGCAGATCAACTGGGTTGGCAAGAGCATCGGGGCCAACGTCACCTTCCGGACCGAGCGCGGGGACCCGCTGGTCGTCTTCACCACCCGCCCAGATACCCTCTGGGGCACCACCTTCATGGTCCTGGCCCCGGAGCACCCGCTGGTGGACGAACTGACCGCCCCCGAGTACCGGGAAGCCGTGGAGGAGTACAAGTACTTCGCCGCCCGCCAGAGCGAGATTGACCGCCTCTCCACCGAGAAGGAGAAGACCGGCCTCTTCATCGGCGCGTATGCCATCAACCCGGTCAACGACGAGCGCATCCCCATCTGGATTTCCGACTACGTCCTGATGACCTACGGGACGGGGGCCATTATGGCCGTACCGGCCCACGACGACCGGGACTTTGCTTTCGCCCTCAAGTTCGGCCTGCCGGTCATCCCCGTCATAGACCGGCCCGACGGCGCGGCCCGCTCCTTTGTGCGGACCGGGAGCGTCCGGGAGGGCTTCGCGGAGGCGCTGGCGGAGGCCGGATTTCCGACGGAGGCGCGTAACGACGGCTTCTACGTCAGCATCCCCGGAACGCAGGCTGACAGCCTGCACCACTACATCGCCCTGGCCCGGGAGTACGTCCGGCCCGAGGCATGGGTGGAGGTCGTCGGCGGCCCCTGGCTCTTCGTTTTTGCGGACGGCGTGCTTTCGGTGGACTCGCTGGAGAACGAGCGACGGATCCTGGAGCGCTGCCAGCAGTTGGACCCCACGGCCCGGGAATGCCGGACCGTCGCGGAGATGCTGTGGCGGATTCGCTCATACCGGGGCTTCCTCTTCCACGCCGAGTACGGGCCGATGATCAACTCCGGCCCGCTGACGGGCACCCCGGGCGACGTGGCGGTGCAGAAGACGACGGAGTGGCTGGCGGAGCGCGGGGTCGGCGAATTCACGGTCAACTACAAACTGCGGGACTGGTGTATCAGCCGCCAGCGGTACTGGGGCGCGCCGATTCCCATCGTCTACTGCGACCGTTGCGGCATCGTCCCCGTCCCCTACGAGGACCTGCCGGTCATGCTCCCCACCGACGCGGTCATCCCGCCCACGGGAGAGAACGCGCTGAAGTACCATGAGGGCTTCCTGCATACCACCTGCCCCCAGTGCGGCGGCCCTGCCACCCGCGAGACCGACACGATGGACACCTTCGTCTGCTCCTCCTGGTACCAGTACGCCTACCTGAGCCCGTACTACAAAGAGGGCGAGCCGGCCCACGCCGACTCCATCCCCTTTGACCCTGAGGAAGGGAAATACTGGCTGCCGGTGGACGTCTACACCGGCGGCATCGAGCACGCCACGATGCACCTCATCTACA
Organism: Anaerolineae bacterium; assembly: GCA_041082215.1. Classification (GTDB taxonomy): domain Bacteria; phylum Chloroflexota; class Anaerolineae; order B4-G1; family DUEL01; genus JBDOIF01. The sequence continues at coordinate 33,135 of JBDOIF010000148.1, forward strand.
CCCGCTTCTTCACCAAAGTGATGCGGGATATGGGCCTGGTGGACTTTGACGAGCCGATGACCGTCCTGCGCAACCAGGGCATCATCCTGGGCGAGGACGGGGAGAAGATGTCCAAGAGCCGGGGGAACGTGGTGGCGCCGGACGACCTGGTGGAGCGGTATGGGACGGACACCGTCCGGGCGTACCTGATGTTCGGCTGGCGCTGGTCGCAGGGCGGCCCCTGGGACTCCATGGGGATTGAGGGCGTCTACCGGTGGCTCCACCGGGTCTGGAACCTGGTCCTGGAGCCGGGTAGCGCAGGCTTTCAGCCTGCGTCGCCCAAAGAAATCGCCGACCTGCGCCGCTGGACCCATCGGACGATTCAACGGGTGACGGAGGACCTGGAGAACTTCAACTTCAACACCGTCGTCTCCGGGCTTATGGAGTTCACCAACGCGCTCCAGAAGGCGAAGGAGACGGCGGTCTACGGGACAGAGGCCTGGGAGGAAGCCATCGAGACGCTGCTCCTGTTGCTGGCTCCCTGCTGCCCCCACATCGCTGAGGAACTATGGGTGCGGACCGGCCGGCCTTACTCCATCCACCAGCAGCCCTGGCCCGAATACAATCCGGAGCTGGCCGCCGAGGAGATCATTACGCTCGTGGTGCAGATCAACGGGAAGGTACGGGCGCGGCTGGAGGTGCCAGCGGACATCACCGAGGAAGCCGCCAAAGAGGCCGCCCTGGCCGACCCGGCTATCCAGCGGCACATCGCCGGCAAGAAGGTCCGCAAGATCGTCTACGTGCCCGGACGGCTGGTCAGCATCGTCGTGTAACCAGACGCACCCTCCTGAGAGAGGGAACCATCGGCCCTCCCGGAACGTCCATATATGCAGGACAGGCTTTCAGCCTGTCCTGCAGGAACTCCCATAGTCAGAGTATGTTCGAGGAGGAGATGGTGAAAAGTGCGTGGATCTGGGTACTATTGACCATTCTGGCTCTGGTCGGCTGCGCGTCTCATTCTATCAACACGCCTGCCTCCCCCCTTTTCCCGGCCGCTGCTTCCTCGCCCCTTTCGCCGCAAATGCCCCCCTCAGATGTGGCGCCAGAGAAACCCTGGGGCGGAATGCCGGAAGGGGCGGTGATTCTCTTCCAGCAAAGCGGTGGCTTTGCCGGGATCATGGAGGAATGGGCCATCTACGCCGATGGGCGCATCGTCGCAGGGGATGGGCGGGTACTGCAGGTCGAGCCAGCGCAGGTACAGCAACTGCTCGAAGAAGCAGAGGCCATCGGCTTCTTTCAGATGAAGGCCGATTACGTGCCACTTGATACCTGTTGCGACCGCTTTCTCTACACCCTCACGGTGCGGAGCGGAGAGTGTGTCCACACCGTCCGCGCTCTCGAGGGTGCGGAAGCACCAGCGGCGCTGTGGGACCTGCTGGGGGCGGTCAGGCGACTCATCAGCCAACCCGCCGCCCCTTGTTGAGGCCAAACCCAAATTCGCCCCCTTCTCCTCCGCAGTGCCGGGAGGAGAAGGGGGCTTCTTTACGAGCAGCGACCCCCCGGAATAATCCGTGAGGTCAGTGGAATACCCTCGATTTCTCAACCTCCGGGTCTGCCCTGAAGGACTCCGGTTGATCGGACGGCGGCGCTATGGAGAAGGTCGTGCCGGTGGAGATGCTCACATCGTCGAGGAAGAAGTTGCTGTTCAGGGAACTGTCCGTGGTGACCACAAAGCGCAGGTTTACCGTCTGCCCCCGATAGGCGGCGATGTTGATCTGCTGAGACACCCATCCACCTGTATTGTTGCTCTGGCAGAGGTTGTGGGTCCTCAGAGTGATGGAGCCAAAGCGGACGTAGGCATAGTCGTAGCCGCAGGAGTCCTGCGACGCTCCCCAGTACCAGTAGTTGAGCGTTGTGGCACTGGAAGGGATCGTCACATCCTGGGAGAGGATCGAAGTTTCATTATTACCGCCTCCCAGCCAGGCCAGCCAGCTCCCACCGTGAGCATCTACCGGTGTATCACCCTCGTGTATGATCAGAGGCCAGCCGTGGCTGGAGGATTCGCTCCATGAGCCATCGCGGCCATTTTCGAAATTGCTATTGAGCAGGTGTTTGGGATAGTTGCGCACAACGAGGGGCAGGTAGATATAGGAGTAACTTCCACTGGGACAGGTATAGATGCGCACATCGTCAATGAACCAGCCCCAATCCTCGCCGCTGGAGTTGGTACCGATGCGGTAGCGGAAGCGGACGTTCTTCCCGGCCAGCGAAGTGAGGTTGAGACGGCTGGAGATGTAGCCGTAACTCTCGGCGATGAAGCCGCTGCGCCCTCCCAACGGGTTGCCGGAGCCGGTGGAAATCGTCCCGTCATAACCGTTATAGGTGAAAAGGGAACCGGCGTCGGTCCATGGCCCCCCGTTGGCGCTGTATTCGAGCACACCTCCGTCGTATGAAGGTCCCTCAAAGTCGTAAGCGTGCTTGAAGTGCAGAAAGACCTCCTGCCCGGCTGGCAGGCTCACATTGGAGACCATCGCCACGTAGTAATCGGCGGTGCTGGGCTGATCATAGCCGTAGAGGTGATGGGTGCCGCTGGTCGCATAGACGTTCCAGTAGTACCACTCATCGCTCCCCTGATTTGCGCCACTGGTCCAGTTCCCGACGCCCGCCTCGAAATTGTCGTAGAACAGGGTAGAGGTGGGATCCCCGAAGTAACAGAGCGGAGCGTCGGTGGCCGCACAGCCGCTCGGTTGCTCGTCCATCTCCGTGGCCTCGGTGGCGTCACGCACCTCCTGGCAATCGGATGTAGTGATCCCGCCGGTGCCCACAAGGTTGAGACAGGCCTGATAGAGCGCATCGTACAGGTCCTGATAATCGGAGCCGGAGAGGAGGAGGTTGGTCTGGGCTTCGTACCAGATCTTCACCGTTTTATTGATCCCCAGCGCGGTGACCGTCCGACCGTTGAAGGTCCCGCCGTCCACCATCAGGTAGGCCGCCTTATTCGCCACGCCGCTGTTGTAATGCACCCCGCCGTTATCCTGCGTGCCACAGTAGTAGTAGGGGCTGGTCATCCTGTCGGGCTGGCCATAGAGGGGTGGGTTGCTCATACTGCGGCCCGCGCCGACGGGGAGGTTTTCCCCCATGAGCCAGCGGACGCTGGGGGAGTCGTTGTCTTTGCCGTTGGTGTAGGTCAGATCAACCAGTTCCCCCCAGATATCGGAGAGGGCCTCGTTGATCGCCCCCGACTGCATGTAGTAGAACAGGTTCGACTCGTACTGGGTCACGCCGTGGGTCATTTCGTGAGCCACCACATCATCGGCAGAGGCGTAGCCGGCCCCATAGACCATCTGATAGCCGTTCCAGAAGGCGTTCTGGTAGGGGCAGTTTGCTGCATCAGGGCAGTAGCGGACCGTGTTGGTGAGGGCCATGCCAGCGTTATTAAGGCTATCCCGCCCGTGGTAAGTCCAGTAGAAGTCGTAGGTGAACCCGGCATAATCGTAGGCATTATCCGCGTCGGTGACGCCCGTCGCGGGGCCGCCCTCGGTGCGGACCGGGCCGTTGCCGGGGATGCCGTAGGCAGGGTTGTTCTGGTTATCGTAGATCCGCCGGTTCTTTGCTGTGTCAATCTGGTTGAATTGAAGCGTCACGAAGCCCCGCTGCGCGTCCACCAGGACCAGCTCGCGGATGGGCAGCAGGTCCAGTGGAGTTACCTCTATGCGCCAGACGAGCCTGCTGACCGGGATGCCCGGCGCGCCCAGAAGCAACGGGTTGTAGACCCATAGTTCCGGCTCGCTCGCCGTCAGGTCCTCCGTGGCCAGGCCGTACTCTCTGGCCACCGCTTCCAGCGCATTCAGGCGCGCCGCTTCGGCAGCGACCCTCGGGGTTATATCGAGTGACAGGTCGGGCAGGATCTCCCCGCTGGCGAAGAGTATGTCGTTGGACGCGTTCACCTGGACAATCAATTCGCCCCCCAACACAGGGATGCTTTCATATACCTGCTGGAAGCGGACGGAGGATCGCCCCCGGTCGGCCGTCCTGACCCTCTCCACCTGCAACTCCCTTGCGGGGTCCTTCAGGCCGAACAACAGGCCATAGACGGCCAGGAAGCCGCGCGCCGCATCCTCTGGGGAGGCCCCGACAGCCAGAAGCGCCGGCTGACCGATCGGGCGGTCCAGTGTGGTGCCGATAAAACGGAGCCGTCCGGTCCCGGTGTGGTAAGAGAGCCGGACGGCTCCTCCCGTCTCTCTTTCCAGTTGGGCAATGAGCGCTTCATCCGATCGCGGCGGTGGGGGCTGGGTCGGCGGCCTGGCCCGTGCTGGCAAAGCCAGACTGAAGATCAACAATACCACGATACTACCCACGATTCTGGATTTATGTCTCATCTTCCTTACCTCCTATCACTGGTTGGAACGGTTCCGACCAATAACCAGGGCCTCGGTGAACTGCTGAGAGAGAACTGACAGGAGTCCTCCAGACGAGAGCACTTAACCTTACGTAGAGAATAGCATATAACGGCTGCAAAGGCAACTCCCTTACGGACACTCACCGGCAGGGGTAAGCCAAAACCGAAAGGAATGGGGCAGGCCAATGGCCTGCCCCATCTCTTTAACGATCTCAGGCGCGGATGCTATTCCGCCTTCTCTCCAGAAGCGGTCAGCGGAGGGCCGGCAGAGGGATAATCCACCGTGCCGAACCGCGTCAGCACCACCGCTCCCAGCCCGATGGAGGCCACCAGGAAGCCGCCCGCCCACCCGACGCACGGGATGAGGCCCATGAGGTTGCTGAGGAGCGTGAGCAGCCCTGCCCCCAGCGCCGCCGTCCAGAAGGGGCTGACCGATCGGGTAGTGAGGGCACTCATCAACCGCTCGCCGATGAGGATGCCCAGGGCTACCCAGCCGAAGACCGTCGCCACCCCCAGCGCCACCGCGGCCACCAGCCCCACAGGGGCCAGGCAGAGGGTGATCAGCAACCCCAGGACCACCACCGCCCCCACCAGCATGGTGAGCAAACCGACGCCCAGGGACGGCAACACACTCTCCAGCGAGGTCCGCCCCACCCGGGAGGCCGGCCCTGGCCACAGCACCGCCACCAGCCCGGCCAACCCGGCCATCAGCACAACGGTCAGCACCAACTGCACCCCCTGCCACAACAGACGCAGGAGCAGCCCACCAGCCATATCGTGCGGAGGGAAGTACCATCCCCTGAAGAAGGGAACCCCCAGAGGCCAGCCCCACCGCCACCCTTCCCCCTGGGGGGTGACGACCTGCTGTCCGCGCACCTGGGCTCCCTCCTCCCGGTCCACCTGACCGCCGACCACCATCAGATCTCCATCAATGACGGCCGTCTCGGCAAGATAGACGTTCCCCCCAAAGACCGCCACGTCTCCCCACACGGTCCCGGCTACCTCCACATTCCCGCCCCAGACAACCGCATCGCCATCCACCTGGCTCTCCTCCTCCAGCGTGACGTCGCCGCCGAAAACCGCCAGGTCCCCATCTAACGTCTCACCGGCCTCCAGGGTGAAATCCTCCCCGAAGACCACCTTTCCATCCGGCAATGTGCCGCCGAAGGCCAGCGCCGGGCTGGCTACCGCCAGCAGCATCACCGCTACCAGAACCGCTGCAGGAACCCGCAGACCACGCATCGGATCACCTCCTGACTGTTTATTGACCGACCGATTCCAGCACCACACTGCCGATCCCCACTGTCAACTCGATACGGAGATCGGCCCCTCCCTCTCGATAGGCGTTGTTGACATAAGCTCCACCAGAGAGGGAGAAGGACTCATCCGCGCGGATATTGCTCAGGCCGCCCTCCACCTCCACACGAACGCCCACGTCCTCCGGGAAGCGGAGCGTCAGCGAGCCAGCCCCCGCCGCCACCTTGATCCGCGCTGGCTCACGCCACTGACCGCTGAAATCCAGGATCATGTTGCCAACGCCCCCTTCCACCCGCCCCCGCTCCGGGCTGGCATTGCCGATCCCTTCCACCCGCAGGTTGGCAGCCCCGGCCCGGATCATCAGATCGTCCATCGGCGCAGGGTTGGGGGCATCAAAACGGACCACCAGATCCGAGGCCCCCACTTCCAGAGCCAGTTCCGTCACCGCCAGCCCTGTGAAGTCCAGCTCCCCATCGGTGGCCCCGATCTGCAACTCCAGGTCCAGAGGGACCTCGGGGGAGAATCGGAGGTCCCATTCGTTCTCCGCCCCTGGTTCCGGCACCCCACGGGCATCCCCCTGTTCGATGGAGAGCAGGCCGTCCCGCCACGCTACCTCTGGAGCCCATTCGGCGACGTTCGTGCGGAAGCGGCCAGAGAAAAGGGGATCGGGGTCGCCCGCGGCCAGGCTGATCTCCCCACTGCCCAGCCGGATCTCCACCCGCGCCTCCTCCACACCGTCCCGTGGGACCTCCTCCACGTATTCCTCCATCGGCCCCACCTTCAGCCGGGGGATGTTGACCTCCGGCAGGCCAGGGATCGTGATGCTGCACGCCAGGCTGCTGAGGGCAAGCAGCACTGCCGCAAGAACCAGACCACTCCGTTTCATATCTTACCTCCTTACCAGCACCGTCGCAGGTCGCAAGGACCGCAGAAGCCCGAACCAGGCCAGACAGGCCGTCAACGTCGTAACCAGGGCACAGAGGCCAAGCGATAGCAGGGCTGGAAGCAGTGCCCCGGCTGTGAGCCGGAGGGAGCGCAACAACAAACTGCCCACATCGGCCAGGCGGAGCACCAGCAACCCCTGAGTTCGCACCAGCGCAAAGGCTTCCGACGGAGCTGAGAGCGTCCCCAGCAGTGGAGCCGCCGCCAGCAAAAGAAGGCAGACTGTCCCCACGGCCAGGACGATCCCACCCAGAACTCCCCGCCGGATCCGCTGCCGCCGGTCCAGCCGGGACAACACCCGGCCGGTGAAGCCGATCGGAGGCCGGACCATCGGGGCCTCGCGAAGGAGTTGCTCCACCGCCTGCAGCCGGCCCCACTCCGCCCGGCACCCCGCGCAACGGGCCAGGTGATCCTGCAGGGCCTCCTCCTCGTCCGGGCTGAGCGCTCCGTCGAGCGCGTCCATCATCCAGCCCCAGACCCGTTCGCATTCCATCACTCCGCCTCCTCCAGAGCCTGGGCGAGCGCCCGACGGGCCCGATGCAACCGCGACTTCACCGCGCTCACCGACAGGCCCAGCATCTCCGCGATCTCCTCGTAGGAGCTATCGTACCAGTACCTCAGCGTCACCAGCGCCCGATCGGTGGGGGAGAGGATCAACAACAGCCTCTGGATCCGTTCCCGAACCTCCAGCCTCAGCAGCGCCGCCTCCGGTCCGTCCCTCTCTTCGCTCAGCGAGACAGCTTCCAGCGACAGCGCAGGCCGACGGCGACGGATCCGGTCCACGCAGTGGTGGGCAGCGATAGCCAGGAGCCAGGTGCGGAACGGCCGGTCAGGGTCGTAGCGGTCCAGGCTTCTGAAGGCCCGCAGGAACGTCTCCTGGGCCGCGTCCTCCGCTTCCATCCGGTCTCCCAGTATCCTGCAGGCCAGGTTATAGACCGGGGTCTGGTAGAGCTGCACCAGATGACCGAAAGCACTCACGTCTCCCCCCCGGGCCTGTTGAATCCACGTCGCCTCATCCATTCCGCGCTTCCAGCTCCTGTTAAATATACGCAGTCCCCCCCCACAAAGTTTCAGGGAAACGTAGCGCAAGATTCATCTTGTGCAAGACAAATCTTGCGCTACAGATCCCTATCTTTTACCGAAGCGGGCAGGCAGTTACGAAGAGGGATGGAGATCAGGAAGCAGAGGCCAGCAACCAGCAACAAGCAGCGAGCAACCAGCTACCAGCAATCGCTACCGCCGCGCCGTCGGCAGGGTATCCAGCGTCTCCCCCCGCAGCGCCCGTCGCATCGCCTCCCGGTCGTCCCAGGGGTACTCGACCGTGCCGAAGCACATGGACTGTTCGTGCCCCTTGCCGCAGGCGATGACCAGGTCGCCCGGGCGGGCCATCCGGCAGGCGGTGAGGATCGCCTCCCCCCGGTCGGGCACGCGGAAGAGGTCCACACCCTCCCGCTTCCCGGCCTCCGCCGCTGCGGCCGCGCTGGCGGCGATGATCTCGTCCAGGTTTTCGGTGCGGGGGTCCTCCGCGGTGAGCACCACCACGTCGGCCAGCTCGGCCGCGATCCGGCCCATCGCTGGCCGCTTCTCCCGATCCCGCAGTCCGGCGCAGCCGAAGACGACGATCACGCGGCCATTGGTCATCCCCCGCGCAGTCCGCAGCGCCTGAGCCAGCGCATTGGGCGTGTGGGCGAAGTCCACAACAGCCAGGAAATCCTGGCCTTCGTCTACTCGCTCCATCCGGCCTGGCACTCCACGCACCGCCGCCACACCTGCGGCGACCGCCTCAGGCGGCAGCCCCAGGCCCACTGCTGCGGCGGCCGCCGCCAGGATATTGGCGACGTTGTAGGCCCCCACCAGCGGCGTCTCCACTGCGACCTCCCCCCGGGGCAGGCTGAGCACCAGCCGGGTATAGTCGGGGCCGTAACTGATGTCGCGGGCCGTCACATCGGCCTCCGCGCCGACGCTGTAGGTCACCTGCCGGTCGGCGGGCACCTCTCGCAAGCGTGGGAATGAGACATCGTCCCGGTTGAGCACCGCCACTTTGGGAACCCCCGGCTTGCGGAAGGAGGTCGAGAGGCCGTCGAAGAGCCGCGCCTTGGCCTCCAGATAGGCCTCGAAGGTGCCGTGGAAGTCCAGGTGTTCATGGGTGACGTTGGTGACCACGGCCACGTCGAAATCGCAGCCCGCCACCCGGTGCTGGGCCAGCCCGTGGGAGGTGACCTCCAGCACAGCATGCGTGGCCCCGGCCCCGACCATCCGGGCCAGGTAGTGCTGCAGGTCGGGCGGATCGGGCGTGGTGGTATGGAGCCCGGTGTCGGTCTCCTCCGCGCCGATGCGGGCAGCGACAGTGGTGACCAGGCCAGCGTTGAGGCCAGCGGCCTGGAGGATGGCATGGATCAGAGTGGATGTGGTCGTCTTGCCGTCGGTGCCGGTTACGCCGATCAGGGTCATCCAGCGGGACGGGAACCCCTCCCAGGCAGCCGAAAGCCAGCCCCAGGCCTGGCGGGCGTCGGGGACCCGGACGTAGGTGAAGGAGCCCCAGGGCAGATCGGGGAGCTCCTGCGGCTCCCACTCCCCCACCACCGCCACGGCCCCCTCCTCCAGGGCCTGGGGGATAAACCGATGGCCGTCCACATAGACGCCGGGGATAGCGACGAAAAGGTCACCGGGACGGACGCGGCGGGAGTCGGCCTGGATGCCTGAGACCTCTACATCGGAGCCGACCCGGCTCAGCACAGCAGGCAGGGCCTGCAGGAGCTGGATCAGGCGCATTTCCCTTTCTCCCTACCACGCGCAGACGCGGGGACACGGAGACGCGGCGGGGAGAGATGACCTCCGCGCCTCCGTATCCCCGCGTCTCCACCTGGGCAGCCCTTATACCAGTGTCTCCCGGAGTCGCTCCAACTGCCCGGCGAAACTGCCATCCAGGACCCGGTCCCCCACCCGGACGACCAGGCCGCCGAGGATTTGGGGATCCACCCGGAAGGAGACCTCCACGGCCTTCCCCAGCCGGGCGGCCAGTTCCTTCTGGATAGTGGCCTGTTCTGCCTCGGTGAGGGGGACGGCGCTGGTGACGGCGACGGGGCCGGCAACCTGCTCTACCCGCTCGGGCAGGACCTCGACCCGCCCCTCGCGGATGCCGCTGAAGAAAGCGTCCACCAGGGCGCGCTGGCGTCGCTCATCCAGCGCCTCACCCACCAGCTTATGGGCGGCGGCGATGGCGAGGGCAGCGATATGCTCCCGCATCTGGCCGAGGAGCTGGGCCCTTTCCATCTCCGCCTCCTGCCGGGCTGTAGAGCGGATTTTCTCCGCCTCTTCGCGGGCCTGGGCGAGCAGTTTCTCCGTCTCCTCGCGCCCTTTCCGGGCTGCCTCAGCCACGAGCCGATCTGCCTCAGCGCGGGCTTCCGCGAGGATCCTTTCCCGTTCGGCCTCCACTGTTGCCCTGGCCTCCTCGGCCGCTCTGGCGTCCTCCAGCCCTTTACGGATCCGCTCCTCCCGCTCCCGCAACATCCTCTGGATCGGCCTGTAACCAACCGCCCGCAGGATCACCAGCAACAGGATAAAACTGACGATCTGGGCCAGCAGCATCCAGGGATTGATCCCCAAGCCTTCCATGGCCCTCCTTTACGCCACAAAGATCAGGATCAACGCGATCACCAGAGCATAAATGGCGACAGCTTCAGCAAAGGCGATGGCCAGGATCATGTTGGTCAAAACAGTGCCTGCTGCCTCCGGGTTTCGCCCGGTAGCCTGTGCTCCACCCAGGCCAACCAGACCGATGCCAATGCCCGGTCCGATGGCTCCCAGGCCGATGGCCAGGCCAGCAGCCACCAACTTGATGACGTCTTTGCTGATCTCCATAATCTCCTCCCTCACATTTCGCGTATTGCGTACTCCGGATTCCGTTTAGTGGTGTTCTCCATGTCCCGCGGTCGCTACGGCCGTGAAGGCTGCCGTCAGCATCATAAAGACCAGCGCCTGTACGGCACCGACGAACAACTCCAGGATATAAAACAGTACCGGTGCCACGAACGGCACCAGCGATGAGATGACCAGCAGCAGAACCATCCCGGCGAAGATGTTGCCGAACAACCGGAAGCCGAAGGAGATGATCTTGGTGAACTCGCTCAACGTCTCCAGCAGGCCCACGGCGAAGTTCATTACCCCCATCAGGCCGCCGCTGGTGAGGGCCTTGATGTTGATGAACCTGTTGAAGTACGCCCATCCCAGCGCCTGAACGCCGTAGACCTGGGTCATAAAGACGGAGATCAGCGCCATAGCCAGCGGCACGTTCAGGTCCGTGTTGGCTGCCCGCAGGAAGGGGACCAGGGCATACTCACCCGGCTCGTGGGTCAGGAACACGAACGGCCCCACCTGGCGAATGGCATGACCTCCCTCTCCATGTGCGTGTTCTATGATGCCGATGGTGTCGAAGCCAGGGATCAATTCGATCCAGTTAGCGATCAGGATGAAAAGGAAGAAGGTGATGAGCAGCGGCAGCATCTTCTCCGCCCGCTCGCCCAGGATACCGCGCAGGAAGTTCGCCAGAAACTCATAGATCATCTCCACCAGATTTTGCAGCCCCCGGGGCACCATTGCCTCCGGCCGTCCGGCACGAATGTGGCGGGTACCCACCGCAAAGAGTCCGATGAGCACGAGGTCCGCGATCAACAGGCCCATCAGCGTATTGGGCACCCGTATCGGCCCCACCGGAAAGGCCTCAGCGGGCATCTGGATGTGCGGCTGAACCACCCACTTCTGTCCCAGTGGGCCGATGACACATGAGAACGCGCACAGGCCGATCAGGATCAGGACAGCCAGTATCGTGCCGACGCGCTTCATCCCTCCTCCTCGTCTTTCGGTTTCTCTTCGGGCTTTTCCTCTGCGGGCGGGTAGGCCCGCCGGGCAGTAGAGAGGGCCTGCCGGACCATCAGGTACAGGCTGACGGGGATGCTGGCCAGGACCAGCCCCAGGGTGAACAACGGCTTTGTGCCCAACTGGCTATCCAGCCACAGCCCGGCCCCCAGGGCCAGGAAGATCACGACCACCGTCAGGCAGCCGATCTGAGCGGCAGCTTCTGCCAGAAACGCACCTTCCCGCCAGCCCAACCCTCCGGGCCGCCCCTCTGGTCCGGGTTCTTCCACCTTCCTCATCCCCCAGTCCCCCAGTCACCCAATCACCCGATCACCCAACTAGAACCACCCCGCACTGGCCTGCCACACCCAGTTGAACACCGGCGCTCCGAGAACACCCAGGAGGACGATCGCCGCCATAGTGAAGCCGAGCACCCATCGGGAGGGGACCGGCACTGTCAGCGGCTGCTCCTCCTCCTCCGAGCGGCGCTCGAACACCACCTTGACCACATTCAGGTAGTAGTAGAGGCTGATGATGACGTTGACCACGCCGATGGCGACAAGCATGATCAGACCGCTCTGCACCGCTCCGGCGAAGAGGATCAGCTTGCCCACGAAGCCAGCGAACGGCGGCACGCCCCCCAGCGAGAAGAGGGCCAGCATGAGGGACCAGGCCAGGAACTTCGAGCGGCGGCTCAGGCCGGCGAACGCATCTATGTCCTCGTTTCCGGTGAGGTTGGAGATCAGGACCACGGCGGCAAAGGCGGCGATATTGGTCACCGTGTAGATGATGAGATAGAAGGCCGCCGCTGCTACCCCCAGCCGGGAGGCCGCCGCCACACCCACCAGGATGTACCCTGCCTGGGCCACGCTGGAATAGGCCAGCATCCTCTTGATGTTTTTCTGCCAGATAGCGGAAATGTTGCCCAGCGTCATCGTCACCGCCGAGATGGCAACGACCAGCGCCACCCACTCATCGCTGAGGGCAGGGAAGACAAAGCGGAGCGCCCGCAGGAGCACGGCGAACCCCGCCGCCTTGGAGGCCACGGAGATAAAAGCGGTCACCGGCGTCGGCGCCCCCTGATAGACATCGGGGGTCCAGAAATGCATCGGCACCATCGCTACCTTGAAGCCGAACCCCACCAGCACCATCAGGAAGGCAAGCATCGTAAAGGAAAAGGGAGCCAGCCTCAACTCCGCCGCCACATCCTCGTAGCCCAGCCCCCCGCTCAGACCGTAGAGGAGGCTCAGGCCGTAGAGCATCACCGCCGAGGTAAAGGCGCCGAAGAGCATGTACTTCAGGCCAGCTTCAGCCGACTGGGTCGTCTCCCGCATATACCCCACCAGGACGTAGGCGCTGATGCTCGTCAGCTCCATCGCCACATAGAGCATCACCAGATTCTCAGCAACCGCCATCAGGCACATCCCCAGCAGGGAGAAGAGCAACACCCCATAGTAGGGTCCGTCCTGCCGCAGCGGCCGGAAGTCCATAGACATCAGCGCCACCAGGATGCCGCCCAGGAGGAACACGGCCCGGAACATCCGCCCGAGCGGGTCCGCCCGGACCGTGCCGCCGAAGGCCGCCTCTTCTGGAACGGGGACCAGGAGCGAGGCCGCCAGGATGAGGATCAGGCCGATCGCCGTCCACAGCCCCAGGGACCGTTTTCGCCCCGCAGGCAGGGCCAGGTCCACCGCCAGAACGACGAGGGCCAGGGCCAGGAGAAGGAGCTCCGGCAAGATGGAGAGAAACCAGTTTGCGTTGAAAACCGTCCCGCCTCCCACTTATGCACCTCCCAGAAGGGCCAGCACCGACCGCACGCCGGACTGGATAATTGGAGTGATTGCAGTGGGGAAGATTCCGCCCACGATCAACACCGCGCACATCAGGGCCAGCGCCACCTTATCCAGCACGCCGACGCGCGGCACGTCGGCGTATTTTGGCTTCATCTCGCCCAGGAAGACGTATTGGAGTGCCCGCAGGATGTAGGCCGCCGTACCGATGATCCCCACGGCAGAGATGATGGCAATGATCGGATACCACGGCGCCAGATCCGCCGCCCGCCACAGCCCCAGGAAGACCTGCACCTCGGCGATGAAGCCCAGGAAGCCGGGCATCCCCATCGAAGCCAGCCCGGCGATGACGAAAGCCAGCGCCGGTTCGGGGAGCCTCCGGACCAGTCCGCCCAGCTCCTTGATCTCACGGATATGGGTCCGATCATACACCATACCGACGATGGCAAAGGACATGGCAGCGATGATGCCGTGGGCGAACATCATCGTCGTCGCGCCGCTCCAGCCCAGCTCGTTCATCGCCGCAAAGCCCATCAGCACCACTCCCAGGTGGGCGACGCTGGCAAACCCGATGATGTACTTGAAGTCAGTATGGACCAGGGCGACGAAGGTGGCGTAGACCACATTCATCACCATCAGGAAGACCACGTAGGGCATCCAGAACTTCGCCCCTTCGGGCAAGATGAGCACCGCCACCCGGAAGGCGGTGAACGCCCCGACATTCTTCAGCACCCCGGCGTGGAGCATCGAAACCGCCGTGGGCGCCGCGGCGTAGCCGTCGGGGGACCAGGAGTAGAAGGGCCAGATGGAGGCCAGCACGGCAAACCCCAGAAAGGTGGGCAGGAACCAGGTCCGCTGGAAGGACTCCGAGAACTTGACCCCTTCCAGCGCCACCATATCGAATGTGCCCAGGCCGGAGGAGAAGTAGATGACCAGAATCCCCAACAGCGACACCAGGCTCCCGAGGAGGAGGTACAGGGTCAGCTTCATCGCCCCGTACTCCCGCAGCGGCTTCCAGCCCCAGTTGACGATGAGGATGTAGATGGGGAAGAGGACCAGCTCGTAGAAGAGGACCAGGAGGAACAGGTCGAGCATCGTGAAGGCGCCGAACACCCCGACCCCCATCAGCAGGAGGAGGGCGAAGAACTCCCGCGGCCGCTCCTCGATACGCCAGGAGATGAGAACGGCGCAGAAGAGGAGAAGGCTGTTCAGCAGGACCAGCATCACCCCCATCCCGTTGACGCCGACGTGGTAGGAAGAGCCGATGGCAGGGAACCAGGGCATTTCCTCCACAAACTGGTAACCTCCCACTCCCCGGTCGTAGGTCAGAAAGACCCAGAAGGCCAGAAGCAGCGAAATAAGGGAACCGGCGGCTGCCAGTACCTTTGGCTCCGTATCCCGGTCCTTCGGCAACAACAGAATAAGGACAGCCGTCACCGCTGGAGCGAAGATGATCACGCTGAGAAATGGGAACTCCATAGTCACCTCACTCTCTCGCTTCCTTCTGAAGGATGGGTTCCAGCAGCTCCTTCAGCCGGGGGATCTTGTTCGTCACGACATCCCAACAATTTCATAATCCACGCCAAAATACGCATGGATCAACCGATCCCGCATACCTGCCATTGCCCGCCATTCAACTTCAGGGTATCTCCGGCGAACTTCTTCCGGGACCCGCTTAGCTGCCTCACCGATGATCTCCAGACTCCGTACAAACGCCCTCTGCAGTGTCTCATCCCGAAGAAATGCACCATAGGTTAGCTCAACGCTGCGGCTGATAAGATAGTCCGCCTCATCCAGGATGTGACGCAGGTACTCAAGGTACGAGCGAGACATACTCCACTTCCGACTCAATGTAAGGCCGGATGTAGGGACTTATCGCCTCAGGTGTGACCAGTTCCACCGGCCTCTGGAGCAACTCCTCCAGGAGGAAAGCCAGTTCTATGAAGTTGTCGAACGTTTTTCGACCCCGCTCGAAGTCCACAAGGACATCCACATCGCTATTCGGGCGTTGTTCCCCTCGGACAAAGGAGCCGAAAAGGCCGAGCCTGCTTACTCCCAGCGCTCTGATCTGCGCTCTATGTCTCTCAATCACAAGGCGAACATCCGCCACATTCTGCACAGCCATCACTGCCCCTATTTAACCGATCAGCCGCACCACCGCCGCGTTGAACAGGTTGATCAGCCACGACGGCCACACGCCGATGAGGAACATCAGCACCATCAGCGGGGCGAGGGCGATCGCCTCGCGGGCGTTGATCTCCTTCATCCCCTCCCAGCGGGGGTTCAGCGGCCCCAGCAGGACCTTCTGAATGGTCCACAGCAGGTAGGCCGCGGTGAAGACCAGCCCCAGCGTCGCCAGGGCGGTGACCAGGGTGAAGACCGGCCAGGCCCCCCGGAAGACCATGAACTCGCTGACAAAGCCGTTCAGCCCGGGCAGCCCCAGCGAGGCCAGGGTGCAGAAGAGCAGGACCCCGCCATAGGCCGGGACCGCGACGCCCAGCCCGCCGAAATCCTTCAGGTTGCGGGTATGGGCCCGCTCGTAGACCACTCCCACCAGGGCAAACATCGCTGCCGCGGTGATGCCGTGGTTGAACATTTGCAGCACCGCGCCGTTGGCCGCCAGCGCCGCGTCCAGCGGATTCACGCCTCCACCGAGCGCCTGCGCCGCCACGGCGATCCCCAGCACCACAAACCCCATATGGCCCACCGACGAGTAGGCCACGAGCCGCTTGAAATCGTCCTGCCCCAGCGCCGCCAGCCCGCCGAAGATCGCCGCGCCCAATCCCAGAAGGGCCAGCACCCACGCAAACTGGACCGACTGGGCCGGGAAAAGGGGCAGCACCAGCCGCAGAAAGCCGTAGGCCCCCAGCTTCAACAACACCCCGGCCAGGATCATCGAGCCGGCCGTCGGAGCCTCGGTATGGGCATCAGGCAGCCAGGTATGAAAAGGCCAGATGGGGACCTTGATGGCGAAGGCGATGGTGAAAGCCCAAAAGCCAATGGTCTTGATTACCCCGATCGGCAGGCCGAAGAGGGAACCGGTGAAGGCCGGCCAGAACTCCTGCAGGCGAACGATGTCGAAAGTGCCCGCCGTCAACCCGATCACCTGGATCGCCAGCAGCAGCCCCAGCGAGCCGAACATCGTGTACAGCATGAACTTGAAGGCAGCATAGGTCCGTGCCGGCACCCGGAACCGGCCCCACAGCTCCCGCTCTCCCTTCTCGCTCCCCCATCGGTTGATCAGGAAGTACATCGGCACCAGGCCGATTTCCCAGAAAAGGAAGAAGATCAAAAGGTCCAGCGCCACAAAGACCCCCAGCATCCCCATCTCCAGCATCAGGAAAAGGGCAAAGTACGACCTGACCTCTTCTTTGATGCTGAACGAGATCAGGAGCGACAGGGGGGTGAGGAGGGTGGTGAGCAGGACCATCGCCAGGCCAATCCCGTCTATCCCCACGTGATAGGAGGCGCCGACCTGGGGGAACCACTCCAACTGCTCCTCGAACTGGAAGCCAGGGGCGTCGGGCCGGAAGTTGGCCCACAACACGAGGGAGAGGGCAAAGGGGATCAGGCTGATGAGAAGCGAGACCCATTTAATGAGCCGCTCCTGATTCCGGGGCAGGATCGCCACCAGTCCGGCCCCTAGCAGGGGGGTGAAGGTGATCAGCGTCAGCAGGTGCGTGTGGATAAACTCCATTCGACTTCCCCTCCCAGCCTAGAAGAACAGGATGTACAGCAGGGCAAAGGCGCACAGGAACATCAACACCTGAAGGAGGTAGTGCTGAACCTGACCGGTCTGCAGGACCTGGCGTAGCTCCCGGCCCGTGACCCCGATCACCTTCGCCGAGCCGTCCACCATTCCGCCGTCAATGACATAGGTATGGACCCAGCGATTGGCCACGCCGAGAAGCTCGCCCAGACGGGCCACGCCGTGGAGGATGCCGTCCACAAACCCCCGGTCAAACCAGCGGAAGACCGCGCCCGCCAGCCAGATGGTGGGGCGGATGAAGACCAGGTGGTAGAACTCGTCTATGTAATACTTGTTTCGCAGAAGGGTATGGACCGGCCCCAGCCAGCGGACCAGCGGGTCCGTCTGCCCGATCTGCAGCGGCCGCCATCCGTAGACCAGCCAGCCGAGCGTCAGGCCACCCAGCGCTGCCGCCACCGAGATGGCCAGCGGCACCGGGTTGAAGGGCAACGCCTCCGGCGGCTCGCCCAGCGTGGCGCCGACGAAGTGGTGGAACCAGTTATGCCCGATCAGCGGGCCCAGCACCGGGAAGTCCTCCGGCACGCCGACAAAGCCGAAAAACAGGGCGAACAGCGCCAGCACCACCAGCGGCCCCGTCATCACCCAGGGGGTCTCGTGAGCGTGGGCAGCGTGCTCCCCCCGCGGCTCGCCGAGGAAGGTCAGGCAGATCTGCCGCATCGTGTAGAAGGCGGTCAGCAGCGCGCCCGCCGCCAGTACCCAGAAGACCACCGGGTTATGCGCCCAGGCGTGGGCCAGGATCTCGTCCTTGCTCCAGAAACCTGCAGTCAGGATCGGGAAGCCGGAAAGAGCCAGGCCGCCAGCCAGGAAGGTCCAGAAGGTAATCGGCATCCGCTTCCGCAGCCCGCCCATCTCCATCATATCCTGGGCGTGATGGGAGCCAATGATGACCGACCCCGAGCCCAGAAACAGAAGCGCCTTGAAAAAGGCGTGGGTCAGCAGGTGGAAGGCCGCGGCGATGTAGGCTCCAATCCCCAGCGCCGCCACCATATAGGCCAGCTGGCTGATCGTAGAGTAGGCCAGCACCCGCTTGATGTCGTTCTGGGCCACAGCGATGGTGGCGGCGAAGAAGGCGCTGAAGGTGCCGATGATCGCCATCGCCATCATCGGCGGAGTGCCCGCCGCCTGTTCGAACCCCACCGAAAGCAGGGGAAATATCCGCACCACCAGATAGACGCCCGCTGAGACCATGGTCGCGGCATGGATCATCGCGCTGACCGGCGTGGGGCCTTCCATCGCATCGGGCAGCCAGACGTGGAGGGGGAACTGGGCCGACTTGCCCACCGTCCCGGCGAAGAGCAGGATCCCCACCGCCGCCGCCACCGACAGGCCGGAGATCACCGAGGGGGTGACGGCCAGCTCGTGGAGCACTGCCTCATCCCGCAGGATGGCGGCAAAGCTCAGCGTGCCTGTCTGGGTGTACAGGTAGGCGATCCCCAGAAGCATAATCACATCGCCGATACGGGTGGTGAGAAAGGCCTTGATCGCCGCCCGGTAGGCCGAGGGTTTCTCGAACCAGAAGCCGATCAGCAGGTAGGAGCAAAGCCCCATAACCTCCCAGAAGATGAACAGGATCAGCAGGTTGTCGGCAACCGTCAGCCCGAGCATCCCTGTGGCGAAGAGGCTGATGTAGGCGAAGAAACGGCTGTAGCGAGGATCGCCGTGCATGTAACCCACACTGTAGATAAAAATGGCCAGGCAGGTAATGGAGACGAAGAAGAGCGTGACCGCCGTCAGGGGGTCCACCATCACCCCCATCGAGAGCACGTGTTCGCCCGACGGAAGCCAGGGCACGCTCACGGCGATCGGGTGCTCATACAACGCCTCCCCGCCCCACCCCACCACCGTCCAGAAGACCGCCTGGGCCATCAGGAAGGAGAGCGTCATCGCGCCGATGGCAATGGAGTGGCTCAGCCGCCTCCAGCGGTTAAAAAAGAGGACGATGAGGACAAAGGCCAGGAAGGGCGGAAGGGGGATGAAGACGGTCAGCAGTTCCAGCAGTTGACGGATGTCCATACTCCGTACTCCGTAGTCCGTGTTCTGTGGGCGGTTACCACTTCAGCAGATTGATCTCGTCCACATCTACCGTTTCCCGGTTGCGGTAGATGGAGACAATGAGGGCCAGACCCACTGCAACCTCGGCGGCCGCCACAGCGTACACGAAGGCAGCGAACGCCTGGGCAGCCGGGTTGTTGGGGTTGCCATACCGCCAGAAGGCCAGCAGGTTGATGTTGACAGCGTTGAGCATCAGCTCGATGCCCATCAGAATGGCGATGGCGTTGCGCCGTGACAGCACGCCGTAAAGCCCCACACAGAAGAGAGCCGCAGATAGAACGAAGTACCACTGCACCGGGATCATCTATCGCTCCCTCACAATCGCTATTGCGCCGATGAGCGCCATAACCAGAAGGACCGATGCCACTTCGAACGGGAGGGCGAACCCCTCCGGGTCAATCAATGCCAGGCCGAGCCAGTTGAGGCTGTCTTCCGGCACCAATCGGCTTGCCACAACCGGCGGCTGCTGCCAGACCAGCCAGGCCAGGACTCCCAGGAGAATCAGCGCCAGAAGCCCCGCCAGCCACCACTGATCGTTGACGCGGGGCATCTGCTGCCGCATCATCCCACGGGTGAGCATGATCGCGAAGATGATCAGGATGCCGATGGCGCCCATATAGACGAACAATTGCGCCGCGGCGAAGAAGGGGGCCTCCAGCAACACATACAGCCCCGCCACGCCGAAGAAAGCCAGCAGCAGCCACAGCGCAGCGTGGAAGACCCTCCGCGCCACCACCACCCCCACTGCCGCGCCGAGAGCGATCAGTCCGAAGAGCAGGAAAAGAGCCTGTTGCAGCGTCATGCGCCTACCTCCAACTCTTCCACCTGCGCCGCCTCCCAGGCCACCCGGCGGCGCTCCTGCCGCCGCTCCCCGGCGGCCAGCACCCCCCACGTCGCCAGGGCCACAACCAGATTGGCCACCAGGAGAATCCCGGCTCGCGTCCAGGCCGACGCACCGGCAGGGAACCACTCCGTGATCCCCCGGTTCACCACACCCACCACACAGAGATTAACCAGCGCCAGCGGGACCAGAAACTTCCAGTTAAAGGCCAGCATCTGGTCAATCCGCAGTCGGGGCAGCGTGATCTGAACCAGCATCCAGAGGAAGATCATCACCCCCATCTTGACCAGGGACCAGATCGTGCCCAGAATGGGAGCCTGGTCCACCCATGGCCCCCGCCAGCCTCCCAGGAAGAGGGTGGAAAAGATGGCCGCCACCGCCACCGCATTCATGAATTCGGCCAGGTAGAACATGCCGAACTTCATGCCGCTGTACTCGATAAAGTAGCCACAGACCAGCTCCGACTCCGCCTCCAGAAGCTCGAAAGGCCGGGCGTTGACCTCCGCGAAACTGGCCAGGAGGAAAATCAGAGCGGTGACCGGCATCGCGACCAGGAACACAACGTCCTGCGCTCCCACAATGTCCTGCATAGAGAGAGAGCCGGCCACCATCACCACGGCCAGGATCGCCAGCAACTGCGGAATCTCATAGCCGATCAGTTGGGCCACAGCACGGAACGCCCCCACGGTGGCGTACTTGTTGTTGGAGGACCATCCGGCCATCAGGAAGACGACGAGGGCAGCGGAGGAGAAAGCCAGGATGTAGAAGATGCCGATGCTGAGATCGGCGCCGATCAGCTCCCGGCCTGGGCCGAAGGGAATCACCGCCCATACCACCACCGAGGCGAAGACGACCAGGATGGGCGCCAGGTTGTAGGGGACGGGGTCAACCCCCTCGGGGCGGACATCCTCTTTGGTCAACATCTTGATGGCATCGGCAAAGGTCTGAAGGACCCCATACGGGCCGGCCCATGTGCCGGAGCTGTTGGGACCCAGCCGGCCCTGCATCCGGGCAGCGATCTTCCGGTAGGCCCAGATCAGGAAGATGACCACCACCAGGGGGAAGGAGGCAACAACAACCGCGCCGATGGCCTTCACCACCAACGCGGCTCCCATCTCGTCCATACCTGCACCGATCAATAACGATCGGAGCCAGGCCCCGATGTTGACGATCAAATTGGAAAGAAAGTCCATGGGACGGACCTCCTGGAAATAGGAATCGTCAGGCCACTGAGCCCTCTACATCCACTCCAGAGCGCCCTTTCGCCAGACGTACACCAGCGCTGCGCCCAGGAGCAGGACGAACAGGACCCCCTCGAGCACCGCGTAGAAGGGCAACCAGTTATAGACCACGGCCCACGGGAAAAGGAAAACGGCCTCTACATCGAAGATGAGGAAGACCAGGGCGAAGATGTAATACTGGGCTTTGAACTGCACCCAGGACTCCCCATGGGGACGAAGTCCACATTCGTAGATTTCACTTTTGAGGGGGCTGGGGTGCTTGGGGCGAAGGAGCCATGAAAGACCGATCATCACACAGGCGAGGGCCAGGGCCACGACCAGCAAGAAGCCGACGAAGATGAACGATCCCAGCAAGGACGGCCTCCTTGTTCGGTGAATAGAGATAACGCTACGTGGCTCAAAACAAGGCAGATTATAGCATAATCCCAACAAAAGGCAAAATCGGTTTTCGTTGTGGTAGTGTATCCCTGCGAGAATGTGCTATAATGGGAAAAAGGGAGGGAAGCCTGTGGCCCAGCGCGGTGGCAACGCTTTTCGTCCCAGCACCGCTCCCCCCGATGCGGAGGTGCTGAACAACCTTCCCGGCCGCTATCCGGTGGAGGACTGGCGTGTGTGCTACTGGGCCGTCACGAGCGATGGCACACTGGTCGAGCACGCCGTCACGCTTCAGTTGCCGATCCATTACGCAGCCGTCTGTCCGCCGATACGGCTGGGCCAGCCCGGCTGCGTCCTCCGTGTACGCCGATGGGGAGTGGGCTGCAAACCCTCTCTGCTGGAACCGGCTGGCTTCGACCCTCTGGCCGTCGCCGGGGCCGGCGCCTCCGACGAGACGTTGATGTGGATCTGCTTTGCCGCCACCCATTTTGACCTCCCTGGGGATTTCGTCATCGCCGATCCCGACTACCCTCTCCTCCTCTTCGACCCCCAGGGCCAACTGAAAGGCTCCTCGGTCTGGGGGATCAGCCTCCTGGGTGCACTGGCCTACCTGGCCTCCGATGGGCGCGTCGCCTCCGACTTCCAGCGGACCCGCCGGGAGGCCCCCGGCCTGTACCGGCAGGCAGTAGCACAGGCGCTGGCGGTGCTGGGGGGGTGAGGAGGGGATACAGGGACGCGGGGTACGAAGATAGGGAGAGTTTTACCATAGAGGAGCCGACGATATGGAAGTAGAGGCGCTGATCCGGGAGCACGTGTCCATCGCCGAGCCGCTGTTTCGGGAGCATGCTCTGGCCCATTGGGCCGCCCACACCACCGGCACCCCCCAGGCGCAGGAGGAGGCAGCCCGTCTCAGCGCCGACGTCATGCGGCTGTACGCCCGGCCGGAGCCCTTCCATCAGCTTTCCCAGCTCCGCCAGTCGCCCCCTGCCGACCCGTTGCTGGCCCGCCAGATGGAGCGGCTCTACCTCCAATACCTGACCGGCCAGCGTGACCCGGAGACTATCGAGCGGATTGCAGCTCTGGAAAAAGAGGTGCGGGCAGAGGTGGTCAATTACCGCCCCTTCCTGCGCGGACGGCCCGCCTCCGAAAACGACATCCTCCAGATCCTGCGGGAGGAGCAGGACCCGGCCCTCCGACAGGAGGCCTGGGAGGCCAGCCAGGAGATCGGCCCCCGCATCGCCGATCGGGTGCGGGAGCTGGCCCGCCTGCGCAACGAGGGGGCCCGCCGTCTGGGCTTCCCCGATTACTATCACCTGGCCCTGGTCGGTCAGGAATTCAGGCCGGAGGAGCTCGACAGCCTGCTGGACCGGCTGGCCGAGGAGACGGAAGAGCCCTTCCGACAGGCCAAGGCAGCGCTGGACGACCGGCTGGCATCCCGCTTCCGCCTCTCGCCCGGCGATCTCCGGCCCTGGCATTACTCCGACCCCTTCTTCCAGCAACTGCCCGGCGATCCAGAGCTGGACCTGAGCCAATTTCTTGAGGGCCGCGACCTGGAGGAGCTGGCTAAGCGTACCTGCAAGGGGATGGGACTGGAGGTGCAGGACATCCTGGAACGATCCGACCTGTATGAGCGGGAAGGCAAAGACCAGCATGCCTTCTGCCTGGACGTGGACCGTAAGGGGGATGTCCGCATCCTGGCCAACCTCCGTCCGGTCGAGCGGTGGATGGCGACCCTGTTGCATGAACTGGGCCACGGGGTTTACGATAAGTACATAGACCGGAGCCTGCCATGGCTGTTGCGCCGTCCCGCTCATCCCTTCACCACCGAGGCGGTGGCCATCCTGATGGGGCGGCTGGTACGCGACCCCCGGTGGCTCCGGGAGGTGCTGGGCCTGACGGCAAGAGATGTGGACCGCCTGGGGCCAGGCCTGGACCGGTACGAGCGGCTCAATTCCCTCATCTTCGTCCGTTGGGCGCTGGTGATGGTCCACTTTGAGCGGGCCCTTTACGCCGACCCGGAGCAGGAGCTGGACACCCTCTGGTGGGATCTGAAGGAGCGGTTCCAACTGCTGACGCGTCCAGAGGGCCGGCACGCGCCGGACTGGGCAGCCAAGTACCATGTGGCGCTGGCGCCGGTCTATTACCACAACTACATCCTCGGAGAGCTGCTGGCTTCCCAGCTCCGGGACGGGATCGAGCAGCGGTTCGGCGGACTGGTGGACAGGCCCGAGGTGGGGGCCTTCCTGATCGAGCGCGTCTTCGCCCCGGGTGCTCGACTGGACTGGCGGGAGCTGGTCCGCTATGCCACGGGGCAGCCTCTTTCCCCTGCCTCCTTCGCCAGATGGGCGGTGGGGGCATCTGCCTGATCTACGATAACCGCGGGCGCCGCATTGGGCTACCTGCCGACCATACAGGAAACTAAGGAGGTGTACCTTGCGAGTGCTGGAGTCGGGACTTGGCGAGCTGATCCAACCCCCTGATCTGGACGCGTTCCGGGAATGGAACCGGGAGAAAAAGGCCCACGGTCTGGTAGATAAACTCATGACCGAACAGGAGGCCATCTCCCGGTTCGTTTATGACGGGTGCTACATTGGCACCGAACTGTACGGAACCGTCCGCTGCCCGATGAGCCTGGCGCGGGAGGTCGTCCGCCAGGGCAGGAAGAATCTGCGGGTTGCCGGACAGGGTGTGCTGGAACTGGACCTCTGGCTGGGTGCCCACCTGGTCAAAACCCTGGACATCACCTACATCGGCCTGGAGGTCTACGGCACCTCCAACTGCCTGCGCCGTGAGGTGGAAAGCGGGCGGGTGGAGAAAGTCGTGGAGTGGTCCAACGGCGGCATCACCTGGCGCTTCAAAGCCACCGCTATGGGCGTTCCCTTCCTCCCCGTCCGGGCGATGCTGGGGAGCGATACGTTCAGGTACAGCGCGGCCAAGGTGGTGGAGTGCCCTTTCACCGGCATGAAGGTCTGCCTGATCCCGGCGCTGATCCTGGACGTGGGCCTCATCCACGTTCACCGGGCCGACCGGTACGGCAACTCCCAGATCGAGGGCATCAGCGGCTTTGCCTTTGAGCTGGCGCGCGCCTCCAAACGGCTCATCATCAGCGCCGAGGAGATCGTGGATACGGAGGAAATCCGCCGCTACCCGGACCGGACGATCATCCCCTACTACCTGGTGGACGCGGTGGTCCATGCCCCCTTCGGCTCCTACCCCGGCGAAATGGTCTACATGTACGAACGGGACGAGGAGGCTATCCGCGAGTGGGTGGAGGCGTCCAAAACGGAAGAGGGGACCCAGGCCTATCTGAACAGGTACGTCTACGGCGTCGCCAACCACCAGGAGTACCTGGAGCTGGTCGGCTGGGAGCGGCTGGAGCGTGTGAAAGCGGCAGTGGAGGGACGGTGATGGGAACCCCGGACTACAACCCCACCGAACTGATGATCTGTCTGGCGGCCCGCCAGATTCCGGATGGCGTGACGGCCTTCATCGGCACCGGCATCCCCATGCTGGCCGCAAGCCTGGCCCAGAAGATGCACGCGCCGAACCTGATCCCCGTCTTCGAGTTCGGCGGGACCGGTGCCATATTGAAGCGACTCCCCCGCGCCGTGGGCGAAGGCCGCACGTTCTATCGCGGGCTGGTCGCTTCAGGTATCTGCGATACCATGGAGACCGCCGCGCGCGGCTTCGTTGACTACGGCTTCCTGGGCGGCGCGCAGATAGACCCCTACGGAAACCTGAACTCCACCATCATCGGCCCCCAGCACCATCCGCCCAAAGTCCGCCTGCCTGGCTCCGGCGGCGCCAACGATGTGGGGTCGTTCTGCTGGCGCACCATCATCATTATGCGCCACGACAAACTCCGTTTTGTGCCCAGGGTGGATTTCATCACTACGCCCGGCTACCTCACCGGCCCGGGGGCACGGGAGGCGGCGGGGCTTCCGCCTGGCACCGGCCCCTACCGGGTGGTGAGCACGCTGGCGCTGCTGGACTTCGATGAGGAGACAAAGTGGATGCGGCTCCTGGCCACCAACCCGGGGGTGACGGTGGAACAGGTGGTCGAAAACACCGGCTTCGAGCTGATCATCCCCGACAGGGTGGGGCAGAACGAGCCCCCCACGGAGGAGGAGCTGCGTATCCTGCGGGAGGAGGTGGATCCGGAGCGGTTCTATATTTGACATATATAACCACAGAGACACGAAGGGCACAGAGTGTTGTACAGTCAATAAAGAGGGACACCTCTGCGCCTTCTCCGTGTTCTCCGTGTTTCTGTGGTCAAATCAGCGGCCACGGCAGGTGCACCCGATGCGGGTCCGGATGGGGGAAGCGGCGGAAGGACAGGAGGAACTCCAGCCGCTCCCCCAGTTTTTCTAGCTCTTTCGGCCTGATCAGCCGGGATAGCTGCCTCGCCAGAGGCCGACCGGCCCTCAGCTCCCCCTTCAGCCGGCGCAGGTCCTCCAGGTACGGGGCGGGGACCTCCTCCCCAGCGAAATCCCAGATGACGGTCCGCAGCTTTGGCTCGGCGTGGAAGGTAAGGGCGTGGTCAATGGCCCATATCCTCCCCTCGGGGTCCAAGAGCAGGTGCCCCCCCTTCCGGTCGGCGTTGTTCACCAGATGGTCGAACAGCGCCACGGGGAGCAGCGCTGCCCGGTGCTTCTCCTTCAGGGTGAAGTAGTTGGCCTCGGGGTCGGCTTCGATGAACTGCTGGACCACCCCCAGGCCGTAGGGGCCATCCCGGAGGACCGTGGGGGGGATGAGGGGCCAGCCCAGCACGTGGCTGAGACGGTAGGCAGCAACCTCCCGCAGACAAAGGGTGCCCCTGGGGAAATCCCACAGGGGATACTCCCCCGCGCGGGGCTTGTAGATCGCCATCCCCTCCCGGCTCCCATCGTCCACCCGTACCAGAAAGACCTGGTTCCAGGAGCGGTCCATCTGCCCCACGATCTCCAGATGGCCCCGGGCAAGCCACCGAAGCGTCTCCTCCAACGACATCAACGCCCTCCGCGACCTCTGCAGGATGAGCTTCAGCTTATCCTGCAGCAGTGCAGGATGATACTTCTGTAAGAGAAATCGCGCAAGGCCTGCTTTTGCGGTATAATACAATGGACGTGACGGCTGTGGCGATACCGTAAAATGTCAGGCGTCAGACGTCAACCGTGGATTGCTGGGGAGGAAGTTTTGGAAGTAGGGAACGTTCGTCAGATCGCGATCGAGCAGGAGATGCGCAGCGCCTATCTGGACTATGCGATGAGCGTCATTGTGGCGCGGGCGCTGCCGGACGCGCGGGACGGGCTGAAGCCGGTTCAGCGGCGGATTCTGTATGCCATGCACGAGCTGGGGTTGCGGCCGGATGCT
>JBDOIF010000170.1:0-2159 GCA_041082215.1 Anaerolineae bacterium
CGACCAGGCTCCCCAGGAGCAGGTAGAGGGTCAGTTTCATCGCCCCGTACTCCCGCAGCGGCTTCCAGCCCCAGTTGACGATGAGCAGGTAGATTGGGAAGAGGACCAGTTCGTAGAAGAGGACGAGCAGGAAGAGGTCCAGGAGCGTGAACGCGCCGAAGACCCCCACGCCCATCAGCAAAAGGAGGGCGAAGAACTCGCGGGGCCGCTCTTCTATGTGCCAGGAGATGAGGACGGCGCAGAAGAGGAGCAGCGCGTTCAGCAGGACCAGCATCACCCCCATCCCGTTGACGCCCACGTAGTACGAGGAGCCGATGACGGGAAGCCAGGGCATCTGCTCCACGAACTGGTAGCCGCCGAGGGTCCGGTCGTAGGCCAGAAAGACCCAGACGGCCATGAAGAGGGAGATGAAGGCGCCGGCCGCCGCCAGCACCTTCGGCTCCGTCTGCCGGTCTTTGGGCAGAAGCAGAATCAAAACCGCCGCAATCGCCGGTGCGAAGATGATGACGCTGAGGAATGGGAAATTCATTGCCACCTCACCTCGTGAGTTCCTGGTTGAGGATGTTCTCTACCCAATCAACCGCATCACCGCCGCGTTGAACAGATTGATCAGCCACGACGGCCACACGCCAATGACGAACATCAGTACCATCAGCGGCGCCAGCGCCACAACCTCGCGGGCGTTAATCTCCGGCATCTTCTCCCAGCGCGGGTTCAGCGGCCCCAGGAGCACCTTCTGAATCATCCAGAGCAGGTAGGCCGCCACCAGCACCAGCCCAATCGTCGTGGCGGCGGTAATCGCCGGGAAGACTGCCCAGGCCCCCCGGAAGACCATAAACTCGCTGACGAAGCCGTTCAGACCCGGCAGCCCCAGCGAGGCCAGGGTGCAGAAGAGCAGAATGCCACCGTAGGCCGGGACCACCACTCCCAGCCCGCCGAAGTCCTTCAGGTTGCGGGTGTGGGCCCGCTCATAGACCACCCCGACCAGGGCGAACATCGCCGCCGCAGTGATGCCGTGGTTGAACATCTGCAGGACCGCGCCGTTGGCCGCCAGCGCCGCGTCCAGCGCGTTCACCCCGCCGCCCAGCGCCTTCGCCGCCACCGCGACCCCCAGCACCACGAAGCCCATATGTCCCACCGAGGAGTAGGCCACCAGCCGCTTGAAGTCGTCCTGGGCCAGCGCGGAGAGGCCGCCGACCACCGCCGCCAGCAGCCCCAGCAGCGCCAGCACCCACGCGTACTGCACCGACTGCTCCGGGAAGAGCGGGAGCACCAGCCGCAGGAAGCCGTAGGCCCCCAGTTTCAACAGCACCCCGGCCAGAATCATGGAGCCTGCCGTCGGTGCCTCGGTGTGGGCATCGGGCAGCCAGGTGTGGAAGGGCCAGATCGGGACCTTAATGGCGAAGGCAATAGTGAAAGCCCAGAATCCAATGGCCTTAATGACCGAAATAGGCAGGCCGAAGAGGGAGCCGGTGAACGCGGGCCAGATTTTCTGCAACTCCACGATGTCAAAAGTCTTTGCCGTCAGGCCGATGACCTGGATAGCCAGCAGCAGCCCCAGCGACCCCGCCATCGTGTAGAGCAGGAACTTGAAGGCCGCGTAGGTCCGCGCCGGGATTTTGTACCCCCGCCAGAGTTCCCGCTCCCCGTGTGCGCTCCCCCAGCGGTTGATGAGGAAGAACATCGGGATGAGCCCGATCTCCCAGAACAGGAAGAAGATGAGCAGGTCCAGCGCCACGAAGACCCCCAGCATCCCCGTCTCCAGGAACAGGAAGAGGGCGAAGTAGGAGCGGACCTCCTCGTGGATGCTGAAGGAGATCAGAAGCGCCAGCGGCGTGAGGAAGGTGGTGAGGAGCACCATCACCAGGCCGATGCCGTCAATCCCCACGTGGTACGAGGAGCCGATGAGCGGGAACCACTCCAGCCGCTCCTCAAACTGGAAGCCGGGTGCATCGGGCTGGAAATTGATCCACACGATGACCGACAGGGCCAGCGGGATCAGGCTGATGATCAGCGAGACCCACTTGATGAGCCGGTCCTGCTCCTTCGGCAGGAGCATCACCAATCCGGCCCCGACCAGAGGGACGAAGAGAATCAGGCTGAGCAGATGTTGCCAGAAGAACTCCACGGTCGGACCTCCGTCATTGAGTTGCTTTGGC
>JBDOIF010000012.1:0-11657 GCA_041082215.1 Anaerolineae bacterium
GTGTCTCACGCTCGCCAGACAGGGGAATAGTGGAATCGCGCAGAAATTTTAAGGTACAGGGACTTGACAATGCAACTCATCGGTAGGCCAACCCCTAACCCTACACTTTCTCTTCACTTAATCCATTGGACGCCCCGCTCGCTTCAAGGACAGGCCGGATTTCCACCCACTCCACATTCCCACTGCAAACCGCTTCCCGTATTCGCCTCTCCCTTGTGCTCAATCCTGAGGTGCCTGTCTTTACTTCCACAAATACTACTTTCCTGATCTCCCCTTCACTTAGCCCATCAAAGACCACAAAATCGATCGGACTGCCTATGAACCGCGCATCTTTTGGGTTGTAAGAAAAGTCCGGTAGGTAGGGAACGAAGTGTTCAGTCACCTTTCCCAAAGTTACCGCTTGGCTCCTTTGGATGGCATCCTGCCTGATGACTTCTTCATATCGGCTTTTCCACTGCTCAAATTCAACCTGCATCTCACGACGTGCCACTTCCAGGCTCTGTGCCCGGACTGCTTCAATCTCTTTCTCCCTCCACTTCTCAAACTCCTGCTGCCCATATTCGGCTATCCGTTCCTTTAGCTCGACAATTTGCCTTCTAGCGGCCAAGTATTGATAAGCCACAACCAAGGCAACTATGATAGCTATTCCCAGCAGTGTCAGCGCAATAAGGAGCCCAACAAGCAACGAATCTTGTGACATCTCAGGTACACCTCCTATAATCCAAGTGGCCTAACCTCAGTTAAGAGGTGAGGGCTATCTGTTTCTATGGCTGGGGGGGAGGGCCGTGGCCGGGAGGGATGGTCTCCCCATCCGGCAATCCTCGCAGGTAGGAGCAGGAAACGAACCGCACATCCTCCCAAACGTGCCCTTCCGCCTCGAAGGTCTCGATATCCACGATCCACCGCTTCACTCCGTTCTCCAGCCGGTAGATGTGGGGGCTGTCGGGGCATTTCAGGAGGACGTGGATCGGCGGGCCGATCTCGAAGTCGTCCAGGAAGCCGTCTTCCACGATGTGGACGTCCCCCCAGGTATAGCCATAGTGCTCGAAGGCGTCCAGGCTGCTGATCCAGCGGAAACGGCCGTCCTGGTAGACATAAATTTCTGGGTCGTCCTCCTCTTTCACCACCAGCCCATCCCGGATCACCAGAGCGCGGCTGTCGGGCATAGCGGTGGCGAGGGTGGTGCCGTGCCGGTTGAAGGGGATGTTGATCAGCACCACCAGGGCCAGGATCCCCAGCGCCAGCCGGCCTATCAGCCGGGCGGCGTGGGAGGGGCCGGGAGGCAGGGAGGGAGGCGGGGCCTCCGGCTCCGGTTCCGGCGGAGGCGGGGTGGCAGCTTTCGGAGGAGGGGAAGGGGCGGCTTTCGGCGGGGAGGGAGGCGGAGAGGGGGGAGGAGGTGGAGGGGCAGCCTTCGCCTTCAGCCGCTCCGCCACCTCCTCGGCCAGCAGATCGAGCAGCAGGTCCAGTCGGGAGCGTTCTGGTTTGTCCATCGTTTACCTCACCACGAAAAAGCCGAGGATCTCCCCGATGCTGGCGAAGATATTGGCGTAGAAGTTACCGCCGAGCTGGCGGAAAAGCTCAAAGGGGAGCCCCGGTGCACCAATGAAGGGGCGCAGGGTCCAGGCCATCTGGCTGCCGACGAAGGCGTAGAGAAGAATCCACAGCCGGACCACGTTTCGCCGTGCGCTGGCCCCTTCCTTCCCTCCATAGGAGACGATCCGCATCCCGTGGCTGAGGAAGACGACGCCGATGATGCCAGAGATGGTAAAGACGCCGACGTTGAGCAGTTTGAAGAACTGGTAGTGGCTGGTAGTGAGCAGGAAGAAAAGGACAACGGGGGCAAAGCTGAGGAGGAGCACCGCGGTGACGGTGATGGCGGAGAGCATCAGGGCGACGTTCTGCCCCAGGCTCTGGTTGGAGCCGAAGATGAGGTTGAAGAAATAGAGGGTAGGCGCACAGACAACCAGGGTCGCCAGGAAGAGGAGGGGAAGTTTGACCGCGCTGCTGAGGGCCTGCCAGAAGCTGTGGCTGGAGCCCATCACTGCGCCGTAGAGGGCAAAGAAGGCGATGCTGGAAATGAGCATGGCGCGCATTTTCTCTCCCAGACCGTTGCCTTCGCGGATTTCGGTGAAGAATTGCCCCCGGTTGCGCAGGATGGTCTCAATGATCGTCAGGTTTCGCATGGAACTCCTTTCTCTTCAAGAACACTCACCAATGCACCGCTTGAGTGACCGCGACCAGGACCGACAGGCCCCAGAAGATCCCCCAGGCCACGAGGGCGTACCGGCGGCGGGGGAAATGGACAAGGGGGAACAGGAGCGCGATAAGGGCTACCGCCCACAGGGCGGGCCGGTTCAGCCTCTCCTGCCAGCCAGCGGCTGTCCCGTCGGGGGCGAAGATGGTCCAGCGGAGCAGCAGGGCAAGGAGGACCGGCAGGGCTGCGGCGGCGATCCCCTCCAGAGCGCCCCACCCGGCATGGGTGGCCTGCAGCTCCTCCGCCACCTCCTCGACGCCAAACCGCTCCGCCACATGGGCCAGCGCTTCCGCTTCGCTCAGCCCCCGCTCGCTGGCGTCTTCCAGCGCGGCCTCGAAATGGGCGCGGATCTCCTCCAGAAGTTCATGCTCCGTCTCCGCCTCCAGATCGAGGCGGGCGCGGATACGGGAAAGGACCTCGTCAACGGTGGGGCTCAATCTATCTGCTCCTTGCGGTCAGGCGTTCACCCCTCCGCCTGTCGGAGAAAAACGAGGCGGTCGCGCACCCCCACGCCAGGCCCAGGCCACCCAGCAGGGCCAGCAGGCGCCCCGCCGTTCGATTCTGACGCATATAGACCAGCGCCCCCGCCGTCAGGAGGAGCATGGCGGCCATCATGGAGGGAAACCAGCAGGACGAGTTCACCTCGTCGTAGGAGACCCATACCGCCCAGGGCATCAGGCCATACAGCATAAAGGAGAGAAGGGTCCAATCCTGCCAGATGCCCGTGAAGAGACGGAGCAGGGGGCGCGGCGAACGGGTAAGCAGGAGAGCCATCGCCGCCATTGCAGAAAATGGGATCCAGGCTCGCCATCCCCATAGCTCGCTCCGCCGGAAGGTGTGGCCCAGGAGAGTGACACCAGGTGTGCTCACATCTGTCCAGTAAACGGTCAAAATCAACACGCTCCCCAGATAGGGGTAGGACCAGCGGGGGAATCCCTTCACCCATCCTGCGCCGAGGCCGAAGAGCAGGACAAGATAGCCGACCGCCAGCGGCCAGAACGTCGTCCATCCGAACCACAGGCCGTAAGGGGCCACCAGGAGTCCGAAGACAAGGAACGGAACCGCCCCCAGCGTGCTCTCGCCCCAGCCTCTCTTCCCGTACCGGTGGGAGTCCACGACCGTCTCCGTCCTGACCTCCCCGGTGAATCCTTAAGGAATCACCCTGTCTGGCCCCAAAAGCAGGCTCATTCCCTGCCGCAGGGTCTCCCATTTCCGCAACTCTACCTCCAACCGACGACGGCCCTTCTCGGTGATGACGTACACCTTGCGCTGGCGCGTGCCGGGTTCTCCCTCCCGACGGCTTGTCAGCAGCCCGGCCTGTTCCATCTGGTGAAGCCGGGGGTAGATCAACCCTTCCTTAAACTGGAGCAATCCCTGACTGCGGGCTTCCAGCTCCTGGATGATCTGGTAGCCGTGCATAGGCTGGCCCGCGTCTGCAAGCAGTTTGAGGATCGCCAGGGTGGTCGTGCCCTTGCGCATCTGGTCAATCTGGCGCTCAGGAGGGCCTTTATCCAACCGGACCTGCCCAGCCAATTCCCTGCTGTCCCTGTCCATCTTCCCTTTCTACTATAGTATTTTATCCCTAATTTACTTAAATATTATACCACCTTTTTCCCCATTGTCAAGCCCCAATCTTGCCGAGGTTCGGACGCGAGTTCGGGCCCGAATACATCCCGCCCGGCTTGACTTTTTCCATCCCCGTGGTATACTTTTCAACCTGAAATTTTTTTCTGATGAACTATTTGCGCTTGCCTGGCGGAAAAGGGGACGATGGGGATGAAAAACGAACTGGAAACGCTGGAGATGCTCCTATTCCAGCTCATGCGGGCCTTTCAGCTCCGCTTTGCCCAGGACCTGGGCCGTTACGACATCACCTTTCCCCAACTCATGACTCTCCTCTTCCTGGAACGGACCGATAAGCCCTGCCGGATGGGCCCCCTGGCCGAAGCCACCATGCAAAGCGCTCCCTCCACAACGGCGATGGTGGACCGGCTTCTGGAGCGGGGGCTTGTGGAGCGGCAGCGCGACCCCCAGGACCGCCGCTCGGTCGTCGTTTCGCTGACAGAGGCCGGGGAGCAACTGGTCCGGCAGGTCAAAGCCGACCGCCACCACACAGTGAAAAGGGTGCTGGGACAACTGTCCCCCCAGGAGCGGGCCTGCCTGCGCGACATCCTGGATAAGATGGTCCAGTCCCTGGAGGCAACGGGGGTTCCGGAGGGGAACTCACCATAGCTGCACAGAAAGGGTGTCCTCTGCGCTCCTGCGGCCACCCTGCAATTGAAGGGAGTTCGACCCTATGTTGCGATTGTTCAGGTATCTGAAACCGTATTTGCTGCTGGTCCTGCTGTCGGTGGTTCTGCTCTTCGTGCAGGCCGACGCCAACCTGGCCCTGCCCGACTACATGTCCCAGATCGTCAATGTGGGCATCCAGCAGGGAGGGGTGGAGGAGGCCGTGCCGGAGGCCCTCCGGCAGACGACAATGGACCGGCTGCGGCTCTTCCTCACCGAGGAGGAGTTCGCAGACGTTCTGGATCAGTACACACTGGTTGACCGGTCGTCGCCGGACTACCAGGCCTACCTGGAGCGGTATCCGGCGCTGGCGGACGGGCCGGTGTACGTCCTGCAGGCCACCGACCGGGAGACCATCGAGCGGTTGAACCCGGTGATGGGCCGGGCATTGCTCATCCTGTTCGCCGTCGAACAGATTCAGAAAAACCCGGCGCAGGCCGCTGCGCTGATGCCGGGGATGGGGCCGTTCGACCTTTCCAGGATTCCGCCGGGGACGGACCTCTTCGCCCTGCTTTCCCAACTGCCGGCCCAGCAGCGGGCTGCCATCGGAGAGGCTGTAGACCGGCGGTTCGAGCCGCTGGGCGGGGAAAGGGCGATGGTCCAGGCCGCCGCGCGGGCGGTCCGCGCCGAGTATGAGGCGCTGGGAATGGATGTCGTCCATATCCAGAACGCCTATGTCCTCCGCGTCGGGGGGGAGATGCTGCTCGTGTCAGCGGTGGCGGCGGTCGCCACCATCGCCGTCGGCGTCCTCGCCGCGCGCACCGCCGCCGGCCTGGCACGCGACCTGCGGCGGTTCTTCTTCGAGAAGGTGATGCATTTCTCCCGCGCCGAACTGGACCGCTTCTCCACCGCCTCGCTGATCACCCGCTCCACCAACGACATCACCCAGATTCAAATGGCGATGATGTTCATGCTCCGCATGGTCTTCTACGCCCCCCTCATCGGCTTCGGCGCACTCATCCGCGCCCTGAGCAAAAGCCCCTCGATGTGGTGGATCATCGGCCTGGCCGTGGGCTGTCTTATCGCTCTGGTTTCCGTCGCCTTCCGCCTCGCCGAGCCGAAGTTCAAGCTGATCCAGTCGCTCGTTGACCGCCTGAACCGGATCGCCCGGGAGAACCTGGCCGGCATGATGGTCGTCCGCGCCTTCAACCGCGAGCGGTACGAGGAG
Source organism: Anaerolineae bacterium (assembly GCA_041082215.1). GTDB lineage: Bacteria > Chloroflexota > Anaerolineae > B4-G1 > DUEL01 > JBDOIF01. The sequence goes on from JBDOIF010000012.1 coordinate 5,712, forward strand.
GAACGGTTCGACCGGGCCAACCGGGACCTGACCCAGACGATGCTTTTCGTCGGGCGGCTCTTCGTGGTCATGATGCCGGCGATGATGATGGTGATGAACGGGGTCTCCATCCTGATCCTCTGGGTTGGCTCCCATCAGGTGGCCCAGGCGACGATGCGCATCGGGGACATGATGGCCTTCCTCCAGTACGCGATGCAGATTTTCTTCGCCTTCACAATGATCTCGATGCTCTCCGTGATGATCCCACGCGCCAACGTCGCCGCCCAGCGGGTGGCGGAGGTGCTGGAAACGGAGGTGACCGTCCGCGATCCCGAGGACCCGGTGAGCTTTCCCGAACCCTTCGAGCCCAGCATTGAGTTCCGCAACGTCTGTTTCCGCTACCCGGACGCCGAGGAGTATGTGCTGAAGGACATCACCTTCACGGTACAGGCCGGGGAGACGGTGGGGATCATCGGCACGACTGGCTCCGGTAAGTCAACCCTCATCAACCTGATCCCCCGCTTCTACGACGTGACGGAAGGGGCGATCCTCATCGGCGGGGTGGACATCCGCCGGGTCCGTCTGAGCGACCTGCGGGACCGGATCGGTTACGTCCCCCAGCAGAGCAACCTGTTCAGCGGTACCATCGAAAGCAACCTTCGCTTCGCCGAGGAGGAAGCCGACACAGAGGCGATGCAGCGGGCGCTGGAGATCGCCCAGGCAGAGGACATCATCCGCTCGCGTACTGAGGAAGGGGGGGATGGCCGCTCGCCGCTGTCAGCGGAGGTGGCGCAGCACGGGGCCAACTTCTCCGGCGGGCAGAAACAGCGGCTCGGCATCGCCCGCGCCCTGGTCAAGGGGCCACCGATCTACATCTTCGACGACTCCTTCTCATCGCTGGACTACAGGACCGATGCCCGCCTGCGGCATGCCCTGAAGGAATACGTCGGCGGGAGCACGGTGATCATCATCTCCCAGCGGGTGGCGACGATCAAGGACGCCGACCGCATTCTGGTGCTGGACGGCGGGGAGCTGATCGCGCAGGGGAGCCACGAGGAACTGATGGAGAGCTGTGAAGTGTACCGCGAGATCGCGCACTCGCAGTTGAAGCTGCAGGAGGTGCTGGTATGACGATGGGACCCCCTCCGTCCCGAATCCTCGACGCGGCCCGTTCGGCGCCGCCAGCCGGACCAGGAGCCCGGGGAGGCCGCGGCCCGATGGGTGGAGGGCCGCGCCATATGATGTTGGGGCCGGTGGAGAAGCCCCGCGACTTCCGGGGGACGATGCGCAAGCTGATCGGTTACCTGGGCCCCCATCGGATCACCATCCTGGTCGTCTTCCTCCTCGCCGCGGCCTCCACCGTCTTCTCCATTTTCGGCCCCAAGGTCCTCGGCACGGCAACGACCAGGCTGTTTGAGGGGCTGATCGCCCAACTGACCGGCACGGGCACGATTGACTTCGCCGCCATTGGGCGGATCCTGCTCACGGTGCTCGGGCTCTATCTGGCTTCGGCGGGGCTCAGCTACGCCCAGGGCTGGCTGATGAACGACGTCTCCGTCGAGATCACGTACCGGATGCGAAAGGACATCTCGGCCAAGATCCACCGTATGCCCTTCCGCTACTTCGACGGCACAACCCACGGCGAGGTCCTCTCCCGCCTGACCAACGATGTGGACACCGTCAGCCAGACCCTTAACCAGAGCCTGACGCAGATGGTGACCTCCTTCGTCACCGTCGTCGGCATGCTGGCGATGATGTTCTCCATCTCCTGGCAGATGACGCTGGTGGCGTTGCTCATCATCCCCCTCTCCAGCGGCGTGGTCATGCTCATCGTCCGCCGCTCGCAGCGGTACTTCGCCGACCAGCAGGCGCTGCTGGGCCGCGTCAACTCCCATGTAGAAGAGATGTTCGGCGGGCACGTGGTGGTCAAAGCCTTCAACAGTGAGGAAAAGGCCATCCGCCGGTTCGCCGAACACAACGATGCCCTCTACAACGTAGCCTGGAAGGCCCAGTTCCTTTCCGGTATCATCATGCCAGCGATGGGCCTCATCGGCAACCTGGGCTATGTGGGGGTGGTCGTGCTGGGCGGGTACCTGGCCTTTCGCGGCCGCATCACCGTCGGCGACATCCAGGCCTTCATCCAGTATGTCCGTTCCTTCACCCAGCCCATCACCCAACTGGCCAACATCTCCAACGTCATCCAGCAGACCGTCGCTGCGGCGGAGCGGGTGTTCGAGTTCCTGGGCGAAGCGGAGGAGGTCCCCGACCCTGAGCAGCCTGTCAGTCTGGATAAGGTGAAGGGGCATGTCCAGTTCCAGAACGTCCGCTTCAGCTACGTCCCCGGCAAGCCTGTGATCAGGGGATTCTCCGCCGACATCCGGCCCGGCCAGAAGGTGGCCATCGTGGGGCCGACGGGCGCGGGGAAGACGACGCTGGTCAAACTGCTGATGCGCTTCTACGATGTGGACGAGGGGGCCATCCTGGTGGACGGGCACGATGTGCGGGAGTTCCGCCGGGCCAACCTGCGGCGGCTGTTCGGGATGGTGCTGCAGGATACCTGGCTGTTCAACGGCCCGATCTTCGATAACATCCGCTACGGCCGGGAGGAGGCCACAGAACAGGATGTGTTGCAGGCGGCAAAGGCGGCCCACATTGACCGCTTCATCCGCACCCTGCCCGATGGCTACCGCGCCGAGATCAACGAGGAGGTGACCAACATCTCCCACGGGCAGAAACAGTTGATGACCATCGCCCGGGCCATCCTGGCCGACCCGCCGATGCTGATCCTGGATGAGGCGACCAGTTCGGTGGACACCCACACCGAGCTGCTGATCCAGCAGGCGATGGCCGTGCTGATGCGTGGGCGAACCAGCTTTATCATCGCCCATCGCCTCTCCACCATCCGCGACGCCGATCTGATCCTGGTGGTACGGGATGGCAACATCGTGGAGCAGGGGACCCACGACGAACTCCTGGCGCGGGGCGGCTTCTACGCCGAGCTCTACAACAGCCAGTTTGAGCCGGTTTGAGCCTGCCCGGTAGTCGTTGGTTGACAACCCCCTGGCGGCGTGTTATACTTCCCGCCACAGGGGCCGTTAGCTCAGTCTGGCAGAGCAGGGGCCTTTTAAGCCTTTGGCCGCAGGTTCGAATCCTGCACGGCCCACTGCAAGGACGTGGAAATGCGGGGACGCGGGGATACGGAGACACGGAGAACGCGAAGTAGAAAGATGTTCTCCGTGTCTTTGTATAAGTCCTGTCGTAAGGGGAGGCGGCATGGTCCTGCCGATGTGGGCCTTCTGGGTCGCGCTGGCGGTGATGGGGATCGGGCTGGCGGGGGTGGTCCTGCCGGCGATCCCCGGCGTGGGATTGATCTGGGCCGCCGCCCTGGCCTATGCCATCGCCGAGGGCTTTGCTACCATTGACCCCATCACCATGATCGTGCTCACCCTGCTGGGAGCGATCGGGGTAACAGCGGACATCTGGGTGAGTCAGGCGGGGGGCAAGCTGGGCGGGGCCTCCTGGCAGGCACTGCTGGCCGGCCTGGGGCTGGGGGCGGTCGGGTTTGTCATCGGGCTACTGGTGGGAGGGATCGGCGCGCTCCCGGCGGGGATGATCGGCACCCTGGCGGGCATCCTCCTGGTGGAATACCTGCGCCGGAAGGACTGGAAAGAAACGGTGCGGGTCGGGGCGGGCTGGGCCGCGGGCTGTCTTCTTTCCGGGGTGGTGCAGCTTCTGGTCAGCCTGCTGATGATCCTCATCTTCGTCTGGCAGGTGTTGAGGGGATAAAGGATGGCAAGGCGGAACAGCGGACGGCGGACGGGCAGGCGGACCCTTGTCACCCGGGCCCCGCGCCGGGGGACGGTGATCGTGGCGGCGATCCTGTATGTGGTGGGCCTCTTCGGCTATGTGGGGCTTCTGGGCCTGAATCGGGACCTCTCCGTTGGGGCGCTGGCCGTGGCCGGCGGGCTGCTCCTCCTCGGCTCTCTCCTCCGCGACCTCTGAGCCCTTCCGGTTGCCTTCGACTAACTTCCCTTCTCCCGCACCCGCTCCAGAAACCGGTCCACCTCTACCACGACCCGTTCGTGGGTCGCTTCCCCGATCCGCTCCACCTCGTCCCAGGCCTCGATATGGAAGGTGAGGCGGCGGCCCTCCACTTCCGTCAATTCCGCCCGCGCCCACACCACTTTCCCCGGCGGAGTGGCGGCCAGGTGGCGCACATCTATATGCACCCCCACCGAGGTGCGGCCCGGGGGAAGGAGGCCTTCCAGAGCGGCCACCGCCGCCTGCTCCATCAGCGCTACCAGCGCCGGGGTGCCCAGCACATCCACCGAACCGCTCCCCAACCGGGGCGCGGTCAGCTCAGGGGTCACCTCCCGGCGCGCCTCGCCGATCCGTCCAGGCTTCAGCTCGTCCATCACGGGGCAAGCTCCAGAACCAGGGTGCGCCCTTTGTACAGCTCCGCGAAGCGGCGGCCGTCGTCGCGGGTGCCGATGCCCGCCCCATAATGCATCGGCACGACGATCTGCGGTTGCAGCGTGCGGGCCGCCTCCACCGCCTCCTCCACCGTCATCACGTAGGTGCCGCTGACGGGCAGGAGGGCCACGTCGCATCGGATCCCCTTCATCTCCGGGATCGCGTCGGTGTCGCCAGCGAAATAGACCCGCACTCCCTCTACAGTAACCACGTACCCCACGTGGCCGGCCCCCTTCGGGTGGAAAGGGACGCCGGGGGAGCGGAATTTGTTCAGGTTGTAGGCCGGCACTACCTCCACCTCCACCCCGGCCACGGAGAGCCGGTCGCCAGGGCGCACCGCCCGCGCGCCGGGCAGCTTAGCCGCCGCCTCCCCACCGGCAAGGACCACCGTATTCGGCCCACGGACCTTCTTCACATCCTCCGGCGAGCAGTGGTCGAAGTGCTCGTGGCTCACCAGGACCAGATCAGCAGTGGCTGGTCGCCCACTCAATTTCCACGGGTCGAAGTAGATTACCGGCGGCCCTTCCAATCGGAAGCTATCGTGCCCCAACCAGTGAAGCCTGCTCACCAGTTCCTCAGCATTCATGTCACCCCTCCCTCTTGTCTCCATCACCGCCCCGGGCCGATTACAGCTCCCTCCGCCCCTCCAGGGCGTTGGCCAGGGTGACCTGGTCGGCGTACTCCAGGTCGCCCCCCACGGGCAGCCCCCGCCCCAGCCGGGTCACCCGCACCCCCAGGGGGCGGAGCTTGGAAAGCAGATAAGCGGCGGTGTAATCCCCCTCGCCGGTCGGGTTGGTCGCCAGGATGACCTCCCGAACCCCCCCCGCCCCCACCCGATCCAGCAGCTCGGCGATGCGCAGGTTCTCGGCGAAAACCCCGTCCATCGGCGAGAGCGCCCCGTGGAGGACATGGTACACACCCCTGTACAGCTCCGTCCGCTCGATGGCGAACACATCCAGCGGCTCCTCCACCACACAGATAAGGGAGCGATCCCGATCCGGATCCGAGCAGATGGGACAGGGGTCCTCCTCCGTGATATTATAGCAGACCGAACAAAGACGAGTGCGCTCCTTCAACTCCCGGAGCGCCTCGGCCAGCCGGAGCGGCAGCTCAACTTCTCCCCGCAACAGGAAGAAAGCGAGCCGGGAAGCGGTCTTGGGGCCGATCCCCGGGAGCTCCGATAGCGTCTCGATCAACCGCGTCACCGATGGTGGTAGCGCCGACATGTTACCCTCAGGGGCGGTTGCCTGGACATCTGGTCACTTGCTTACCTGGCTACTTGGTTACTTGAGCAGCCCACCCATCAATCCCCCCAGCCCACCGGTGAGCTGTTCCATCCTCTCCGCCGCTTCCTTCTCCAACTGCTCCAGCCCCTGATTGACGGCGGCCACGATCAGGTCCTGCAACATCTCCACATCGCCGGGGTCCACCACCTCCGGCTGGATGGTGAGGGACTGAACCCGCCGGTCCCCAGAGATAACAGCCGTCACCGCG
>JBDOIF010000003.1:0-12757 GCA_041082215.1 Anaerolineae bacterium
TCCTCAGCGACGGCGGTCAGTTCTACGTGCTGGGGACCAGCCTGAGCTGCCTGGATGCAGCCTGCAACAGCGTGGCAATCAACACAATCTTCGTTGACCCCCTCACAATGAGCCAGTCATACAGCGCCATCATCCTGCACTGGGATCAGTGGCCTGACCACCCCACTACACCTTCCGCTAGCACCCCGACCTCCGTCCCGCCGACGGGCACTCCTCGTCCCACCTCCACCCCTCACCCCACGGTGACGCCGATGCCGACGCCGGTGGACTGCCCACCGGAGAGCATTTCGCAGCGGCCACCGACGGTAGAAACGCTCAGGATATGGCCTCCCAACCCGGTTGTGAAGGGGCAGGGCGGGCAAGGATTGAGCCTGACGGTGCGGGTGACCAGCTATCCGGTCATCCACCGCTGGTGGACGCGGGAGGAGCGGTCCACCACCGAATGCGCCTGGCACGGGGACTCCACAACGGGACAGCCCGATGAGAGCGTCTGCGAATGCACGCCGGACGGGAGCGAAGGCTGCTGGCCGGGCTGGGGGTGGGAGACCACCAGCGAGTGGTACTGCCAGGAGCACGTGGAAATCATCCCCGACCCCATCCAGGCCGGCGCTTTCCAGGCCCACGCCCGGCTGCACAAGACGAGCAAAGAGTGGATTCAGACCAACCTGGCAAGCAAGTATCCGGGGGCGCGGGTGCGTCACCCGGACTGGGACGTGCAGGGCCAGCCGAATGCCGGCGGCTGCCTGGGCGACGGGCGCTGCATCCTGGAGACCGTGGCGTACTTCCCCTTCGAGGACCCCGGCTGGTACACGATGTGGGTGGACGGCTGGACGGTGGGGACGCGGTACACCCCGCCGCGGACGTATCACTACAACCTGCCCGATCCCCAGCCGGTGTACCTGATGGACACAACGCTGATCCCGGACTGGTGATGGACGTATTGACTGCCGTCGGACGGTTTCTGCTGGACCTGGTGCTTTACCTGGTCAACGGATTGCTGGAAATCCTGTACCAGGTCATCGGGCACCTGGCGGTGCTGGTCGGGCTGATCTGCGGCCTGGCGATACTGCTGGTCTTCGATGTGCTGGCGCAACGGCTGGCGGCGGCGGCCCCCGCCCGCCAGGGTCAGAAGCCGTCCCTTCAGGTCAGCCGTCACCACCAGGCCCTGACCGTGGCTACCATCCTGGCCTGGCTGGTGGTGGGGCTGGCCTTCCCCACGCCGGTCCCCCAACTGGGGGCGGCGATGTGGGGGCTGACCATCCTGGCCCTGCTGCTCATCCCGGCAGAGCAGGTGGCCATCCTGTGGCGGAGCAAGGTGGCCATCCTGTCATACTGCGGCCTGCTGGTGGCTTTCCGGGTGGTGGCAGCCTGGACGCTGGCAGCGGACCCCAGGGAGTGGGCGGCAATTATCGGGACGGTGGGGGAGGCGCAGCGGGTGGTGGCCTCCAGCCGGGGGCTGGTGCTGACCATCGCCTCCTACGTCTCCTGGTTTGCCATCCCCGCCGGGTACGTGGTCTATCTGTTCCAGAAGGCGACGACGCATCCGATGAGCCTTCGCAACCCGCTGGCACGGGCCAGCGAGGTGGCCTGGCAGATTCGGCAGCGTCCTGATTGAACCTTTCCAATCGGCGGCAACTGACCGCTGGCCCCACATCGGGGGCGGTCGGTGTGGGTGTTGGGGCGACCCGCCGGGTCGCCCGTACAGGGGTTGCCGGGTGGCCCTGGGTGTTTCTCCGGTCGTGCCCGGGCGCACAGAGACGCGCAGAGGGGACGACAGACCCAGACGTGGCGCGAGGGGAGCCGGGCGCCGGCTCAAGACCCGGGCTGCTGTGAGCACACACGGCGGTCGGGGTCTTGAGCCGACCCCATCCCCAGAAGGAGGTGTCGAAATGTTGATGCACGACTGGAGGATCATCCTGGCCGTCATCCTGGTCGCTGCGGTCACCGTCGCGCTCCGCCTGGTCGAGCGCCGGCGGGAACTCCAGGACCGAATGGCCTGGATGGCCGAGCTGGAGGCCCGTCAGCAGGACCGGGCAGAACGGCGAGAGCAACGGGACCGCGCCCAGAGCCCCAGCCCCTCCCTCCGGGAATGGCTGGAGGAGTCCGGCCTGTCCGACCGGCTGACAGTCGGATCGGACGGCCAGCTCCACGCCATCCGGGGAGAGTGGTGACCCCCAGCACCATCCGACCTGCGCGAGCAGGTCGGGCCTCTGCCCGCAACGCTCCATACCGTTGCGGGCAGAGACCGGACCTGATCCGGGAACAAGATGCCAATGTCAGCATCCACCATCTTCACACCTGCCATCAATCGAATACGGGCCGCAGCCGAACGGTGGACAGCCCGCGCCGAAGAACCTCCACAGCGAGGAGTGCCCGACGACCTGCGGGTGCTGCAGGACGGGGCGGTGTACACCGACGGCCTGCTGGACTATCTGTGGTATCACCTGGAGGAGGGGAACCGGCGATACTACAAAGCCGTCTGCCTCAACATCCTGACCTACCTGCCCCGCGAGACGCGGGAACTCCCCACCCTCCTGGAAAAGATGCGGAAGGCGCTCCTGGGCCTGTACAACGCGCAGGTGGATGTGGTCATCCTGCGCGGCAACCTGCCCGGATACGGAGCGGTGCAGGTGTACGGCGCTCAGGCCCTGAGCATGCAGGGACTGGAAGAAGCTGTCGCAAGCGCCCGGCAGGGGCTGAGCGCGGTGCGGGCGGTGCTGGCCAATTTCGAGCAGAGCCGCCTGGAACCGCTGGGGCTGGGCCTGGCCGAGGCGATGCGGCAGGCTTTCCTGGATATGCACCTTTCCCTGGTGGTGGTGGGCCACCCCGACCCCCGCGAGGGGGTGCGGGGGATGGAGACGGGGGGAGCCGACCCCTTCCGCGCCGCCCGCCGCTCCGAGGTGGGCTTGCAGCAGACGGAGTATCTGCTGCGGGGGATGTGCGAGGCCGACCACCCCTTCCTGAACGTGGTGATGATGAGCCGGGTGGGGGACGGCGACCGGCGGGACCTTTACCTGTTGCAGGAGCGGGTGGCGCAGGAACTCTCCATCTGGGCCAGCAAAGAACGCTTCACCCGGGCCATCAACGTCGGGCTGGCCCTCCCCATCATCCTCTCCGGGTCAGTGGGTGACGGGGCCAGCGCAGGCTACGGCACCGGCCAGGCCGAGGGACAGACCCAATCGGTGGGAAAGACGGTGGGACAGGCCCACACCGAGGGGCAGACCGATGTCAGCTCCTGGGCCCGATCCCACACCACTACCGAAAACTGGGGCGAGGCCAGCACGTCCGGCAGCTCCTGGGGCCATTCGGTGACCCAGACCACCGGGATAGCGGACGGCACTTCCCACGTCACCAGCGAGGCCCACGGCACTGCCGACACCCACGGCTCAGGGAGCGCCTCCGGCAGCTCCTGGAGTCAGACCACGGCGCTGTCCCACGGGGCATCGCTGTCCCAGGGGGCGGGGGGAAGCATTGGGGCCCCCGGCCTGGCATCCATCAACCTGAACTCCAGCGTCAGCGAGAGCTTCGGCCTGACCCAGGCTTCCTCCGTCGGGGGCTTCTCCTCCTCCTCATCGTTCAATTCCCATACCGATAGCCATACCTGGGGAACGGCGGACGGCACCTCCCACACTGTCAGCCAGGCGACCGCCGTTTCCGACTTCTCCGGCGGCTTTTCGTCGCACACCTCTTCCCACGGCCACGGCGTGGCCGACACCGAAACAACCGGCGGCTCCCACGCCACCAGCCAGGCCGATACCACCTCAACGGCGCTGACCACAGCCCAGGCACAGGGAACATCCACCAGCCTGGCACGGGGGCAGGCGCTGACCACCTTCCAGGGGCTGGGGCTGGGGGCGGGGGTTGCCCCCTCCATCTCCTTCAGCAAGGTCTTCCAGGGCGAGGACCACGTGGCAAAGATGGTGGCCGATGCCCTCCGGGGACAGGAGGAGATGTTGCAGGTGATGGCGCTGGAGGGCGGCTACTACGTGGACAACTACTTCCTCTGCGCCACGCCGGAGGCCCGGCAGGCGCTGGAGGCGCTCATCCCCCAGGCATACCACGGCACGGAGGACGTGGTGATGGGGGTGCGCTGCCGCCGGCTGTCCCCCGCCGAGCAGGAGTACATCCGGCTGCACGCCTTCACCTTTGTCCCCTCCACGCGGGAGGAGACCAGCGCCTGGGCGCTGGAGCCGTGGAAGGACACTTCTTTGCTCACCATGCTCCAGGCGGCGACCTACGCTGCGCCGGCGGCCTTCGAGCAGGGGGTGGCGGTGACAGTGCGGGAGCAGGTGCCGCCCTTTGCCTTTGTGCCCAATATGCCGGGGAAGGTCACCCTGGGCCACCAGTACAGCTACGAGCGCAGCACCGGGAAGCCCACCGACGAACCGGTGCGGCTGGCGCGAGAACTGATGTCCAACTGGGGGTTCTGCGCCGACACGCGGATGGGGAAGAGCGTGGCGGCGGAGCGGCTGGTGTATGAGCTGGTGACCCAGGAGAACTTCCGGGTGGTGGTGATGGACTACGGCGCGGGGTGGGCCAAGATGCTCACCGCCCTTCCCCGCGACAGGGTGGACTACTGGAGCCTGGCCCCCTGGGGGCCACGGCCCATCCGCTGGAACTTCCTCCAGGTCGGGCAGCGTATCTCCCCCCGCGAGCAGATGACCGCGACGGTGGAACTGCTGTGTACCGCCGGGCGGATGGGAGAGCGGCAGGCCGGCTTTATGGTCCAGACGCTGGAGGAGCTGTACGTTGACTGTGGGGTGCTGACCTTCGACGACGAGGTGCAGACCCACGACAAATGGGGCCACGTCCAGGATGACGAATGGGCCGTCCTGAACGAGGCGCGGCGAAAGCGGGGGCTTCCACCTCTGACCAGGAAGAATACCTGGCTGCGGGACCTGGAGTATGAGGATTTGCAGACCCTGGCGGTATATCGCTCCCGGCGGGCTGACGCGCGGGAGTGGTTCGACCGGCTGACCAATCTGGCGAAATCCATCCGCGACACGACCTCAAAGAGTGCGCTGGAAGGCGTGCGGCTTCGCCTCCAGCACCTGGTCAAAGGCCAGATGGGTCAGATGTACGGGTCGGGGGCGGATTCGGTCGCCATCGAGGACCTGGCCCCCGCCACCGGCGGCCTGACGGTGCTGGCCGGGGGTGCGCGGATGAGCGCCTACGCGCGGGCGGCGCTGCTGGCGCTGATGACCTACCACCTCTACACCGACGCTGTGGCGCGGCGGGAGGAGCGGCTGGAAGGGGCCGACTATCCCCCGCTGTTCATCGTCATCGAGGAGGCCAACAAGGTGCTGGGCGGGGTCGAGGCGCAAAGGGGCGACGGGCCGGCCATCCAGTCGGACATCATCCCCGCCTTTTTCCGCGACGCGGGGAAGTACCAGGCGTACCTGGCCGCCATCTTCCAGTCTCCGGCCCAGGCTCCGCCGGGGGTGCTCTCTTCCTGCAACAACCTGGTGCTGGGGCAGTTGAAGGACCCCGAAGACGTGAAGGCGGCGATGAGCGCCCTGGCGCGAAGCCCCCACGGGTACGTGGATACGCCGTATGCCCATATGATCGGCGACCTGGAGGTGGGGCAGTTCATCCTGCGGCTGGGCCTGGCGCGGGGTGGGCAGGGCAATTACCCGATGCTCTACCGTCCGCTGAAGGTGGACGCCCGCGAACCCAGCCCGTCCGAATTGCGCGAGATGTTCCGGCTCCGTGACCTGAACGGCAGCCACTAAATCCAATCCTGGGTCCACAGGGACGGAAAGGAGCGAAAAGTGAAAAGCAAAGGTACACGAGCGTTACTGGTCACAGTCGGTGGCGGCCTGGTGGTCTTCCTGCTGCTGGCCGCCTTCCTGGGGGGGCTGCGCTCCACCACGGAGGTGGTGGTAGCGGCCCAGCCGCTTCCGGCAGGGGCGCGGCTGACGGCGAACGTGCTGGAAGTGCGGCAGGTGCATTCGTCTGCCGCGCTCCCCAATGCGCTGAAGTCCGTCGAAGAAGCCGAGGGGCAGGTGCTGACCGTGGCCCGCATCCCCGGCGACCAGATTACCGCCGACATGCTGGGCGACCAGGCCACGGTGGGCATCGCCAGTCAACTGGAGGCGGGCCATCGAGCAGTGGCGGTCCACGTCAACCAGGCCAGCGGACTGGTGGGAATCCTGCGGCCCGGTGACCGGGTGGCGGTGGTGGCCATCGTCAACCCACAGGAAGCCGGGGTGGACACGGGCAGCTATTCGCCATTCGCCACCAGCATCGGCATCGGCACCGGCGAAACGGCGGGGGAGATAACTCGGAGCCAGACGGAAATCACACCTACCACCTCCTCTTCCTCTCCCGCCGCTTACGTGGTCGTCTCCGGGCTGCGGGTGCTTCTGGTCCCGCAGACCTTCCGCTACGAGGAGACGCTGCCCGGGGACGAAGAGGGGGCTTTCAGCCTGGCCCGCACCACCGCCCAGGCTGCCCAGCAGTCGGTGGTGCTGCTGGACGTGCCGGTAGAGCCGGTGGAGGTTGCCCCCGGCGTGAAGATGTCGCCGGCGGCGCTGCTGCCGCTTCTGGACGCCAACGCCATCCTGCACCTGCTGCTGGAGCCGGCGACCGACGATGGGGTGACGGTCACCGTCGGGGCCAACCTGGGCGACCTGTACCGGGCCATGGTGGGCCTGGAGCTGCCGGAGAGTCTGGCGACCACAGGCCCGGAGGCCGGAGGCGGAGGGGAGTGAGATGTCCACATCACCCATCCAGGTACTCCTGTCTGCCCCCGGCCAGCAGGCGCTGAACGCCATCTACAGCCAGTTCCTGGCCGACAGCCGGCTGACCGTGGCGGCCCTGGCCACCACACCGCAGATGCTGGAGCAGGCCCTGCTCCAGACCCCGCCGGAGGTGGCCGTCATTGACGCCGAGCTTCTGCTGGAGCAGGGAGAACGGGGGATCATCAACTTCCTCTCCTCCCGGCTTGGAGGGTGTGTGGCGATAGTCCTGCTGCCCCGTCAACTGGAACGGCTGGCCGGTGCTATCTCTCAGCTAGACCGGGTACGAGAAGTGATGATCAAGCCGGTGGGGGTAGCCCAGGTCATCGAACGCTGCTACCAGGTGGGATTATCGGAGCGGGTGGCGCGAGAGGCGATGGCCCCGGCCACGACATATGCCGCCTCCGCCCTGGCCCAGACCACCGGCGCGGCAAGAGCGGTGGCGCTGGCCGGGACACGTGTTTTCGCCGTCGGCGGAGGCAAGGGCGGGCCGGGCAAAACGACCGTCGCCGTCAACCTGGCCTACCGTCTCCACCAGGTCGGCATCCGCACGCTGCTGATGGGCTTCGATGTCCCGGACGCGGTGGGGGTGCAGTTGGGGTTGCCAATGGCCCCCAACTCCCTCAACTGGTATCGAAGGCCGACGCGGGAGGGCTTTGCGGCCTCGCTCCAGAACAAGGACGGGCTGGAGGTGTGCCTGTCGCCGAATGACAAGGTGGAGGCCAGCCGGATCGCCACGCGGCCACCCGACCAGGAGGGCTCCATCGCCCGACTGGTGGAGGCCGCCCGCGACCACCATCCGCCGTATGCGGCCATCGTGATGGACCTGCCGCCGACGGAAAGCGAGTGGTCGGTCCAGCCTCTCCTGCGGGCCAACACGGTGCTGCTGCTGTGCGAGCCGGACGTGGCCTCGCAGGTGAACCTGGTGGCCACCGTGCGGCTCCTGACCGGCGTCTTCGACCCCCGCTATCAGGTGCCCAGGGAGGCTATCTTCGCCGTCCTCAACCGGGTGACGCCGGAGGACAGCCTGACCCCGAAGCGCATGCAGGAGGCGATCCGCGAGCAACTGGACGGCTGGGCCCCGCCCTTCGTGGCCGTCATCCCCGCCGATCCGGGGGTGCGGGCCTGCCAGGTGGACTTTGTGGTGCCGGTGACCCGCCGGCAGGAGTTTGCCGCCGGCATTGACCAGATCGTGGACTTCTTCTACCGCGACAGCCTGGGCCAGCCAGCAGGAAAGGCCGCCGGCAAGCGGGAGAAGGGGCTATTCGGCATCAGGGTCCGGCTCACCTGATGGGGGTGAACGATGGTGTGGCAGTATGCACAGCAACAGGCTCAGCCAGCCACCGTTGAGCCAGAGGTAGCCTCGGCCATTGCCGAGGCGGTGGTGGCCCGCGTCAACGCCGAGTTCACCCCCGCCCAGGTGCTGGACCCTGACCCGCGGACCCTCCAGGACATCATCGAGCGCATCCGGCACTGGACCCAGGCCGAACTCCGGGCCCGCAACCTGGGCCACGTGGACTACCGCATCGAGGCGGACCTGGCCCAGCGCATCCAGCACCAGATGCTGGGGCTGGGCTTCCTGGAGCCGCTTCTGGAGCGCAAAGACCTGTCGGAGATCATGCTCAACCAGGACGGGTCTCTGTGGGTGCTCCCCAAAGGTCGCACCAATCCGGTGGCAGTGGAAGAGGTCGTGCCGGGCTTCTCCCGCCCCAGCGTTACCGAGGTGCGGATCGTGGTGGACAAACTGCTGGGGGCGGTGGGGCGGCGGGTGAACGAGGCCGAACCCATCGTCGCCGCCAAACTCCCCCGCAGCCCCAAACTGCCCGCCGGGGCGCGGGTTAACGTGGTCATCCCCCGCATCGCCAACGGCGACTATCCGGCGATGAACATCCGCTTCTACGAGGAGAAGCCGGTCAAACCAGAGCAGCTCCTGGCCTGGGGGGAACTGAACGAGCCGATGATGGAGTTCCTGACCGAAGCGGTGCGGCGGCAGTTGCGGCTGATGATTGCCGGCGGCACGGCGACAGGGAAGACCACGCTCCTGTCCTGTCTGGCCGGCCTCATCCCCCCCAACCAGCGCATCCTCCTGGTGGAGGACCCGGCGGAAATCTTCCTGGACCATCCGCACGTGGTCAGCCTGGAGGCGCGACCGCCCACGGTGGAGGGGAAATACGGCATCTCCGTCGGCGACCTGGTGACGACGGCGATGCGGATGAGTCCCCGCTGGCTCATCGTCGGCGAGGTGCGCCACGGCGGGGCGGCGGTCTGGCTGATGCGGGCGCAGATGTCCGACCATCCCGGAATGAGCACCATCCACGCCGACGACCCGAAGAGCGCGGTGGAGACGCTGTGCCTGCTGGCGATGATTGACAACGACCCGCCGGTCCGCTACCAGGCCACAAAGGCGCTCATCGTGCGGGCGCTGGACCTGTTTGTGCAGATTGGCATAGACCGGTGGGGGGTGCGGCGGGTGATGCGGATCGGGCAGGTTGCCCCGGAACTGAAGGGCGGGGAGGTCTTCATCGAGGACCTCTGGCTCTACCGCCCGGAACAATCCACGAAGGAAAACCCGGTCTGGGAGCAGGTGAGCCAGCTCACCCGTGGACGGACCGTGGTAGCGTAAGGAGAAAAGACGATGACCATACCGTATATCCCCATCCCCGTCTGGCTGGTGGCCGGGCTGGGGGGCATCTGGGTCGCGCTGGTCCTGTGGCAAGTGGTGGGCCGCAGGGCGGTGGACATCTCCCGCGACCGCGCCCGGCTGGCGCGGGTCACCGCCGCCGGCGAGGAGATGATCCAGCAGACCCCGACCGGCGGCCTGGCGGAAGAACTGGAGGAGGCCGGACTGAGTATGTCTCCGGCATCCTTCAACCTGCTCCGTCTGGCCGGGGCTGCGCTGGGGCTGCTGGTAATCCCGGCCCTGAACCTGCCCTTCCTGCTGGGCGTGGGCCTGGCAGGGGCCGCCTGGTGGGGCAGCCGCGCCTGGCTGCGGAGCAGGGCTTCAGGCCGGGGGCGGGAGATGGACAAAGAACTCCCCACCGCGCTGGCCCGCATCGCGGCGCTGGTGGACATCGAGAGGGATATGCCAGGGCTGTTGCTGGCCGTGGCGGAGGGGCTGGCCGCCACCAATCCGGCTTCGGCGCTGGCAGCGGAGCTGCGGCGCACCGCCTCCGACCTGCGAAGCCGGGGGCCGGCAGCCCTTTCCGACCTGGAGGCCCGCGCCCCCAGCCCATCGGTTGCTACGCTGGCCTTCAACCTGCGCGTCTTCCTGGAATCCGGCGGGGAGCAGGCGAAGCTGATGGCCGAGGCCGCAGACCGGATGCAGCGGCTGCTGGCGGGCCGCAACCTGGCGCAGGCGAAGGCTGCCTCTGCGCTGACGCTGGCCAGACTCTTTCCGCTCCTCCTGGTGGGCGTGAGCCTGTTCACCTTCCAGGACCCGCAGATCGGCGCTTTCTACCGCTCCCTTCCGGGCCAGGTGCTGCTGCTGCTCATCGCCGGCGTGATGGCCCTGGGGTACGTGTTCATCAGGAAAATGGTGGAGGATGTGGCATGAGCGACGGACCGGAGCCGGTCTCAGTGGTGGTGTGCGAGGATGTGCTGGCCAACCCGTCGGGGCGACTGACGCTGTACAACCTGTTCCGCGACCTGACGGCGGACGGTTTCCCGGCCACGCTCCCCCGACTGCACGTGGTGACCACCTGGTACAATCCGCAGAAAGACGACGGCAGGGCCCTGATCCGCGTGGCCATCCTGGCCCCCGACGGGAGTCTGGTGGGAGATGCCACGGCGACCATTTCTGTCGCTCTGGGCGCTTATCACACCCAGGTCTCCCGCTTCCGCGACCTGGTACTGCCAGAGCCAGGGACGTATCGGGTGCAGGTTGCCCAAGAAAGCCGGATCGTGTCCGACCTGCCGCTGACGGTGATAGGGACTGGAGGTTAATATGCATATCCTGGTTGCCTTTGTCGCTGCGGTGTGGGTGGCATCGCTTCTGTACCGGCTGGTGCCGGTGCCGGCGGCGGTGGACCGCGCCCGCCTGGGGCGGGTGATGGCCACCGGGGCCCCACCCACCCTTCCCTTCTGGCGGGCGCTGTTGCTGCCGTTCAATGCCCTGGCCGCAAAGCTCCCCCCCGCCCTGGCCCTCAACGCCGACCGGCTGCTGTACTGGGCGCAGTTCCAGGGGGCATGGGTGGGCTGGACGGCGGTGGAGTTCTGGGGGCTGCGTCTGGCCGTGACCCTGCTGGCTCTGGCAGTGGGGATGGCGGCGGCGGGGGATCCGCTGCTGGCCCTTGTTTTCGCCGGTATCGGCTGGATGTATCCGGGGACACGGCTCTCCGGCCCGGCCAACCGCGCCATCCGGCAGGTGGAGCAGGAGCTGCCAGAGGTGGCAGGGGAAATGGCGCTGCTGGTGGGGACCGGCAAGCCCATCGCCGAGGCGCTGCGGGTCATCGCCGGCGGGCGGGGGATGGTAGCCCGCTGGCTCCAGCGCACCCTGGCCGCCCGTCCCGCCGACCGCCCGCTCCTGGGGCGCAGTTTGGGCGGACGGCCCGGCTTCCTGCGCGAGGAGGCCGGGCGGGCCGGGGTGCCGGGACTGGTCAACTTCGCCGTCCAACTGGACATCCTCCAGGAAAGCGGAGCGGGCGGGGAAATCCTGCTGGGCAGCCTGGCCGAGTCGGTGGCGGCGGAATACCAGGCGCGGGTGATGGCCCGCGCCGAGGCGCTGGCCGATAAACTGACCCTGCCGGTGATGATTTTCTACTTCCTCCCCTACCTGGCCGGGCTGCTGATCCCGGTGTTCGCCGGAAGCCTGACGATGATGAGGTAGCAGGATGGGAAGACGAACCGCAACGATCATCGCACTGACAGGTCTGGCCATAGCAGGACTGGCGTGCAGGCCGGGCATCCCTGCCCCCTCTGTCCCGCCGGATGTGTCGGTGCAGCTTCGGGAAACCGCAGTCCCTGCTCACACCACGACCATCCAGGTCCAGGTGGAGCAGGTGGTTGTGCTGACGGAGACGGTCGTGGTGAGCTTCACCGTGTCCACAGCGGGAACACAGGCGCTCCTGTTCGATATGCCGGAGCTGGACGGGAAACAGCCCACACCCGACAGCCTGGAGGCGGCCCACTTCGCATTGCTCGACCTGGCAACACGGGGGCAGGCTCAGGCTAGCCTGGAGTTTCCAAAGCCCGCCACGGAACCACCGTGGGCGCTGGTCTTCAACCCGCTGCACGAGCCGACCGACTACGTGGCCCCACGGGTGGAGGTGATGGTCCGTTGAACAACAACTTGCTCCAGGATGTGAGAGACGTGCTCCGTCACATGCGGAGATTCCTTGCCGCTTTCCGGTATGGGGGAACATCCGACCTGTACCGGGAAGTGGAGCGGGTGCTCCGACTTGTGGAGCAAGTTTCAGCAGAGCCTGAACAGACCATGCTGCCCGGAATGGAGGGGCTGATCGTATGCGAAATGCAGTAGCGGGGGGCAGGCTGATAGAGGCCGGACCGGATGCGCCGAAAGAGGCACAGTGCCCTATCTGCGGTGGGCGGGTGCAGCTCCGCATCTACTGGGATATAGGCAGGAAGTGGCCTCATTGGGTCTATCGCCACAAGCAGGGAGAAGGACTGAACTGCCCGCGCAGAAAGACACGCAAAACTCGGTCTGCTGAGGAGGGTACGGGGAATTGAACACAGGAGAAGTGGTGGATGCCCTCCTCGCCCTCGACGAGCCGTGGCGAAGCCGCTTTCTCAGGCTGACGGCCAGCATAGCCACCGGATGGTCCTGGAACGGGCGGGGAGAGCCGACAAGAGAAGAGCTGGAGGAATGGCTGGAGAACCCGGGCCTGCGAAGGAGGGTAACGGTGCTGCTTCAAACCTGGACGGGCGGGAGATTGCCGTAGAGAGGTGAAAGGATGCGAGGTATAACTGCTGCTGCCATCGGCGCTCTGCTCCTTCTGGCCCTGGTTGTGCTTCTGCTGCCGTCGGGCGAGACCCGTCCGGCCCTGGCCGCGCCGGTCCGG
>JBDOIF010000007.1:0-1626 GCA_041082215.1 Anaerolineae bacterium
AGCCGGACGCTGAGCCCTGCGGAGGTTACCGGGGCCTGGCAGAGGGAAGGGGTACACCTCGTGTACACAGGGCCGGGCAAACAGGGGCGCGCCCAGTTTCTGGGCGGCTTTGTTGTGCGCCTGGACCACGTCGTGCTGCTCGATACGGATGGTGACCAGAGCACCACCGATGACCAGATCGTGGCGAACGGCAGCATCTCCTTCGATCCGAGTTATTGTTTTCGCCTTTCGATCCGCGGGCACAAGATCGAGAAGGCATACTTTGCCTACACGGCCAGTGAGCAGGTAGAGGTGGGGATCGAATCGCGGCTGGAGATCCCCGGCCTGAACCAGAGCCTGGAAGTTGCGCGGTACAGGTTTGCTCCGTTCACGATCTACATCGCGGGGTTCCCCGTGGTCTTTATCCCGGTGCTTAAGGTGGAAGTAGGGGTACAAGGCGACGTACATGTGGGGATATCTGCGGGGATCAGCCAGCAGACGACGCTGAAGGCCGGGGTGCAATACAGCGGGGGCAGTTGGGCACCGATCGGCGAGCTGACGGCGACTTTTGACTTTATCCCCCCGACGCTTTCGGCCGGAATGGAGTTGCGCGGCTTTCTTGGGCCGAGGTTGAATCTGCTGCTCTACGGTCTGGAGGGGCCCCATGCGAAGCTCGACGCTTACCTGCGCCTGGAAGTGGATCCCTTGGCCACTCCCTGGTGGCAGTTGTTCGGCGGGATGGAGGTAATCGTGGGCATCTACACGGAGGTGTTGGGCCAGACGCTGTTGAGCATCGAGAAGAGCGTGATCCACTACGAGAAGCCCTTGGCCCAGGCAAAGTCGACCCCGAGCCCGACGACTGTCGTGACCGCGCCTGCTCTGGCGACGTTGACACCGTATCCCGCTACCAAGCCCCCTACGCCATCTCCGCCCGTCCCGCCTGTCCGGGATGGCACCCCCGTGCCGCGGCCGGCGGCGCGCATCTCCCCGGGGAACGCGGCGCAGGTCGTCCAGCTGGCCCGCCTGGGGAGAGGCCAGATCGGCGAAGTCGCCTACTCGCCCGACGGCCGACTGCTGGCGGTAGCGTCTTCGATCGGGGTGTACCTCTACGAGGCCCGTACGCTTCAGGTGGTGCGCTTCCTGGAAACCGAGGATTGGGTGTGGAGCGTTTCCTTCTCCCCGGACGGGGGGCTGCTGGCCTCGGGGAGGTATGATGGAACCATCCGGCTGTGGCGGGTATCGGACGGGGGGCTCGTGCGCACGCTGGAGGGGCACAGGGGCTGGGTGTGGAGCGTTTCCTTCTCCCCGGGCGGAGAGATGGTGGCCTCGGGGTCAGAGGATGGAACCATCCGGCTGTGGCGGGTATCGGACGGGGCGCTCCAGCGCACGCTGGCGGGGCCCGGGGGTTCTGTGTGGAGCGTTTCCTTCTCCCCGCACGGGGAGATGGTGGCCTCGGGGTCGGAGGATGGACCGATCCGGCTGTGGCGGGTATCGGACGGACGGCTCCTGCGCACGCTGGAGGGGCACACGGGCCCTGTGTCTAGCGTTTCCTTCTCCCCGGGCGGGGAGATGGTGGCCTCGGGGTCATAGGATGGAACCATCCGGATGTCGCGGGTGGCGGGCGGGGGGCTCGTGCGCACGCTGGAG
>JBDOIF010000040.1:0-1411 GCA_041082215.1 Anaerolineae bacterium
CGCCTCAAACCGACCCGACTGAGACCGCTTCCAGGTCAGACCTGCATACGCCGCCAGCTGCGGATGATCGGGAAAGCGCCGGATGTCGCCGACTTCTGCCAAACTCCCTGCGCTGATCACCGGCCCCAGCCCGGAGACGGTCTGGAGGGGATTGGGCACATCCGCTATCTGGCGGGCAATCTCCCGGTCCAGTCGCTGGAGCAACCGCTCCAGAAACTGGATATGGTCTCGCATCGCCGCCAGGCTGAAAGTCACCGCCTCATCCAGTTCCGGCGCCACCGGGTAGGAGCGGCGGAGCGCCTCCTGGACCTTGCGGGCGACGGCCACCGGGTCATCAAAGGCGTGACGCCCCCGGCGGGCGATCAGGTCGGCCAGGGCTGCCAACGACATCTGGGCCAGTTCGTCGGCGGTAAACTCGGTCAGCAAGGCCATACTGGTGGCGCCCAGCGGGTCGCTGGTGGGTTGAACCTGCTGCCAGGCACTCAGTTTGAGAAACAGATAGGCCAGGAAGCGGACCTTCTCCCGGGCCAGGTCGTGGACGAGGTGGTAGCGGTAGCGAGTCAGCCGCCGGAGCGCCTGCCAGAAGTCATCGGGAACCGAAGCGGCGGGGAGGTGGCCGAAGCGGAGGCGTTCGGCGATGGCCCGGGCATCCCGGTCGTCCGTTTTCTCGGCACGCAGGTCCAGCCCTTTCTTGAAATGGGCGACCAATTTGGGGTTGAAGAGCACCAGGCGGGGGTGGAAGGGGGCCAGAAGGGGGCTCTGTTCTACGGCCCGGTAGAAGGGAAGCCAGAAGAAACTGGTGGCTTCCATCCCGACCACCAGGGACGTGTAGGCGTGGGTGGAGAGGAGATGGTGAAGGGTCTGGATGGCTTCTTGGGCACCGAAATGGTCGTTGGAGACGGTAAAAGGAGCCATTACCGGGTGGTCTGAATCTGGATCCACCGGGCAGATGCAAATGGTCTCCTGGTGGACATCGCAACCGACAATCAGGATTCGTTCGCTCATTCTCGCCTCCCGGAAAGGATATGGCTCAGGGAGGGAGAGGGTCTCCCAGGGAGCCGGGGGGATCAACAACCTCGTGGTATCAGAACTCAGGCGGCACCCTGCAACCGCACGGGAACAGTTTGCGAGTTAGAAGAACCCCCCGGCGTGGGGAACAATCTCTCCAGAGAAGACACCTTTCGGTGCAACAAGGGGGGAGCAGAACATCCCTTCACCCTGCCTGAGCACAAAGCATTATCCCCTGGAATCCCTCTCCTTGCAACCTATTATACGAGGAGGGATGGGGCTGGGGCGGATGATCTACTGCTTTCATCGTTCCTCCACTATTCTCTGCAGAGGAGGTACCATGACCCGGAATCAGATTCTGCTGGCTGGAGTGCTGCTGGTGCTGGCGGGGATGGCCTGCTCT
>JBDOIF010000053.1:0-2798 GCA_041082215.1 Anaerolineae bacterium
CGGCGCGTAGACTGTGGAGGGAACCTGCAACACATATCGGTCGGCCCAGCGGAAGCCGGGGGTGAGCCAGGTCGTGGAGAGCAGCCCCACGCCCGGGAAGGTATCCCGCTGCGCCACCAGCAGCTCCCCCTCCCCCAACAGATGCACGAAGACGGTGTAATCCCGATCCGCCGGCGCCAGCGCCTCCCAGTAGAGGGTCACGCCCAGCTTCCCTCCCGGCTCCACCGCCCCGGCCTCCAGACCGTATCCCAGAAGCCGCATCACCCCGCCGAAGTCGGCCTCCAGCCGATGGGGTATGGCACTGATCTGTTCCCCGGTCAGCGGCTCGGGGAGGGCGTAAGCGGGCGCGATCCAGGCGAAGGGGGCGACGGCGGAGAGGATGAAGAGGATCGCAGAGAGGGTCAGGAATGTGAGACGCAAGATGTGGAACGTCAAACGTGAGACGTCAGACGTCAAGCGTGAAATATGAAATGCGAGGGAGCGGAGGCCAAGGACGAGGAGAAGCGACCAGACGGAAATCGCCGGGAAGACGAGCCGTCCCTGTGAGGACCAGGTGACGCGGGCCCAGCCGACCCAGGGGATGAGGACCAGGAGCGCCCAGAGGAGGGAAAGGAGGAGGGGGAGGCGGGGGGACGCGGGGACACGGGGACGCGGAGAGGCGGGGACGCGGAGAGGGAGGAGAGAAAGGAGGAGACCGAAAAGGGAGAGGAGGGAGAGGGTGTTGAGAAGAGTGTAGGTCCAGGCAGGCATCGGGACATTGAGGCCGCCGAAGTTGCCCCAGTAGCCAGCGAGGAAACTGTGTCGCTCCCGCCAGAGCTGAGCCAGGTCGGCCGGGACGTCCCGCCGGCCCAGCACCTCGATGAAGGCATTGAGGCCGGTGAGGTCGCCGTAGAGGCGGAGGTTGCGCAGGTACCACCATCCGGCGATGAGGAGCATCGGCAGGGCCGTCGCCAGCCCGCCGAGGAGGAACTCGGCCCACGAGCGACGCCGCACTGCCCGCACCGCGACCACCGCTGCCGCCACCACCGCCAGTCCCAGCGCGCTGGTCTTGGTCAGCGCCCCCAGGCCCAGCACCACGCCCAGCGCCAGGTAACGGCCTAACGCCTGCCGCGTCGTCCCCTCCCCTTCCTTCGCCAGCCGCAGGAGCATCCACAGCCCCAGCCCACACAGGGGAACCGTCAGGTTGTCGTTGTTGACCGCGCCGGAGATGAAGACGAACATCGGCGTGAAGGCGTGGACCATCGCCGTCGCCAGGGCGAGGACCGGATCGCCCGGAATGACCTCCCGCGCGATGCGGTAGGTGAAATAGACCCCTGCCGCACCCATCAGCACGGAGAGGAGGCGGATCAGGTGGACCGCCAGGACCGTCCCCCGCCAGGGGAAAGCCTCCAGCGCCGGGTTGTGGACCACCAGGTTGATGTTGCCATCGGGGGTGGCGACGCCGTTATCCACGTGGGGGTTGAGGTGGCGGACCACCTCCATATCTGACGTATCAATCCAGGCAGTGAGCACCGCGGCAATGGCATAGTAGAGAGGCGGCTGGCTTCCCTCCTGCCGCCACGGACCGACGTTTTCCGGGTCCTGCACCGGCAGGTCCCAGTGATCGGCGATGTACCTGACCATCGGGTAGTGCCACAGCTCGTCGGAGGCCTCAAAGGGAGGGACGACGACACTGTAGACGGTCCCCAGCACGACAAAAACCGCCAGAATGATGGCCAAAACTATCCTCTCCGCGCGTTCGCTCACTACCTTGCTCCTGGGGTATCTGCCTACCTGCCTCCTCTGGACCAACCCGAAACGCCGACTTCATCACAAATGACACGAATGGACCGAATTCCACGAATTGCAGAGCTTTTTTTATTCGTGTGAATTCGCGCGTTCGTGTCATTCGTGATGGCAGTAGGTAGTTACTTCTCACCACAGAGAACACGGAGTCACATCCGCGCGTCTCCGTATCCCCGCGTCTCCGCGTCCCGGCCTCCCCCTGTCCTCACCACCGCCCCGATAACGATCGCCGCCAGCCACAGCCCGGAAAGCGCCCATCGCCACCAGGGGACGACAGGCCGAACCCGCACCGTCGCCAGCACCACCCGGTCCTCCGGCAATCGCCCTCCTCCAGCGTCAAAGGCCGGTAGTCGTTCGGCCGTCGCCGGGTTATACATCCCCACACCGAGGGTGTAGTCACCGTAAGACACATCCGACGGTAGCTGGATCTCGTAGGGGTCCTCGATCAACTCGCCCACCGCCCAGCCGCCCGTGGGCCGATCCCCCCTCACCGGAGGGCCATCCTCCTGGACCACCAGAGAGCCGTCCGGCCTGTGGAAGTGGACAAAGACCGTGTAATCCTTTTCAACCGGTGCCTCCGCCTGCCAGTAGAGGGTCAAAAGGAGCGGGTCGCCGGGGGCCATCTCCTCCTGCGCCAACCGGTAGCCCACCAGCCGGATGGACTCCCCCAGCCGGATGTCTGTGCGGCGGGGGATGATCGGCTCCGCAGCGGGGCGAAAGACCCAGGCATAGGGGATACCGTCGAATGAGACGGAGAACTCCGGCTCCCGGAACTTGTAGGTGCGCTCCCACAGCTCCCCCCAGCGGGGGTATTCCCGCCCGCGCATCGTGTACTGGACGCCGAACACCAGGTAGTCGGCCTCCTCCCCTACCTGGGCGATATCCAGCACGGGCGCGCGGACGTACTGGGCCAGCATCTCGTTGGCCAGGAACTGGGTGCTGACGGTGAACCCCTCCGCGCCTGGCTGTGCATCAATGTACTGGCCAGCCAGGTCCAGACCCTCGCCGAACTC
>JBDOIF010000062.1:0-30211 GCA_041082215.1 Anaerolineae bacterium
TGGACGGACAGAAGCCGCGCGGCATTGTGCAGGAGGGGCTGGGTCTGCAACAGGGCAGAGAATACGAAGGCTACGTCATCCTGAGGGGGGGCGATTCGGTTCAGGTGGAGGTCAGCCTGGTTTGGGGGCCAGGGCCCGAAGAGCGACTCCATTGCCTTGCTCAAAGAGAGCGGCTTCACGGTCTACCGCTGGCCGGGTGGCACCTTTGCCAATGGGTACCACTGGCGTGAGGCAGTCGGCGACCGGGACAGGCGTCCCCCCCGGCTGAACATGGCCTATTGGTCGGAGGATGTCGAATCGAACGACTTCGGTCTGGATGAGTTTATGACCTTTTTACAGGTTGTGGACGCCGAACCCTACATTGTCGTCAGCGCCATCGAGGAGAGCGACGCGCAGATGGCCGCTGAAGAGGTCGAGTACCTCAATGGCCCGGCCGGAGAAGGGCTGGGGGCTTTGCGCGCCGCCAACGGTCACCCTGAACCATACAATGTCCGCTTTTGGGGCATCGGCAACGAGACATGGCTCGTGATGCCTCCGGCAGAGTACCTCGATCTGCACATTCAGATTGTCGAGGCTATGCGTCAGGTGGACCCGACCATCCAGATCATTGCTGTGAGTGGCAGTGGGTTTGAAGGCATCCCCGGAGTGAGTGATTGGACAAAGAGTATGCTCACCCGCGCCGCCGACTATATGAATCTGATCAGCGAACACATTTATCCCCCTTCCTCTAACGACCTGGTGGAACACTCCCAGAAGATCGCCAGAGCAGTGCGGATAAATGCAGAAGCCATGCGCGGTTATCGGGAGCAACTGGAACCGCTCCAGGGTAAGGACATCCGCCTGGTGCTGGACGAGTGGAACTACTCCTGGGAAGATCGGGCCCAAATTTATGGCGAGGCCGGGCCGCGCTACTTCTTCCGGGACGCGCTGGGTGTCGCGACAGGCCTGCACGAGATGTTCCGCCAGAGCGACGTCATCTTTATGGCGAACACCCATCCCATCAACGTCCACGGACAGGTCAAGACGACCCAAACCGAGGCCGCTATTGAAGTGACCGGCTTGGTGTGGGAACTCTATCGCCACCACTTCGGGAGCCTGCCGGTAGCGGTGAGCAGCACAAGCGCAGGCCCCCTCGACGTGGTTGCCGCCTGGACTGAAGACCATACCGCGCTGACCGTCGCCATCGTCAACCCCACGGCGAGCGGATACACCCTCACGCTGGACCTGAAGAACGCTCAACTCACCGGCGCGGGGCGGCTGTGGGTGATTACTCATTCCGATCCCATGGCCTACAATGAGCCCGGCCAGCCGTTGCGGGTAGTGATTGAAGAAAGATCGCTCAGCGACATTTCCAGCGAGTTGAGCGTGCCATCGTTGAGCATCAGCCTGTACGAATTGCCGGCCCGATGACCCGCAGACACTCCTTGCGTCTCGTGCTATGCTGTCGAAACAGGGTTGAGATGCACCAACCGGGATGAAGACCGATGAGGCGCCTCTCATTGCGTGCTGTATGTCTGATCCTGTTCGGTGGTGTATTGGCGCTGATCGCTTGGGCCTCCTGCAGCACCCTGCAACCCTCCGTGAGCGGAGTCGTTGTGGACGCGGACAACGTTCCCATCCCCGGCGCGGTCGTGCGCATGCGGGCCACCGGCAACCAGACGACAACTGATAACGGTGGTGCCTTCACCCTGGGCGGCCTGGCTGCCGGCGTACCGATCAGCGTCACCGCCTGGGCGGCCGGCTACTATGTCGGCTGGACCAGCGCCGTCCCGGGCACAAGGCCGGTAACCATCACCCTCAAGCCCTATGACATGACCGATAACCCCGATTACTCCTGGTTCTCGCACGAGGGCGCAGAAGGTTCGCTCTCCTGCTCCCACTGCATGCCCAGTTACAATGAATGGGTTCTGGACGCCCATTCCCAATCGGCGGTAAACCCACGCTTCTTGACGATGTACAATGGCACGGATGTGAACGGCAACCAGAGTCCGCCCAGGCGCTACGGCTACAGCCGCGACTATGGCCGCTTCCCCCTGCGCCCCGACCTGACCAAGCCTTACTACGGACCCGGCTACAAACTGGACTTTCCTGATACTGCCGGGAACTGCGCCGCCTGCCACGTGCCGGCCATGACCGCCAAACCTGGCATGGCCTATGCCGCTGATCCGAATCTGGCAACCGGGGTTGAGGCCGAGGGCGTGTTCTGCGAGTTCTGCCACAAAATCGGCGAAGTGACGCTTGACCCGGAAACCGGCCTGCCCTACCCTAACATGCCCGGTACGCTCTCCATCCGCCTCTACCGCCCTGGCCCCGACCAGCAGCTCTTCTTTGGCAACTTCGACGACGTCACCCGCCGTGTCAGTTACAACTCCCTCTATGAGCAGAGTCAGTACTGTGCGCCCTGTCATTTTGGGGTGTTCTGGGATACGGCTGTCTACAATTCCTTCGGAGAATGGCTGGAGAGCCCTTACTCAGCCCCGGAAACGGGCCGGACCTGCCAGGATTGCCACATGCCGACGGTGGACTATGATTCCTTCGCCTATCCCGAGATGGGCGGGCTGATCCGCGAGCGTAGCCGCATTTTCAGCCACCGTATGCCCGGCGCGTCGGATGAGAGCCTGCTACAGAACGCGGTCACGATGAGGGTGGAAGCCCGCCGCGAGGGAGAGCATATCATCGTGGATGTGACCATCGTCAACGACCAGACCGGCCACCATGTGCCCACCGATTCTCCACTGCGGCAAATGATCCTGCTGGTTTCCGCAACCGATGGACAAGGGCAAGCCTTGCCCCTACGAGATGGGCCGATTGTTCCCGATTACGGCGGCGTGGGCGACCCGGCGGATGGATATTACGCTGGCCTGCCTGGCAAGATCTATGCCAAAATCCTGATGGAACTGTGGACTGAAATCGCCCCCACCGGCGCCTACTGGAATCCGACGCGCGTTGTCAGCGACAACCGCATCCCGGCTATGGGTTCGGACACAAGCACATTCGTCTTTGCCGCGCCGGCTGAGGGTCCGGCAATCATTGAGGTTCGGCTGCTCTTCCGCCGCGCTTTCATCGAGTTGATGGATCAGAAGGGCTGGGATGTGCCAGATATCGTCATGGAGCAGGAAACGCTTCGCCTGCCATCGCGAAACGGCTGATCGGTGCGGGGTGCAAACACAAGCAGCGGCGCCACCTTGACAACTGGCCGAACTCTCACTATACTCCCTCCATACCTGCGTTTCCATAACAGGATGCTGACGGAGGTCACAGTGGACCCTTTGTTAGACCTGGAGATGATGCTGCGCGTCCCTTCCGTTGACCCCGAATACGGGTTCAGTCCCTCCCCGATCGGTTCGGAAGTCGCTTTCTCCTACAATCCCACCGGCCAGTGGGAGATCTACCTGGTACCGCTGGACGGCTCAGCGCCTCCCCGGCAGGTCACCGCCGGGCCAGGAGCGAAACTCGCCCCCCGCTGGTCGCCCGACGGGCGCAGGCTGGCCTACCTGCTGGACCTGGAAGGCGGGGAGCGGTTCGACATCTGGGTGTATGACCGCGCTACGGGGCAACACGTCAACCTGACCCCCGACACACCGGATGCTATCCAGCCTGACTACTCCTGGTCGCCCGACGGCCTGTGGATCGCCTTCGCCTCCGACCGCTCAGGTCGCTTCGATACCTATGTGATGCCCTCTGCGGGTGGTCCGGCCCGCCTGGCGCTCGGCCTGCCCTACCCGGACTACGAGGTCCACTGGTCACCAGACGGCCGCTGGCTGGCGGTGGCTGCCCACACCCAGGGCCAGGACTGGCACACCTTCCTGGTGGAGCCGGAAGGAGGCAGCCCCCACCCCATCTCCCAGGCAGGCCTTCCGATACCCGCCGCCTCCCCATGCTGGTCACCCGATGGATCGCTCGTCGCTTTCGCCTCCCACGATGAGGATTCGTTCTTTATCGGCCTCTACGAACCGGCTACGGGGAAGGTAACCCGGCTGGCGTGGGGGGAGGAAGAGAAGGAGCATCCAGCCTGGTCGCCCGACGGTCGCAGGCTGGCCTACCTTATCAACCAGGGGCCGGTCTCCCTGCTGGCCGTCCTGGAACTGGATCGAGGAGCCATCACAACCTACCAGGTCGAACCAGGCGTCCACTACCCGCCTCGATTCACCGCAGATGGGAACGGCCTGGTCTTCATATTTGATAATCCGCGCCATCCCCGCGACCTGTGGTTGCTCTCTCTGGCCGACGGCTCGTGCCGACCGTTGACCCATTCGCTACCAGCCGAACTGGAGAAAGCCGCCTTCGTTATGCCCGAGCCGGTCTGCTACCCCAGCCTGGACGGGAAGAGCGTCCCGGCCCTGCTTTACAAACCACAGTCGCTCCATGGCGGTGGCCGCTCTGGCCCCCCACCCGCCGTCATCTACGTCCACGGCGGCCCCACCTGGCTGACTCAGATCACATGGGATCCGGTGGTGCAGCATATGGCCAGCCGGGGCTGGACAGTGCTGGCGCCCAATTACCGGGGCTCCACCGGCTACGGCCGCCAGTGGCAACTGGCCAACCGCTTCGACCTGGGCGGCGGCGACACGATGGACGTGGTCGCCGGAGCCGATTATCTGGTCCGCGAGGGCCTGGCCGATCCCCGCCGCATCGCGGTCACCGGCACCAGTTACGGCGGCTACCTGACGATGACCTCCCTCACCCAATACCCCGACCGCTGGGCCGCTGGCTCTGCTGTCGTACCCTTCCTCAACTGGTTCACCGAGTTCGCCAGCGAGCGGGAAGACCTCCAGCATTGGGACCGCGAGAACTTCGGCGATCCGGAGAAAGACTCCAATCTCTTCTACGAACGCTCGCCCTTCTTTTTCCTGGACCGCATCGGCGCGCCAGTGCAGTTGATCTGCGGCGCCCACGACCCTCGCTGCCCTGCCAGCGAGTCCATCCAGGCCCGCGATGTCCTCCTGAAACAGGGGAAGCAATGCGATTTCGTCCTCTACTCCGATGAAGGACATGGCTTCCTGAAAACCGAGAACGTGGTGGACTACGAGAAACGCCGGATTGCCTTTCTGGCGGAGGTTCTGGAGCGGTGACTGATGACCAGGCAACAGGAAGCCTTCAGCCTCCTTGACGCCTTCATTGAGAGCCAGAGGCAGGCAGCCTGCATCCCCGGCCTGGCCCTCGCCGCAACCGACCGGGAGCAATTGATCCACCTCACCACGGCGGGGTTTGCCGATCAGGCCGCTCAGACCCCCGTAACCCCTTCTTGTCTGTTTGAGATTGGCTCCATCAGTAAGTCCTTTACCGCCATCGCCCTGCTCCAACTGCACGAAGCTGGCCGGCTGGAGCTGCACCGACCGGTCAATGAATACCTGCCCTGGTTCCACGTCCCCTCCCGGTATGGCCCGATCACACCCCATCACCTCCTGAGCCATACTGGAGGTATCATCTGCGGGACCGAATTCACTACGGAGGCGCGCTACGAGGTCTGGGCGCTGCGAGAGACAGAGGCCACCGCCCCGCCGGGCGTCTTCTTTCACTACTCGAACGTCGGTTACAAGGTGCTGGGACTGATTCTGGAGACGATCCTGGAGCAGGATTACGGGGAGATCATCCGCGAGCGGATCCTCGACCCGCTAGAAATGTCCGATACCGAGCCAGCGATCACCCACGAGATACGCAAGCGTATGGCTGTGGGTTACGAACCCCTTTACGACGACCGCCCCCCCCACCCCAGCCATCCTCTCATCCCGGCAACGTGGCTGGAGACCGGCACTGCAGACGGAAGCATTGCCTCCACTGCCGAAGATATGGCCAGGTACCTGCGGATGCTGCTGAAGCGGGGCCAGGGCCCCCGGAAGCGTCTTCTATCCGAGGAGGCCTTCGCCCTGATGTCGCAGCGGCTGATCGAGCCGGGCGATGAGGAACACGGCGCCTTCTACGGTTACGGCCTTGTGATCGAGCAGGAGGAAGGCCATATGGTCATCGGCCATAGCGGGGGAATGGTTGGCTATTACTCCTCCATGCTCGCCGATATGGACGAAGGCCTCGGCGTCATCGTTCTCATCAATGGTCCAGGGAAGCCGACCGACATCGCCCGCTTCGCGCTGCGGCTTCTCCGCGCCGCGCGTCACGGCCAGCCACTGCCATCACTGCCTCTTCTGCCAGACCCTACTCGGATTCAGAACGCTGCCGAATACTGTGGGACATACCGCTCGGAGGGCGAGTCGTTCGCGCTGACAGACGAAGACGGCCAGTTGATCCTGCACTACAGAGGGGAACGGGTCCCGCTGGAGCAGCGCGGGACGGATTGTTTCTACGTTGCCCACCCGCATTTTGCCCATTTCCTGCTGCGCTTTGGCCGTCAGGGGGGAGAGGTCGTAGAGGCCTTCCACGGGCCGTGGTGGGCCGTCAACGAGCGCTACAGCGGCCCGATTTCATTCGACCACCCACCGGAATGGGAAGCCTATCCCGGCCACTACCGGGCACACAACCCCTGGTTCTCCAACTTTCGGATCGTCCTACGCAAAGGCCAACTGTGGCTGATCGCGCCTCAGGGCGAGGAGCAGCCGCTGGTCGAACTGGGAGATGGCGTCTTTCGGGTCGGAATGGACGAGCGCTCCCCCGAGCGCATCCGCTTCGATACCCTCATCAACGGCCAGGCGGTCCGCGCCACTCTGTCCTGCTGCCCTTATTACCGTACCTTCACCGCGTGACTGTCACCTGCCTGGTGGCTTCCAGGAGCTACAGTCTATAGGCCACATACTTGCTCCCGCAGGGCGGGCCGGGGGCAGCCCACATCGTCAGGTCGGTCAGGTCCATCACCAGCGAGACCAGCGTGTGTCCCCGTTCGTGAGGCGGATCCTCCGGGTCCTCGTGCGCGCAGATCGAGTCGGGGAAATTGACGTGATCGCGCAGGATCGCCTGCAGGCTTTCCACTGTCACCGTGCCCAGTTGTGCCCGCAGCAGCCGCCCGGCGCGGTTGCAGCGCACGCGGGAGCCAGCGTAGCAACCTGGCTGCTCCAGCGCCTGCATCCTGGGTGAGAGGTAGTGATTGGTGTGAACCAGCCAGCCGTCCTCACCGTACAGGATGTCGTGACGGGTAGCCGAGGTTTCGACAGCATACAGCTCGCCGTGGCGGTCGGCCAGCAGATAGCCGTAGCCGGCGCTACGCAGCCTGGGCACGCAGGCGCGGATCGCCGCGCCGATGGTGCGTGCGCCCAGCACCGCCCGCGAGCAGAGGATGCGCGGCACGCCCACCCGCTCGTCGGTGGGATAGACCGTGTTGATCGCCACGCCGATGCCCTCGGCGTTCATGCCGATGTTGACCAGCAGCGGGCCGTAGGTCATACCCAGATAGGCCGGCCCGTCGTCCGGCTCGGCGCGCACCAGATAGACCGTGTCCTGGTCGGCGCTGCTCCAGTCCTCGTTGTGGGCCAGCAGGACGTGGCCGCTGGCCGTCTGCTCCTGGCAAACCGCCAGGCTGGTACAGCCCCACACCTGGCTGCTGCTCCCGGTCAGCTCTTCGTAGCAGTTGAGGGTCCAGACCTCCTCGAAATCAACGCTGGCGCCCTGGGCGATGCCGCGCAGCTCCTCGACGAACCCGGGAAAGGCCTTCTCACCGTAGGGCAGGAACTTGCGCGCCTCGTGCTTGCCCTCCTCCCAGCTCATCCCCACGGCCAGATGCAGGATTTCGCGGTAGCGGGCCAGCGAGCGCATGATGAAAGGCCGCGCCCCTTCCCCCTGCTGCCGCCCCCGCTCCAGCGGCCCCCCTTTGACCTCAATCACGGAAAGCGCACAGTATTCCGCCATCGTCGAGTTCCATCGGTTCCGCCATCCGGCTACAACTGCCCTGCAAAGATACAGGCCACCTCGTGATCTGGGGCGACCGGCCTCAGTTGGGGATCGGTCTCCCGACATTCGGGGACAGCGCAGGGGCAACGGGGATGGAAACGGCAGCCCGGCGGGATGTCGGTCGGGTTGGGGATCTCTCCCTGCAGGATGAACCGCTGGCGGCGACGGCGCGGATTCGGCACCGGCACGACGGAGATGAGAGCACGGGTATAGGGGTGTTGGGGACGGGCGAGCACCTCCGCAGTGGGTCCCAGCTCCACGATCCGCCCCAGGTACATCACCGCCATGCGGTCGGTGAAGAAGCCGGCGGTGGCCAGATCGTGAGTGGTGTAGAGGATCGTGATCCCTCGCTCCCGGCGCAGGGCATGGAGCAGGTTGAGGATCTCCGCACGGATGGATACATCGAGCATAGAGACCGGTTCATCGGCCACCAGCAGTTCCGGCTCCAGCACCAGCGCGCCAGCGATAACGACCCGCTGTCGCTGTCCACCGGAGAGTTCGGCGGGAAAGCGATCCCAGAAGTGATCCGCGGGGACCAGGCCGCAGGTCTCCAACGCCTCTCGCACTCGCTCCTTTTTCTCCTCTCGCGAGCGGGCCAGTCGGTGGATCTCCAGCGGTTCGGCCACAATATCGAAGACCGTCTGGCGCGGGTTGAGGGATTCGTAGGGGTCCTGGAAGATCATCTGGGCCTTTTGACGCAGCCGCATAATCCGCCTCCGTCGGCTCAACGCTGCCAGCGGCCCGTCCTTCGCCTCCAGTGAAGGGCCATGCCCGCGCGCCCACTCGGTCACATTATACCCGTCGAACAGGACATACCCCCTTGTCGGTTGCTGGAGGCCCACCACGTTCATTCCCACCGTTGTCTTACCTGAACCGGACTCGCCCACCAGGGCCAGGATCTCCCCCCGATGCACCGAGAAGCTCACCCCGTCCACGGCACGCACCATACGGCGGCGTTTGCGGGTCAGGGCGGCCCACGGGCCCTGGGAGAGGGGAAAGTACTTGTATAGCTCGTGCACCTGGAGAACGGGGGACCCTTCCATCAGACCTTCCTGACCCAATGGCAGGCGACGTAGTGGCCGGGCGCGATTTCCGTCAGTGGCGGCGGTTCATGGGCACAGATCGGCCCACGTCGCGGGCAATCACAACGGGGCTGGAACCGGCACCCCGGCGGCAGGTCATCGAGGCGGGGCGGATTACCGGGGATCGAGGCCAGCGCGGCGCCTGGCCGCCCCACGTCCGGGAAGGCCTGCAACAGCCGCTGCGTATAGGGGTGGCAGGGATCGTTGAAGATCACGTCGCTGCTGGCGTACTCGGCCACCACGCCGCCGTACATCACCAGAACGTCGTCACATACCTCCGCCACCATCCCCAGATCGTGGGTGACCAGAATGAGGGAGAGATGGAGTTCTGCCTGCAGGCGCTCCAGCAGCTCCAGGATCTGCGCCTGGATCATGACGTCGAGCGCAGTGGTGGGTTCATCGGCGATCAGGATGCGGGGGTTACAGGCCAGCGCCATCGCGATCACAGCGCGCTGCCGCATCCCTCCGCTGTACTGATGGGGGTACTGAGAACCCCGTTCCGGGGGGATACCAACCAGCCGGAGCAGCTCCCCCGCCCGCTCACGGGCCGCCTGAGCGTGCTCCACAACGGAGTGGACCTGCAATGCTTCGACAATCTGGCTCTCAATGGTGCGCACCGGGTTGAGGGCATTCATCGCTCCCTGAAAGACCATGGAGATATGCTGCCAGCGCACCTGGCGCATCTGGGCTTCGCTGTACTGTAAGAGGTCCTTCCCATCAAACAGCACCTGACCACGGACGATCCGCCCCTCCTGGGGCAGCAGGCGAAGGATCGCCAGCATCACCGTCGTCTTGCCGCAGCCGCTCTCCCCCACCAGCCCCAGGGAGCGTCCCTCCTCCAGGCGAAAGGTCACACCGTCCACCGCATGCAGCGGCGTGCCGTCGTCGGCCAGATAATCCACGGAGAGATCGCGAACATCCAGGAGGATAGCCATAGCGTCTCCTACCCGGGCAATTCCACCCCCCTCTGCGGCGGCTCGCCGGTCACCAGAGCCACCATCCGCCGGGCGTCGAACAGGTGGTGTGTCCGCAACCGGGGATTGACAATCTGGTCCAGCGTGTTGCCAATCAGAACCAGCGACAGGCTGACCCAGACGATGGCGAAGCCCGGCGGCAGCAGGAACCACCAGGCCTGGCGGCTGATCGCCCGTTCAAAGGCGAAGTTCAGCATCATCCCCCAACTGACAAGCGTGGGGTCTCCCAGGCCCAGGAAGGCCAGCGACGACTCGGCCAGAATGGCGACGGAGATATCCAGCACCGCCTCAGCGATGATCAGTGGCAGCACCTGAGGGAAGATATGACGGAGGATGATCCGCGCATCGCTGGCTCCCAGGGCCCGTGCTCGCAGGACAAACTGGCGTTCCCGGATCGAGAGCACCTGGGACCGCACCAGCCGCGCCGTATAGGTCCAGCCCAGGATACCGATGACCAGGATGATTTTCCACAGCCCACGCCCCCACACGGCGATAATGACCAGCATCAGGGGCAGGTCGGGGATCACCATCAGGAAATCGGCCAGCCGCATCAGCAGATTGCCGATACGGCCACCGTAGTAACCCGCCACCAGGCCGACGGTGGTGCCAATGAGCATGGACATAAAGGAAGCCGTGAAGCCGACGATCAATGAGACCCGTGCGCCGTAGATCAGCAGGCTCAGCACATCTTTGCCGGCATCGTCCCGCCCCAGCAGGTGGTCCCGGTCGGGTGGGGCCAGGATGTCCTCAGGGGAGGCTTCCACACGCTCATACGGGTCATAAGGGGCCAGGAAAGGAGCAAAAATCGCGACCAGCACCACCACCAGGAGCATGGCGGCACCGATGACCCCCATCGGGCTATGGATGAACTGTCGGAGAAACTTCATGGGCCTACTCGGCTCTCACCCGTGGATCGAGCACAGAATACAGCAGATCGGCCAGAAAATTGGCCAGGATCACACTGACAGCCAGAAGCAGGAACGATCCCTGCAGCACGGGATAATCCCGCTTCTGCACCGCCTCATACATCAGGCGGCCGATGCCCGGCCATGAAAAGACGGTCTCGACCTGGATCGCCCCGCCGACGGTATAGCCGAAGGTCAGGGCGATGACCGTCACCATCGGCAGCATGGCGTTCTTGAGCGCATGATCCCGCAACACCCGGAAAGTGCTCAATCCCTTCGCCTTGGCGGTGAGGATGTAATCTTCGGCCAGCACCTCCATCACACCGCTGCGCATGATCAGGATGTACTCGCCGGTGTAGACGATGGCCATGGTGATCGTGGGCAGGATGAGATGTTTGGCCACATCCAGCCAATAGGACAGCCCGTCCTGGGGCCTCAGGCCGGGAGTAGCCATACCGCCCACGGGCAGATGGCCACGGGCCAGAATGAGCAGGATAATGCCCAGAAAGAACGTGGGCAGCGCCCAACTGAAGAGCCCCCAGAGTAGAATGGCGGCATCCAGCCGGGTACCCCGCCGCCAGGCAGCGATCAGCCCCAACGCCATTCCCAACAGAATGGCGACCGCCTCGCCGCCCAGAAGCAACACCACCGTGCGCCAGACCCGTTCCGCCAGCAATCTGGCCACATCCTGCCGGGTAGTAAAGGAGATGCCGAGGTTGCCCCGAAAGAGGTTGACCACATAGGCAGTGAACTGGGTATCCAGCGCACCCAGGATGTCCCCCTGGCGCAGCCGATCGGTATCCACCCAGACCGGCTTATCCAGGCCGAACTGGACCCGGATCCGCTCCTGGGCCTCGCGGGTCATGCGCGGGCTGTGGATGATCAGTTTGACCGGGTCGCCGGGCAGAACGCGGAAGAGGAAGAAGTTAAACACGATGACGGCAAGCAGGGTAACCACGGCAAAAGCCGTTTTGCGGAGGATATAGTTGCCCCGTTCCATGGTCCTTCGCCCGATGCTTTACCCTATGCGTCCCTCCCCCTCACACGGGGAGGGGGAGGGACAGGGGGGAGAACTAACGCACAGGGTAGGCCTGCAGGAAGGCCGATTTCCAGAGGATGTCGCCGGCTTCCAAACCGAACCCGGCAAAGCGGTCGCTGCGGTAGGCCTGGATGTTCTTGGCATAGGTGAGCACGATGTAGGGGCGATCGTTGAAGAGTTTTTCCTGCATCTGCCAGATCAGTTGGCGGCGCGCCTCATGGTCAACGGTGGTCCCTTGCTGGAAGTACATCTCATCAAACTCGGGATCGCAGTAGCCGCTGTCGTTCCAGCCGCCCTCTTCCCGCTGATCACAGGTGAAGATGAGCATCGCGAAGTCGGGGTCAGGATCCAGTCCCCAGCCCCAGTAGATGAGGTCGAAATCGAAGTCGGGATAGAGGCCGATCAGGCTATCCTCGTCCATCAGCGTGGGCGGGGCCGAGATGCCGATCCGGGCCAGCCCGTCGGAGATGATCTCCAGGATGCGGGCGTTGCTGGCCGTGTCCGTCGCATACAGCCGGTACTCCAGCGGATTGCCCTCGGGGTCCTCCCGGACTCCATCGCCGTCGCTATCCACGTAACCCGCCTCTTCCAGAATCCGGTTCCCCTCCTCCAGATCGAAGGGGACGTCCTGGATATCGCTGTTGTGCCAGTCGCCCAGCGAACGGGGGACGACGACAGTGGCCGGCTCAGCATAGCCCAGATAGGCCACGTTGACGATCTGCTGCTTGTCAATGGCGTGAGCGATCGCCAGACGAACCGCCGGGTCCCTCAGGCTGGCCGGCTGGGTGCCGTTCTCGTGGGAGTTGATGATCAACTCGTCAATGGTGGTGGACTCCATGATCGCCACCTCGATGTTCCCGGCCTGCTCCAGCGTCTGCACCGCCGTTGCGGGGATGGCGTCCGCGGCGATCACGTCAATTTCCCCGGCCAGAAGCGCCTGGACCGCCGCATCCTCGGTGGCGAACTCCCGCCAGATCACCCGGTCAATGGCCGGGGCGCCACGCCAGTAGTTCTCGTTGGCCTCCAGGATCAGATACTCACCCTCGACCCATTCGACGAGCCGGTAGGGGCCAGTGCCGATGCCTGCCGCCAGGTCCTCGAACTCCATAATCTCGTCGTAGGTCATCCCTTCCCAAACGCTGCGCGGGAGGATCCACACATACATCAGCAGGTATTCCATATTCCCCACCGGCCTGGAAAGCGTCACCTGCAGGGTCGTCTCATCCAGGGCGACAACCTCATCGAAGTTGACCAGGTAGGAACTGAACGTTTCGATCTCGTTCTCGATGGTCCAGTTGAGGCTCCAGGCGACGTCTTCGGCCGTGCATGGCGTGCCGTCGTGGAAGGTCACGCCCTCGCGGATCTTGAACGTCCATACCAGCCCATCGTCGGAGACAGTCCACGATTCGGCCAGGCCGGGCACGAAATCAGCGATCCCCGCCTCCTCCACCAGCGTATCGTACAGGAGGTAGCGGAGGGTGTAGTTGTACCAGCCGTAAGCTGGATTGACCGTATCCCAGATGTAGGTCGTCCCCACATTCAGCGTCACAGGCTCTTCCCCGGCCACAGGCATCGCCGGTGAGGCAACGGTCTGGGCTGCCTCTTCGGTGGGCGTGGGGGCCTGGTGGGGTCCACAGGCGGCCAGAAGAGCGACAGCAATCGTAACCGCAGTCAGGACAATCAAAGAGGGCGGGCATTTCATGTGGCTCTCCTCCTTTAATTGGCAATATAGTATAAGCCGAAGGCGACGCCCGTCAAACCCCCGGCATACCCTCAAGTAAGGATACCGAAGCGAGCACCCGCTCATAAGGATGCCTGAGCGGAGGGCGTTGCTCAGAGATGACCAAATTCAATCGCTACGGCCACCAGCGGCCTACACCGGCGTGGATAGCAGAAAGCCATTATGGCGATAAAGGTGTTGTGTCCATTATACCCTTGCTTTCATTGCGTGCAAGGGGACCGGTCCTTGAGCAGGATCAGGAGATGGGGAGGCCGCGCGTCTGATGTCAGAAGTAGCGTCGCTTGACAAAAGCCCGCTTCTATTGTATAATATCACTGTGTGAAAGTAATTTTCACTTAGTGAAAACACCCCTTACCCCCGGAGGTGCTTATGGCCACTTTATTGAATGTCCTGCCAAAGATTCTCCAAACAGGCATCATTGCTATCATGCGCGCCCGGAGTTCCGAGCAGTTGCTGGCCGCCGCAGAGGCGATCCTGGCGGGTGGCGTGGATGTCATAGAAGTAACGATGACCACTCCTGGAGCCCTGGATACGATCCGGGAGGCCGTCGCCAGGTATGGGGAGCAGGTGGCCTTTGGCGCTGGCTCAATACTGGATACGGAGACGGCCCGTGCGGCCATATTAGCCGGCGCCCAATTCATCGTCTGCCCCACTCTTAACCGGGAAACGATCCGAATCTGCAAGCGGTACAGCGTGCCGGTTGTCCCAGGCGCCTATACCCCCACGGAAATCCTGACAGCCTGGGAGGCAGGTGCGGACCTGGTGAAAGTTTTTCCAGCAGAGGTGGGCGGTCCAGCTTACATCAAAGCCATTAAAGCCCCCCTGCCTCAAATCCAATTAGTCCCTGTGGGTGGGGTGGATTTAAATACCACTGCCGAGTTTATCCGTGCAGGCGCAGCAGCAGTGGGAGTCGGCAGCGCCCTGATCAATCAAAAGTTGCTGGATGAGGGGGATTTCTCTGAAATCACTCGCCGGGCTGCCCGTTTCCGCGAGGAAGTGGAAAAAGGCCGCTCCCAGAGGGGGTGAGGATGATTGAGCGCCATGTCACTTTTGATGTAATTCCTGAAAAAGCAAAGGAGTTTGAATCTTTCTTTGTGGAAGAATATCGTCCGGCTATGGCGCAAATGCCGGGCTTTGTTCAGGCCAGCCTGCTGCGTGTCCAGGAGGAGACAGCCCGATATATGATGGTTCTCCGCTTTGATTCCACCGAATCCGCCGCAGCCTGGCGTGCTTCTGAAGCCCATCAGGCTCTCCGCCCCAAATTGAGCGCTTTTCACCGGGGGACCACCCTTGTCGTTTTTGATGTCATTGCCTGATGGGGAAAAGCAATGCGTGGTCACAGGAACAGCGGTCAGTATAACATTCGGGTTCTGGATCGCGCTGTCCAGATACTGACTCTTCTCTCTGACGGGCAGCCCCGTACATTGACAGAAATTAGCGAGGAGATCGGCTTCAGTAACAGCACATCCTTTCGCTTGTTGGTGACCCTTGCGAACCATCATCTGGTGGAGCGCGATCCGAAAGACGGTCGTTACCGGCTGGGGTTAAGGTGCCTGGA
This sequence comes from Anaerolineae bacterium, assembly GCA_041082215.1. Taxonomy (GTDB): domain Bacteria; phylum Chloroflexota; class Anaerolineae; order B4-G1; family DUEL01; genus JBDOIF01. Next base: position 15,133 of record JBDOIF010000062.1, read on the forward strand.
ATTGGCCCGGGCCTATCATGATAGCAGCGATTTACGCCGCATTGCCCTGCCCGAACTGGAAAAACTGCGGGATGAGACAGGTGAAACTGTTCATCTGGCCATCCTGGATGAAATGGAGGTCGTTTATCTGGAGAAATTGCATGGGCACCATGCGATTGGTCTGATGTCCTCCAGGGTTGGCGCGAGGTTACCTGCCTACTGCACCGGCCTGGGGAAAATCCTCCTGGCTTACGCAAACCCTGAAGAGGTGCGGGATTACTTTGCCCAACGAGAATTGCACCGATTTACCCCTGAAACAATCACCGACGTATCGGATCTGATGCACCACCTGGATCAGGTGCGAATCAGCGGATATGCTCTGGACCGGGGAGAGCATGAGGCGGAAGTTCGCTGTGTGGCTGCGCCGATTTTCGATGCGGACAGCAAAGTAGTGGCTGCGATCAGTGTTAGCGGGCCAGCAAGTCGAATGGACCCTATAGAAGCTGATCAGGCCCTGATAGAACGGACACTCCAGGTCGCACAAACCATTTCGGCAAAACTGGGCTACCGGCACCCCGTTTCCAGACCCCCATTCTCCCAGGGAGGCAAGAATGCGTAAAGTCATCCTCCGGCGCGAGAAGGAACCATCTCCCGAAATCCTGAAGGGCTTTCAGGAACTTCTGAAGGTCTACAGCCCCTCCTGCGTGGTAGCGGATGCCCAGGAGCGGGCCGGTGTGATGCGGAGTTATCTCCGGCCGCTGATTCCCCAGGCCCGCTTTGTCGGACCCGCTCTGACTGTACGCCTGGAGCCGGGGAATCAGGTGGATTGTCTGGATGCACTTTCGGTGGCCTGCCCGGGGGACGTTATCGTCGTAGATGCGGCGGGCGAGACCGAGACCTCTATATGGGGCGGCCTGATGTCTCGTTTGTGCAAAGTGAAAGGGGTCGCCGGGGCCGTCGTGGACGGCGCGATCCGGGACACTGATGAAACCCGCGACATCGGTTTCCCCATTTTCTACAAGGCCATTGTCCCCCGTTCCACTCACACTCCCTATTCGGGCCGGATGGAGCCTATAGAGATTAATGTCCCCATCCAGTGCGGGGGCGTGCTGGTCAACCCTGGGGACCTGGTCCTGGGCGATGAAATTGGTATTGTGGTTATTCCCTTAGAGCATGCGGCCGAGACACTGGAACGGGCCCGACAGCAGGCTGAGAAAGAAGAACAGACGAGAGCAAAGATTCAGGAAGGATGGTCGGTGGAGGAGTTACTGGCGGCCTTCGGCCGACTGTGATCGGAATCAACATCCCAATCTGTAAGGAGGTGCAAAATAAGGGTAAGGACAGGATATTTGCTCAATGTTACAGATTCTCTTCCCCTGGTCAGTTGATTGAGGAGGATTAGACGATGGCAGAGGAGAAGAAGCAAACCACAAGAGCAGGAGGACTCACGCGACGGGAGTTCCTGAAGGCAGGAGCGGTCGCCACTTCGGCTTTGCTGATATCCCGATGCGCTCCCAAACCTACCCCGACGGCCACGGTTCCGCCCGCAGCAGGCGTCATAGAAGGTGCCACCCCCGAAGAACGCGCCCTCAACGGCATCAAAGCCCTCAAAGCAGCCGGGGTGGTAAAGGACGGAGATACCTTCGTGATCATGCACCACTCTGGTCAGCGCAATAACATCGTCCCCGCGCTGGAAGAGTGGAATCGGCTCACTGGCCTCAACTTCCAGAGCGCCGAGGTCGGTCTGGAGGCAGACATCTACACCAAGGCCATGAACGAGGCGGTTGTCCGTACCGGAGATTACGATATCTTCCTGACCTTCTGCAACTGGATCGGCGATATGGCGGAGGCCGGCCTGATTGTAGACCAGACTGATTGGTGGGCCAAGTATGACCCCGAAGTAGATCATGGGCCTAATCGGTATGTTCCTCCCCTGGACCGATTCACTTCCCTCTACAAGGGCCGTCGCTACGCAATGGGGGCCGATAACGATACGTTCAGCCTCTTCTACCGCAAGGATATGATGGAGGACCCCGATGAGGCGAAGGCCTTTGAGGACCGGTACGGGCGCAAGCTGGCGATCCCTCAGACCTGGGAAGAGTTTGATGAGTGGATCGCCTTTTTTGACCGCCCGGACCAGGGGATTCGCGGAGCCCATATGTATGCGGAGCGCTACTTTGCCTACACGGCCTGGGCTGCCCGCTTCGTCTCTAAGGGAGGAGCCTACTTTGACGACAATATGGACCCCCTCATCTATTCCGAAGAGGGCGTGACCGCGCTCGAGGAGCAGATTCGGCTCACCCAGCAACACATGTGGCCCGATGCCGTGACGGGTGACTGGTCGGTGGCCTATAGCCGATTCCCGGAGGGTTCAGTCTTCTTTGCCTGGGCTTGGCCCAGCCTGGGCAAGTGGGCGCAGGACCCGCAGACTTCCAAGATCGCGGGCAAAGTGGGCTTTATGGACATCCCGGGCACCATGCATGAGGGGGTCATGGTGCGGGCCTGCCCCCACGTTGTGGGGTGGAGTTTCAGCGTCTCCCGCTATGGCAAGGCACCAGAGGCCGCTTACTGCTTCATCCAGTGGTTCTGCGGCCCCAAAGTCGGCCTGGATGCCATCGCGCGGGTGGGCACACTGGACTGCTTCCGCGAGCCCTGGTTTGACGCCGAACCCATGAAACAGGCCTACGGCGCGGAGTTCATGCCCGTCCTCCACAGCCTGGCTCAGAACGCGTTCCCCGACATCTCGCTGCGGGGAGCGGCGGAATATCTGGACGTACTGAACCTGAACCTCCAGCAGGCCTTCGCCGGGCAGAAGGATGCCGAACAGGCCCTGAAAGAGACCGCTGAGGCCTGGCAGAAGATCACCGACCGCATCGGCCGGCTGGGACAGATCGAAGCCTGGCGTGGGGAGCGGCAGAACTACCCGCAGCCCATTCAGGACCTCTGGGCCAAGCTGGGCCGGTTTAAGTCGTAGTCTCTTACGGTCCTGTGGGAGCCACAGTGGAAGCAGGGCGAAAGCGCGCCCTGCCTCCACTCCCCCCCAAACTCATCCTAGGAGAAACCATGACCGAATATGCACCCTCTTTAGCCCGACCTGGTGTACGAACTGTTCTCTCCCGCCTGGAACAGAAACTGAGCAGCGAGCGTGTATTCGGCACAGCACTGATTGCCCCAATGCAACTCCTGCTCTGGTTTCTGCTCATTATCCCCACTTTGATCGTCGTTTACCTGAGTTTTGTCCGCTGGGAACCCCGCATGGGGGTGGACTGGTGGAGCGCCCCCTTCGCTTTCCTGGGAAACTACGCCAGGGTGATTACAGACACCCGGTTCTGGGCGGCAGTGGGACGTTCAACAGGCATCGTGATCGTAGCCGTCACCATGGAATTCCTGATCGGAATGGGCCTGGCCTTCTTCTTCTCCCGCCCGCTCCCCGGTAAGCGTATTATGACCTCCGCCATTCTCTATCCTATGATGTTGCCCTGGGTCGTTGTGGGCCTGTGCTTTTATCTTCTATTTCTGGATCGGGGACCCGTGAACTACGCTCTGACACAAATCCTGAACCGTCCCATTAATGTGGAATGGTTCAAACACCCTCCTCTGGCTATGGCCACCATCGTCCTGGCAGATGTCTGGCAATGGACGCCCTTCCTCTTCCTGATCCTGTACTCTGGCCTGGGGGCCCTCCCCAAGGAGCCGGTGGAGGCAGCGATGACACTGGGGGCCAGCCGCTGGCAGATTTTCCGCTACATTACCCTGCCGATGCTGAAGCCGGTGATTCTGATCGCACTGGTCATCCGCAGCCTGGAAGCCTTCAAAATCTTTGATGTGGTATTCATTATGACCGGAGGCGGGCCTGGCACAGCCACAGAGACGATTTCGGTCTACATTTACCGCGTTGGATTCGTCTTTGGGCAACTTTCCTACGCGGCTGCAATGGCAGTGCTGATCCTGATTCTGGTAACAATGATCACAAGAGTGGGCGTCCGCCCACTGGAATAAGAGGAGGAGCCCGACCGATGCGGAAAATGAACGGGTCACAAATTCTGGCCAGCAGCATTCGCTGGTTAATTGGATTGCTGATTTGCATCGTTGTGATGTTGCCCATTACATGGGTTCTCTCTATTTCTCTGAAACCCCCCGAGGAGTGGGTTGCCTATCCTCCCACATTGGTCCCGTTAAAACCGACCTTCAGCAACTACATCATCCTCTTCCAGCCAGGCAACCCGGTTGGCGGAATCGCCGAGATGGTCAGTTCCGCCGAGCCAGTAACCCGCGCGTTTATCAACAGCCTGATCGTGGTGCCCATCGCCACTGCGGCCTCGGTATTGATCGGTTTCCTGGCCTCCTACGCGACGGTCCGCTTCCAGGCCGGCGGCGCAACCCTTCCGCTGTTTGTACTTACCACGCGGATGTTCCCCCCCGTCGCCTTTGCGGTCCCGCTGCTGGTGTACTTCCGAATGCTCAACCTGATTGACACCCAACTGGCGTTGATCCTGATGTATACCGGCTTCACCATCGCGTTTTCCCTCTGGATGATGCGGGGATTCATCGAAGGCGTTCCCCGACATGTGGAAGAGGCGGCCATTCTGGATGGGGCGTCTCCCTGGCGGGTTCTGCTGACCATTACCCTGCCCCTGGTGCGCGGAGGGCTGGCTGCCACAGGCCTGTTTGTCTTCATCCTGAACTGGACGGAGTTCCTTCTGGCCCAGATCTTTACGTCCCGGGAAGCACTGACGATCCCGGTGCAGGTGAGCCACTACGTGGGTGCGGTGGGACGGTTCTATGGGCCAATGGCGGCGTTGGGGATCGTGGCTTCCATTCCGGTGGTCGTTGCTGGCTATATCATTCAGCGCTACCTGGTCACCGGCTTCACCTTTGGTCTGGTACGGGAGTAGAGCAATGGCCGATCAACAGAACATGCTGATCCGCCTGGAGCGATTGCGTAAGGAGTTCAACGGCGTCATCGCCGTGGAGGGCCTGGATTTGGACGTCGTAGAGGGAGAATTTCTGTGCTTTCTGGGCCCCTCGGGCTGTGGGAAAACGACCACTCTTCGCATGATTGCCGGGCTGGAAACCCCCACTGCGGGGGACGTTTACCTGCGGGGTCGCCGGATCACCCATCTGCCGCCTCAGCAGCGAAATGTGGGCTTCGTGTTTCAGAACTATGCCCTTTTCTGGCATATGACCGTCTATGAGAATCTGGCCTTTGGCCTGCGCGTGCGGAATGTGGCACCGGCAGATATAGACCACAGGGTGAAAGAAATTGCCGCCAGCCTGGAGTTGACGGATGTGCTCCATGAACGGGCCCGGCGGTTGGACCTCAGCACTATGCAGCGGGTCGCGATGGCCCGCACCCTGGTAACAGACCCGGAGGTCCTGCTCCTGGATGAACCCCTGAACAACTTCCGACCCGGCCTGCGGGAAATGATGCGCGGGGAACTGAAACGCTGGCAGATGCACCTGGGACGCACAATGATTTATGTCACCCACGACCAGGAAGAGGCGATGACTCTGGGCGACCGCATCCTGGTGATGAACGCGGGCCGATGCGCTCAACTGGATACCCCTCGCCACATCTATGAACATCCCGCCAATCTGTTCGTGGCCAGTTTTATTGGCCGTCCGCCCATGAACCTGATAGATGTTCGCTACACGGTGGAAGGAGAAAAGGCCTTCCTTGTGCGCGATTCTCTCCGGCTGGATATCACCCCTCTGCGCGAGAAGATTGAGCGCGCTCTGGCAGGAGAAACCCAACTGGTCCTGGGTGTACGGCCTGAGCACCTCTCGCCCGGACCGTTTCCGGAAGAGGGTTGGGTTCAGTTCTCGCTTCCGGCGGTGGTGGACCTGGTTCAGCCGCTGGCCCGGAAGAAGTTCCTGGACCTGAAAATCGGAGATGCGCTGATCAAGATGGTGGTGTCAGGAACAGCCCCATTCCGTCAGGGTGAGCGCTTCCCCCTGGGTTTCCCGCTCCACCGCATTCACCTGTTTCATCCCACCACTGAGGAGGCAATGCTGTAATGGCATCTGCACAGATTGTCAATCTATTCAAATCCTTTGGCAAGGTACAGGCTGTTGCCGGCTTGAGTTTTGAGGTAGCAGACGGCGAATTCTTTTGCCTGTTAGGCCCTCCGGGAGCCGGGAAAACCACCACGCTGCGCCTGATCGCAGGTCTGGAAAAGCCCGACTCGGGTCAGATACGACTGGGTGGGGAATCCATGAACGGGGTCCACCCTATGAACCGGGATGTGGCGATGGTCTTTGAGGACGTGGCCCTCTACCCGCACTGGACAGCTTTTGACAACATTGCACATCCGTTGAAACTGCGGAAGGTCCCTGCCCAGGAGATTCGGCGACAGGTGATAGAGGTGGCAGAAATGCTGCACATCACGCATCTCCTGGATCGGAAACCCGGGACCTTCAGCGGGGGCGAGCGGCGACGGGTAGCGCTCGGCAGGGCGCTGGTGCGCCGCCCCCGTGTGCTGCTTCTGGACCAGCCTCTCACCGACCTGGATGCCAAAATCCGCCAGGAGATGAGCAACGAACTGAAGCGACTCCAGGTTGAAACCCGCCAGACTATGATTTACGCCACGCACGACTTTGAAGAAGCGGTCGGCATGGCGGACCGGATTATGGTCGTCAACCAGGGAAAGGAGGTGCAGACCGGCACAGCCGAAGAGATTTACGAGACACCTCAAACGACCTTTGTCGCAACGTTCGTGGGCACTCCAGCAATGAATCTGATCCCGTGCCACGCCGCTCAGGAAGAAAACCGCTGGTCGCTTCGTCACCCGGACTTTCATATCAATTTGCCAGCGTTTGGCGAACTCGCTCTTCCCCAGGAGGCCATCGTCGGAATTCGCCCGGAACATATTGCGGTCACCTCTGAGTCGGATCCCCGCGCGATTCCTGTGAGAGTGGATATAGTCCAGATTCTTGGCGATGAGCAAATCGTCGACCTGAGTATGCAGAGTGGGGTCGTGGTTAAAGCTATCCTACCCCTGACCATTGATGTACGCCCTGGAGACCAGATAAGCATCCGTTTTCCCCTGGAGCGAATCGTGCTCTTTGATGGCAAAAGCGAGCAGCGGATAGTTCTGCCTGCCAGGTAAGAATGCGTCCCTGTGAGGAGGTCCAAAATGAGAGACTCAACTCGCCTGGAAAGGCTGCGCCAGCGGATGAAAGAAAGCCAGGTGAATGCCCTGGTATGCCGTCTGCCGGAAAACGTCGTCTACCTGACGGATTACTGGCCCCACCATGGCTTCTCCGTTGCGATTCTGCCCGCGGACGGGAAACCCTTGCTTTTTGTACCGGAAATTGAGGAGGAGTACGCCGACCCCGAATGGGCAGAGGTCAAATCCTTTGGATGGGGGTTATTGAAAGACGCCGATCTCTATCAGAACTATCGCGCGTTGCTGACGGAGGCCAGAAACACCCTGGGCCTGCAAAATGCGCGTGTCGGCATAGAAAGGAGTTTTGAGATAACTGGCCCGACATACCGCGCCGCGGAGCCGGTTGTGCCCGCCGCGCCCTGGTGGTCCCTCCTGCATGAGATTTTCGCGGACGCCCAACTGGTGGACGCCACCGATCTGCTGATGGCCTCCAGAGCAGTGAAGAGCGACTACGAGATTCAAAAACTCCGGCTGGCCTGCGAGATTGCTGAAATGGGCATGCGGGAATTCCTTGCCCGGCTCCAGCCCGGGATGACCGAGGCGCAGGTGGGTGCCCTGGTGGAACACAAGATTCGGTCCGAAGGCCCTGGATATAAAGGGGCCCGACTGGTGCGCGCCTTCGCCGAGGTGGGAACCGGGCCGGTGGGAAGTACGAAAGGGACTCTTCTGGTTCCCTCCACTCCGCGCCGCGTTGAGGAAGGGGACATCGTGATGGTGGAACTGGCGACCGTTGTGGACGGGTACTGGTCCGACCTGACCTATGTGGCGGTGGCAGGGAAGCCCAACGAACGGCAGCGGGAAGTCCACAATGCGGTACTGGAAGCGCAGCAGGCGGCTGCCCGCCAACTGCGGGCAGGGGCCTCCTTTGCGGACCCCGACCGGGCGGCGCGGGAAGTCCTGGAGCGGGCGGGCCTGGGGTCATATTTCGTCCATATCACCGGACATGGGGTTGGGCTGCGGTACCACGAGTTTGTTCCTGTGTTAATGCCCGGAGCCTCAGGTACATTGGAAACGAACATGGTCTGTAGCGTGGAGCCGGGGGTGTACATCCCGGAGTTCGGGGGAATCCGCATAGAAGATGATGTGGCCGTTGGCGAGGAGGGGCCGGTATTCCTATCTACCCCTCGCCAGCCGTGGTAAATCTGATCACTTCACACGTAAACCTGAAGGAGGGATTGCCATGAGGCTGAAGGATAGAGTCGCCATTATCACCGGTGCTGGCAAGGGCATCGGTCAGGGCATCGCGAAGGTCTTCGTCCAGGAAGGGGCGAAGGTCGTGGTCGTGGACTGGGACGAAGAGGCCGGGAAGCGAACGGCGGAGGAACTCCGCCAGGCCGGGGGGGACGCCCTCTTCGTCAAATGCGACGTTTCCAAAGAGGACCAGGTCAAGGCTATGGTCCAGGCGGCGCTGGAAAAGTACGGTCGCATTGACATCCTGGTCAACAATGCAGGGGTGGGCGTCTACAAGTCGGTGCTGGATGCCACCAGCGAGGATTGGGACCTCTGTCTGGGCGTCAACCTGAAGGGAGTCTTCCTCTGTTCCAAGTACGTGATCCCCCATATGCAGGCCATTGGCAAGGGGGTCATCATCAATATCTCCTCTGTCCACTCTGCGGCCACTGTGGCCGGGGTGGCACCCTATGCGGCCTCCAAAGGTGGGGTCACTGCCCTTACCCGCAATATGGCCATTGATTACGGTCCCACCATTCGGGTGGTGGCGATCTCTCCCGGCTGGGTGCTCACGCCTCTGATCCAGAGTATCTTCAACTCGTATCCCGATCCCGCCGAGCAACAGCGGATCGTTGAACAGCGACAGGTAATGAAGCGGATCGGCCGACCGGAGGACATCGGCTACGCAGCGGCCTTTCTGGCCAGCGATGAGGCCTCGTTTATCACCGGCACGGAGATATTCGTGGACGGCGGCCTGACGGCACAACTGGAGACGTGGTAGGAGGGGGTATGAGCAGCCCAACCCTTACTTTTGACATCACCAAAGATAACCTCAGCGCATTCGCAGGGAAAGGACCCGCGTTTGTCACTTTTGGAGAGACAATGGTTCGGGATACGCCTGCAGATATGCAGCGTCCGGAAGCCACTCGCCTGGTCCATCTTTCCCTGGCTGGAAGCGAATTTACTCTGGCGATGTTGCTGGCCCGGTTGGGCATCCCCTCAGCCTATATCACCAGGGTCCCCGACAACCCCTACGGCTGGCTCCTTCGGGATACTGCCCGCGCCAATGGAGTCAACGCGGATTACTTTGTGTGGGCTCCCCGGGCGGAGCCGATTGGTCGGTTTATCTACGAAATCGGCCGTACCCCGCGCCCCGATGTGGGATGGTATCAGCGGATGTATTCCGCCGCCAGCCGGCTGGGGCCTGGGATGGCGAACTGGAAAGACGCCCTCCGGGACTGCCGATTGTTTCATACGTCCGGGATCACGTTCGGACTGGCTGTCCATAGCGGTTATGAACGCAATTTCCTGCTGGAGGCATTTTACGAGGCGCTCGCGGCCAAACCGGCGGGGTGTCTGGTCGGTCTGGACTTCAACTACCGGGGAACGTTGTGGAGTAAAGAGCAGTGTGCGGCCGTGATGACGCCCGTGCTGACCGAGTGTGTGGATATTTTAATCACCACCATAGAGGATATGGCCAAAGTATACGGGATCGGATGCGGGCGGTACAGCGCGGAGCAGATAGACCGGGGGGACTTTGACCGGCCGGAAGACGACGATTTGCGCGCGTTTGCCTCGGATTTGATCACCCGCTTTAAAGTGCGGATAGTCGCTATCACTATCCGGTATCCGGATAACTTTGAGCAACACCGCTGGGAATCCGCCGTGATGGACAACGAGGGGAACTTCTTCCGTTCCGCTGCTGTCAGGCCCATTACACTTTTGGACCGGTTGGGAGGAGGAGATACCTGGAACGGGGGATTGTACTACGGACTCTTGACGGAGGGGGTCAACGCTGCTGGTTTGCAGAAGGGACTCGTCGTGGGAGATGCCGCTACCCGGCTTCAACAGACTCTGATGTTTGACCTTCCCATTATCAACAAGGCGGAGGTACAGGCATTGATCCGCGCGGATATTGCCGGCGGGGGGAAGCGGACAGTGCGATAAGAGGCAGAGAGATATTTTCCACAGCGTGGGTTACCTTCAGCCAGCCCCGGCGAGCGCAGAGGGCGCAGGGATTGTAGTGGTCTCCCTGCGCTCTCTGCGTGCCTGGGGTGAGGAGAGTCTGCGATAAACAACAAAAACATGAGGGGGAAGTTACCGCATCGGTTGGCGCATCGTCGAAAGACGGTTGTGTAACGCCTGGCTATTGCCGATGCCGCTGTCGTCGCAGCACGAGGTAAATGCCCAGGCCGACGAGCAACAGAAGAAAAGCCACAACACCCCCGTAAAGGCCGATGGATGCTTGGGGCACCGATTCAACCACGGGAGTTGGACTGGCAGTCGCAGTAGGCGGGACGATTGTTGGCGTTGGCGTGACCGGCGGAGCGGGAATCTCAAGAGAGATCACCTCGCTTACCGCTGATTGGTACAGTCCGGCGCCGCTCCAGACAGCGCGCAGCCATAGAGTCCCAGCGTGCTCAATCGGGACAGATGCCGCAAAGCGTCCTCTTTCGGGCACGACGCTGGCGACATCCTGCCATGCGATCTGGTCGTTGCTCATCTGGACGGTTACCGTTCCCTCGGAAATCGGCAGGTTGAGCTTACCGCGCAGTTTGAACACACTGCCAGCGGTCAACGGTTGTTCCTCGGGCAGTTGAATCGTGTACGTCTTCCAACCGATGCCCACAGAGAGGGTCTTGATCTCCTCGTCGTCCACCAGAACAGTCATCTGCATATCTTCCAGACCGCTGTTAACGCGCAGGGATATAGCCCGCGTCCCCTCGGGGAACGGCAGCAAAACCCGTGCCGTCTTCTCCTCGCCGCCTGCCCAGGCAAAGTTTTCGGCCTCGTCTCCCCAGGGGCTTTCATCTCCGGAGAAGCCTTGCGCCAGATAGGGCCGCACCGAAGGATCGCCGATGTCTAATTTCAGCAGCGGAGTTCGGTCTTCGCTCAAGAAGATGATGTAATCAAAAGCAACAGCCAGCACGCGGGTGTCTTCCGGGCCTGGCACGAAGGTCTTGCTGAAAATGAATTTTAACTCTTCGGGTCCCTCCTGGAAAGCAATTGTGGGGGAGTCAGCATAATAGGCCCTGGCGACCTCCGCCGCCGGTTTGGGTGAATAATCCAGGTAGAATATCCCCTGGTTCTGCTCCGTGATTGGGAGCGGATTCTCCAGGAAGGCAATCGGTTGCGATTCTGGCGGCCAGATGAAATCGGTCAAAACCCAGTTGAGCGCCCCGGCCAGTTTCAGGCGCAGGAAAGCCACGTCCAGATACACATCATAGACCACTTGCTGGAACTCGGGAGAGAAACTTGCTCCTGCACTCGGAGACCCATATTCGGCAAAGACAATCGGCATGGGATGGGTCAATTGGCTTTGCATATAAAGGATCTTGTCTTGCAGTGTGCGCGCCATCATCTCGCGGTCTTGACTTGCGCCCCAGCCATATCCTTCGATTTGCGCTGGGTCATCACTCCCTAGAATGTTGGGGGCATCTCCTCCAAAGAACTGCGGCATCAGAAAATCGGTAAAATCCTGTGCCAGCAGGGAGGTCGTCGGCCAGCAGAAGCCAACCGTAATGAGATGATGGGAGTCGAGTCGGCGGATGGTATCGGCCATGAAGCGCAGCATGTTCAGCATATTCGTCTTTGTGCAATAAGGAAGCAATCCGTAACAGCCGGTTGGGTATTGCTGCAAGACAAATCCATCCACATCGGTTTGCAGGTCCCAGGCGATGATGTAGGGGTTGTCGGCGAAGGCAGGGATGACCGCCTCGAGGTATCGCTGCAAACCCGGATAGTAGGCGGGATCCAGGAACTGAGGACACAAATCCCCCAGCCATAGAATCAGGCGCAAATCGTGTTTTTCAGCAAGTTGGACCAGTGTCTGAACCGCCTCCAGATACTCCGGCCGGACCTGCTTGAAGGTCCGCGCGCTTGTGCAGGAGAGATCGCCGATCGCTGTTGGCGCGTGCAGACCAGTGCGGATGGTATTAGCCCCATAGGCTTTGGCGAGCGCGAATTCGTGATCCACCTCTTCCCAATCCCACGTTGTCATATCGGTCCATCCGTAATCACGAGGATAATAGTTGTAGCCTTTGACGATGAAGCGCTCGCCGTTCAGCATCAAGTAGGTACCCTCGACATAAACAAAGCCCTCGGGATGGGATTGAACCTGTGGAGACTTGGGCGAAAACGCAAGCATTGCCACCAATGCGGCAAACAGCCACCAAAAGACCAGGTGAAAGATGGTCCGCATTTCACACCTCCTTCAGACTATACGCAAGCAAAGAAAACAAAACCGATGGCTGAAGAAGTCAGCATATGCCTCGCTTCCACTTAAGCTTGACGGTGTAACTGGCCTCTGCCCCAGCCTTCGCCACAGCGAAGTTGCCCAGTTCGCCGGTGGCCTTGAGGCCAAAGGTAACCTCAATCTCGTCCGGCGGGTCGGAGAGGCCGCGCAGTTTCTTGATGAAGGCGGCAGCGTTGCGACGGACGATCTCCAGCCCCTCCTCAAAGGTGGCCGTGGCCTGCGCGACCGCCTCCTCTGCCTTCCCCCGCAACCCCGCCTTGACGACCCCCATCTCGTCGGTCTCCTCGACCTCGATCAGGATGGAGCTGCCATCCTCGGTCTGGAACTGGATGTATTGGGCCATTGGACCTCCTTCAGGTGACTGTCACATTGTTACTCCCGCAGGCGCAGCCAGCGGCGCATGAGGGGGATGAGAAAGTCCCACCGACCGGTTGGGTCGGCCTCAACCAGGTCGCGCCTTTGCAGGTAGTCCAGCGCTTCGGCGACTTGCTGTGGGCCAAGCCCGGCGAGCCGGGCCAGGTCGTCCGCCGTCGCCGGGCCGGCCGCCAGCGCGCGCAATACGGCCTCCGCCGCCCCCCGCCCGGCAATCTGGTCGTTCCAGACGCCGTCAAAGTAGCGGGTCTCGCTGCGGACGAACTCGTCGCTCAGCACGGCATCCAGGTCCTCGGGCAGCAGCCGCGCCTCACGCTCCTTCTCCAGGTCGAACAGCTCGTGGTTGAGGTGGCTGACCAGCTCCTGGCAGATGCGCTGCACCAGCAGCGGCTGGCCGTGGGTCTCGGCGATGATGCGCGCGATCACTTCGGGGTGGTAATTGAGCGGAAAATCGGGGGTCGGGCGGGCGATCAACTGCTCCGCCGCCTCCCGCGGCAGGTAGGAGACGGGGATGTTCACATAGGACTCGTGGAAGGCGTGACGGTAGTCGCGGCTCATCTCGTCCAGCGTGTGCAGCCCGGCCAGCACCAGCGCGACGCGCGGCCGGAAAGAGAGGTCGCGCAGATAGTCGTAGATCTCGCGTCCGATCTTGTCCCTCCGCACGGCCCCGTCCACCGCCTCGAACTCGTCCAGGGCCAGGATCAGCCGGCCGTCTTCCGGCAGCGCGGCCAGCACCCGTTCTACCAGCCGCCGGAAGGCCAGCCCCGCCTCGGCAGGGGTGGCGTAATCGGCCGGGGAAGGTTCAGAGATACCCAGGCCACGCTCGCCAGCAGCCCAGACAATCCGATCGGCCAGGCCGCGCAGCAGGTAGTGGACTCCCTTGATCAGCGCGGCCTCCCCCTTCAGGTCGGCATAGACCAGCAGCGTCCCGGGCGGGGCGACCTGGTCCAGGTTGTGCAGGATGGAGGATTTGCCCATGCGCCGGTGGCCGTAGAGGATGACCGAATCGGGGTTGGGCCGCGCCGACCAGATTTCCTCGATGCGCCGGAGGATATCCCCGCGGCCGACGAAGAGAGGCGGCGCGACCGGCCGGCCGGTCTGGTAGGGGTTGGGGAAGGGCTGGGCGGGACGGGGCCAGAAGGAGGCCCGCCGCTCGCCGCCGACCAGCGCCCGCCGGGCAACGGGGGCCATCTCGCGCAGGGCGCGCTCGCCCAGCCGCCCGGCCGCCCCGGCCACCAGCGACTGCCAGCGGCGCACCGTCAGGGCCAGGAGCGCCCGCTCCGGCAGACGGATGGCCTCCACGTAGGCCGCCAGGTCGTCGAGCATGCCGACGGCGCGGTTGAGGGCGGCAGCCTGCGCCGCCGGGCTGGTGGCCTGGCGGAAGCGGGCTACCTCGGTGGCCACATCCCCCAGGCCGCGCAGCGCCTCCAGCACCTGCGGGCGCAGGGGCACGGCGCCCCGTACCCCTACTTCTAACAGACGCTCCAGCCAGCCCATTCCCCGCCACGAGACGGCGATGGCGTCCACATCCTCCAGCGCGCCCAGGCGCACCAGCGCCGTAAGGGAAAGGGCAACCTCCTCGCCGTGGGGCAGCGGCCGCACCGCCGATACGGCAGCCTCCAGCAGCGCTGTATCCATGCCCTCTTCGGCGAGCCGCTCCTCATCCAGCAGGGCCAGCAGCAGGCGGGCCAGGGGGGCCACCCGGGGGCAGGGCCGCCCGCGCAGAGGCCAGGTGGCGGCCCAGGCCAGTTGCTCCGAGGTGCGGCTTTGCCCCCCTGTAGCGTCCACAAAGGCGCCAGCCAGCTCGCCCAGCCAGAGGGACCGCGCGGACGGGAACAGGCGTGTTTGTTGCTCGTTCAGAGGTTCCACCAGGTACTCATCGAGCAGGGGGTCGGGCAGGGCAGAATACAGGGTGGCCAGCGGATCGGGTGCCCCGGCCAGGAAGCGCGCCCAGCCGCGGGCCACCGCCCAGCGCTGGAAGGGATTGCGCAGCAGGGCGCGGGTGGCCCGCAGGCCCAGGGCCGGCTCCTCCCTCAGCGCGGCGGCCAGCAGCCGGTCCAGGCCGGGGAAGGGGAGCACGGCCAGTTCGTCGCTAAGGGCCGGATGGCCGGCAAGCCGCCGGCCGGCCGGGCCT
>JBDOIF010000103.1:0-4995 GCA_041082215.1 Anaerolineae bacterium
TCAAGCCCGGCGCGGGGGTCGTCACTACCCGTAACCACGTCCATTTCGTGGTGACGGAGTACGGGGTGGCCGATCTGTACGGGAAGACGATCCGGCAGCGGGCGCAGGCGCTCATCCGCATCGCCCACCCCGGGTTCCGGGACGAGCTGACGAAGGCGGCGAAAGAGCTGCATTATATCTAGAGCTATGTAGCGCAGGCTGTTAGCCTGCGTGAAACAGGCCTGGCGGCCTGTGCTACGGGGACTGGTCATCACCACCTGGTTTCGCACAATTCACGTTATTTGCCCGATTCGTGGGATGCGTGATTGAGGTGTAGCGCAAGATTTATCTTGCGCAAAGGGGTCGGGCTTCGGAGTGTGGAGGGGAGCGATGACGCGGAAGCAGTGGCTGGTGATCCTTCTTCTGGGAGTGGCCGACCTGGTAGTGCTGGGCGGGCTGGTCGGCGTGATGGTGCTGGCCCCTCGTCTGGCAGCGAGCCGCGCCCCGTCCCCCACCGCCACGCCCACGGGGAGGGAAGTGGGGAAGACCTCGCTGGAGCCTACCTGGACCCCCACCCTTCCGCCTACGCTGCCCCCCACGCCGACGCCCGCTCCTACGGCAACGCGCTCCCCCTCCCCCACACCGCTGACGCTCACCCCCACGCCAACCCCCACCCCCGGGCCGGTCCCTCTGGTGAACGGTGACTTCGAGGATATCCTGCCGGATAGCGTGCCTGGCTGGGAGGTGGCGGCGGAGGTCAACTGGAGGCCGGGCGACGCTTTTAATCCGGACACTTCCTACGGCCGCCCGGAGTTCAAACCCGCCGACGACTCCCGTCGGGTCATCAACGGCTCCACGCTCCAGATACAGACTTACCAGTGGGTGAAGTTCAAAGTGATCCTCTATCAGACCGTGGAGATGGAGCCGGGGAGCCGGGTGTGGTTCGAGGCGAAGGCGCGGGGGTATTCCAGCGGCGGGGGCATCTTGATGCGGGTGGGGATTGACCCCCACGGCGGGGAGGCCTGCGAGTACGGGGAATGGAGTGAGACGCAGGTCGTTGACCAGGCGATGGGAGTGGTCACCCTCCGCTCGCCGCAGATGATGGTTGCTGTAGGAGGGCGGGTGACGGTTTGCCTCTATGCCGAGCCAAAGTATGCCCAGATCCACAACGCCGCCTTCTTCGACGACGCGCAACTGTGGGCATCCCCCCCAGGCCGGTAGCGCTGCTTGGTATGAGGTGTATTTCAGTCTGAGGGCGAGATGTCCCTGGCCCGAGCCGGACCTGGGGAAACACGAATGGCGTGAATGGAAACGAATATCGCGAATGGAGCAGGTATAGCTCCTGTTCGCTGTACTCGGGCCATTCGTGGGATTCGCGATCCATCGGCGGGCGAGAGGACCACTCGCCCCGAAATTGAAATATGCCTGTTTGTATGACCGCTGTTGACTTGCTGGCTAAGAGCGGGTATAATTTCTGGTAAATCTGGGATACTCATCCCCGCTAGCTGCAAAGGTAGGCAGCCTATGGCATTGAAAGGGAATCTGCGGGATTTCAGCACCACCCAACTGCTGAACCTCATCAGTCTGGCACGCAAGACAGGCACTCTCAGCCTCGAAGGCCGCCAGGATAAGGTGTGGATGTGCTTCAAGGAGGGGAAGCTCATCTACGCCTCTATGGACGGCCAGAACGACCGGCTGGTGGACATCCTGTTGTGGGCGGGGAAGATCAACGAGGAACAGGCGCGCACCATCCGCGCCCGCGCTGATATTCAGGACGACCGGGAGCTCGGGCTGCTTTTGATCAACGCTGGCTACGTCTCCCAGCAGGATATCGTGGATAGCGTGCGCAACCATACACTGGACGTCGTCTACAAAGTGTTTACCTGGTCCGACGGCGCCTTCCGCTTCGATGCAACGCTTCTCCCCGTCAAGGGGCGGATCACCGTCCCCATTGATCTGGAAAGTGTGATTATGGAAGGAAGCCGCCGCCTGAAGGAATGGGAGCGGCTTCAAGAGGAACTCCCCGACCTGGATATGGCTCTCCGTTTCACGGATCGCCCGAACGCACGGCTGCGGACCATCAACCTCACCGTCGAGGAATGGCGTGTCGTCTCTTTCATCAATCCCCGCAACACGATCCGCCAGATCGCCCAGTATAACAACATGAGCGACTTCCAGATCCGTCGGATCGTCTACGGCCTCCTCCAGGCCGGGCTGGTGGAACTGGTCCGGCCCGAAGGGATGGAGGCCAGGCCCACTCCTGCGGTGTCCGGTGCGCCTGCTGGCGTGCCGCTGACCCGACGCCGCCCGGCCGTTAAACGAAGCGTCATCGAGCGATTGATAGACCGTATCCGGGAGTTGTAGTTCAATGCAGACTGTCAAAATGGTGGTGACCGGCCCCTTTGCAGCGGGGAAGACCCAGTTTATTCAGACCATCAGTGAAATTGACGTCGTCGCCACGGAGGCCAAGCTTACCCGCTCCGAGGAGCGGATCAAGGATCAGACAACGGTGGCGATGGATTTCGGGCGCATCACCATAGATGAGGACCTGGTCCTTTACCTCTTCGGCACGCCCGGCCAGCGCCGCTTCGATTTTATGTGGGAAATCCTCTCCGAAGGGATGCTCGGCTTTGTCGTCCTGGTGGATAGCGTCCGGCCGGAGACGTTCCGGGAAGCCCGCAGTATCCTGGATACCTTCCGCTCCTATGCGCCCACGCCCTACGTGGTGGCAGCAAACAAGCAGGATATGCCGGACGCCTGGACCCCCGAGGACCTGCGTATCGCTCTCCGGATAGACCCGGATGTGAAGGTGCTCCCGTGCGTCGCCACAGATAAAGAAAGTGTGAAGGCTGTCCTGCTTGAGCTCCTGTACTCCATTCTGGAACTGATGGACGAGGAGGGAGAGTAGAACGCTGTGCCGATAGCCCAGGGAGGCGGACGCCCGGTGCCCGTCGGCCGACGGGGTCCGTGCGTCCGCCTTTCAGTGAGTGAATGAGGTGGCCTGTGGCAGAGACTCCTTTCTCTCTCGTTTGCGCCCGACCCTTCTCGGCCGCCGCGCGGCAGGAGAATCTGGACCGGCTATCCGCTGAGGTCTTCGACCTGCTGGTTATCGGCGGGGGGATCACCGGCGTCTGGGTGGCGCGGGATGCAGCCTTGCGCGGCTTCCGCACCGCGCTGGTGGAAAAGGAGGACTTCGGTACAGGAACCAGCAGCCGCTCCTCCCGGATGATCCACGGCGGACTCCGGTATCTGGAAAACTACCAGCTCGGCCTGGTCTTTCAGTGCTGTAACGAGCGGCGGATCCTGCGCCGGATAGCGCCCCGCCTGGTGCGTCCCCTCCCCTTCCTCTACCCCCTCTACCGGGGGCAGAAACCGGCTCCCTGGAAGCTTCGCATGGGGCTTACCCTCTACGATGCCCTGGGGCTTTTCCAGAACGTCCAGCCTCACCGCTGGCTGGACCCGGCGGAGGTGGCCCGGCGGGAGCCGCTCCTGGGAGGGCGAGGCCTTCTGGGGGCGGCCCGCTTCTACGATGCCCGCGTGGACGATGCCCGGCTGACGATGCTCGTCGCCCGCGCCGCCCACGCCGAAGGAGCCGTCGTCGCCAACTACGCTGAGGTGGTGGGCCTGCTGAGGGCGGACGGCCGGGTTCGGGGGGCGGTGGTGCGGGACCGGATCGGCGGGAAGGAGCTGGAGGTGCAGGCCCGCGTGGTGGTCAACGCCACCGGCGTCTGGGTGGACACAATCCGGCAGCAGGATGCCCACTTCAAGGGCCGCACCGTCCGCCCCACGAAAGGCATCCACCTGATCCTCCCCCGCCAGCGGCTCTTCACCCAGCACGCCGTCGCCTTCGACTCCCCCCGCGATGGCCGCCATATCTTCCTCTTCCCCTGGGGACAGCACGCCCTCGTCGGCACCACCGATACCGACTATGATGGGGACCTGGACCGACCGGCGGCGGCGAGGGAGGATGTGGAGTACCTGCTGGAGGCCCTGGCCTACGTCTTTCCCGGCGCCCAGGTCGGCCCCGGAGACATCGTCAGCACCTATGCCGGGCTGCGCCCCCTGATCTACGCCGAGGGAGGCACGTATGCTCTCTCCAGGGAGCACCAGGTGCTGGAAAGCCCCTCCGGGCTGATCACTGTGGCGGGGGGCAAACTGACCACCGGCCGGTTGATGGCGGAGCAGATTGTGGACCGGGTGGAGCGACGGCTGGGAGAGGAGTTCGGCGTCCACGCTGCGCAATCCTGCCGTACACGGGAGCCTCTGCCGGGGGCCGGGCCGGTATATGCCGCCGCCGCAGCGGAGGATGAGGAAGCTCACGCCTACCTGACCAGCACCTACGGAGCCGATGCCGCCTGGGTGCTGGCCTACGCCGAGGAAAACCCGGTCCTGGGGAAGCGGATCGTGCCAGAGCTGCCTTATCTGATGGCAGAGCCGCTGTACGCGGTCCAGCATGAGATGGCGCTGACCCTGAACGACGTCCTTATCCGCCGCACCCATGTCATCTATGAGGTACGGGGTGGGGGGCTGGACCGGGCGCGGGCAGTGGCAGAGGTGATGGCCCCCCGCCTCGGATGGGACGAGGCCGAGATCGGACGGCAGGTGGAGGCATATGCCGACCAGGTGGCGCTGACCCAGGCCTGGCGGGAGGAGGGGTAGGTTTGAAACGATGCGGCTGACGAAGCGGCAGTGGGCCGTTGTTCAGGGGCTGTCCGTGACCTCATTCCTGGTGCTCTGGCTGCTGGGGCTGGGGGCACTGGGGATCACCTTCGCCACGGCGGGCCGGCTCTCCCCCTCCCCCACCGTCCAGGCCGCTGCCCTTCAGCCTTCCCCGTCCCCCACAGCCACCTCATCCCCCACCGCCCCCCTCCCCCCTGCCCCCACACCGACCCCTCGGCCAACCCGCACTCCCCTCCCCACCCGCACCCCCAGGCCAACCCGCACCCCCTGGCCCACCCCTACCCCCCTCCCCACCCCCACCCCCGCGCCTACCCCCCTGCCCACTTCTACATCTCT
>JBDOIF010000125.1:0-1616 GCA_041082215.1 Anaerolineae bacterium
GAACCAGGTGGAACTCTGGTTCAGCATTCTGGTGCGCCGGTTGTTAAAGCGGGCCAGTTTCTCCTCGGTGGAGGAGTTACGCCAGCGCCTCCTGGCATTTATAGAGTATTTCAATCGGCTCCTGGCGCGGCCCTTTCGGTGGACTTATGCCGGAAAGCCGCTGGCGATTTAACTGGTGAAGGATTTGCGCCACGATGCACTAGCCACTTAAGGTATAGCGGGTATAGCCCAAAACGATCTGTTGAATCCTATAAAGTCGTACCGGTTCAAAGTCTCAAAAAGTCGTGCCGGTCAGGGCCTCCGCCAGGCCCAACTGTCGCCATCCGGCCATAGAAAGGGGAAGGGTCAACTGATAGGCGGGAACCGCTCGCAATGGGCTCAACTCTCCCATCAGGTCGGCTTTGGTCAACCCCCGAATGGGCAACCGAATGGGGCCTCCTCCCTTCTCCGGACAGCAAACCAACTCTTGCTTCTCCGGATCAAAGGTCACCTTCACTTGCTGGCCAGCGAAGGAAGGGCCCAGATAATAGGATTGACCACCCAGTACCATCTGCCCTTGCGAACTGACCCGCCGAACCCAGCGGCCCTGGGCCAGGTACTCCCATACCCGGCGCATATCCAGCATCTCCTCTTCCCATTCCAACCGGTACGGCCGCCCCGAATGGCGGGCCTCCGGAAAGGCCGTCAATGGGGACTGACGCCCCAAACTCCGGCACGGGTACCGGGAGTTGAGAAACTCCCGTCGCTCATTCAGGGACTGCCAGACCTCGGCCGGGTCTGCCCACGGCTCTCCGCAAAGAGCCTGCCGTTCTACCGTCTGATGCGTCCGCTCTACCCGGCTGTGGTCTCGCGGCGGTGGATGCTCAATGAACGAGACTTCCACCCCCAGGCCGATCAGCCACAGGTGCAGCAGGGTGGGAAACGGAGAGGCCGAAGCGTTGTCGTAGAAAACGGTGTCGTGGTCCAGGGTCACCCGTTGCGGCAGGCCGTGCCGGAGAAAGCCGCGCCGCAGGGCCATCTGGTAGTCCAGTCGGCTGGGGTGAGAAACCTGCCAGCAGGGTGTGCTCTCCACCTTCAGGCGGCTGACCACATCCACAATGTTCACGATGCTCACCTTATGGCCCGAAGCGAGGTGGACAGCGCCCTGGGCATCCACTTCCCAGACCTCGTGGGGACGCTGAGGATGCCCGGCCTCCGGCTGGGGGAGCGGCTGCCGACGTTCATAGGGCCGGGTCAGCCCTTCCTGGCGGAGAAAGGCCGCGATACGCGACCGGCTGGGCAACCGCCAGGACTCCGGCAGGTAGGCTTCTAACTCCAGGCGCAGGGTTTCCGGCCCCCAACCCGGATGCTCTTTGCGCAGTTGGCGAAGGGTCTCCCGGATTTCGGCCGGGAAGGAGCCCAATGCGCCGGAGGGGGGTCTGCCCATTGGGGGAGCTCGCTTCTCTTGCTCCTGGGCCTGATACCGGCGACGCCATTTGCGGACGGTCCAGACCGACCGTCCCATTGCGGCGGCAATAGCCGGGTCGGTTTCCCCGGCCTGGGCTCGCTCGGCAATTTCTATCCGTTCTTCCAGTGTGGTGCGTACTCCGCGCTGTCCCATCGGGCACCTCCCTGGC
>JBDOIF010000132.1:0-4585 GCA_041082215.1 Anaerolineae bacterium
CGGGTGGGCTCCCCTGCTGGTGGCCGCCGGGGCGCTGGTCACCGAGATCGGCGGCACGCTCTCCCACGGGGCGATCATCGCCCGGGAGTACGGCCTGCCCGCCGTCCTCAACGTCCCCGATGCAACCCGCCGCATCCGCACCGGCCAACTTGTCCTTGTGGATGGCTCTACCGGCATTGTCCGCTTGCTGGAAAGGAAAGCCGACGCCAGAAAGGGGCGGGGACAATGAGAAAAGCAACCTGCTGGACCGTGGCGCTGATTCTTCTCGCGGGTCTCCTGCTGCCGTCCGTCGCCTCGTCGCCCCGGTCGGACGCACCCCTTGACGACCTGACGCCGAATGAGTACACATTCGTCGGTCGGCGGGGCAGGACCTATACCGCCGCCTGGGATGTGGATACCTACGAGATCCGCATCAGCACCCCCGACGGCACATTCCCGTGGGACTGGATGTCTTTCGTCGGGCCGGACGGTGTCATCTCCCTGGGAGGCCTGAGTGACATCGGCAACATCTTTACCTTCTCCGACCCATCCAGCCTTTCCGGCTCCAGGCCTGGCGATCTCATCCGGGTCAAAGGGCGGGACATCCATAACCTGGCTCATCTGACCAAGATCGGCCTCGTGATCGGTTCCGGCTCGTCAGCGCAACGCGCCTGGTTTTCGGATGGAACGATCACGACCTACTACCTGGCCCCTCACTTCATCGGCTACGAAGCACGTGTTCTCGGCCGTACCGTCACCGTTCGCCTTTCCCACCTGGCCCCAGCGCCGTTTCAGCCTGTGGGGGTCATCGAAGTGGCGATAGACGATCCGACCAACGCACGGCTGGTCCTTGCTACAGACCTGGAACCAGCCCTCAGTTACCTCTATGCGGTCGAGTTTCGGGATACACCGGACACGGTGCTGAGTTTCGATGCCGGTGCGCAGGCCATTGTCGGGTCGGCGGTGCTGGACACCGAAGACGAGCGTTTTTACGGAAGCCCAGTACGGGCCTACGTCTACAGCAGCTCTCCACTCCACTCCTGGAGTGCGGCCAACCTTTCGTTTGGAAGCTACCTGAGCGCCGATACGCTGGACAGGCGGATCGCCGCCGGGAGCAACGACGGTCGTGTGGCCATCTCCGTTGTCGCCCAACCCCTCCAGCGCTTCTACATCGGTGCGACAGTTCTCGACAGCAGCCTTCGCGCCGACCCCTCCGGTCCGATCAACGCCCTGCGCGATGCCCGCCTGGCAGCGCTGGGGCAACTGCCGGTGATTGAAGCTACCGACCTGCCAGCCTTTCAATTCGTCAACGTTGTCTCCAATCTGCTCAACGCCTACCTGATCAACCCCGGTGGCAGGGTTTACGCAGTGGACAAGGCCGTCATATATGCGCCAGATACCATGACCCCACCAACAGTGATCCCCCATCTGCTCCCCGACGGCTGGACCGTTGCGTTCCAGGATATGCTCGTCGAGTTCGCCCGCTATCAGTACACTGCCGGGGGGCAGGGCAAGTACTGGTGGAAAGCCGACCAGAGCGGTTACCCACCAACACCCGGGTGGTATGCCGGCAATATCGTTGATACTTTCCATTTTGTGCCCGATGGACGTGTTGCCGCCCTCTGGCAGTTTTCCGACCTTTATTCCACAGCCGAGTTCATCAGTTCACTGGCCGGCCTGTATCGGGTCACGGGCGATCTGGGGTACGTGCGTTCTCTGGAAGGGGCCTTCAACGCGGCCCTTGCTGCCCTGCGGACATTCGACAGCGCCTATGACGCCGAGTTCGGTCAGGACGGCGACCTCTTTCCCAATCTTCTCTACCCGATGGCAGACCTGAGCCGTATCCAGGGGGAGTACCCCGCGGAGACCGGACAGGCGATCCGGGCCTACGAGGATGCAGCCGACCTTCTGGATGCCCTGGGCCGCTCCGCCGAGGCCCAGAGCCTGCGGCAGGACCTAGTTGAGCCGATGCGGGCCTCCTTCGACAACGCGTTCTGGAACAGCAGCCTGGGTTACTACGCGCCCGTCGCCGATGCCCGTTCGCAGACCAAGTCCAATGGCGCTTTCTACCTGGATAAGTGGTGCCAGACCCTGCTCCCGCTCTTGAAAGGGGTGGTCGGTGAGGGCCGTCTGGAGACGATGCTGACAACGTACACTGCGGGCGGTTTCTATGAGCCTACCAACGACGTCCACTGGCTCTCTACCGATTCGGAAAACTTCGCCTGGCGCGGACGGTGGGGGCTGAGTTCCGTATGGACCAACGGCTTTGTAATGCAGGGGGGGTTCTTCGACGGCATCCCGCCGGTGCTGCCGCCCATCGGCTACTATCGCCTCGGGTTGACCTCCTCTGGGGACTGGTATACCAATATCTATCTCAACCGCTGGGCCAACCTGGGGCCATATGAGTCTATGATGGAATACAACTTCCAGCTCCCCGGCCGCTACCAGGAGTCAGCGATCTACATCGAACCGACAATGGCTACGCTCTGGCTGTTCTGGGAGGCGATGGGGCTGAGCGTGGAAGGGACCACTGTCACCGTGCAGCCCCGGTTGGGTGGGCCGTTCGTGGCGCGGAATGTGCGGATCACCGCTAATGGGCTCTCGGTAGTGTTCAATTACACCCGCGATGCCTACGGGCAGGAGTGCATCGAGATCCTCAGCAATGAGGGGCTGACGGTCCTGGCGCTGAATTCCTCATGTCCGCCGACGCCGACACGCACACCGACCTATACCCCCACCTCAACGGCAACGCCCACCCGCACGCCCACCTCAACCCCCACCCCGACGCCGACTCATACGCCTACCTCCACACCGACCCACACCCCCACGCCAACCAGCACCCATACCCCGACGCCCACCCGCACGCCGACTCCGACCCCCACGCCCACCTCCACTTCGACCCCGACGCCCACGCCCACCCGCACGCCGACCCGCACCCCGACACCTACCCGCACCCGCACGCCGACGCCTACCCGCACGCCCACCCTTGAGCCCTCCCAAACGCCGGTGATCTTCTCCCATTTCGTCTGGCTGCCGATCGTCTCAGCGGGATCAGCCCCTGCCCCGCTCCTCTGTCCCCCCAGCCCAAGCCTTACGGCAGCGCGCGAGGAGTCCACCCTCCTCGGCCTCCTCGCCCGCGTCCGGGTCGAAGTGACGGTGCTGGATTCAGCCCAGCAGCCGGTCGCCGGGGCGGTGATCCAGGGCCGCTGGGGAACGGGGAGAAGCCATACCGTAGCCGTCACCAATGCCGAAGGGGTCGCTGCGTTCCGCTCCCCCTGGGTCTGGAAACGCGGGAACCTGACCCTCTATCTGGAAGAGATCACCATCGCAGGCTGCCCACAAAATCAGCAGGAGGTGCGATATACGATCCGCTGGTGAACCTGGAGGAGGTATGGGACGCTACCCACCCGAAGCCTACCAGCAGCTTTTCCCTCCCGGACAGGGAGTAAGGGGACGGCCACTGCTCCTGGAGGAGAACGCCGACCACTACCGTGCGGAGCCCCACTTCTTTGAATGGTGGTACTTCGACGTCGCCTTTCCCGACGGCGGGTGGCTCGTCGCCATCTTCCACTCGGCCCTTTTCAACATGGGGGACCACCGTCCCACCCTCGACCTGCGCTATTATCCCCCTGGCGGCCCCCCCACCGTCGCCATCGGCCGCTTCTCTCGCCAGGCATACAGGACCGATCCATCTCACTTCCGGATTCATATCGGGGATTCCTGGGTGATCGAGAAGGAGGGCGCCTACCACCTCCATCTTTCCCAGCCCCCCCTGGAGGCCGAGCTGACTTTTTTCCCCCGGCTGCCCGGCTGGCGGGTGGGGACCGGGCATCTCTTCGCCGACCTCTCCAGCGGGCAGTTCTTCGACTGGGTAGTGCCAGTGCCCCACGCCCGTGTGAAGGGATGGCTACGGGTGGACGGAACGAGCAGGCAGGTGACCGGCATGGGCTATCACGATCACAACTGGGGGAATCTCTACCTCCCCTCCGCCTTCCAAGGCTGGCTTTGGGGACGGGTCTGGGGCAATAAATGGACGGTGATCTTCGGCGACCTGGTCGCACCTGACGGCAGGGGACGGGTCACTCCTCTCCTGATCGGATGCCACAACCAGGTATGGGAAATGCGGCAGGGATTCTGGCTCCGAGATGAAGGCGATGGGGCGCCTCACCTGATATTGGAGATGGCCGGAGGGACCGGCCCCACCCTCTCCCTGAGCCTCGCCCGACCAATGGAATCGGTCCGTTTCGCCGCCCTGCGGCCCTGGTTGGTCCCTATGCGGCGTTGGGCCGAACCTCTCTTCTACCTGAGCCAGCCCGTCCCTGGCCTGGGCCGGGTGGCGGGAGCATTGCTCGGTGATGGGGACTACCGTCGCTGGCCTGCACGGGGAACGCTCCGCATCGCCGGCAAGAGCGTCACGGTGCAGGGGGTGGTGGAACGGATGGCGTTCAGTGCGGAAGACCGGTGGTGGGTCCATTCCCTTCGGGATTGAACTGCACCCTGGGAAGGAGAGAAGATGAGAACAGGGGGCAAAGAAGCAAGACGCATCCTCTTCTTCCCCAGCTACCGCGGAGGCGGCTTCGGCCACATCGGGCGCTGTCTGGCGCTG
>JBDOIF010000138.1:0-55011 GCA_041082215.1 Anaerolineae bacterium
CACCGGTCAGGTGACCTTTGACCCGCTGGTGCTGACGGACACGCTCCCCGCCGACTTCTACTACATCGTCGGCTCTGGCAGCCCGTCCGACCCGGACACCATCACCGAACCGCTGCTGGTCTGGCAGAATCTGGGGCCGCTGGCCCCGGGCCAGAGCATCACCGTGACCTTTGCGGTGACCGCGACGCCGGGCGTTACCGGCACCTACTGGAACGTGGCGCTGGTCGGCGGCGAGTATCCCGGCGGCGTCCTCACCGACACCGACGATGCGCCCGTCGCTATCGTGGACCCGCTGATCGCACTGGATAAGCGGTTGGTGGCCGCCGACATGGACGAGGTCCAGCCCAACTACGTCACCTTCACCATCGTCATCACCAATGTGGGCGTCAGCACTATAGACGTCCTGCCGCTGGTGGACCAGTACGACCCATACTACCTGAGTTTCGTGACCGCTACCACATACCCGGACGAGCCCGCCGACGACGGCCTGCTGACCTGGTATGACCTGACGGGCCCGGCGCCCAACGGCTTTGGCCAGGACCTGCCCCCCGGCGCATCCTTCCGCATCACTACCGTCTTCAGCGTGGTGCACGACATCACCACCACAGTGAACACGGCCATCGTGACCGGCCCGATAGATGTCTACAATAACCCGGCCAATGAGCCGCGCGATAGCGAGCCGATCCAGAATGTGCCCACAGCAGTGGAGTTGCTCTACTTCCGGGTGGGCAGTGTGGCGGGCCAGAGCGTCCGGCTGGAGTGGGCGACGGCGGTGGAGATCGGCACCTTTGGTTTCAACCTCTACCGGGCGCCGGTGGCGGACTTCGCCCGGGCGACGGCGGTGGCCTTCGTGCCCTCGGAGGCGCGGGGCAGCGGCGCGACCTACGTCTACACCGACACGGTGCCCGCTGACGGTGTCTGGTGGTACTGGCTGGCGGAGGTGGACACCAGTGGGCAGGAGACGGTATACGGGCCGGTGAGCGCAGGGGTTGGGGCTGCGGCATTCCCGTACCGGCTGTACCTGCCGATGGTGATGCGGGATAACTCCGCGGTCCATTAAGGGCAGCGGGGATAACGTAGCGCAGGCCGTCAGCCTGTGAGAAACAGGTTGGGCGGCCTGCGCTACGTGGGTGGATGACGACAAAAAGCCCTAATCAGGTGTATTTCAGTCTGGGGGTGAGATGTCCCTGGCCCGGGCCGGACCTGGGGCAACACGAATGGCGCGAATGGAAACGAATACCGCTCGCCCCGAAATTGAAATACGCCCGCCTAATCCTCGCGGTAGACCACCGCCAGGCTGGCAAACCGGATCAGATCGCCATCCCTCAGCAGGGCAGGACAGCCCGGCGAGAGCCGCTCCTCGTTCAGGAAGGTGCCATTGGTGCTCCCCAGGTCCTCCAGCATCCACCCTTCCGGACAACGGAGGAGCCGGGCGTGCCGCCGGGAGACCCCCGCCGAGGCCCCACCGTAGGGGCTGAGGTCAATATCCGGCGCGGGGACCAGGTGGGGGGTCGTCCGCCCGACCGTCACCTCATCCCTGGGAGGGATCGGGAGCACAACCCCGGAGGCGGAGACAAAAAGCCGCGGCCCTCTCACCGACACCGGTCGGGTCAGGCGCGTTGTGACTCCACAGGGAAAGGATTCCGGCGGAGGCGTGGTGTGCCGGCCCAGGGTCTCCACCAGGAGGGTCAGCTCCTCTACCAGCGCTCCCATCGTTGGGTAGCGGGCAGCAGGCTCCCGCCTCAGCGCACGCAGGAGGACCTCATCCAGCAGAGGGGGAATCTGGGAATTGAGCCTGCTGGGGGGAACAGGAGTCTCCTGCAGGCGGCGCAGCAGCGTCTCCGCCGGCGTCGGTCCCCTGAGCGGCACCTGGCCGGTCAGGAGCTCGTACAGCACCGCCCCCAGGCTGTAAACATCGCAGCGGTGGTCCACCCCCTCCCCGATCGCCTGCTCGGGAGCCAGGTAATCGGGCGTCCCCAGGCTGGTTCCAGGTCGGGTGATGCCCGGCTGCGGGCTCAGGAGCTTGGCCAGGCCGAAATCGGCCAGGAGCGGCCAGTCGGGACGGGCCAGGAGGATGTTGGCCGGCTTCACATCCCGATGGACAATGCCCTGAGAGTGGGCGTATTCGAGGGCCTGCCCCACCGGGATGACGAGTGACACAGCCTGCGCCCATTCCATCGGCTGGCCGGTGAGGCATTTCTTAAGGGAGCCGCCCGGGACGTACTCCATAGCGATATAGGCGACCCCCTCCTCTTCGCCGTAATCATAGACGGTAAGGATGTTGGGATGGCGAAGGGCCGCGATCGCCCTGGCCTCCCGACGGAAACGGGCCAGGAACTCTGGCTCCCCCGCTTCGGCAAACGAGAGCACTTTGACGGCAACCCACCGCTCGAGCTGAGGTTGATAGGCGCGATAGACGACCGCGGCCCCGCCCCGGCCGATCTCCTCGGCAATCTGATACCCGCCGACAGTCCGCCCGATCCACTCGACCATCGCACCTGCCCACCCGGTCACCTGCTACCGGCGGGCCGCCGGATGACCAGATTGTCGAAAAGGATCTCCGTCGGCTCCGCCTCCAGGGTGCCGGCCACAAGGGCGATGTCCCCTTCCGTATACGTCCCGTCCCTTGCCTCCGCCAGCAACTCCCCGTTGACAATCAATGCCAGATAGTCTCCGTTGCAGACCGCCTGAATGTGGTTGGTCGCGTTCCCCTGCCGGATCACGTCGGAGCGCGACCAGTTCACCAGCGGCTCGTAATCGCCGCCGGTGATGCGCTGAATGGAATAGAAGCCGTCGCCGCTGATAAGAAACGCATACCCATCTCCTGTCGCCCCCGGCTGGACCCGGCAGAAGATGCCATAGGCATTGTTGTTGTTGGCCGGAGCGGAGACCTGAGTGGCGTCCACATCAACGACCAGGTCGGCAAAGTTCCGGGAGGCCACCCCCCATATCATGCGATCCTCTGCTGCGCCAACCACGGAATAAGAGCCGTCGGCGTATGCCAGCCGGCCCCCATCGTGGTCGGCAACCTCCCAGCCGGAGTCAGGATCGCTGAAATCGTCCTGGAAGAGAATCTCAGCGGTCAGAGGAACGGCGCCGGGTGGAAGGGTCCTCAGGTTGTCGAAACGGACCTCAGTGGTCTCGCTCTCAAAGGAAGTCACCGTCAGGGCGATGTCCCCCTGCGCGTAGGTTGTGTCCTGCGCCTCCGCCAATAGCTCCCCGTTGACCTCCAGCAACAGATGGCTCCCATCGCACACCGCCCGGATGTGATTGTCCGCATTCCCCTGCCGAATCACCGACGAGCTGGTCCAGTCCACCAGCGGCTCGAAGCGCCCGTCCACAATCCGATGGATGGCGTAGTACCCGTCCCCGCTGATCCGCAGCACGTACCCGTCGTCGTCCTCCTGCACCCGGCACATCACCCCGTAGGCGTTGTTGTTGTTCGACGGGGCAGAGACCTGAAGGGCATCCACCTCGATGACGACATCGGCGAAGTTCCGGCGGGCCAGCCCCCACATCATATGGGAGTTTCCGTAGGAGACGACGGAGTAGGTCCCCTGGGCGTACCCCACGCTGCCGGTGTCGTAGTTGCCCACCTCCCAGCCAGAGTTGGGGTCGCTGAAGTCATCCTGGAAGAAAGCGGAGATGGAGGGAGTGGGTTGGGTGGTAGGGCGAGGAGTCTCGGTTGGCAGGATGGGCCTTGTCGGCACGGGCGAGGGGGAAGGCACGAAGGCTACCTGCAGAGGAGGGGTCGGTGAAGCTTTCCACGGCCCCCACAGGACCAGGCCGGTCACGCCGCTCCCCACCGCCGTGACCAGACAAACCACTCCGGCGACTGCCAGGCCGATCCAGAGGCCCCGTCGGCTTTTCCGTGCAGGGGGAGGAGGCTCCGGCCCGACCCTTGAACGCGGGACGGTCGTGATCCGGCTCGGCAGTGAAATCCCCAGAGCCCCGGCCATATCCACTGCGCTCCGGAACCGGTGCTCCATCACCACTTCCATCGCCCGCAGCACCGCTGACTCTGTAAGAGGACTGACGACAGCGTTGACCCGGCGCGGGGGCAAAAAGCAGGAGGGGTTCGCTATCCGCTGGGTGGCCGTCGGCGGCGCTTTGCCGGTAAGGGCGTGGTAGAGCGTCGCCCCCAGGCTGTAGATGTCGCTGCGGGGGTCGGTATGGCCGAGGCCCAGGTCATACTGCTCCGGAGGCGCATACTCTGGCGTGCCAGCCCCCCGCATCGCCGTCCGCGTCTCCGGGGCGTTGGGGTCCCAGAGCTTCACCAGCCCGAAGTCAACCAGCACCGCGTCCCCATCCGGCGTGATGATGATATTCTGCGGCTTGATATCCCGGTGGATCACGCCGTGCCTGTGGCAGTAGGAGAGGGCGTCCAGCAATTGCCCGGCCCAGCGGAGCACCTCTTCTTCATTCTGGGGACCGAGGCGTTTGATCCGCTGGGCCAGGCTCTCCCCCTCGACGAAATCCATAACCAGGTACTCGTTTCCCCGCCAGGAGAAATAGTCGGTGACGCGGACCAGATAGGGGTGGACGAGGGTGGCCAGAACCTGGGCCTCATGCTGAAACTGCTGCCGGAGCTGCTCCAGCATCCCGGCGTCCAGCCCGGGTTGGGGAATCAGCTCCTTCAGACAGACAGGGCGGTTGAGCCGCAGGTCCCACGCCCGGTACACAGCTCCCATTCCTCCCCGGGCCAGAAACCCCTCGATCCGGTATCGGTCCTCCACAATTTCGCCGTTCTCGAGTGTCATCTGCCTCTCCCCCTTTCTTTGCCAAAAACATGTTACTCCGAGTGGCGATAGAAGGCAAATCAAGTCAGGCGTATTTCAGTTTGGGGGCGAGATACCCCTGGCCCGGGCCGGACCTGGGGAAACACGAATGGCGCAAATGGAGACGAATACCGCGAATGGAGCAGGTATCCCTTCTGTTCGCTGTATTCGGGCCATTCGTGGGATTCGCGATCCACCGGCGAGTGAGAGGACCACTCGCCCCGAAATTGAAATACGCTCGATCAAGCCCGGGCTGGCTTTGGCTGAGAGGGGCGTGAAAGGGGCGGCAGATTTACTCCCTTTACATCTCCACGATCCCGTTAGCGGCGATCACCCGGCTGTACCAGCGGGCGCTGCTCTTGAGAATGCGACGCCGGGAGGCCCAATCCACGTAGACCAGGCCGAACCGCTTGGCATAGCCATAGGACCACTCGAAGTTGTCCAGGAGCGACCAGACAAAGTAACCGCGGACGGGGATCCCCGCTCCGATGGCCCGCGCCACCTGCTCCAGGTGCGCCCGCAGGAAGGCCACCCGCCCGGGGTCGTGCACCTGCCCATCGGGTCCGACCTCGTCCCGGTAGGCCGCGCCGTTCTCGGTGACGTACAGGACGTGGAAGCCATAGTCAAAGTAGAGGCGCCCCAGCAACCGGTACAGCCCCTCCGGGTACACCTCCCACCCCATCTCTGTCCGCTCCAGGTCGGGGAAGACCTCCTGGGGCAGGTTCTGCTCCTCCGGGACCCCCGTATTACGGACGACCTGGCGACTGTAGTAGTTGACGCCGATGAAATCGAGGGGGGTAGCGATGGCCTCAAGGTCGCCCGCCTGCACGAAATCCATCGGCCGACCATGGTGCTGGACCACATCAGGGGGGTAGCCGCGCGCCGCCAGCGGATCGAGGAACCAGCGGTTAAGGATGCCGTCCCCCAGCCAGGCGGCGGCCCGGTCAGCAGCACTGCGGGAAGCGGGGATGTAGGGGCTGAGGTTCAGCGCGATCCCCACCTGGGCATCCGGCCGGTTGTGCCGAATCGCTTCCACTGCCCGGCCGTGGGCCAGGAGCAGGTGGTGGGCCGCCGCCAGCGCCTCGTCCAGGTCGGTGTGGCCAGGGGCATGCCGGCCGTACAGATAGCCGACAAAGGCGCTGACGAACGGCTCGTTGAGGGTGATCCAGTACCTCACCCGATCCCCCAGAGGGCGGGAGACCCGGTCGGCGTACTCGCCGAACGCCTCCACCGTAGCCCGGACCGGCCATCCCCCCCGGTCCTGCAACGCCTGGGGCAGGTCCCAGTGGTAGAGAGTGGCGAAGGGTTCGATGCCGGCCTCCAGCAGCCCATCCACCAGCCGGTCGTAGAAGGCCAGCCCCGGCGGGTTGAGCCGCCCCCGGCCCTCCGGCAGGATGCGGGGCCAGGAGACGGAGAAGCGATAGGCCCTCAGCCCGATCTCCTTCATCAGCCCCACGTCCTCCTGCCAGCGGTGGTAGTGGTCACAGGCCACGTCGCCGGTATCGCCGTTATCAATATTGCCGGGGGTGTGGCAGAACCGATCCCAGATGCTCTCCCCCTTTCCGTCCTCGTTCCAGGCCCCTTCGATCTGGTAGGCCGACGTGGCCGTGCCCCAGATGAAACCAGGTGGAAAAGAAAGTTCTTTCGACATATGCACTCCTTCTGGCCCTCACCCCACCCCCTGGCCCCTCCCCCTCAGACGGCAGATGAAGCCGGGTGGGGAAGAAAGCTCTTCCGACATATGGCACTCGTTCTTGCCCTCACCCCACCCCCTGGCCCCTCCCGGAGGGATGAGGGCTGCCTGCAGGTTACGAAAGCATCACCCGAACCGCGACCTCCCCCACCCCCTCAGGTGGCAACGGGACCACATCCCCCTCCACCGGCCGGCCGTCTACCTCCAGCCGAACCCGGTTGCCCGGCCCGGTCCGCTCCACCACAATGTGGTAGACCACACCACGGAACACCCGCCGGGCGATGAAGCCGGACCAGTTCTGGGGGATCACCGGCGCGATCCGCAACCCCTCGAAGGTGGGACGGATGCCCAGGATCCACTGAGTGATCGCGACACAGTTCCAGGCTGCCGTGCCGGTGAGCCAGGAGTTCTTCGCCTCGCCATAAGTGGGCGCGTCGGGGCCAGCGATCATCTGAGCGTAAACATACGGCTCGCAACGGTGGAGGTCGCTGATGGCCTCGCGGACGGAGGGGTTGATGCGGGAATAATAATCGTGCGCCCGGTCGCCGTTGCCCGTTATCGCTTCGGCGATCATCATCCACGGGTTGGTGTGGCAGAAGACCCCACCGTTCTCCTTGTAACCGGGCGGATAGGAGGTGATCTCGCCCAGGTGGGGCCGGTAGCGGGTGTAAGCGGGCTGGACGAGGACGATGCCGTGGTCGGTTGCCAGCCGCTCCCGCACCGCCTCCAGCGCCTGCCGGGCCCGACCGTCCTCCAGCCCGATGCCGGCCATCACGCACATCCCCTGCGGCTCGACAAAGAGCTGCCCCTCCTCGCACTCGCGGGAGCCGACCTTGCGACCGAAGGCGTCGTAGGCGCGGAGGAACCACCCGCCGTCCCAGCCGTGCTCCAGCACGCGGGCCGCCATCTCGTCGGCAGCCCGGGTGTAGTGGGCCGCCTCCTCCTCCCGGCCCCGCCGGAGGGCGATGTCGGCCATCTCCCGCGCCACCAGCACGAACAGCCCGGCGATGAAGACCGACTCGGCCACCTTCCCTTCCTGCACCGGAGCGGTCTGGAAGGACTCGTCGGGGTCCTCTGAGAACAGGTTCAAGTTCAGGCAGTCGTTCCAGTCGGCCCGGCCGATGAGGGGTAGTCCGTGCGGCCCCAGCCGCTCCAGTGTGTACCGGATACACCGCTGCAGGTGGCTGTAGAGCAACTCCTCAGAGCCGGGCCGGTTGTCGTAGGGGACCGGCTCGTCCAGGATGGTTTCGTCGCCGGTTTCTTTAAGGTAGGCGGACACGCTCAGCACCAGCCACAGCGGGTCATCGTTGAAGCCGGAGCCGATGGCGTCGTTGCCCCGTTTGGTGAGAGGCTGGTACTGATGGTAGGCCCCGCCGCTCTCCAGTTGCGTCGCTGCCAGGTCGAGGATGCGCTGGCGGGCCCGGTCCGGCACCAGATGGACCGCCCCCAGCAGGTCCTGGTTGGAATCCCGGAAGCCGATCCCCCGCCCGATGCCCGATTCAAACAGGGAGGCGGAACGGGCCAGGTTAAAGGTGACCATACACTGGTAGGGGTTCCAGATGTTCACCATACGATTGGTGTGGGAATCAGGCGTCTCGACCTGAAAGAGGCCCAGCAGCCGGTCCCAGTAGTCGCAGAGGTCAGCAAAGGCCCGCTCCACGCTGGGGGGGTCGAGGTAGTGTTCGATGATGGGTCGGACGGTGCGCTTGTTGATCCGCCCCGATCCGGGCGGGTCAAACTTCTCCTCCGGGGGGTTCTCGTGGTAGCCGAGGAGGAAGACCACCTGACGGCTTTCGCCGGGGGCCAGGGAGAGACGGACGTGATGGGAGCCCATCGGGGCCCAGCCGTGGGCGATAGAATCAAAAGACCGGCCCCGCTCTACCGCCAGGGGCTGGTCCCATCCCCGGTACGGCCCCAGAAAGGTGTCCCGCTGCGTGTCAAAACCAGCCAGCTCCTCGGAGCAGGCGAAGAAGGCGAAGTGGTTCCGCCGTTCCCGGTACTCCGTCTTGTGGTAGATCACCCCCTCCTCCACCTCCACCTCGCCGGTGGAGAAGTTGCGCTGGAAATTGGTGGCGTCGTCCTGGGCATCCCAGAGGCAGAACTCGACGGCGGAGAAGAGGGAGAGGCGGACCGGGCCATTGCGGCGGTTGGTGACGGTCAGTTGCCACACCTCGAGGTTCGCCCCCAGGGGGACGAAGTAGCGGGTTTGGGCCTCGATCCCCTGATAGGTGGAGCCGATGACAGTATAGCCCAGTCCGTGGCGGCAGATGTAGCGCTCAGCCTCGTGGCGGGTGGGCTGCCAGGAGGGAGACCAGAAGAGGCCAGCCCCGTCGTCGCGGATGTAGATATACCGGCCCGGCTGATCGAGGGGGACGTTGTTGTACCGGTAACGGGTGATCCGGCGAAGGCGGGCATCCCGGTAGAAGGCGTACCCGCCCGCCGTGTTGGAGATAATGCCGAAGAACTCCTCGCACCCCAGGTAGTTGATCCAGGGAAGGGGGGTGTCGGGTTGGGTGATGACGTACTCCCGATGTTCGTCGTCGAAGTAGCCGAATCGCATCTGTGCGCCGTTTCCTCAGGCCGTTCATTATTTGACGTAGCGCAAGATTAATCTTGCGCTACACAAGGGAGTTTTCTTTCAGAAAGTCCATCACCTCGTGCAGGTAGGCAAAGGCCAGGCAGGTGACGGTGTCCGCCCCGCCGTAGTAGATGGCCATCCGCCCGGTGGGCGGGTCCAGCAGCGCCGCGCAGGGGAAGACCACGTTGGGCACATCCCCCACACACTCATAGACCTCCCGGGGGTTCAGAAGATAGGGGCGGGTTCGGTAGATCACCTTCCACGGCTTCTCCAGGTCCAGCAGCGCCGCGCCGAAGCTGTAGACAAAACCGTTGCACGAGGTCAGCACCCCGTGGTAAATGAGGAGCCAGCCCTCGTCCGTCTCGATCGGCGTGGGGCCGGCACCGACCTTGGTGGACTGCCAGCCGCCGACGGGGGCCATCACGAACCGGTGGTGGCCCCAGTGGACCATATCGGGGCTTTCACTGTAAAAGATGTCGCCAAATGGCGTATGCCCCCGGTCGCTGGGCCGGCTGAGCATAGCGTATTTGCCGTTGATCCGGCGCGGGAAGAGGACACCGTTCCGGTTGTAGGGCAGAAAGGCGTTCTCCAACTGGTAGAAGGTGCGGAAATCGAACGTGTAACCCACCCCGATCGTCGGCCCGTAGTAGCCGTTGCACCAGGTAACGTAGAAGCGGTCCTCCAGCCAGCAGACACGGGGGTCGTAGCCATAGACGAACTGACCCACCTCCGGGTCCTCACAGATGAACCGGATGCGCTGCGGCTCGATCCGCCAGCGGATGCCGTCGTCGCTGAAGCCGGCGTGGAGCTGCATATCCCGCGCGGTGTTGTCGCAGCGGAAGACGCCGGCGAACCGACCACCAAAGGGAACCACCGCGCTGTTAAAGATGCTGTTAGCTCCAGGGACGGCCTCCCGGGTGATGATGGGGTTCCGACTGAACCGCCAGACGACATCGCTGCATCTCTGGGGGCGGTCCTCCCAGGGGATGTTGGGCAGGTCAGGACCGGCTGCTCGTACCATTACCGCCAGCTCTCCATAGAGGTGACGACCACCTCAAAGATGACCCTCACCTCTCTTATAGCAGGCGACGAAGTGGCCACTCTCCACCTCCACCAGTTCCGGCTCCTGCCGGATGCAGGACGCTTCGGCCTCAGGGCAGCGGTCGGCGTAGACGCAGCCCACAACAGGCCCATCCGACACCACCGCCCGCTCCACCCGGACCGCCTCCTCCCACCTCCGGTCCAGCCGGGGGGCCGACTCCATCAGCATCCGGGTGTACGGGTGGAGCGGGTTCAGATAGACCCTGTCCGTAGGTCCCATCTCCATGACGCGCCCCCGATAGAGGATCAGCGCCCGTTCACTGATGTAATAACCCAGCGACAGGTCGTGGGTGATGAAGAGGATGGAGAGGCCACGGGCCTTGAGGTCGCTCAGGAGGTTGAGCACGTCAATACGGGTGGAGGCGTCCAGCATGCTGATAATCTCGTCGGCGACCAGGAGCCGGATATCCAGAAGCAGCGCGCGGGCGATCAGGAAACGCTGCAACTGCCCGCCGCTCAGTTGGTGGGGGAACTTGCCCAGCACATCCGGTGGGTTCAGGCCCACAGCGCGCAGGGCTTCCTCCACCTTTTCACCCCATTCCCGCGCCCCCATATCGGGGAAGAACTCCTCCCGAACCATGGTGAAGATCCGGTCGGCTTTGAAAACGGGGTTGTAGGAAGCGAAGGGGTCCTGAAAGACCCCCTGCACCTTCCGGTAATACTCCTTGAGGGCGCTACCCTTCAGGGTGGCGATATCCGTACCCTCGAAGCGGATTGTCCCGGAGGTGATCGGGGTGAGGCGGAGGACCATCTTCCCGATGGTGCTCTTCCCGCTTCCGCTCTCGCCGATCAGGGAGACGATCTCCGTCTGCCCGATCTCGAAGCTGACATCGCGGATGGCCGTCAGCCGCCGCAACCCGAACGCGCCAAGACGGTAAACTTTGGAGACCTTTTCCAGAGCGAGCATGCTCAGAACTCCCTCCAGCAGGCGACGAAGTGGCCAGGTGAAACCTCCAGAAACGGGGGTTCTTCCAGACAACGGTCAAAGGCGACAGGGCACCGCGCTCTGAAGCGACATCCCGCCGGCGGGTCCAGGAGTTGCGGGGGGGTGCCGGGGATTCCGTACAGCCGCTCCTCACCATAACGCACCCCAACCTTAGGGAGGGAGGCGATCAGCATCTTCGTGTACGGATGACGGGCATTTTTGAAGATCACGTCGGCCGGCGCCTTCTCCGATAACTGGCCGGCGTACATCACCAGGATCGTATCGGCGATCTGGTAAAGGATGGAGATGTCGTGGGTGATGATGATGGTGCTCCTGACAAAGCCCTGATCCCGGAACCCCACCAGCATCTCGCAGACCGCCTTCTGGGTGGAGACATCCAGCGCCGAGGTGATCTCATCGGCGATGAGGAGCGAAGGGTTGAGCAGCGTGGACATAACCATCACCGTCCGCTGCTTCATCCCTCCGGATAGCTCAATCGGGTACATACCCAGCACATCGTGCGACAACTGGACCAGGTCCAACCGGCGCTTCAGTTCCGGCAGCATCTGCCCGTAATCTGCCCCCCGGCTGTCCAGCAGCTCGGCGATCATCCTCCCGATCCTGCGCGTCGGGTTCAGGGCGTTCATCGCGTACTGGGGGATAAGGGAGATGTGCCGGAAGCGGAACTCGCGCATCTTCTCCATATCCCAAACCGGGACCTCCCGGCCGTCCAGGAGCACCCGTCCCTCAATGAAGTTCATCGGCGGCCGCAGGTAGATCAGGCTGTGGCCGAGGGTGGACTTCCCGCAACCGGATTCCCCGGCCAACCCCATGATCTCCCCGTCGCCGACGGAAAAAGTCGCCCCCTCCAGGGCGCGGACGTATCCTTTAAGGGTGCGGTAGTAGACCCTGAGGTTTTCCACCTGGAGGCTCATCCTACATCTCCCGCAGTTTGGGGTTGAAGACCTCGTCCAGGCCGACGTTCATCACGTAGAGCGCCCCGACGATGGCAGCGATGGCCGCGCCGGGCGGGATCAGCCACCACCACATCCCCAGTTGCAGGGCAGCCCAGAGGACGGCGTTGTTCATCATCAGGCCCAGGGACATCCCCCGGGTGGGGCCCAGGCCGATGAAGTCCAGCGTCGCTGCGTTGAGGATCGCGCCACCGAACTGGAGGATGAAGACCAGGAGGAGGTAGGACATCATATTCGGCGCGATCTCCGTCAGCACAATCCGCAGCGAGCTCCGGCCGGTCATCCGGGCCAGGTCCACGAACTCCCGCACGCGCAGGGAAAAGGTCTGGGCACGGATGGCCCGCGCCGCCCAGGGCCAGGCCGTCAGTCCGATAAAGATGCTCTCGGTGACGATGCCCCGGACAGTAAGGTAGGCGGCGATGATGATGAGGACGGCCAGCGTGGGGATGATGAGGATGATATTTGTGAACATGTTGAGGACCTCATCCACTGCGCCGCCGCGATACCCGGCCAGGAGGCCGATCAGCATACCGATTGCAGTGCCGATCATCCCGCCGATCAGCCCCACGACGAAGGTGGACCGGAGGCCATAGGCAAACTGGCTGTAGACATCCTGACCGAAAGTCGTGGTCCCAAACCAGAACTCCCGCGAGGGGGGTTGGGCCGGAGGGCCCACGTACGCATTGGGGTCATACTCGGTCAGGAGGGGGCCGACGAGGGCAAAGAGCAGAAAGAAGAGAAGGACCCCCAGGCCGACCCGCAGTTTACGGTTCCTCAGCGCGAAATAGAGAAACTCGCTTCGGACCTTTTTGGGCTGCTTGCGCTCCATAGGCTATTCACCCGTCATCCCTAATCTTGTCCGTGGGTCCACCAGGACATAGATAATATCAATGATAAAGTTAGCCATCAATACACCGACGATGATGAAAAGAAAACTGCCCTGGATCAGGAAATAATCCTGGTTCTGGACACCCTGGAGGATCAGGTAGCCGATGCCGGGGTAGGCGAAGACGATCTCCGTGGCCAGTGCGCCGGCGATGATGCCGCCCAGCTGGAGGGCGAGGCCGGTGATCTGGGGGAGCATGGCATTACGAAAGGCGTATTTGCGGATCAACCGCTGGGGAGCGCCCAGAGATTCCAGGTAGCGGGAGTACTCCGACTCCAGCTCGTAGATGATCATATTCCGCATGCCGATAGCCCATCCGCCGAACATCACCAGAAACAGTGAGATGAAGGGAAGGAACCAGTGCCAGAGCAGGTCCTTGATAAACAGCCACGAGAGGTGGGGGCGTAATCCGAAGCTGTAGGCGCCGGCGATGGGGAAGAGGCCGGCCTCGTTGCCCAGCGCCCACGCCAGCACGATCGCCAGCCACATGTAGGGAGTCGCGGTCAGGATGTAGCCCAGGGGGAGGATGGTGTTATCCAGCCAGCGCGCCCGTGCAGCAATGGCCCCCACCCGGTTCCCGGCGATCCAGCTCAGTATAATGGCCGGCAGCAGGAGGAAAAGGTCGTAGGGAACCGCCCGCTTGATGATCTCCAGCACCGGCTGCGGGAACAGCCAGGTGCTGATCCCCAGGTCTCCCCGGAACAACGCGGTCCAGAAGTTCAGGTACTGCTGCCAGAGAGGAAGGTCCAGCCCGAAGGCCCGAATGTAGTAGCTGCGCAACACCTCGGCCGCGTCAGCGCGGAGCGCATAACGGGCCAGCATCGTCTGCACCGGATTACCGGGCATAAAGCGGGGGATCAGCCAGTCTATGGTCACCGCGAGGAAAAAAGTCAGTATATATATGAGGAGTTTCCGTCCCAGATATCGTCCCACCGGCAGCTCCTTTGCGGAACGATACCACGGAGACACGGAGGGCACGGGGAAACGCCGGGAACCCGGAGGGGTTGGCGAAGCTCCGCGACCTCCGTGCCTCCGTGGCGCGAACAGAGCAAACGACAGCGATGGTGCAGGATTGTTAAATTGAAAGGTCGCCCCTCCCTCGGAGGAAGGAGGGGCGACCCACAGGCGACTACTGCTGTGCCGGCTGGAGTTCGGTGAGCATGAGGATAGCGGTCATGTTCCAGTAGCCGTTCCAGGTGCACGGCAGGTACTTGGGCGCACCCTCCGCAGCCGATGGCCAGTTGGTCCAGTAGTTGGAGTTCCACTGGGCCCACAGACCATTATACCACAAAGGAACGGCGGGCATATCGGTCAGATGGATCCGCTGGATCTGGGACATAACCGCCTTCATGCCCTCGGTATCCTCGACGGGGGTCTGGTCCAGTTGCACCACCAGGTCGAAGACCTCGGGGTTCTCATACCGGCCGAAGTTCCCGTTGGACATGTTGTCGGTGATGGGGTTGCGGAAGAGCCAGAAGTAGAAGGTCCAGGGGGTATCGCTCATGTTGGAGCCGAAGTTGTTGATGGCCATGTCGAAGGTGCCGCCGGTGAGCTGGTCCCAGTACCCGCCGAAGTCCGGGAAGTCCGGCTGGAGGTTGATCCCCACTGCCTGGGCGCCGTTGGCGATGACGTTGATGGACTCCATCCAGTCCGTCCAGCCGAAGGGGACGATGATCTTCAGCTCGATCTTGGAGCCGTCGGGGGCCTCCACGAAGCCGTCACCGTCCACATCGGCGTAGCCGGCATCGGCCAGGATAGAGCGGGCCATATCGGGATCGTAGGAGAAGCCCAGCTCGTCCACAACCGCCTGATCCACGTACTGCTCCCAGGTCGGCAGCAGCCCCGTCGGGTTGGCCTTCTGGACGATGTTACCGTAGACGCGGGTGACGATCTCATCCACGTTGACGGCGTAGGCCATCGCCCGACGGAAGGCCGGGTCGTCCATCGGCTTCTTGGTGGTGTTCATGAAGAGGAAGGCGGTGTTGGCAGAGAGCATATAGGGCGGATCGGCGTACCAGGTCTGGATCCCATAGCCGCCCTCCACCAGGGTGGCGATGCCGGGCAGGAAGTTGTTGCTCAGGTCCAGCTCCCCCTTGAGCACCAGGCCGAGGGCGACGTTGTTGCTGGGGTTGACGACATCCACAATGTACTTGGGGCCGACGGAGAGGCCCAGCAGCTCCGTTGCCCACCAGTTGTCGTTCCGCTTCCAGACCATGCGGTCTTCGGAGTGGGTTTCGTAGAGGTAGGCCCCCGTGCCCACTGGCGGGAGATTGGCTCCGGTGACGATCTCCTCCTCAGAGCGGCCCTCCCACAGGTGCTTGGGGACGATAGCGACAGAGTAGAGGGTGTTGCCCCACTCCTGGTAGCGGACCTCGGAGAAGGTGAACTGGACGGTGTAGTCGTCAACCGCCTCGACGCTCTGCAGCCAGTCCCAGAGCGGCTTGTAGTAGACGCCTTCCAGTTGCCCCAGCTCGAAGGTGTAGACGACGTCCTCGGCCGTCAGAGGCTCACCGTCGCTCCAATTGATGCCCTGGCGGAGCTTTACCTGGTAGACGTTGTCGCCCACCCACTCACCGCTCTCCGCCAGCCAGGGGATGTACTCGTTCTGCAGGGGGTCGTAGAGGAAGAGGGTCTCGTAGCACAGGCCGATCACCCCCATGGCATAGGAGCCGGGCTGGATGGGGTTCCACGAGGTGGGCGGCCCCCACTGCTTGCCGCTGGTATAGAGGGTTTCGCTGCGCTCGTAGACCACAGCGGTGGGGGTGGCCTCTTCGGTCGGAGCCGCCGTGGGCGCTTCCGTCGGGGCCTCGGTGGGGGCCTCGGTGGGAGGCGCGGTGGGGGTCGGGCTTGGCGCGCAGGCGGCCAGGAGCATCGCGGCGATCGCGAGCACACCCATAATCAAGAAGCTTAAGCGTTTCATCTTTCTCCTCCTAAAACACTGAGACACTGAAACACTGAGACACTTGTTAAGAGTTGACCTGTGGAACAGCGATCAGATTTAGACATCGTGCCCGTTTCACCTCCTTAAAACAAGTCGTGGTGGATGGGCTTTCTCGGCCCAATCGCTCTGGCAATCCTCCCGCTCTGTTTGGGAGCGCTCTCACAACTGCCCCCACAGCCTTTTCGGTTGGAACTTGGGACCTCCAGGGCGGACAGTTTCTACAGGGAGCCGCAGGACGCGCGCAGGATCAACTGGACGGGTAGAACTACGTGTTGAGGAGAGGTGATGGTCCCTTCCAAAAGGCCGATCAGCATTTCTACAGCCATCACACCCAGACGGCCCACCGGCTGGCGGATAGTGGTCAGCGGGGGCTCTACCAGACTGGCCACAGAGAGGTCGTCAAAGCCGACAACAGCGATGTCGTCCGGGACGCGCAGGCCAGCCTCCCGGATGGCTTTCATCGCCCCCATAGCCATCATATCGCTGGCGACAAAGACAGCGGTCGGCCGGGCGGGCAACAGGCGTTCCATAGCGATCCGACCTCCCTCTTCGGAGAAATCCCCCTCCGCGATCAGCTCCGGACTGACCGGGATACCGTGGGCCTCCAGCGTCTGTCGGTATCCCTCCAGGCGGCTTTGCCCGGCGGTCATGTCCATCCGGCCGGTGATGGTGGCGATGCGCCGGTGGCCCAGCCGGATAAGGTGCTCCACGGCCATCCGCGCCCCACCGACGTTATCCACGTCCACATAATGAACCCGATGGTCGGGGTGCCTTCCGACAGAGACGAAGGGGATGCCATCGTGCAGGAGGCGGGGGATCAGGGGATCGCTCGACGACGCCGAGGCGACGACCACGCCGTCCAGATACCCGTTGCCCAGGACACGGGCGTACATCTCATCCCGCGAGGCGGGGTCGTTGAAGAGGGAAAGCATCAGATGGTACTTGTGAGCATTGCAGGCCTCGGTAGCGCCGCGCAGCAGGAGGGGGAAAAAGGGGTCGGTAAAGAGCGTGGTGACCATTTCGGGAATGAGGACGCCCAGGATGTGGGTGCGGTTGGTGACCAGGCTGCGGGCGACGGCGTGAGGCTGATAGCCAGATTCGCGGACAGCCCGCCACACCCGTTCGCGGACCTCCGGGCGGACACTGGGGTGGTTGTTGACGACGCGGGAAACGGTCGAGCGGGAAACCCCGGCAATTCTGGCCACATCCTCCAGCGTAGGGGACACGGCTCCGCTCCTGCTTGAGAGCGCTCTCGAAACGAACGCACAAAAAACTCCAATTCGCAAAGACAACGGCCGCTTTTTGGGAGCGCTCTC
This sequence comes from Anaerolineae bacterium, assembly GCA_041082215.1. GTDB lineage: Bacteria > Chloroflexota > Anaerolineae > B4-G1 > DUEL01 > JBDOIF01. Next base: position 17,193 of record JBDOIF010000138.1, read on the forward strand.
AAAAACTATTATACCACGGAAATCGAATTTGTCAATACCCAACCTGAGGTTAGGTGTATTTCAGCCTGCGGGCAGGGTGTCCCTGGCCCGGGCCGGACCTGGGGAAACACGAATGGCGCGAATGGAAACGAATGCCGCGAATGGGGCAGGTATCCCTCCTGTTCGCGGTATTCGGGCCATTCATGGGATTCGCGATCCACCGGCGAGCAAGAGGATCACTCACCCCGAAATTGAAATACACCCCCTGAGGTTCGGACGCGAGAAGAGCCCACCCTCCTGCGTTGGGTGAGCAACACAGGACTTGTACAGCCGTCTTTCTTATGGCATAATGTCTGCACAAGATATGTCGAGGAATGATATGGCCTTGCATACAGATGGAGGTGACCGTTGGCTTACGGTTTCTGGGGCAAAATACTCTGGGTCAACCTGAGCACCCGCGAGGTCCGCGAGGAAGCGCTCCCAGAGGCCGTTTACCGCCGTTTCCTGGGCGGGTATGGCCTGGGTATCTCTCTCCTCTATGAGCGGATGCCGGCTGGCGCCGATCCCCTCGGGCCGGAAAACATCCTGGCCTTCCTGCCGGGCCTGCTCACCGGAAGCGGCGCCCCTTTCAGCGGCCGCTTTATGGCGGTGGCCCGCTCGCCGCTTACTGGCGGCTGGGGCGAGGCCAACTGTGGAGGACGCTTCGGCCCGGCCCTCCGGGGGGCTGGCTACGACGGCCTCTTCGTCACCGGCGTATCCGACCGGCCGGTCTACCTCTACCTGAACGGCCAGCAGGCAGAGGTGCGGGAGGCCGGGGCCCTCTGGGGGCTGGACACGGTGCAGACCGAGGAGGCCATCCGGGAAGCCACTTCCCCCGAAGTGCAGGTGGCCTGTATCGGGCCGGCTGGCGAACGGATTTCCCTCATCTCCGGCGTCGTCAACGACGGCGGCCGCATCGCCGCCCGCTGCGGGCTGGGGGCGGTCATGGGGGCCAAGCGCCTCAAAGCGGTCGCTGTGCGGGGCAAGGAGCGTCCGCCCCTGGCCGACCCGGAGGCCTTTCGTGCCGCCGTGGCTGCCTACCGGCATCTCTTCCGCCGTCAACCCTCCCGCTGGGCCGCCCTGATCCCGGCCTTCCTCCTCCGGCTTCTTCCCCTGGCCCGCCGCCTGCGCACCCGGCTGAGCGGGGGACCGACCCAGTTTGTGATTGACTCCTTCCGACGTTACGGCACCGCCGCCGGGACGGCCGCCCTCGTCGAACTGGGCGACACGCCGGTGCGAAACTGGCTGGGCATCGGCTTTCGCGACTTTCCCCTCCACCGCTCCGGCCAGTTGAGCGACGAGGCCGTTATCCGCCACAACATCCGGCCCTATGCATGCCACTCCTGCCCGGTGGCCTGCGGGGCCATCGTCCGCCTGCCCGACGGCGAAAGCGGCCACAAGCCCGAGTACGAGACGCTGGCTGCCTTCGGCCCGCTCCTCCTGAACGACGACCTGGAGGCAGTGATGCGCTGCGCCGAAATCTGCAACCGGGCCGGTCTGGATACCATCTCGACCGGCGTGGCCATCGCTTTCGCTCTGGAGGCAGCTGAGCGGGGCTGGCTTCCCCCAGAACTGGCCGGAGAACTCCCGCTGCGCTGGGGTGACGGCGCAGCCGTCGTCGAGCTGGTCCGACGAATAGGCCATCGCACCCCCGGCCTGGGGGAATGGCTGGCCGACGGCGTCCGTCGGGCGGCAGAACGTCTGGGGCCAGAAGCGCAGGAGGCAGCTATCCACGCCGGCGGGCAGGAACTCCCCATGCACCGGGGCCTCTACGAGCCGGGCGTGGCCCTGGGCTACGCACTGGACCCGGCACCGGGGCGACATACCTCCACCCAGTCCGGTACGGCCGAACTCCGGGCCTTCGCTCCTTACTTCGCCCTCTGCGGCCTTCAGCCGGCGGGCCGTTACGACTACGCGGCCAAAGGCCCCACTTTTGCCACCGTCATCCCCATCCTGCGGGCCTACGATTCCCTCGGCCTCTGCCAGTTCGCCCTCCAGATGGGGGAGCCCCCCTTTCTGGCCTGGCTCAACGCCGCCACCGGATGGGGGGTGGACGAAGCCGAGTTCCTGCGCATCGGCCGGCGGATTCAGGTACTCCGTCACGCCTTCAACGCCCGGGAGGGGCTGCCGCCGCGCTTCGACCTGCCCGCCCGCGAGCGCGGCGAACCGCCCCAGGAGGCCGGTCCGGTGGCCGGCGTGACCCTCGATATGGAGGCGATGGCCGCCGGCTACTTTGCCGCCCTCGGGGTGGACCCGGATACCGGCCGGCCCCTGCCGGAGACGGCAACAGAACTGGAACTGGAGGTGTGAGAGGCAGGGAGGGGTTGTCAAGGCCGGGTGTTATCTGCTTCCCTCCCCCCACCCCTGGCCCCGCGGCGGCGGAGGAGGGGTGAGCCCATGCTTGACAGTTTCTCTAATAATGGTATAATGTCTATACATTTCGGAGGGCGGGATGAACCTGAAGGTAGACCCCGAGAGCCCTCTCCCCATCTACTATCAGATTCGTGAGCAGTTGCGCCAGCAGATTCTCAGCGGCCATCTGAAACCCGGCGATCCTCTCCCGTCGGAGGCACAGCTATGCACCCAGTGCGGCGTCTCCCGGATGACGGCCCGAATGGCCCTTTCCCAACTGGCCCTTGAGGGGCTGGTCGTCCGCCGCAAGGGGAAAGGCACGTTCGTAGCTTCCCCAAAAGCCACCCTGCCGAAAGATTTCATCCCGATGAGTTATACCACCCTGATAGACCACCTCGGTATGCGGGCTGGAGCGACGATTCGCAGTCAGGAACTCCTTCCTGCCCCGCCGCAGGTGGCAGAGGTCCTGCGGATTCCGGAGGGAGAGCCCGTTATCCGCATCGTCCGTCTCCGGCATGCCGATAACCAGCGGATGGCTCTGGAAACCTCTTTTCTCCCCTATCGCCTTTTCCCCACTCTCCTTGAACTGGACCTGAGCGATCGGAGTCTCTACAAAGTGATGGAGCAGACGTTTTCCCTGGCCCCGGACTGCGCTGAGGATACGATAGAACTTTCCACCGCTGGCCCCTACGAAGCGGCCGAACTGGGCATCCCGGAAGGCACTCCCATTGTGCTCAGTACCCGCATCGGGTACTCAGAACAGGGAGTCCCCCTGATTTTCACGCGCACGGTCCACCGGGGAGACCGTTTCCGGGCCACCGTGCGCTGCCAGCGTCCGCAACTGGAAGGCATGTAAGAGAGGAGGAAACAGATGTCCTTTTCGCTGGTCCGGTTGATTGAACAACGGCAGGGTGACCAGTATGACCTGCATTTGAAGTATATCAACCCCTCTATGGTGCGCGTCCTCCAGATTATCGGCTTTGATCAACCCTACGTTCGCGGCGAGGGTGCGTACCTGTGGGATACGGAGGGCAACCGGTATCTGGACCTGCTCTCCGGCTACAGTGTCTTTAACCTGGGGCGCAATCACCCGGCCATCAAACAGGCGATGATGGAGTTCCTCGCCCTTGACCGGCCGTCCCTGGTCAAGATGGATTGCCCCCTTCTGGCGGGGCTCCTGGCCGAGGAACTGGCCAAGCGGATGCCCCCAGGTCTGGAGGCGGTCTTCTTCGGCAATTCCGGCGCCGACGCGGTGGACACCGCCATCAAGTTCGCCCGCTATGCGACAGGACGCCCGCGCGTGCTCTACCTCAATCATGCTTTCCACGGGTTGACCCTGGGCACCCTCTCCATCAACGGCGGGGAGGTCTTCAAGAAGGGGTTTGAGCCTCTGATCCCGAGCGCTGTGATGGTGGAGATGAACGACCTGGCCGCCCTGGAGCGGGAACTGCGGAAAAAGGACGTGGCGGCCTTCATCGTGGAGCCGATTCAGGGCAAGGGCGTCTATATCCCGAACGACGACTATCTGCCCGAAGCGCAGCGGCTGTGCCGCAAGTACGGTACGCTCTTCATTTGCGACGAGGTACAGGTGGGGCTGGGGCGGGCCGGAAAGCTCCTGTGTTGCGAATACTGGAACCTGGAGCCCGATATGGTGACCCTGGCCAAGTCGCTGGGCGGGGGATACGTTCCGGTCAGCGCGGTCCTCATGCGGCGGGACATCCACGACAAAGTCTTCGGCTCCCTCAAGCGGGCCCAGGTCCACTCCACCACCTTCGGCCAGAACGATATGGGGATGGCCGCCGGGCTGGCCACCCTGTACGTGATGGACCAGGAGAACATTGTGGAGCGCTCAGCGACGGTGGGCGCGAAGCTGCTGGCCCGGCTGGCTGCGCTCAAAGATCGGTATGAAATGGTTGCCGATGTGAGGGGCAAAGGGCTCATCATCGGCATAGAATTCCGCCCCCCATCCAATCTGGCCCTCCGGGCCGCGTGGACAGCCCTGGAGGCCGCCGAGAAGGGGCTCTTCGCTCAACTGGTCGTGATGGCCCTGATGCGGGACCATCGGATACTGACTCAGGTGGGCGGTCCGGGGGTCAACATCATCAAACTGCTGCCGCCGCTCATCATCGGTGATGAAGAGGTGGAGGCCATCGTCTCCGCCTTTGAAGCGGTGATGGCCGAAACGACCCATGCCCGGGGGCGAGTGTGGAGCCTGAGCGCGGAACTGATCCGGCATGCTGTGGCCTCATAGAGGATGTGCGTGTCCTGGCCGGGGAAATCGGCCCACGCGGCACCGGCACGGCTGGCGAGACTGCGGCAGCCGATTATGTGGCCGGCCGGCTGGCCGGATTGGGGCTGCCGGTGGAGCGACACGAATTTCGGGCCGTTGCCAGCCAGAACGCCTTCCCGCTGGCTGCGGACATGGTAGCCCTGCTGGCTGTCGCCCTCTACCCGCTGGGCGGCGCGCCCACGCGCTGGATCGCGGCGGCGCTGGCCCTGGCCGCCCCCTCTCTTCTGTGGTGGGCGATCACCCGCTCCGATAGCCCGCTGCGTCCGCTCCTGCCCCAGGTCGTCAGCCGAAATGTAGTTGCACGCCTGAAGCCGACGGATATCCCGCATCGGCACGCCGTCATCCTGGCCCACCTGGACACCAACCGCTGCCGCCTGGCCTGGCAATCGGCAGCGGTGCACCTGCTGGAACCGCTGACCTGGCTCACCCTGACCGTGCTGGCCGCCCTGGGCCTGCTCTACTTATCCGGGGTGCTTTTGGACGGGCCGGCCTGGACCTGGTGGGTTTCCCTCCTTCCGGCCGGCTATGTCCTGGGGACGGTCGTCACACTATGGCGGGATGAGCGCACCCTCTTCTCTCCCGGCGCCCACGACAACGCCAGCAGCGTGGCGGTAGCGCTGGAGATCGCGGCCCGGCTGTCCGTTCACCCTCTCCGGCATACCGAGGTCTGGCTGGCCTTTACCGGGGCAGAAGAAACGGACCATCAAGGACTGAAGACACTCCTTCGCCGATACACCACACCTCTCCGGGATGCCGCTTTCTTTGACCTGGAAGGGGTGGGCAGTGGGGACATCGTCTATCTCACCCGGCAGGGGCTGTGCTGGCCCTATCGGCCCGACCCGGAGCTGCTGTCGCTGGCCGAGTGTGTCGCCGCCCGGCGGCCCGATCTGGGCGTTGGCCCGGCGCAGATGACTGTGGAAGATGAGGTACGCACCCTTCGCAATCGGGGCTATCGCGCCCTCTGCATCGCCGGCCGCGACCCGATGACAGGCGCGCTGCCCCGATGGCATCGGCCCGATGACACGGCGGAGGCCGTCTCCCCCCAGGCCCTGGGGCGAGCAGCCGATTTCCTGATGGCCCTGTTATGTGAACTCGACAAAGGAGGAAATGGATGAAAGCCTTTGTAACCGGAGGAACCGGCTTCATCGGCGGGGCGGTCGTCCGTAAGTTGCTGGAGGCTGGCCACACAGTGCGAGCCCTGGTCCGCCCCGGGGCCGACACCCGGCAACTGGACGGCCTGCCTGTGGAGCGGGTCGAGGGCAGCCTGGAGGATGTGGGGAGCCTCCGAAAAGGCATGGAGGGCTGCGATTGGGTCTTCCATCTGGCCGCGCTTTACGCCTTCTGGGGCTACCGCTGGGAGGATTTCTACCGTACCAACGTCGAGGGCACCCGCCGCGTCCTGAAGGTCGCCCGTGAACTGGATATCCCACGTATCGTCCACACCAGTTCCATCGCTACCCTGGGCATCCCCCGGGGAGACGTCCCGGCCAACGAGGACACCCCCGTCACCCTGGACGAAAAAATCGGCCACTACAAGCGGTCCAAGTTTCTGGCCGAGGAGGTGGCCCGTGACTTGGCCCGGCAGGGCGCTCCTGTCGTCATCGTCAATCCGGCCGCGCCAGTGGGTGTGGGCGATTACAAGCCCACGCCCACCGGACAGATGATTGTGGATTTCCTCAACGGTCGGATGTTCGGCTACGTGGATACCGGGATGAACATCGTGGATGTGGAGGATGTCGCCATCGGCCACCTGCTGGCGGCGGAGCGGGGGCGGGTGGGCGAGCGGTACATTCTGGGCGGCGAAAACCTCCCCCTGAAGCAGGTCCTGGATATTCTGGCAGAGGTCTCTGGTCGCCCCCGGGTCCGTCTGCGCATCCCCCACAGCGTGGCCCTCGCCTGGTCGTATGTGGACGTCGCGATCGCCCGCCTGAATCCCCGGCATATCCCAGCCGCCACGCCGGAAAAGGTCCGCATCTCACGCCAGAAGGAGTATTACGATTCCAGCAAGGCGATGCGAGAACTCGGATACACTTACCGTCCGGCGCGGGAGGCGCTGCGCAAGGCGGTGGAATGGTATCGCGCCCACGGCTACGCGTCGTAGGAGGAACAGGATGGCCAGATACCTTTCAGGACTGGATGCTGGCTCCGGCTCTGTCCGGGCCCTGCTGGTGGATATGGAGAGCGGGCGGACGACCGTCGCCGTCCGCCGGTGGGAACACCCTCCTGCGGGCGACGGCGGCTGGGCGTACGACTTTGACACCGAACGCAACTGGGCCCTGCTGGCGGAGGCGGTCCGGGAGGCGCTGGCCCGCGCTGGCGCCGCACCCGCCGAGGTCGCGGGCATCGCCGCCGCCTCCATGCGCCACAGCCTGGTCCTAGTCCGGGACGGACGGGTCCTCTTCGCCGTCCCCAACCGGGACGCCCGCGCGGCTGCCGAGGGAATGGAGATGGCCGCCGGACCGGGCGCGCGGGTCTGCACCCGCACCGGCTGCTGGCCTGCGCCGATGTTGATGGCCCCCCGTCTGGTCTGGCTGGCCCGGAATCATCCCCGGTGGCTGGAGGGCGCGGCCGCGCTGACCGTGGGCGACTGGGTCGCCTATCGCCTCTGCGGAGAGATAGCAACGGACCTCTCCCACGCCGGGGAGACGATGCTCTTTGACGTCGTCCGGCGGGAGTGGATGAGGGACTGGCTGGCGGAACTGGGGCTTCCGGCGTCGCTCTTTCCGCCCGTCCGCCTGGCGGGGACGCTCCTGGGCCGCCTGACGGCCTCCGCCGCCGCCGACCTGGGGCTGATGCCGGGGATTCCGGTGGCCGTCGGCGGGGCCGATACCCAGTGCGCGCTGCTGGCCCTGGGCGCGGTCAGCCCGGGCGACGTGGGCATCGCTGCCGGAACGACGGGGCCCGTCCAGGGGGTGGCCGACCGCCCCGTCTTGGACCCGGAGGGCCGGCTCTGGACCCGCCCCCACCTCCTGCCCGATCGCTGGGTCGTGGAGAGCAACGCCGGACCGCTGGGAGAGGCGCTGGACTGGCTGGCGGAGCTGCTCTTCCCGGAGTCGCCCCGGCCGGCGGCCCGGCTGATCGGAGAGGCGGCACAGGCCCGGCCCGGCGCCGGAGGCGTCCTCTCCACATTTGGCGGGCAGGTCTTCAACGCCCGCGCGATGGCCTTCCCGGTGGGAAGCCTCACCCTCTCCCCCTTCCTGGGCGGCGACGGCCCCTCCCGCCGGGCAGACCTGGCCCGGGCCGTCCTGGAGGGGCTGGCCTTCGTCCTGCGGGCCAACGTGGAGCAGGTCGCGGCGCTGGTAGCGCAGGCTGTTAGCCTGCGCATGACCGGTGGCCTCACCCGTAGCCTCTTCTGGTCCCAACTGGTCGCCGACGTCCTGGGGCGGCCTGTGCGGGTCTCCGAAATCCCGGAGGGGACGGCCCTGGGCGCGGCGGTCTGCGCGGGGGTCGGCGCCGGGCTCTTCGCGGACCCGGCGGAGGGAGCGGCGCGTCTGGCGCACATCCGCACCGTCCACCCGAACGAAGAGAACGCCCGCACCTACGAGGCCCTCTACGCCGAATGGCGGGACCTGCGCGCGGCGCTGGCCGACGGCCACGACCGGGCCGCCGCGCGGATGATCGAATCCGCCGTAGGGCAGGCCGCCAGGCCTGTAAAGATTGCGTTCCGCCCCAAAATCCTGGTCACCGCCCAGATGGATGAAGAGAGCCTTGCCGAACTGCGCCGCCTGGGGGAGGTGGAGTACGCCAACTACCGGGAGACGCTCCGGGTGCTCACCGGGGAGGACCTGGTGGAGGCGCTGCAGGGGGTCCACGTCTTCATCACCGAGGTGGACATCGTGGACCTGGAGGCGCTGCGGTCCCTGCCCGATCTGCGAGTCGTCGTCGCCTGCCGGGGGCAGGCGGTGAACGTGGACGTGGCGGCCTGCACCGCGCTGGGCATCCCCGTCCTCCACGCGCCGGGGCGCAACGCTGACGCTGTCGCCGACCTGACGGTGGCTTTTATGCTGGCGCTGGCCCGCAAACTCGTCCCCGCGGATGAGTTTCTCCGCCAGCCGGGCGGCGAGGCGGGGGACATGGGCCGGATGGGGCAGGCGTACGAGACCTTCCTGGGCCGGGAGCTCTGGGGGAAGACGGTGGGGCTGGTCGGGCTGGGCGCGGTCGGGCGGGAGGTCGCCCGGCGGTTGATTCCCTTCGGGGTCCGGCTCCTGGTCCACGACCCATACGTCCGCCCGGAGGAGGCCGCACGGTACGACGCGGAACCCGCCTCCCTGGAGACGCTGCTTTCTGAAAGCGATTTCGTGAGTCTGCACGCGCCGGTCACCGACGAGACGCGGGGACTCATCGGGCGCGAGGCGCTGGCCCGGATGAAACGGGGGGCGTTTCTGGTCAACACGGCCCGCGCCGCGCTGGTGGACGAGGAGGCGCTGGCCGAAGCGCTGCGAAGCGGGCACCTGGCCGGAGCGGCGGTGGACGTCTTCTCCGTGGAGCCGCCTGCCCCGGATCACCCGCTCCTGCAACTCCCCAACGTCATCGCCACGCCGCACATCGGGGGAAACACGGAGGAGGTGGCCGCGCATCAGGGCCGCATCGTTGTGGAGGACCTGAAGCGGATGCTGGCCGGGGAGCGGCCGCGCCACATCCTTAATCCGCAGGTGCTGGAGGGCTTCTCCTGGACGGGGCCACGCCGGGGAGCGGATGAACGGATACTGGAGACGCTGGAAGGGCGGCCCGGCCCGGCGATTGTGGACCTGCAGGTCGCAGGGCACCCCCACCCCCCAGCCCCCTCCCCCGTTTACGAGGGAGGGGGAGTAGGGGTGGGGGTCCCTGCTTCCCCGCTTCCAATGAAGCAGGTCGCAAGGAGAGAGGTCGCAATGAACACGGAACACGCAGTACGCAATACGGTTGAGGAACTCCTGCGCCGGTTCTGCGAGAAGGCCGTCGCCGACCCGGCGCTCGTGGCCTTTGCCGCGAAGCGACGGGTGACCACCCACTACACGATGACCGACCTGGGGCTGGAGTTTCATATCGGCTTTCGGGACGGGGAGGTATTCGCCGGGCTGGGCGCGCCGCCTGCCCCGGCGGAAGTCCGCATGAAGGCGACGGCGGAGGTGCTGGACGGCATCCTGACGGGCCGCATCAGCGGGCAGAAGGCAGCGATGAGCGGCAAACTCTCCTTCAGCGGGGACGTCCGGACCGCGATGGGTGTCCAGCGGGTCCAGGGCGACCTGATCCGCCTCTACACGGCGGCACGGGAGGAGGTGGGCGTAGGGCAGGCTGAGAGCCTGCCCTATACTCCGGTGGCCGCGCCGGCCCGCGCAGCGCAGGCTGACAGCCTGCGCCACATCCAGGAAGACCCGCGCGCGGAGATGGTCCGGGCGATCAACGAACTCTACCAGTTGGGGCTTATCACCGCTACCGGCGGGAATGTGAGCGTGCGGATAGAGGGCCTGGAGGAGTGCTGGATCACGCCCAGTCAACTCTATAAGGGCGACCTGCGGCCCGAACTGATGGTGCGGATAGACCTGACGGGAAACGTCCTGGACGAGGGGGTCCCGGCCCCCTCGTCGGAGTGGCCAATGCACACGGCGATTTACCGGGCCCGCCCGGATGTGCAGGCAATCGTTCATGCCCACGCGCCCTATGCAACGATTCTGGCCCTGAGCGGGCTGCCGTTCCTGCCCGTCACCACCGAAGCGGCCTTCTTCCGGGAGGTGCCGGTCGTCCCGTTCATTATGCCGGGAACGAAGGAACTGGCGGAGGCGGTGGTGAAGGCGATGGGCCGGAATCCCGTCTGCCTGCTGCAGAACCACGGCGTGGTGGTGGCGGCGACAGGCCTGCGGCGGGCCTGCAACATCCTGGAGGTGGTGGAGCGGACGGCGCAACTGATCTGGGGCTGCTACGCTGTGGGAAAGAAGCCAGCCGCTCTGCCCAGGGAAGTGGTCCGGATGCTGGGGGAGATAGGGGTTTCGTAACCGCCCATACAATTCCCCTCCGATTCGTCTTCCGCCCCGTCCTGTGCTAAAATGCTCCCCCATGAACAACCAGGGGAAGGCTTATAGCTTCACCATCTCCGTCCACGGCCGGACGCTCACCCTCGTCGGACAGCCCGGGGTCTGGTCGTGGGACCGGCTCAACCCCGGCACGGCCGCCCTGCTGGAGGTGGCCGAGTTCGCTGAGACAGACCACGTGCTGGACCTGGGATGCGGGACCGGGGTGATGGGGGCTGTAGCAGCAATGGAGGCCCGTCGCGGCAGGGCGGTGCTGGTGGATTGCAATGTGGCCGCAGTGGCCTGCGCCCGCCAGACGCTGGCCGCCAACAACATCACCAACGCCGAAGTCCGCCTGGCCGACGGCTGCGCTGGCCTCGAGCCGGCCTCCTTCGACCGGGTCCTCTGCCACCTCCCCAGGGAACGGGCCGTGCAGGAGGAACTGCTCGCCGGCGCAGCAGCCGTCCTGCGGCCCGGCGGCACCCTCTACTTTGTCGCCCACCGACAGGCAGGGGTCCGCTCCGCCATCGCCGCCGCCCAGAAGCTCTTCGGCCACTGCGGCGTGGTCCGCCAGAAGAAGGGCTACCACGTCGCCCTGGCGGTCCGCTCCACGGGCCGCAGCTATGCCATCCCCCAGCCTGTATACCAGACCCACACGGTCCGGCTGGACGGGCTGGAGACGCCTGTGGTGGGCAAGCCGGGGGTCTTCGCCTGGGACCGGCTGGATGAGGGGACGTGGGCGCTGGTGGAGGCGATGAAAATCGGCCCCGCCGACCGGGTGGTGGACCTGGGGTGCGGGACGGGGCTGGTGGGGGTGGCGGCGGCGCGACGGGCCGTCGGGGGATGGGTGACGCTGGTGGATGTGGACCTGCGGGCGGTGGAGGCGGCACGGCGCACACTGACGGCCAACGGAATTGCCAATGCTGAGGTCCGCCTCTCCGATTGCGGAGCGGACCTGCCAGGCTATTCCCACGATGTCGTCGTCACCAACCCGCCCTTCCATCAGGATATAGGGACGGAGCCGGGCCTTGCCCGCCACTTCATCACCGCCGCCGCCCGGCTCCTGCGGCCAGGAGGACGCCTTTACCTGGTCGCCAACCGCTTCCTCCCCTACGGGCCCTGGTTGAAGGAAGCCTTCGGCCCGGTGCGGGTGGTCTGGGAGAACCGCCGGTTCCGCGTGTGGGAAGCTCTGAAAGGCCGAGCAGTGGATCACGAATCCCACCAATCAGGCAAATGGCGCGAATCGTGAGAAAAAGGCTCAAATAAGTCGGAACCACCCGGAACCATTCGTGGGATTCGGCCTGTTCGTGTCATTCGTAAGGATAGAACCGCGCAAATCCGATCTGGAGGAATGATGAGCGAACAAGCGGAGAAACTGCCCTTCTGGACCAAGGTCGCCTACGCCGTCGGCGAGGTCGGCTATGCCTCCGGACCGGGGACGATCATCCCCTTCTGGTACACCATCTTCCTCACCGACATCGCCCGGCTCGACCTGCGGCTGGTGAGCCTCTTCTGGCTCGTCGCTACTATCTGGGATGCGCTGAACGACCCCCTCTTCGGCTTCCTCTCCGACCGGACCCGGACCCGTTGGGGGCGGCGGCGGCCCTACCTGCTCTTCGGCGCGGTCCCCTTCGGCACCGCTTTCGCCCTCCTCTGGCTGATCCCCCCCTTCAAAAGCCAGGCGCTCCTCTTCGCCTACTACACCCTCGCCTACATCCTGTTCGAGGCCGCCTTCACCGCCGTGAGCTGCCCCTACCTGGCCCTCACACCGGAGCTGACGCTGGACCACGACGAACGGACCTCGCTGGTGACCTACCGTATGGCCTTCAACATCGGCGCCTCGCTGGCCGTGCCGCTCCTGCTGGGCCTGGTCATCTTCCCGGCGTTCCCCGAGCGGGACCCCCGCGCCTTCCTGATCGTCGGGTTGCTCTTCGGCGCGCTCTCCGTTCCTCCATTTCTGGCGGTCTTCTTCGGCACAAAGGAGCGGCCGGAGTTCCAGGTGGAAAGCCCGCCGCCGTTGTGGGAATCCTTCCGCTTCGTACTGCGCAACTACGCCTTCCGCTACACCCTCTCCATCCGCATCCTGAGCTGGATGCCGGTGGTCGTCGCCCAGGGAGTGTTCGCCTATTTCCTCATCTACTGGACCGGGATGACGGAGGATGAGACCTCGCTGGTCCAGGGGACGATCATGCTGGTGGCCTTCCTCTGCCTGCCGCTGGTGCTCTGGCTCTCCCGTCGCTTTGAAAAGAAGACGGCCTACATCATCGCCGCCTCTACCTGGGCGGCAGTGATGCTTTCCATCCTGCTTGTTCCCCAGCAGACCAAATGGCCAGCCTACGTGATCGCCGCGCTGGCCGGCTTCGGAGTCTCCGCCGCTCACCTGATGCCCAGGGCGATGGATCCGGACGTCCTGGAGGTGGACGAGCTGATGAGCGGGCTGCGGCAGGAGGGGGCCTACACCGGCGTGGCGGTCTTCGTGGATAAGCTGGCCCGTGCGGCAGTGCTGGCGCTTATGCCGGCCGTGCTCCGCTGGACCGGCTACGTCCAGCCGACAGCCGCCAACCCGACCCCCATCCAGCCGATCTCGGCGCTGACCGGCCTGCGGCTGCTCATCTCCGTCCTCCCGGCCGTATTGCTGATCGTCTCGATCCTGGTGGCCTGGCGCTATCCCATCACCCGGAGCCGGTTCGCCAGGATACGGCGGGAGCTGGCGCGGCGGCGACGAGCAAGGGAAAGCGCTGCCACCGCTGGTCAGTGAGGGAGCGGGAGGATAAAGGGACGCGGGGACACAGGAATGGGGGGAATGGATTGGGAGGACAGGCGACAGCGCCGCAACGTCCCTGTGCTGGCCCTCACCGTTACTGCGATGCTGGGGGCCCGGCTGACGTGGGAGCGGCTGCTGCCCACCCATTATGCCGACCTGGGGGCCAGCGACACCCAGATCGGCACCGCTTTCTCCCTTTTCGCCGCTGCCTTTGCCCTCTTCCAGCTTCTCGGCGGGCTGCTGGCCGACCGGGTGGGGCGGAAGCCGGTGGCGGTGCTGCCGGTCTTCGGGGTGGTGGTAGCCGTGGCGGGGATGGCCGGGGCGGGGAGCTGGCAGCAGTTGCTGGTCGGCCACCTGGCCCTGGCCGCCTTTGCCTCCCTGCAATCCCCCGGCTTCAACGCCCTGCTGGCCGAATCGGTCCCACCGGAGGAGCGGGGACGGGCCTTCGGCACAGTCTCCTTCGGCTCCCAGATCGCCAGCGCCGCCGGTCCCGCCCTGGGGGCCTGGCTCCTTACCTTCACCAGGCTGCCCGCCCTCCTCTGGAGCACTGTAACGGTGGGCATCCTCGTCAGCCTGGTCCGGCTCATTTTGCTGCGCGAAACCCTGCGGCCAGTCCCTTCCCCCACCCTATCCCCCGTGGCCGGGCAGGCAGCAGGCCGACGGACAGCAGCCCGGTTCCTGCTCATCGGCACACTTTACGCCCTCTTCCTCAACCTCCTCCACGGCGGCCCCTTCATCGCCCTCCACGCCCGACAGGTCCTGGGACTGGATAACGTCCGCCTCAACCTCCTGTTCGCCCTCGGGAGCGGCTCGGCGATCCTGTCCGCGCCGCTCGCCGGATGGCTGGGGGACCGGATGGGGCATCGTCGGATGCTGGCAGCGGCGGGGCTGATCATGGGAGGCGGCCTCCTGGCCTGGGCGCTTCTGCCCACCGGGTGGTTCTCCACCGCCTGCTTCGTGCTGTCCACCGGCGCCGGACCCGCTGCCTCGATCGCCTACAGCGCCCTGCTGATGGGCGCAGTCGAAGACCGGCGGCGAGGGGCGTTTGTGGGACTGATGGGCACCCTCGCCGGACTCCTGGGCTCGCCGGCAGGACGGATAGGGGCCGAGCTGCGGGTATGGGGAGGCAGTCCGGCCCCCTTCTGCGCAGCCCTGGCGCTGGCCGGACTGCTGGCCGCTGCGCTGTGGGCAGACGCCGCCGCTCAGGGCCAGGAACGCAGCACGACGGGAAGGTAGAGTTTGTGCGTCAGGGACTCGATTCCCACGGGCACGGCGGAGACCTCGCTGGAGAGCTGGTGGGGGTTCCCGGCGCTGTCCCGACTGCAGAGCACGTAGGAGTAGACCTGCCCGGCCGTCAGCCCCCTGTCCAGGTAGCTGGAGACCCGCCCGACCTTGACCTGGGGGGCCGGCGGATACGCACCTCCGGCGGAGCGGCGGTAGATATTGTAACCGGCGATGATGGGATGGCCGTACAGCTCCCAGGTCAGCTCAACGGCCCCCACCAGGGCCGTGGCGGCAACCCTCCGCGGCGCCGTGTCCACCCGCCGCTCCTCGATCACCCCGCCGGAAAGGTCCGCCGACGCCTCTGCACCGTAGAGATAGGTGTAGAAGTCCGTATCCAGATGGAGGTAGTAGTTAAACCAGGCCGTCATGTACTTCTGGATCAGGTCGGTGATCTCAGCATCCTGCGCCCCACCGCCGCAGAAGAAATAACAGAGGGAAAGGGAGTCTCCCGGATCCATAAAGTGGCAGTGGCTGGCGCCCGCCACAAGGAAGGAGGCTTTATGCGTCGCGCCGACGTGGGGGTAGATCTCCGCGTAGTCCGCATTCGAGTTGCACTCCTGGGCCGGAGCTCCCAGGATAGCGGCAGGCACCTCGATCTGTGGACCCTCGGCCTCCGGGTCCCAGATCACCGGCCCCTCTCCTGAGCCGAACCCTCCCTGGTGATACACCGGGTCCAGCGCCACCACAGCCTTCACCCGATCGTCGTGGGCCGCCAGTTGCAGGACCGTCTGCCCGCCGAAGGAGTGGCCAGCGGCGCCGATCCGGTTCGTATCCACTTTCTGATACAGATAGGAACCCGGCGTGCCGTTCTCCGTCTCCAGGTAGGAGAGCAGGGCCTGCATAGCCGTCAACCGGTCCTCCACATCGTCCGGCAGCCTTGGGATCGCCACCACATACCCCCAGCTTGCCAGATGCCTCCCATTCCCCGCGTTGTCCGTCGCTCCGTTGGTCAGCCCGAACATAGTGAAGCCGTGGGCGAAGAGGATAGCCGGGTAGGGGGCGGCCAGCCCCTCTCCACAGCTACTGCCAGAGGGATAGTAAACATAAGTCGGCAGGTCACCCACCGTCACCTGCTGGCTGGTCACCGCACAGGGACCGGGCTGACCGGGGTCGCCCGCCTGGGGAACAACGCCAGCCCCTCCACCCCAGACCAGCAGAGCCACCACAAGCAACTGAACTACCCTGCGTTTCCCGATATTCACCTGTCCTCCATTCGCCTCCATCCACAAGCGGGTCTATTCCCGGGTGGCGGCCTGCTCCGAAGACTCCTTGAGCACCCCCAGCCGGCTCGCCATCTTCAGCAGCCCACGCCCCATATCGGAGGACTGCATCGCGGCCGAGAGGGTGACCTTCCCTTCCCGCTTGAAGCGGACGTACTGCCGGATCTCGGGGGACATAGCCAGCGCAAACATGATGTTGACGGCAAGGGCATACGCCAGATGGGCCAGATCGTGGGTGCGGAACCAGAGCCAGGGGATCATCAGCCAGAGCCCGGCCATGTACGCCACCAGCACGTCCCGGAAGAGGAGCAACCCGAGGAACATGCCGACCAGAGAGGTCACGGGGATGGCGATCCAGTCAATGACGAACATGCCTCCGAAGACCGCCGAAAAGCCCCGCCCACCCTTGAAGCGGTAGTAGGCTGGCCAGTTATGTCCCAGCACCCCTGCGGCGGCAGCGATGAGGAAATAGGGCGCCTCCGGGCGCCAGAGCCGGAAGGCCAGGGTGGGCACGGCAACCTTGACCATATCCATCACACTGGTCAGACAGCCGTACCGGGCCCCGACCCGCATGGAGATGCTCGTGGCGCTGACGGCGGTCATCTCCAGCTTCTCGCCCGTGCCGGGGACAGCGAACTCCGTCCGGGTGATATCCTCCTGCGGCGCGACGATCCGGCCGACCAGCCGGGCAAAGGAGATCGAGCCACAGAGATACCCGATAACGGCCGCCAGGAGCGCAAGTGTCCAATCCATGCTCCCCTCCTGATCCGAGACCTACGACGGGCGCGCGCCTCCGGCCCTGTCCTCGAACAGGCCGAGCCGCTTCCCCATTTTGTAGATACCCCGCCCCATGCCGGTGAGCTGCATCACCTCGGAGAGGTCTCCCCCTTTCCCTTCCCGTCGGAACCGGATGTACTGCCGGATCTCGGGGAGGATCCCCAGGACGAAGAGGATGTTGACGATGACACCGTAGGCCAGGTGGGCCGGATCGTGGGTGCGGAACCAGAGCCATGGGATAAGAAGCCACAGCCCGGCCATATAGGCGACGAGGAAATCCCGCAGGATGAAGAGGCCGAGGAGCATTCCCCCCAGAGAGGTGGCGAAGACCCCAATCCAGTCTATGGCGAACATCCCGCCGTAGACCGCCGAAAGGCCCCGCCCACCCTGAAAACGATGGTATACCGGCCAGATGTGGCCGATCATACCGGCGGTCGCCGCGATGAGGAAATAGGGGGCTTCGGGAAACAGCCGTTTGAAGGCCAGGGTGGGGAGGGCGATCTTGAGCATATCCATCACCACTGTGAGGAAGCCATACCGGGCGCCGACGCGCATGGAGACGGTGGTGGCGCTCACCGCCCGCATCTCAAGCTTCTCCCCTGTCTCCGGCACGCCGATCTCCGTCCTGGTCAGGTCCTCCTGCGGCGCGACGATCCGGCCGACCAGCCGGGCGAAGGAGATCGAGCCCAGGAGATAGCCAGCAAGGACAGCCAGCAACGCGGTCAACAGGTTCATAGAGCCGCCTCCTTCCGATCCGCCACCCATTGCAGATACACCCGCCCGTGGTCTCCGTCCACAACGACGGACTGGCCGTCCCGGATGAGCTGCGTCGCCTGCTTGACGTTGACCACGGCGGGCAGGCCGTACTCGCGGGCCACGATAGCGCTGTGGGAAAGCTGCCCGCCGGTCTCCGCGATCAGCCCACCGATCCCCGAAAACAGCGGCGTCCACCCGACATCGGTGAAGGGGACGACCAGGATATCCTCCTGGGTCAGGGTGACCGGCGCCTCGGAGGGGTCAAGCACGATGCGGGCGTAGCCCTGAGCCCAGCCGGAACTCCCGCCGATGCCCACCAGGCACTCCTGCCCGGCCGCCAGCATGACGGGGCAGGTGGGCACCACATCGCCGCAGATCGTCTCCGGCAGCTCGATGTGGGCGTCGGCCTCCATCCTCTCCCGCTCCCGCGCCACCAGCCCCCGAGCTGTCGCTCCATCCAGTTCCCCCTCCACCAATTGCCGCAGCTCATCATAAGTCAGATAAAAGATGTCATCCCGCTGCTCCAGGTCGCCCCGCGCCACCAGCCGGTCGGCCAGGGCCAGAAGGACACGGCGCATCTGGTAGGTGTCCTGGGACATCAGGAGGCTGACCCGCTCCCGCAGGTCAATGTATTTGATCGTGGAAGCCAGCAGACGGTCGAAGAACCAGCGCTGCACCCGGTTGAGGCTGGCCCGCACCCGCTGCCGCGCAGCCTCCCGTATCGCCCCGACGTCCTCCAGCGAAGGCCGGGCAGGGCTGGCCGCGCTCCGGCCAATGGCATGCCAGATCAGAGCGGGGTTCTCGATCCACGGGATGCGGGAGAAATCGGTGCCGTTGGTGCTGAGAAAGCCATACTGCTCCAGGAAGGCGTCCACCCTCCGGATCAGCGCCCGCCCCTCTTCGGAACCGGCGAGGGCGGCACGGATGGCCTGGTCGTTCTCCTCAACCAATATGCGCTGGAGCCCTTTATCCAGTCTGCGGGCCTGGTCCGCCAGCGCCTGCAGTTCGTCGTTCGGCTCCAGCGCCTTCAGACCCACCAGCCCCCGGATCAGGTCGCCCGGCACCACGTCCGGCGCCCACCGCTGCACAAGCCAGCCCAACAGGCGGTTGCGGATCTGCATGTTGAGCGGGCCGATGAACGTGACCCACTGGGTCTTGCCGTGGAGGCGGGCCAGCTCGTCGAACTTTGTCAACAGTTCCCGGGGGCTTCCGGACGACCAGTCGGCCTGGCGGTAGGCCTCCAGCTCCTGATCATGCCGCTCAACAAAGTCCAGGGTCTCGTCGGCGACCCGCGAATAGCGCCAGGCGAATCGAAGCAGGCGAAACATCGCCCGCATCATCCGGGGAGAGAAGGAAGGATGGGCATGACGCCTGGCCCGCTCGTCCCGGGACATCATCTCAAAGAAGTTTCCTGGCATCCCCACCCGTTCGAACAGCTCCCCCAGCATTGTGTTATCAGCGTAGATACGGGAATGGATACGCCGGACCAGCAACCTGAAGTCAATATCGTTGGGTCCGATCAGCTCGGTGAACATCCGCCTGAACACGTTTTCTGTCATCGCCTGGACGTTCGTGGACCAGAGAAGGGGCTTGATGAGGCCGGGGACCATCTCTGAGACCATTTTGCTGGAGTAGACCCTCCGCCCGATCAGGGAGGTGACGGGACGGCTCTGGAGAAGGTAGAAATCCACCCCATCCCATACCCACTCCACGTCCTGGGGGGCGCCCATCCGCGAGGCGACTCTGTGCACCAGATCGGCCAGGGCCAGGACCTGAGGCTCCTGCATGATCGGGGCCCCCGGAGCGGCCGGGACGGCTTCGGCCAGGACCCCCCGCGCGTCCACCACGTACCGATCCGGCGTGACCCGCCCCTGAACCAGCTCCTCCCCCAGCCCCGGCACTGCCTCGATCACGACGCAGGGTTGCCCGGTCACAGGGTCGGCGCTGAAGGCCACCCCTGCCGCCTGAGCGTCCACCATCCGCTGCACCACCACCGCGATCGAGAAGCTCTCCAGCAGAGTGCCCAGCGAGCTGGCCTCCCGGTTGGAAAGATAGCTCAGGAGGCGCCAGTTGAAGAGCGATGCCCAGCACCTTTTCACCGCTTCCAGGAGCTGCTCCTCCCCTTCCACGTTCAAAAACGTGTCCAGTTGCCCGGCAAAGGAGGTGGCTTCCGTATCTTCACCCACCATAGAAGAGCGGACGGCCACCCGTCCGCTCAGCTTCCGATAGGCTTCCGCAATGATGCGCACCAGTTTATCCGGGATGGGACAGGCCTCCAGCAGCTCGCGGATCCGCTCCAGGTCGGCCCGGTTCCAGTCCCTGCGCTGGCCCAGGACCTCGATGCCAAGCCCGGCCAGGAAATCCTGAAACGCCGTTGAGGTGATGACGAATCCGGGAGGGACCCTGCATCCGAACCGGCACAGACGGGCAAGGGAGGCCCCCTTCCCCCCCACCCATCCCTCCTCGAGAGCCTGCTTGCTGTTCAAAGAGACAATATACCGCCCCATGAGAACCCTCCTTCCACAAAAACCGCCCTGCTCAATAATTGATGAAGCTCTACTCGTACCGGAGCGCGTCAATCGGGTTGAGCCTCGCCGCCCGCATAGCCGGATAGATGCCGAAAAAGGTGCCCACCAGAATGGAAAAGCCGGTCGCCATCAGGATCGTGCCCGGGGAGATATGCGTCTTCAGGTCCTCGATCATGCCGGAGGCGGTCAGTGTGCCGATGACCCCGATAGCGATGCCGATGGCCCCCCCGACCAGGCTCAACACGATCGCCTCGATCAGAAACTGGCCCAGAATGTCCCGCCGCCTGGCCCCCACCGCTTTGCGAATGCCGATCTCCCGCGTCCGTTCGGTCACAGAGACCAGCATGATGTTCATAATCCCAATGCCCCCTACGATCAGGGAGACGGTGGCGATCAACCCCAGGAAGGCCGTCAGCACCGCCGTCAGACTTCCCAGCACAGAGGAGATGTCCTCCTGGGTCAGCACAGAGAAGTCATCCTTATCGGTGCTGTAGATCAGCCCGTGCCGCTGCCGCAGGAGCCGCGTGATCTGGGCGCGGGCCGCCTCCATCCGTTTCCCCTCCCCCACCTGAGCGTAGATCACCGAGACGCTGTAATCTCCGGAGACGCTTCGCACCCCGAAGAGCCGCGTCTGCGCCGTCGTGAGGGGGATGAAGACCACGTCGTCCTCGTCACTGAAGGCCGTGCCCCCCTTCTTCTCCATCACACCGATGACGCGGAAGGGCACCCGGTTGACCTTGATCGTCTGGCCGATGGGGTTAACACCGGGGGAGAAGACATCCTGCAATACCGTCTGCCCGATCACCGCCACCCGCGCGCCGGTACGCACGTCTTCCTCGTCTATGAACCGCCCCGCTACCGGATAGAAGTTGCGGACCACGGCATAGCCCGGCGTCACCCCGCTGACGTTAGTCTGCGTGTCCTTATTGCCGTAGACAACGGTCCCGGAGCCGACGAATTCGGCGGCGACGGCGACCACATCGGGCACGTTGGCCGGGTCCTCTATCGCCCTTGCATCCCCCAGGGTCAGGCTGGAGACGTTGGCACTGCGCAGGAAGTTGCTCTTCATACTCGTGCTGCTCTCCTCGATCTCCCCGGGGATGACAAAGATGAGGTCAGAGCCGATCCCCTTCATCTGATCAGCCACCATTGTCTGGACCCCCTGACCGACGGAGACCAGGATGATGACGGCGCTGATCCCGATGATGATGCCCAGCATCGTCAGCCCGGAGCGCATCTTGTTGGCCGCCAGGGCCCGGAACGCGACCTCGAGGCTTGCCATCAGGTTCATTCCGACCCACCTCCCAGCATCGGCATCGTCACCGCCTCCCGGAATCGCTCGCGGACGGAGGCGGAGCGGACCAGCAGCTGGTCGCCCGCCTGGAGGCCGTCCAGCACCTCGCTGAACTGCTCGTTGGCCATCCCCTGCTTGATAACGGTCACGACCGGCTCGCCGTTCACCAGCTTCTCCACGAACGGCTGGCCCGTTTCCGAGTCAATCCAGATCGCCCGGTTGGGCACCAGCAGCACCCCTTCCCGTCGCTCCCGGACGATCTCGACATTCGCCGTCATGCCCCCCCGAAGGGGGAGGTCGGTCGGGCCGATCTCAATCGTCACCCGGTACGATACCACGCCCATATCGAGCGTCGCCGAGGGGGCGATCACGGCCACCCGGCCCACCAGGCCGCGCCCTGGAAATGCGTCCAGGGTGATCTGCGCTTCCTGGCCGACCTCCACCATGCCGATGTCCGCCTCATCCACATCCGCCTCAATGGTGAACTGGCTGTCGTCCACCAGCAGTATCACCGGCATCTGCGGCCCGACGAACTCCCCCGGCTCGACGTTCACCCTGGCAACGACGCCGTCGAAGGGCGCTACCAGGGTAGCCTTTGCCAGCGCCAGGAGAGCCGCATCCATTGCGGCCTGTGCCTGCTTCACATTCGCCTCCGCCGCGGCAAGCTCTGCCTCCGTAGGCCCCGCCAGCAGCATATCCAGTTGGGCTTTGGCGATATCCCGCTGGGCCATAGCTGCCAGGACGGCAGCCTCTGCCGCCCGGATTCGGTCGCCCGTCCCCGCCCTCAGCGCATCCAGCTGCTTCTGGGCGGCCGCCAGCGCCTCGTTGGCGGCGTGGAGGCTGTAGCGGGCCTCCTCCTCCAGCGGCCCCAGCGTCGGGCAGACCTCCTCCTCCTCACCACTGGGGAGCGGGACCGTGTAGCACCGCACCATCCGGTCATACGTATCCTGAGCGACCTTCTGCTGGGCTATCGCCGAGGCCACCTGCGCTTCTGCCGCCGCGATGTCCGCCTCCGCCAGCCCCGCCTTCAACTGGTCCCGCTGGGCGATCGCCTGGGACAGGGAGGCCTCGGCGGCCCGCACCTGAGCCTCCGCAGCGGCGATCTCCTCGGGGCGCGGGCCGGCCCTGAGCTGTTCGAACTGGGCCTGCGCCGCAGCCAGCGCCGCTTCCGCGCTCTCCACCTTCAACTCCAGGTCCGCCGTCTCCAGCCGGGCCAGCAGTTGTCCCTGCCGCACCCGCTCCCCCTCCCCGACCAGCACCTGGCTCACCTGCCCGCTGACTTCAAAGGTCAGGTTCACCTCCGCCCGGGGGCGGACGACGCCGGTGGCGGCCGTACTGGCGACAAGAGACCCCACCTCTACGGTTACGATCTCAACTTCTTCCCCTCCACTGCTTCCTCCGCTGGAAGCACAACCGCCCAGCAGGCCCAGCAGCAGCACAAGGGATACAGCGCACGATAGACATCGGAAGTGGATCTCCATAGTTAGCTCGCTCCTCTCTCTGAAACAGGGGGAAGTAGAACAGCCACACTGGCAGAGGTGAGGGAACCCTGACATAACAGGCTCACCCTCCCCGAGCCTGGACCGCTGAACGCCGGTATTGTCCGGTCCTCAACTGACGCCACAAAAGCCCGCCCTTAGGGACAAAGATTCCCCAATCTCTGTGGCAAAGGAGGAAAAAAACGCAGAAGAAGAAGTAGGAATTGGCTTTTGGAATAAATTAACAGAATGAGGTCAATTTCAGGTGAAAAATCCTTTAAAACTTTATTTTCGCCTTCACCTTAAGACCAGGCGCCGCAGGCGGACGGAGGCAAGCCGGTCGGGGAAGACCTGCACCCCCAGCCCCGGACCGAAAGGGACGGAGAGGGTTGAATCCTCGTTAAGGACGAAATCAGGCCCGGCGATGTCCTCCCGGTAATAGCGGGCGGAGGCGGAGATGTCGCCAGGGAGGGTGAAATTGGGCAGCGCCGCCAGGGCGACGTTGGCCGCCCGACCGACGTTGGTCTCCAGCATCCCCCCACACCAGACCGGCACCCCCCGCTCCGCGCAGAGGTCGTGGACCTGACGGGCGGCTGTCAGCACGCCCACCCGCCCCACCTTGATATTGATCACCCGGCAGGCCCCGATCTCCAGCGCCCAGCGGGCGTGCTCGGGGGAGTGGATGGACTCATCCAGGCAGACTGGCGTACAGAGCTGCGCCTGCAGTCGGGCATGGTCCACGATGTCGTCGTAATGAAACGGCTGCTCGATCAGGAGCAGGTCGAACCGATCCAGCTCCCGGAAGACCGGCGTGTCGGCGGGAGTGTAGGCTGCGTTGGCATCCACCTGGAGGGGCAGGTCGGGCCACCGCTCCCGCACAGCACGGACCACCGTCACATCCCACCCCGGCCTGATCTTCAACTTGACCCGGCCATACCCTTCGGCCACATACTGCTCCACCCGTTCGAGCAGCGCCTCCGGCGTCGGTTCGATGCCCACGCTTACCCCCACCTTTACCCGCTCCCTCTCCCCGCCCAGCAGGCGGGCCAGTCCCACCCCTTCCGCCTGCGCCCACAGGTCCCACACCGCCATCTCCAGCGCGGCGCGGGCCATCGGGTGGCCCCGCACTCCCCTGAACCGGGCCGCCACATCGGCGGGGGAGGCGATCTCCTGCCCCAGCACGGCGGGGACGAGGAAATCGCGCAGCACGTGCCAGGCGGTCTCGATTGTCTCGCAGGAGTACCAGGGGCCGGCGCCAGCGACGCATTCCCCCCATCCGGTCAGTCCATCGCCGTGGGCCGAGACCAGGATGCAGGGTCGCGTTACCTCCCGCCCAAAGCTGGTCTCAAAGGGATGGACCAGCGGCAGGTCAATGTGATGCAGCTCTACCTGCTCGATCTTCATCCCCTTCTCATCCCTCCTCACCCCGCCACGGACTCGCCCCTTTTCCCTGCCAGCTCCCCCTCCAATCGCCTTCGCACCTCGCCCGGCAGCGCTTTCCCTGCCCCCGTCCCCCTCAGCCACGCCTTCACCTTCTTGCCGTAGAAAACCGGGACCGGCGGATCCTTCACGTCCAGATGGACCTCCGGATGGACAAAGAGGACCACCCCCTGCACCGGCACCTCCAGCCCCGGCAGTCGCTTTTCCAGGTAGCGGTTCAGCCGGCCCACCTCTTGCTCCACGTCCGCCTCCGGCAGCCCCAGCCCTTCCTGGCCGGCCAGTTGCCGCAGGAACTTGGCCCGCTGCCGGTGCTGCCATCGGCCATCCGCATACCGGATCTCCCCCGGCTGCGACCGGACGACGAACACCGTCAATCCATCCGGCCCCAGAAGGACGTGCGGGACCGGCAGGACGTACTGGAAGAGCACGTACCGGTCGTCCAGCCCCTTCAGGGCGTTCCGCACCCCGATATGATGGGCCGCCGGGCCGACGAACCGCTCGGCATAGTACCCCCCCACAAACGAGAGCAACACCCCCACCAGCAGCGCCCCCAGCAGCGCTCCCTGCATCAACAGGGGCGATTCCGTCCGGGTAAACGAGAAGACAAAGGCTGCCAGCAACACACCCAGCCCGCCCAGGCTGGCATACCGGCCCACAAATGCCCGTCGGGCGATATACCGTTCGTCCGTTATAATCCTCATGTCACTCCTCGAAGGCTCCCAGCACCAGGCAGGCGTTCTGCCCCCCCAGGCCGAAGGAATTGGAAAGGGCGACCCGCACCTCAGCCCGCCTTGCCGTCCCCGGCACGTAATCCAGGTCGCACTCCGGGTCCGGCTCCTCCAGGTTGGTCGTCGGATGGACGATCTGATCCCGCAGGGTCAGCACGCAGGCCACCGCCTCGATCGCCCCTGCCCCTCCCATCGCGTGGCCGATCATGGACTTGGTGGAACTGACGGGGATCCGATAGGCGTGGTGGCCGAAGACCTCTTTGATCGCCCGTGTCTCGATGACATCGTTGATGGGGGTGCCGGTACCGTGGGCGTTAATGTAATCCACATCCTCCGGCCTGACACCTGCGTCGGCCAGTGCCCAGGCCATCGCCCGCACCGCCCCCCGCCCTTCCGGGTCCGGCTGGGCCACATGGAAGCCATCGGATGAGGAGGCGTGGCCCAGCACCTCTGCCAGGATCCGCGCGCCCCGCGCCCGGGCATGTTCCAGGCTTTCCAGCACCAGCACCCCACACCCTTCCGAAAGGACAAAGCCGTCCCGCCGGGCGTCGAAGGGACGGCTGGCCCGCTCCGGCTCGTCGTTCCGGGTGGAAAGGGCCCGCATGGCGCAGAAGCCGGCAATGGCGATCTCGTGCACAAACCCCTCCACCCCGCCGGCGATCATCACATCCGCCACGCCGCGCCGGATGAACTCCGCTGCTTCCCCCACCGACTGCGTCCCGGTCGCGCACGCGGTGCACACAGCGGAAATGGGGCCCAGCGCCTGCGCCCACCGGCTGACATGGTGGGCCGGCATATTGGGCAGCGACGCGGTGACACCAAAGGGGCTGACGCGGCTCAGCCCCTCCTCCCAGAAAGCCCGCGCCTGGGCAAAGGCCCACTCCAGGCCGCCGACGGCTGTCCCGATCAGGACCCCCGCTCTATCTCCCAGGGGAGGCTCCAGCCCCGCACCTGTCAGCGCCTCCTGGGCGGCGGCGATGGCAAACCAAGAGGCGCGGGCCATGCGACGGGCCTCTTTGAAGGGGATGTACCGCCCCGGATCGAATCCCTTGACCTCCCCGGCGATGCGGGAAGGGAAGGGAGAGGCGTCAAACTGGGTGATGGGGCCGATGCCGGATTGTCCCTCCAGCAGTCCCCGCCAGGTCTCTTCGGCGGTGAGGGCCAGCGGCGTGACCGCCCCCACGCCGGTCACGACCACCCGTCGCCGGTCCATCTCATCCCTCCCCGCCTTCCTGCACCAGCCCGGCGCGGATGACCTCCACAATTCCCCCCTCCACCGCCCGGCGGGCCTGCCGGATAGCGTTCTTGACCGCCTTGGCGTTGGAACGGCCGTGGCCGATCACCACCACCCCGTCCACCCCCATCAGCAGCGCCCCGCCGTATTCGGCGTAGTCCAGCCGCCGGGCCACCCGCTTGAGCGAAGGCAGGAGCAGGGCCAGGCCAGGTAGGGCCAGCACCAGCCCCGGCGCTATCAAAACCAGCGCGGCTTTGTTGAGTCCTCCACCCCCCAGCTCCTTCCTGAGATACCGGAAGAGAAACGAGGCGATCGCTTCGGTGGTCTTGATCATCACATTGCCGGTAAAGCCGTCCGCAAGGACCACGTCCGCCACCCCCCGCGTGATCTCCTTCGGCTCCACGTTGCCCACAAAATTCAGGTCGCTTTCAGAAAGCACCACGAAGGCCTCCCGTACCAGTATGCTGCCCTTATCCGGCTCTTCACCGTTGGAGATCAGGCCGACACGGGGGTTGGAAACTCCCCACACCTTTTCCACGTAGGCCACCCCCATCCGGGCAAACTGGAGGAGGTCCTCCGGCCGACAATCGGTGGTGGCGCCGTTGTCCAGGAGGAGGACGGGGTGATCGGCCACCGGGTAGATCGTTGCCAGCGCCGGCCGCCGGACGCGCATCCCCCCCGCCCGAATACGCCCCAGATCGAAGAGGGCGGCGGCAAGCACGGCAGCGGTGTTCCCGGCCGAAACGAAGGCATCGGCCTTCCCTTCCTTCACCAGCCGCATCCCCACCCGGATGGAGGAATCGTGCTTCCGCTTGACCGCATCGGTATGCTCATGCATCTCGATGATCTCTGGTGCGTGGACGATAGAGATGGGAAGCCCCTCCGTCTCATGCCTGGCCAGCTCCGCCCGCACCACCGGCTCGGGACCCACCAGGAGGATCTCGTCCCCCCACTCCCGCGCTGCCATCACCGCGCCTGCCACATCCGGCACCGGCCGGTTATCCGACCCCATTGCATCCAGCACAATCCGCATCTTCCCTCCTCCTGCCTCTTGTTTCTTGCCTCTCGCTCGATTCGCCATTGTACTCTGCCTGGGACGGGTTGACAAGTGGGCAACCACAGGTATAATATGCTTGGATGCCCCGGTGGCGGAATAGGCATACGCAGCAGGTTGAGGGCCTGTGCCCGGAAGGGCGTGGAGGTTCGAATCCTCTCCGGGGCACCAGAAGCGCTGCCCATTCGGGCAGCGCTCTGATTTTGCCAAGATCTGTGCCTTTGTGGCAAGAAAGCTGAGGCCCTAGCCAATCCGCCGGTAGAAAAGCGGCAGCGGCTCCACCGGCTCCGGTCCGATGGTGTGGGCTGCCAGGAGCCGCGCCCGGGCCATCTCCAGCCGGGCCTCATCGCTGGCGTGGATCGTGAAGAGCGGCGTTCCCTCCTGCACCTCATCGCCCACTTTGTAATGGGTTACCACCCCCACCGCATGGTCAATCGGCTCCCCCTTCTTCTCCCGCCCACCGCCCAGGTCCACCACCGCCATCCCCACCTCGGCGGCGTTCACCTTCTGGAGATAGCCGCCGACGGGGGCAGGGACCGGTTCGATCAATCGGGCCTGGGGGAGCCGGTCAGGATCCTCAATGGTCGCCACATCTCCCCCCTGGGCCTCGACTATGGCACAGAACTTCTCCCAGGCGCGGCCGGAGGAGATCGCCCAGGCGGCCATCTCCATCCCCACGGCCGGGTCGGCCGCCATGCCTCCCAGGGCCAGCATCTCCCCTGCCACTACCAGGCAGTGTCTCCACAGATCGGCCGGCCCCCCCTCATGGAGCGTGCTGATCGCCTCCCTCACCTCCAGCGCATTGCCGATCGCCCAGCCGAGGGGCTGGTTCATATCGGAGACGAGCGCACACATACGGCGACCCAACCGGGTACCGATACGAACCATCGCCTCGGCCAGCTCGACCGCCTCTTCCACTGTCTTCATAAACGCGCCGCTGCCGACCTT
Organism: Anaerolineae bacterium; assembly: GCA_041082215.1. Classification (GTDB taxonomy): domain Bacteria; phylum Chloroflexota; class Anaerolineae; order B4-G1; family DUEL01; genus JBDOIF01. The sequence continues at coordinate 45,345 of JBDOIF010000138.1, forward strand.
GACATCCAGCAGGATCGCGTCGGCGCCGGCGGCGATCTTCTTGCTCATGATCGAGCTGACGATAAGGGGGAGGGAGGGAACAGTGCCGGTGACGTCGCGGAGGGCATAGAACTTCCGGTCGGCAGGGGCCAGATCGGCCGACTGGCCGGTGAGGACGGCGCCGATGCGTGCCAGTTGCTCCTTGAACTCCTGGACGGAGAGATCGGCCCGGTAGCCGGGGATGGATTCCAGCTTGTCCACTGTGCCGCCGGAGAAGCCCAGCCCCCGGCCAGTCATCTTTCCCACGGGCAGGCCGCAGGCAGCCACAGTGGGAACGACGACCAGGCTGACCTTATCGCCGACACCGCCGCTGGAGTGCTTGTCCACCACCACTGGCGCCACGTCTTTCAGGTCGAGCACCTCGCCGGACCGGGCCATCGCCATGGTCAGATCCTGTGTCTCCCGGTCGCTCATCCCCCGCAGGAAGACCGCCATCAGCCAGGCAGCAGCCTGGTAGTCGGGGATCTCGCCGCGGACGTAGCCCTGGACAAAGAATTCGATCTCCTCGGCGCTCAACTCGCCGCCATCTCGTTTCTTGATGATGATGTCAACTGCACGCATCCTTCTCCACCCCAGGTTTTTCTGTAGGACAAGCTTTAGCTTGTCCATAGAGAAGTAAAGTATACCACGCCCCACCACGGACGACAACCACCGGCCCCCGCCGTCAGCCCTTCCCGCGCCGCCCTTCCAGGACCTCCAGGAGCGCCATCAGCCCTCCGTTGACCACCGACTGTCCCCCCATCAGGATCGGGATGGGGGCCTGCGCCCCAGCGCGGGCAAAACGGCGCAGGAACGGGTCCTGGACCTCTCTCCAGCGAAAGAGGTCGGCGTTGAACCGGTCGGCGGCGGGGGGCCAGAGCCCGAGGGCCGCCAGGATCACCCGGTTATCAAGGAGGGCCGCGTCGGCCAGGGCGGAGAGGGTGGCGAAGAAGCCCTCCTCCCCCACCCGCTGGAGGAACTCGGCCAGCAGGCTGCGCACCTCTTTTCGCCTCAGCCGGCCGCTGGCCACCATCCCCCGCTCCTCAACAAAGAGCCGCACCCAGCACTGAGTGGCCTGCTCCAGGGCGGACCAGGCCGCCGAAGAGGAACGGCCGATCACCGTCAGATGGCCCCCCTCCCGTTCCATCACCTCCAGCACCCCTTCCACCGGCCTGGCGGGCCAGTCGAGGCCCTCCAGGAAAGCACGCAGGCTGGCGCCTATGCCGGGATGAGCACGGGCGATGAGGAGATCGGCCGGGGTATCCAGGTCGAAGCGGCTGGCAGCAAAGGAGGGGAGCAGCCGGGCAGGAAGACCTGCCTCCCGGGCCAGCACCCAGGCCAGCCCGTTATCCCGCTCCTGTGCCTCCACCACAGAGGCCAGCTCTTCTGCCGGCGAGAAGGCGACCCAGTCGGAGGAGTGGAGGTTGTTGGTCACCATCGCCGGTCCGGACGTGGCGAACCCTTCCAGCGCCGCCCGCCACGCCGCCTCCCCCATCAGGGGGGCGGAGCCGCCGCCGGCGTAGAGCGCCTTTTTGACCCGATACCGGCGGATCAGGTCGGCCAGCCGCCTGCCGAAGTGGAACGGCTCGCCCGGCGGGTCGAGGGCCACCTCCACCGGCAGCCCCTCCAGCCCTGCAAGCCATTCCAGCCGATCCGTCCCGACCAGAACCCGTCGCACCAGACCGGCCCCCAACAGCCGCTCCACCAGGTCGCATGCGGCTGCCTCCCGGGCCTGCCGGACCGCCTCCTCGACGGGGCTGGTCCCTCCCCCACCGACCAGGAGCAGGAGGTCAATTCCCTCTCCCACAGTCTTCCCCCGACAACAAGGGGCCCGGCTGAGCCGGGCCCTCTGAAACGAACAGGGCGCACAGCCCGCCTTACTGAACGCGGGGGACGATCAGGCCGTAATTGCCGTCCCGCCGCCGATAGAGGACGCTGATCCCTCCCTCATCGGGGTCGAAGAACACGAAGAACTGGTGGCCCAGAAGCTCCATCTGCTCAATGGCCTCCTCCCGCGTCATGGGAACCACCTCAAAACGCTTCACGCGGACAACCTCGCCTCCTGGGGTTTCCTCCGCTTCCTCCGGCGGAACGATCTCCTCCCCTCGCTTGCGCCGGTCCTCCCGCCGGGATTTGTAGCGGGTGATCTGGCGGCGCATCTTATCCAGCGCCGTATCAATGGCAGTGAACATATCGGAGGCCCGCTCCTCAGCCCGCAGGATCGTGCCCCGCGACCGGATCGTCAGTTGCGCGACCTGCCGATGGGCGCTGGAGCGGGTGTTCTCCACCGCCAGGTCCACGCGGGCCTCCTCAATATCGAGATACCGGTCGAGCTTAGCGACCTTTTTCTCCACATACTCCCGCAGGCGCGGGGTGACTTCCAGATTCCGAGAGTAAAGTTGAATTTCCATAGTCTTCCACCTCCAGTAACAGAAATGACATCCTTATGGCAGAGGAGCTCGCGCCAGCGTCAACCCCCACACCGCCTGGGCCCCTCCGGCCCGAAGGGCATCGGCGCAGGCCTCGAGCGTCGCGCCGGTGGTGCATACATCGTCAACCACCAGCACCCGTTGTCCCCTCACCCGTCCGTCGGGGCAACGGAAGGCCTCCGCTACGTTGCGTCGCCGCTCGGCCGCGCCGAGCCGCATCTGGGAGCCGGTGGACCGGGTCCGCCGGAGGGCCGTTTCGTCCACCGGCAGCCCCACCCTCGTGCCCAGCTCATATGCCAGGAGCGCGGCCTGGTTATAGCCCCGCCGCCACAGGCGGGAGGGGTGGAGGGGAACCGGAACGATCAGGTCCACAGGAAAGGGGTGGTGCTTCCACCAAGCCGCCATCAGCTCTCCCAGCGGCCCTGCCAGCTCCCGGACATGGCGGTACTTCAGCAGGTGCACCGCCCGGCGCAGGGGGCCTTCGTAAAGAAACACCGAGCGGACCCCCTCCAGGCGGAGCGGGGCCTCCCGGCAGTGGGGGCAGAGTCCCTTCTGCCGGAGAGGCACGCCGCATCGCCCACAGACCGGCCCCTCGATCCAGGGGAGCTTTGCGAAACAGCCCGGGCACAGCCAGGCATCCACGCGGCCGCAGACGACGCAGCGAGGAGGAAAAAGGAGGGCAAGCAGAGAACCCACCGCTGCCTCCCAGGGGAGGACCCGGGGTTTGGTGAGGGACACGCCTTGCTCCTTGGAAGCCCTCAGCGGAACAACCCTCCGAGGGCGCTGTTTTTGAGCGTGATCACCGCCGGCCCCAGCAGCACGATGAAGAGGGCGGGGAAGATCAGGAAGGCCGTTGGAATCATAATCTTGATCGGCGCCTGCCGGGCCAGCTCCTCCGCCCGCTGCCGCCGTCGTACCCGCATCTCGTCCGCCTGGATGCGCAACACCTTGGCGATGCTCACGCCCAACTGCTCCGCCTGAATCACGGCAGCCACAAAGGTGGAGACCTCAGGGACCTCCATGCTATCGGCCATGTTCCGCAGTGCTTCCCGGCGGAGTTTGCCCAGCTGGATCTCCTGGAGGACCTTTGCAAACGCCCGGCTGAGCTGGTTATCCCACTTCTCGACCACCTTGGCCATGGCCGCGTCGAACCCCAGCCCCGCCTCCACACAGATGGTCAACAGGTCCAGCGCATCAGGCAGGGAGCGGAAGATCTCCGTCTGCCGGCGGCGGATCTGTGACCCCAGCCAGACCACCGGCATGAAGAAGCCGAGCAACGCCACGACAGGGACGAGGAGCAGTTTCTGGAGCAAAGGCAAGCCCGCCGGCCCCACGAGGAACAGGATCGCCCCGCCAAAGACTGCGCCCAGGATATAGCGGGCGGCGAGGAACTCGCCCGGCCCGATCCGGTACGGGAACCCGGCCAGCTCGAGCTTATGGCGGGTGCGCTCGATCGTCTGCGCCGGCGTCAGGCGGGTCACAAACTCTGCCACCTGCCGCAGGATCGGCGCGACAACCCGCTCCGTAAACGGCATGGAGAGTTCGATCTCCTCCAGCGAGGGAGGACGTTCCATCGCCCCCAGCTCGGCCAGGCGGGCCTCCAGCGTGTCCTGCTCACCCGGGGCCCGCATGCCGATGACGATCAACACCATCCCCAAAAGCAAAATCACACCGACACCGATCCCCAAGATGGCCGTCATCCTGCCCCCCCTCCGCAGCCTCAAATCTCTATGTTCACAATCTTGCGGATGACCAGGAACCCGGAGATGATGCCCAGCACTGCGATCCCGATCATGATCCAGCCACACGGATCTTCGACCAGTTGCGTGATAAAGGTGGGGTTGACGAAGTAGATGAACAGGGTAACACCGATGGGCAGGAAGCTGATGACGTAGCCGGACATCCGGCCCGTGGCTGTGAGGGCGCGGATCTCGCCTTTGATTCGGACCCGCTCCCGGATCGTGAAGCTGATTGCGTCCAGCACCTCGGCCAGGTTACCGCCCACCTCCCGCTGCACCTTGATGGCGGTGATCATCAGATCCAGGTCGTCGGAGGTGACACGCCGCAGGAGATTGTCCAGCGCGTCTTCCATAGAGAGGCCGAGCTGGACCTCCCGCACCACCCGGTCGAACTCCTCTGCGACCGGTGGGCCCATCTCCCGGGCCACGGCCTCCATAGCCTGCAGTACACTGTAGCCGGAGCGGATGGAGTTCACCAGCAGGTTGATGGTATCCCCGAGCTGGTTATTGAACGCTGTGAGCCGCTTCCGCTGGAGGTAGGAGACATACCAGCGGGGAGCGAAAAAGCCCACCACCGCAGCCAGCAATGTGAACACCGGGTTGTGCTTGAGGACGTAGGCGAACCCGGCGAAAAGGACGACGGAGATCACCGTGCCGGCCAGGAACTCACCTGCCGTCAGCTTGAGGTTGGCCCGCGCCAACTGCGTGCGGATGTTTTCCGCAATTCCCCTCCGGGCCAGCTCCCGGTCCAGCCGTTCCGCGAACGGGGAGATCCGCTCGGCCGGCGCCTCTCTCGCCGCGGCAGCCTCGCCGACAACGAAGGTATCCATCCGCTCCTTGACCGCGTCCCGCCGCCCCCGAACGAGGACGACCACCCCATAGACGATCCCCCCTCCGAGGAGGAGGATCGCCAAGAGCGTCAAGAGCGTGTTCATCTCACCCCCCCCACACCCTTTATGAACAGAATTGAACCAATCCCATCAGAACCGCCTGCGGTCCCCCACTCCGAAGATCGTCGGAGGCAGGTGGATACCTGCGGCCTCGATCTTCTCCATGAACCGGGGACGCACGCCGGTCGGTCGCAGCCGGCCGATCACCCGCCCGTCCTCGTAGCCCGCTCTCTCGAACTTGAAGATCTCGGACATGACGATGGTATCCCCCTCCATCCCCTCCACCGCCATGATACTGACCACCTTCCGGGTGCCATCCCGCATCCGCTCCAACTGGATGATCAGGTCCAGTGCGCTGGCGATCTGCTCCCGGATGGCCCGGTGCGGCAGGTCCATCCCTGCCATCAGGATCATGTTTTCCAGGCGGGCGAGGGCGTCCCGTGGGCTGTTGGCGTGGATCGTCGTCATCGAGCCTTCGTGGCCGGTGTTCATCGCCTGAAGCATATCGAAAGCCTCCGGCCCACGGCACTCCCCGACGACGATCCGGTCGGGCCTCATCCGCAGCGAGTTGATCACCAGGTCGCGGATCGTCACCTCACCCCGGCCCTCGATGTTGGGTGGGCGGGACTCGAGCGTCACCACGTGCTCCTGCTGGAGCTGAAGCTCGGCCGCGTTCTCGATGGTGATGATCCGCTCGTCGTTGGGAATGTATCCGGAGAGGATGTTGAGGAAGGTGGTCTTGCCAGTACCCGTTCCTCCGGAAACGACGATGTTGAGCTTGGCCTGAACGCAGGCCTTGAGGAACTCGATCGCCTCCGGCGTGATGGACCCCAGTTCGATCAGTCGCTGGGCTGTGAGGGGAATCTTGTAGAACTTCCGGATGGTCAATACCGGCCCGACGAGGGAAAGGGGCGGGATGATCGCGTTGACGCGGGAGCCGTCCGGGAGGCGAGCATCCTGGTAGGGGACGCTTTCGTCAATGCGTCGGCCGAGCGGAGCCACGATGCGCTCGATGATCCGCATCAGATGCTCCTCCGACTCGAACGTGGCGTTCGTCCGCTCGATCTTGCCGTTGCGCTCAATGTAGATGTTCTTGGGGCCGTTGACCATGACCTCGGTGACGCTGGGGTCGGCCAGGAAAGGCTCCAGCGGTCCCAGCCCCAGGATCTCCGCCACGATCTGCTCGAAAAGCCGCTCCCGCTCGGCCCGGCTCAGGACGATGCGCTCCTCCGCCAGCACAGAGTCAAACATCTCCCGGATCGTGCGACGAAGCTCATCCTGCTGGGAAACGTCCAGAGTGGGGTCCAGCTCCTCGATCAGCTTATTCTGAATCCGCGTCTTCAGGTCCCGGAGGGCGTCGCGTACTGGCGAAGGGGCCGGGCGGCGGAGACGGGCATCGGGTGCTGCCGGCTGCTGTTGCTGCTGCTGCTGTTGCCCTTGCTCGATCCTTCTTAACAGTGACATGGGTTCCTCCTCATCCTACCTTGACCTCAAGCCCCGAAAATACGGCCCAGCATACGCCGGCTGTCTTCCACAGAGGCCCACTCGTCGGCCTGCTCCTCCTCCGCTTCCAGTGCGGCCAGCCGATCGAGGACCGCCGTCGCCAGGCCCTCGAAGGCCTGAGCGATCGGCTTTCCCGCCTCCTCAACAACGATCGGCACCCCCCGATTGGCTGCCGACACGCCAGCACGTTCGTCGTAGGGGATGCGGCCTATAGCAGGCAGCAGGGCCTTTTCGATCTGCTCCAGTCGGATCCCCGTCCGCCAGTCGGCATGGTTGATCACCAGGGCCAGCTTATCCTGCGGGTAGCCGAGCCGGTCGGCCAGCTCCATAAAGTGACGAGCGCCTTTGATCGCGGGGATGAGAGGGGTAGTGACGATCAGAATCAGCTTCGCCTCGTCCAGCAGGGCCAGGGTGACATCCTCCATCCATCCCCAGGTATCAGCTACCACCACGTCGAATTCGCGCAGCATCTCTTTGAGGACGGCGCGCATCTTTCGACCCCCGCCCGCATCGCTCCCCCCCTCACCGGCCAGGAAAGCCTCCGCCGCCTCCGGGTGGGGCGGAGCCAGCAGCGCCTTGAGTCCGGAGGAATGGGGGGTCAGAACGCTGGTCAACAGGTCGGCGTCCAGCTCATCTATGTGGTCGGTCAGGTCGGCAATGCTGCGGCTGGGTTGCAGGTTGAGCATCACCCCCACATCCCCGAACTGGAGGTTGCCGTCCATCACGGCGACCCTCTGGTTTGCGCCCAGACGGCGCTGGAGGGCCACTGCCAGGTTGACAGCTATGGTGGTGCAGCCCACCCCTCCCTTGGGGGAAAAGACCACGATCAGCCGGCCCTGCCTGGCGGCGGGATGTCTCCCCGGTCCCACTCCGAAACCGCCCGGAGGGGTGACAATACGGGCAGCCTGGGCCCGTCCGATCTCGTAGGCGCGGCGGATCGTGCTCATCAGCTCGTCGCCGCTGGGCGGTTTGACCAGGAAATCCCTGGCCCCGGCCGCCATCGCCCGGCGCATATACCCGGTCTCCCCCTGCACCGAAAGGATGACGATCTGGGCCGTCGGCACGTCCCGGACGATCTGCTCGGTCGCGGTGATGCCATCTATACCGGGCAGGTTGATGTCCATCAGGACGACATGCGGCCGGGTCTCCCGGGCCAGCGCAACCCCCTCCTCGCCGGTGGCGGCGGCCCCTACTACCTCGATGTCGGGGTCGAAGGAGAGCAGCTTGCGCAGGTTCTCCCGCGTCTCCGCTATATCGTCAACGATCAGAACCCGGATCCTCTCTCGACTTTCCACAGCTTTTCCTCAAACTCATCACTGCGGCGGACGGGTGGTAGCCTCCGCTCCAGACTCAACCTGCTGCTGCAGCGGGTTCATCGCAGGCGGGATCACCCCATAGGGCAGCTTTGGCGGCAGGGAGACGCCATACCGGGTGAGGATGTATTCCATTGAAACCGGGTCCGTCGTCACAATATCGTGATCGCCAGCCGGCCGGAGCGCCAGGTCAATGTCGGCCTGAAGCTCCACCAGCGCCTTCAACACCAGCGCATCCTGGGGGTCCACGACCAGGATCACCGCCTGGGCCGTCGGGGCAGATGGGGTCGGAGTCGCCTCGGGCTGGGCCGCTTCGGCTTCACCTCTCCCCCCCTCGGCGGGCCGGACCGTCTCCCCGGTGATCGGCGTCACCTCGAACCTGCCCACGCCCAGGACCATCACGTTCTGAATGGTGAGCTGGGCCACATACCGCTGCTCGGCTTCCTGGCTCGGGTAAACCATGATCACCTGGCCGGTAGGCAACACCTCCAGCCGGCCATAGGTGCCAGAACACTGCGCCTCCCCACCTATGCACATATACAGGTTGGGCAGGAGGGACTGGAACTCCTCATCCAGCTCGGTAATATACCAGGAGGCCAGCACGTCCACATAGTCCCCCGGCTTGACCGTCCACGCGACGGCCCCGAGCAAGTCCATGGGAATCGCATAAGCCCGCTTCCCCTTCGGGAGCAGAGTGGCCGCTTCGGACCCGGCCGCCCCGATCCCCTCCAGGCTGGGCGTGAGCATGCTGGGCATCAGAGGCATACCCTGGGCGATATCCACCCGGACGATGTAGCCCAGGACCTCTTCGATATCGGTGTAATACGCTGGCGGCAACTGATCAATGGGCCAGGGCTGTAACTGCACCCGATCCCTGGTGATTTCCATACCACGGGTCAAATTGTTGGCGGAGATCAGGATCTCGGTCGTCTGCGGCGTCGCCTCCTCTGGCACTCCCGTTGTGGGAGCCGGGGCTCTCCTCAGGAAGAGCAAGCCAACGCCGATGGCAATGGCGATGATGATCAGACCCACCAGCACGAGAACCCGCCTGCTACCCATCAGGCTGCCTCCTCAGGTTTTGTAGAAAAGCTATTCGCTACGAAGACACAGAGGGCACGGAGTTCCCAAAAGTTTTCACCTCTTCTTTATGTCCTCCGTGCCTCTGTGGTCAACTCCTTCGCTCCGCTTTCAGTTCTATGATACCGACTTCTGTCCAGATGTCAAGGCCGAGACGTGATATAAGGAAACGGATAGAGCCGGTTTTAGCTACGCCCTTTCCGGCCTTCTCGGGACCGAAAAGGGCGTAGCAGATGGACGGGATGCCTGCTGGAGGATTCATTCGACCAGGCGAAGGAAGATCCGCTCGTACAACTCGTCGAAGATCGCGTTGAGCTTCTCCGGCCGATCGGCGTTGCGGTGGACGCCTCCGGTGATGTCCGCTACCGCCTCCATCAGCTCAAAGTCAGCCGTTCCGCCCAGGGTGATCGTATAGACCACGATGCTGTTGTCGCGGGCCTGTCGGGCATAGTAGATGACGCAATCCCGGCCCCGCACCTCGCTGATTTCGCCCGAGTTGTCCGGCCAGAGGTCCTCCTTCCAGCACGTGTCGTTGGGGTACCGGTTGGCCCGCCCATCGGTCATCACGATCATCACGTGGGCGGCACCAGGGCGGCCATAATGGCCGGACTGGGTGCTGAGCACCTGGATCCCCCGCAGCATACCATCAGCAATGTTGGTAGCACCGCCAGCGTAGGTGGCGTCCAGCGCGGCGATGA